>JAXXEN010000037.1:0-4052 GCA_037237765.1 Collinsella sp. | reverse complement strand
AAGACGGAAAGCACATTAAGTGCTTTCCTTTGCGTGCGGAACTCGCGATAAACTTAATTACGCGCCGCTCCCCGCCCACGCCGGGCAAACATCGTTGGACTTATCGCTGACATGAAATGGGCGCTTGCATATCGTCTGCTAACTTGGCACGGTACAATGCTTTCAGATTTCAATTTGTAAATTAGTGGGGTTAATTCATGGCAGAATCTCGTGCGGAGCGTAAGGCTCGTCGTGCTTTGATCGAGGCGGCTGAGGGGTCAGAGGAGAAAAAATCTTCTAAGAAATCCAAGTCGTCTCAGGACGCGAAGGGTAAGTCGGCCAAGGGCAAGGCTAAGGCCAAGCGTCCCGGCTCTCGTCGGAACGAGGATAAGGCATCTCAGACTCGCTCCAAGCGCTCGCATAAAGATCGGGTTTCGTCTGCGCGTAAGGCCGTGGACCCCAAGTCTCCCTGTTCGATCATGAAATCTTGCGGTGGGTGCACGGCGCTCAATCGTCCTTATAAAAAGCAGTTGGCGGCTAAGCAGGCTGCTATGGAGGAGCTGTTTGCCGAGCTTTGTGAGCGCGAGAGCACTACTGTCGATCCTATTCGCGGTATGGGCGTCACCCTTGGCGACCCGGGTAAATATCCTGCGCCGCGTGGCTTTCGCCATAAGGCTGCCACTCCCTTTGCTCCCGGCAAGGAGGGCGCTGTCCGTTGCGGTTTCTTTGAGCGCGGCACGCACAAGATCGTTGCCGTACCCGAATGCCCCGTCGAGGCGTCGGGCGCTCGTCAGATTCTCAACGGCATCGCACGCGAAGCTGAGCGGTTGCATATTCCCGCCTTTAACGAGGACAAGCATCTTGGTTTGCTTCGCTATGCCGTCATCCGCTGCGGTTGGCGTACCGACCAGGTCATGGTTACGCTCGTGACCGCCCAGCGTGACTTACCGCATGCACAGGAGTTCTTTGAGGCCGTCGCGGCGCTCGATCCGCATATCGTCACCGTTGCCCAAAATATCAATGGACGTCCCGGTAACGCCATCTTGGGTGAGGAGACTCGTATCGTCTATGGCGCCGAATGCATGCGCGACCAGCTGCTCGGCTGCGAATTCGACATCTCCCCCACCGCGTTTTATCAGACCAACCCGCAACAGACCGAGCTGCTCTATCAGCTCGCTATCGACGGCATGGATTTGCACCAGGGCGATGTGCTCATGGATGCCTACTGTGGCAGCGGTACCATCGGTCTTTGCGCAGCTAAAGATGCCCAGAACAAGGGTATCGGCATTATGTTGCTCGGCGTGGAGCGCAACCCGGCGGGCATTGCCGACGCACGCCGCAATGCCGAGCTCAACGGCCTCACCCGCAGCGCTTGGTTTATGGTCGACGACGCCACCGATTACATCCTGGATGCCGCCGATAACAACGAGCGGGTCGATGTCCTTTCCATCGATCCGCCGCGCGCCGGCTCCACGCCCGAGTTCCTCGAAGCTGCCTGCGCGCTTAAGCCGCGCCGCATCACCTATATCAGCTGCAGCCCCGTGACTCAAGAGCGCGACCTGCATCAGCTCCTCGACGGAGGCTATCGCCTGCTCAAGATCACGCCGGTCGACATGTTCCCTCACACCGACCACACCGAAACCGTAGCGGTCCTCGAACACCGCTAACCAACCTCAGTAGATTTTTGGGACAAGAAAGGGGGCGACCCGTCTGGGCCGCCCCCTTCGCTTGGTTTATAAATTCCGCTACATCCCCTTGCGCAGGTCGCACACGCCGGCTGCCGCCATCTCGCGCAGCAGCGTCTCGCGATCGCGCGTCACGATCAGATCCAACGGGAAGTGAATCTCATCGAGCATCTTGCGAGCGTAATCGAGCTTACCAATTGCCATGCCAATGTGCGCATCGGTCGAAACGCCAATGCCCACGCCTAGCTCAGCGCAACGCTCGGCGATCTTGCGGCATACAGCCCAATGCTCAGTGTCGACACCGTGTTCAAGACTATGGTTGTTGATCTCAATAATCTTGTGCTTGGCCTTAGCCGCCAACAGCACCTCGTCGATATCGAACGGCACGCCCGAGCGACCCGCGTGGCCCAGCATGAACACCTTGGGGTGTTCCAAGGCATTGATATACATCTCGGTCGTTTGGGCCAGCGTCGCGCCCTCAGCAATCTGCGGATTATGCACGCTTGCAACCAAATAATCCAAATTACGCGTAACCAAATCGAACAGTGAATGCTGACGGCTGTACGAATCGCCGGCGATATCGAGCGTGACAGGAGTGTCCTCGCCAAACAGGCGTCCGTCCAGCGAAACGATATCGGCCTCGGCACCACGCAGCACCAGCACGCCGCTCCAAATGCGCGGCCAGATATCCTGGTTGATAAAGAACTGGTAACTGCGCAGGTCATTGGGGCAAGCCGTAACCATAGAGCTCAGATGGTCGGCAGATCCGAGCACCTGCAGGCCACGCTCTGCCGCCCAGTACACATTCTCCTCAATGGTCGAATATGCATGCGCAGAGAACATCGTATGGGTATGAATGTCACAAGAAAGCAGGTAGGGCATCAGGTCTCCTTATCTGGCACGGCCGTCGCTTATATTCATTGTACGCATAGCCTTCGATAGTCGTAAAACCACTCCATCCCAACGACACAACGTTCATGACAACGGGGCCTGGCTTAACACCAAACCCCGTTTCACGTAAAACATTGTAGGCAGAGCGCTTTACTTTTAACGATACTCGTCCGCCAACTGTTTCCAAGCGGGTAGCGAATTGACAATCGTTTCGTAGCTCACGCAATAGCCCAGGCGGAACCAACCCGGCATACCAAAACTGTCCGAGGGAACCGCAAGCAACTCATACTTCTTTGCGCGTTCGCAAAACGCATTCGCATCGGGCTCCAACGCTTTCACCCATAGGTAGAACGCGCCATCCGGCTCAACATAGGTGTAGCCATACTCCGCTAGTGCGTCGGTAAGCGCGGTGCGGTTGCGTGCGTAGGCCTCAACGTCACTCGGCTCATCGATGCAGTCGATAATTACGCGCTGGAAGAGTGCCGGTGCGCATACAAAACCCAGCGTACGGGCAGCACCCGCAACAGCCGGCATCAGACGGGCAGCCTGAGGATTCGTATTGGGAACAAGGATCCATCCCACGCGCTCGCCCGGCAGCGAAAGCGACTTAGAATACGAGTAGCACACCACGGTGTTCTCGTAGATCGAGGGCACCCAAGGCACCTCGGCACCGTACACGATCTCGCGGTACGGCTCATCCGAGATGAGCATAATCGGATTCTCGGGATCGCGCTGAGCGTTGGCCTCGCGCAGAACATTGGCCAGTCGCGTCAGCGTGTCGCGTGTATATACGGCACCAGTCGGATTGTTGGGCGAGTCGATGATAACGGCAGTCGTCTTATCGGTAATCGCCTTGAGCACGTTGTCCACGCTCAGCTGGAACGTATCTTCATCGGCGAGCGCCTCAACACACGTACAGCCGGCCTTCTCAATCCAAACGCGATACTCCGGAAAGTACGGGGCGATAACAATAACCTCGTCGCCCGGGTTCGTAACGGCGTTGAGCGTGCAGGTGAGCGAAGCCGCGGCACCCACCGTCATAAAGACGTCTTTGCCCTCATAGCTCGTGCCAAAGCGGCGGTTGAGCGATTCGGCCACAGCGGCACGACATTGCGGCAGGCCCGGTGCGGGCGTGTAGCCGTGCAGCTGGTCGCTCGGCAGCTCCAGGGCCTTCTTAATCGACTCAGCCACAGCAGCGGGCGCCGGAACGCTCGGATTGCCCAGTGAGAAATCGAATACGTTTTCCGCACCGATCTGCGCCTTGCGCTCAAGGCCATAGCTAAAAATCTCACGGATGATAGAGCTTTCCGCGCCGCGAGCATACATAGTTTCGTTGATCATCTGTTCCCCTTTCGCATAGGCGCTATTGTACGCTTTAGCCGAGCAAAGTGCCGCAGTAATGTTGATTGGGGACAGACTTAAATGCGTGAAAACGCTCATTTAAGTCTGTCCCCAATCAAGTCTGTCCCCAATCAAGTCTGTCCCCAATCAAGTCTG
>JAXXEN010000021.1:0-38617 GCA_037237765.1 Collinsella sp. | reverse complement strand
GAGGCCGAGCGCAAAATGGATTCTAAAAAACACCTTGCCAAATAGGAGCGTCAGGCAAGTGGCCCCGTTGTCCATAGCTCCGTAGGAGCAGGACAACGGGGTCACATTTGCCGAGGACGTTTTGGAGGGGACATCCCTGCCGGGACCGTCCGAGTACAAGCTACAGGTTCTTGACACCCATCGCGCGCATGGCGTTCAGAATGGCGATGATCGCCACGCCCACGTCGCCAAAGACGGCAAGCCACATGTTGGCGATGCCGAGCGCCGCGAGCACCAGGATCAGCAGCTTAATGCCCAGCGCAAAGATGATGTTCTGCCAAACAATCGTCATGGTCTTGCGCGCCACGCGGATCGCGCGGGAGATGTTGGACGGCTTGTCGTCCATCAGCACCACGTCGGCAGCTTCAATTGCGGCGTCCGAGCCCATGGCGCCCATGGCGATTCCGACGTCGGCGCGCGTGAGCACGGGTGCGTCGTTGATGCCGTCACCGACAAAGGCGAGCTTGCCCTTGCCGCTCTCGGTTGCAAGCAGCGCCTCGACACGCTCGACCTTGTCGCCTGGCAGGAGCTGCGCGTGGAACTCATCGAGCCCCAGCTGCTTGGCCACAGACGCTGCAACCTCCTCGCGGTCGCCCGTGAGCATGACGGTGCGTTTGACGCCGGCAGCGTGCAAGTCGCGAATGGCCTGCTCGGCATCGGCCTTTATGGTGTCGGCAATTACGATATGGCCGGCGTACGTGTCATCGACCAGCACATGGAGGATCGTACCGACGACCTCGCAATTGGGAGCGTCGATACCGGCCGCAGCAAGCATCTTGGCATTGCCGACGACGACGCGCTTGCCGTCGATGGTCGCCGTCACGCCGTGGCCCGCGTCGTTGGCGGAGTCGCTCACGCGCTTGGGGTCGACCTCGCCCTGGTAGGCGACGCGCACGGACTGCGCGATGGGGTGATCGGAGAACGACTCCGCAAGGGCTGCGACCTCGAGCAACGACTGCTCGGTATAGCCAGCCTCGGGGTGCACCGCGACCACCGAGAACGTGCCGTTGGTGAGGGTGCCTGTCTTGTCAAAGACGACGGTGTCCACATCGGCGAGCGTCTCGAGGTAGTTAGAACCCTTGATGAGAACGCCCAGCTTGGAGGCGCCGCCGATGCCGCCAAAGAAACTGAGCGGCACGCTGATCACGAGCGCGCACGGGCAGCTGACGACCAGGAAAGTCAGGCCGCGCAGAATCCAGTCGGGCCAGGCACCGGTGACCAGGCCGCCGCCAAGCGCGAGCACCGCGGCAGCGCCGGTGACGGCGGGCGTGTAGACGCGGGCAAAGCGTGTGATGAAGTTCTCGGTGCGCGCCTTCTTTTCGCTGGCATTCTCCACGAGCTCCAGGACGCGTGCGACGGTGGACTCGCCAAAGGGCTTGGTGGTGCGCACGTGGATGAGACCCGTCATGTTGATGCAGCCGCTGATGATATCGTCTCCGGTTTTGGCCGGGCGGGGGACCGACTCGCCGGTAAGGGCGGCGGTATCGAGCTGGGTTTCGCCCTCGACGATGACGCCGTCGATAGGCACGCGCTCGCCGGGCTTGACCACGATCACGGTGCCGACGGCGATGTCATCGGGGGAGACCTGCTCGAGTGTGCCGTCGGGTTGCTCGACGTTGGCGTAATCGGGCGCGATGTCCATCATGGCGCTGATCGATTTGCGGCTCTTGCCCACGGCGTAGGCCTGGAACAGCTCGCCGACCTGATAGAACAGCATGACAGCGGCGCCTTCGGCCATGTGCGGAACGGTGTCGGGGAAGAGCACCATGGCAAACGCGCCGATGGTCGCGACGGCCATGAGGAAGCTTTCGTCGAAGGCCTTGCCGCGGCGGATGTTGTTGTATGCCTTTTGGAGCACGTCGTAGCCGGCAATTAGGAACGGCACCAGGAACAGCACGAAGCTGGCGTAGACGTTACCCGGGGTGCCGAATGCGGCGGTAAGGGTACCGAGCTCCTCGAGGGCGTACACCACCGCAAAAATGCCTAGCGCTACCAGGATACGATTGCGCTTATGCTCAAGGGACTCTTTCTTCTTGCGCTTCTTCTTTTTCTTTGTGGGATCGGCGGCTGTCATGATTCAAACCTCCCATTTGAATGTATGAACACTTGCTCATATAATTTCGCGAGCAAAGGCCGCGGCAAGCGCGGCCTTGCGGGTTGACGTTAACCTGGGCTAGAGAATGATCTCGCAGTCCGGCTCGGCGTCGGCCGTAAACTCTACAACGCGGTCGAGCACCTCGTCGAACTCGGCGTCATCGGCCTCGAGCGTCAGCTTCTGGGTCATAAAGTTGACGGACACGGATTTGACGCCCTCGAGCTTGGCCAGCTCGTCCTGAAGCTCGCGCGCACAGTTGGCGCAGTCGATCTCGTCGAGCTTGAACTGCTTTTTCATGGTGGGTTCCTTTCCCTGTTTTTGCGGCTTGGGTGCAGGCCGCGCTGGTACCGTGGTTGGTCGCTATTCGCAGATGTGGCTCATGCCCTGGTTGAGCATGGTATAGACATGATCATCGGCGAGCGAGTAGAGGATGTTGCGGCCGTCGCGCCGGAATTTGACCAGGTGTGACTGCTTGAGTGTGCGCAGCTGGTGCGACACCGCGGACTGCGAGGTTTCGGTCGCTTCGGCGATGTCTGCCACGCAGAGCTCGCGGCCCATGAGGGCATAGAGGATCTTGATGCGCGTGGTGTCGCTGAAGACCTTGAACAGGTCGGCGAGGTCGTAGAGAAGCTCCTCGTCGGGAAGGTCCTCGGGCGAGCAGGTGGTGGGGATCGCGGGCTCGGTGGCCTCGGTGTCGGGTTTCATTTCATCAACGCGGATGCTCATTGCAATATCCTTTCATATGAACATGCGCTCATAAAACTTGCTTCCGATTATATGAGCGCATGTTCATATGTCAATAACGTTTAAGTAATTCATCGGACAAAATGATGGGGAATAGTGGATGAGACCCCGGACTGAGCGGTTTTGATAGTCGATGCCGAGGTGGGTGCCCCCGCGCCGTGCAAAAATTGGAGTATTCTGCAACTATAGGGGGTCTGTTTATCTATTCCCGGCCAAATAAAGCCGCTCAAGAGTTATCCAAGGGCGGTAAACAGATAAGATCTTCCTCAAATGTTGCCTAACGTTCCCCTTCGATAGCGTTTTTGTTTCTCATTTGGATTAACTTGTGGGTGTTGGAGGGCCGACCCTGCTGAATATTCGCAATTTTGCACGTCGCTAGGGTACCTACCTTGTTAGCCGGCCTAGTCTCCGGCCCCGAAAACCCTGCCCTCGGGCGCGAGGCTGCTTGTTTGGGCAAATGATGGGCTGTCGGATTCGACAGTCTGCATGTCATCGACTGCCGGAACTTCATTAATTGTCGGGTCATCCAGCGTGATGCCTTCGAGTGTTGCTTTTTCGAGGTCGATTCGTTGGCGCTCTTCGGAATCCTGGCGAAGCTGCTTCTGAATTCGCTTTTTCTCTTCTATAAACCTTCTGAGCACAAACTGTCTCAGGTCCTCTTGCATGATTTGAAAGTCTTTTGGCAGACGCGAGGGGCGTATGCCCTCTTTCCGTTGGATCGCTTCCATGACCCTAACGAAAGCGCTGGCATGCATAAAGGAATAACGGCTGACGGTGATGATTCCGTATCCCATGGACGCAAGCGCATTCTTGCGTTCCTCATCGATGGCGCGGTCTTCTTCCGCGTCATGATAAAAACCGTTGTATTCAATGTCTGTGCGAGATTTCTTTAGATACGCATCCATAAAGAACTTCTTGCGTCTCGTGAGATTCTTTGCGGCGGCGGTGACCTGCACCTCGTAATCGGTCTCAATTCCCTTAATACCAAGCCCTCCTTCGCTTTTGGGCAGCGTTAGCATCATGACAAATGCCGTTTCCATGGGAGACCGGCATCCGTCGCGTACACATTGGATCGCCTTTCGGGCAAGGGCCAGACCGTCGCATCTGGTAATGGAATTAAAGAACTGCTTTAACCTCTCGGTCGAGGTGAGCGCGAAACGCTCGGTATAGGAGGTGGAAGAGTCGGTTCCAAGGGAATAAGCGCCGCACAGTTCAAAGTAGTACTCCACTAGTTCGCGAAAAGAAAGATAGGTGGCGGCCTGAAGTGCGCAAAGCTCAACGCCAACAATGAAGATGCCATCTTTGAGCTCTATAAAGCGTGAGTTCGAGAATCGTTTTGAAGACACGTGGCATTGACAGTTCATTGCATAGCGCGCATTCCTGCGATGAAACACCATCACCTCGAGGCAATCATTTGCATCGAGGGAAACATCATGTTTGGTGAGCCATTCTGCGGCTGCGTCAAGGAGCGTTACGGTGGGACATGATTCGTAAATCGCGGTAGGGTTACAGGACTCGATGCCTTTCGCAGACACCGAATGCGCGGCCTGGTAGACCGCTTTTGCAGTGGTATGTGACAATACGATACTCATGGTATATATCGTGTCAGCTAATGCCGTGTTGACGGCGCTGAGTGGAAAAGCCGTTTTAGAGGTCTAACCAAATGCTGTCCAAAAGCTTGACGCAATTATGAGTTGGTATGCCCTAAATAAACGTTTTCGCAGCTCGGCTATAGCATAGAAATACTCAATTGCTGCACATTTGATAGTGATGCATCACCATCCGACAACGAATTACGTGTCGGGAATTGGCCGAAATCGTTCAAAA
Source organism: Collinsella sp. (assembly GCA_037237765.1). Lineage (GTDB taxonomy): Bacteria > Actinomycetota > Coriobacteriia > Coriobacteriales > Coriobacteriaceae > Collinsella. Next base: position 33,912 of record JAXXEN010000021.1, on the reverse strand, counting down.
TGAGGGTTCAGAATTTGTGATGGCAGGTTTATTTGTGGAACGTAGGGCGGCCCCGCTGCGGGGTTTCCCGCTGCGAGGCCGCCCGTGATCTACGCCGGAGTTTGTCGTAGACGTTTCTACTTGTCAAACAGGTTCTTGAGGTTGAACTCGGCTTGGACGGTGCGGAGCATGAGGTCGGTGTCGTCCAGACCCAGATGCTGCTCGTTGGCGTCGGCGGCGAGGGTTCCACGGCGGCGCGCCCAGTTCTCGAGCGCGGCGGGGGCGGATTCGCGGGGGAGCGAGCGGACGTCGGCATCCAGGCTGCGGCAGATCTGGCGCGAGTCGATGACGATAATCTTGCCGGCACGACGCGCCTCGGCGTAACCGTCCAGGTGAATCTTGAACCAGCTGTCCTCAAAGGCGGCGTTGTGTGCCATGTACGGGTACTTCTTCATAAGCTTGAGCAGCTGCTTTTGCAGCTCTTTGTTCTCGCGGAAGGGCGTTTTGCCGTCGATGTCGTCCCAGGTGATGTGGTGGATATTCGACAGCGGCACATCCTCGCCGCGGTAGATATCGGGCAGGCCGCAGTAGTGTGCCTCGGCGTCGTGCGGGACGGCGTCGCTGGTGAGCTCCATGATCTCCCAGCCCACGTTGATGATGTAGCCGCGCTCGGGTGCACGGCCGGTGGTCTCGATGTCGATGCCGAGCACTGTGCCTTGGATAGGCTTGCGGGCGTACGCCACGCCGAGCGCGTCGCGGTCACCGCGGATCTCGCGCATGACGGACGCGGCGGTGCGCTTTTGCATCTTGCCGATGGCGGCGCAGGTGTCGGCGTCGGACAGACCGCGCGAAAGCGTCGCGGGCGTCACGTTGCGCAGGCGCGCCTCGCCAATCTGGTCGCACAGGTCGCGGTTGCGGTCAGCCAGGTCGCGCACGGTGGCAAAGTCGAAGCTGGGGTCGCCCTCGGCGGTAAAGTACTCGGTTTCGAGCACCTTAAGGGCCTCTTCGCCCTTCTGGCGCTCGGACTCCATGGCGCCATGATCGCCATAGATAAACATGGGAATAAACGGCTGGCGCTCGTATTCGAGTGCTTGTGAAACGTTCATATAACTGCTCCTTGGATGGGCCGCGTCGTGCGGCTTTGAGTCATTAAGATGTGGCGAGATGATAGTTTACCATGGGCAACTATTGGCATCGCGCCTAGGATAACTACAATACCCTAGTTGACCGCTAGGACTTTTACAATGCTGCCGAAAGACACGAAAGGTTCCATCCGTCATGGGTTTGTTGATTGATATTCTGCTCGACGCCGGCAAGGACACGCTCTCGCTGGTGCCGTTTTTGTTGGTGACATATCTGGCCCTCGAGACGCTCGAGCATGTTGCGGGCAACCGCGTTAACGGCGCCATCAAGCGTGCCGGAGCCGCGGGCCCCGTGGTTGGCTCGTTGCTGGGCATGGTGCCGCAGTGCGGCTTTTCGGCAATGGCGGCCACGCTGTATGCCGGTCGTGTCGTGACCTTGGGTACGTTGGTGGCGGTGTTCCTTTCGACCTCCGATGAGATGCTGCCGCTGTTGCTCGCCGAGCAGGTGCCCGTGCAGACCATGGCGATGCTTTTGGCTTCGAAGGCACTGATCGCGCTGGTCACGGGCTTTATCGTGGACGCCGCCATTCGCGGCCTGCGTCGTAACGCTCGCGCACATGCGGCGATTCGCCGCACCGTGCTGGGAACCGCGGCCAACCCGGCCCACGTGAACTGCGCGCACGACGACCACACTGGCGGTGACATCATCGACGAGGTGGCCGAGGCGGGCGTGAGCGCCGACCACATCCACGAGCTGTGCGAGCGCGACCATTGCGGTTGTGATGAAGACGAGGACGAGCACGACCACGGACATGGCCACGATCACGGTCATGAGGGCGAGCATGAACACCATGATGGCCACGGTCACTCCCACTCCCACGAAGGGACGCCTGTCCTGTCGATCATACGCAGCGCGATTTCGCACACCGTGCAGGTCTCGGTATTCATTTTTCTGGTGACGCTGATTCTGGTCGCCGTGCTCGAGTCGTTCGGCGAGTCCGCAATCGAGCAGTTCCTGCGCGGCAACGAGACGCTTGCGGTCCTGGGCTCGGCACTCGTCGGCCTGATTCCCAACTGCTCGGCCAGCGTCGTCATCACGCAACTGTACCTGGAAGGCGCGCTGCAGCTGGCCCCGATGCTCGCCGGCACGCTCATCTCTGCAGGTGTGGGCTACCTGGTGCTGTTCCGCACCAACCGCAGCGCCCGCGAAAACGTCCTGTTCCTGATCATGATGTACGTCATCGGTGCGGGCTGGGGTCTTATCCTTTCTGCCTTTGGCCTCTAAGTAGATGCTTGGGGCATGCCGTAAAAACTGGGGCATGCCGTAAAATCTACCGCCATGACCTGGGCGTTGGATGCGTGTCAATCGCCAAAGCAAAAAAGCAGATTTCCGGACATGTCCCAAAAATCTACCTTGGTTAGCGCAGCAGCTCGGTGAGGTTGCGCTTAAAGCGAGCGCGGTCTTCGCTGGTAAATGCCGCCGGTCCGCGAGTGCGTCCGCCGGCGCGGCGCACCTTCTTTTCCTCGTGGCGAATAAACAGTTGCATGTCGATGGTCGCCTTGTCGTAGACGCGCCCGCGCACGCCGATGGCGGCGGCATCGCGGCCGAGCACCATGCTCGCCAAGCCAATGTCCTGCGTCACGACTACGTCGCCCGCCTGCAGGCGTTCGACAATGGCAAAGTCGGCGCTGTCGGCGCCCACGTTCACATCGAGCGTCGTGACCCAAAAGCCGCGTCGCGCGTGCTCGGCATCGCGCGGGTCGTCGCGGCGAATGTGCCGTTCCAAGTTTTGCGTGCTGTTGCCGGCGATAACAACGGCGACGCCCGCCCGCCGCGCGCAGTCAATCGACTCGCGCGTGACCGGGCAGGCGTCGGCATCAATAAAGAGCGTTCGCGGCATCTAGTGCACCAGTTTGCCAAATTGAATAGCGCGAACAATCAGCGTTACGCCAAACACCAGCAGCGCGGCGCCGCTAAAGATGACGAGCATCTTGGCCGACCACAGCGGATAAATAAACACGAACATGCCGGCGATGATGGAGAGTGCGCCGCTCAGGATGGCGAGGGCACGGTTGGACGAAAGCTCGGACTCCAGAATGGACATGACACCTTCGACAATCCAGCCAAAGCCGGCCACGATAACCACCATCGTGGTGAGCGTCGCGGTCGAGAAGGCTTGTTGCGCAGGATTATGACGCCGCCCAGAATAATGAGTAGGTTGGAGATGATGCTCGTCACGCGCCAGCCGGTGGGCAGCAGCGGCTCAAAAATGGCAGTGAACAGCCTGATGGCAGCAGTGATTACAAAGTAAAAACCCAGGACGGTCGTCAAAAAGACGAGGGACTTGGCGGGTGCAAAAAGCAGCGCGATACCAGCAATGAGTGCTAAGACGCCCGTGATGGCGTAGATCCAGCGTACGGCCTTGACGGCTTTGCCCGCCATGCTTTTCTCGTCAAATCCAAACTGGCTCGATTTTTGGTCATCGTTCTTAAAGATGCCCATAATGTCTCCTTTCCGTGCGGCGTAAGCCTTGATCGTTACAACCAGTATCGCTTAAAGGCGCTGGCGTATGGGTCGGGGAGGGCGAAACGTAACCCAAAGGTCCCGAATTGTTTCCGTTGTTCCCCACGTCGCGATTTTCTATTCAACAGGTGTAGAACATTGCAGCCCTGTTCGTTATTGCCTAGGTTTTAGGTTAGATTCTCCTAAGGACAATTGGCTTGTATTGGGGGTCCCTATGAACGAAACAGTTCCCGCGGCGCCGTCGAGCGCGGAGTCGATGGCAAAGCAAGGTTGCGAAAAGCTCGGCCTGGACACGTTTGACGCGCTGGTCCGCCGCGCCCGCACGTGCCGCCGATTTGACGAGTCCATGCGCGTGCCGCGCGAGTTTTTGCTCGAGCTGGCGGAACTGGCGCACCTGGCTCCGTGTGGTGCCAATGCTCAGCGTCTTCGTTTTCATGTGGTGAGCTGTGCCGAGGATTGCGCGCGTGTATTTGATGAGCTTGTGTGGGCCGGCGCGCTTAAGGATTGGCCGGGTCCTGCCGAGGGCGAGCGCCCGACCGGCTACATCGCGATTCTGGCCGAGCGCGCCGTTTCGGGCAAGCCCGCCGCTCCCATTACCGAGGTCGACACGGGCATTGCCGCGCAGACGATGATGCTCGCCGCCCGCAGCGCCACGCCCGAGGTGGCTGCCTGCATGTTCAAGGCCTTTACGCCCCACGCGATCGATGCCATGGGGCTCGATAACGACAAGTATGAGCTCAAGCTGATCATGGCGTTTGGCGTTCCGGCCGAGACGCAGGTAATCGATGCGATCGATTCCAACCCCGACGGCTCCATCAATTATTGGCGCGACGAGGCACAGGTGCACCACGTACCCAAGCGTTCGCTCGCTGACGTGCTGGTGTAGTTGAGCGTCATCGCGGCGTGATCAGACGGTAAACCACCACAAAGGTGCCTGTCCCCTTGGTGGTGGTACGAGGGGAGGGTGTGTGGCAGATCTGTATTTGGTGCGGCATGGGCAGACTGAGCTCAATGTGCAGAGCATTTTGCAGGGCTGGCACGATTCGCCGCTTACGGCGCGCGGGCGCGAGCAGGCGCTGACGGCGCGTACGGCGTTTGCGGCGTGTGGCGTGGCCTTTGATCATGTGTATTCCTCGCCGTTGGGCCGGGCGCGGCATACGGCCGAGCTTATCGTTGGCGAGGGCCGTTCCATAGAGCTGGTCGATGACCTGCGTGAGTGGCATTTTGGCTCGCTGGAGGGCACATCAAATCGCGAGATGCCGCCGCAGCCCTGGGGCGATTATCCGGTGGCCTTTGGCGGCGAGTCGGAAGTGCAGCTTCAGTCACGCATGGTCGCGGCGCTGTCCCGCATCATGGCCAGGCCGCAGCACGACTGCGTGCTGGCGGTTTCCCACGGCTCAGCCTGCCAAGAGTTTCTTGAGTATGTGACTGGCGAGGGAGAGCTACCCGACAACGGTGCCGTGCTTCATTTTGGCTATTGCGACGGGGCGTTTTCGCTCTTGGGTTGGTAACGAACGAAAGGACCCTATGAATAAAGATCTGTATCTGGTCCGTCATGGACAGACGATATTCAACCTTAAGCGCATCATTCAGGGGTGGAGTGACTCGCCGCTTACGCAGTTGGGTTGCGACCAGGCGGCGCGCGCCGGCATGTTTTTACGTGCGCGCGGCATTGAGCCCGATCATGCCTACACCTCCACGCTTCATCGCACCGAGCAGACTATCGCCAACCTGTGGCCGGGCTTGGCGTACGAGCGCCTGGACGGTCTGCGCGAGTGGTTCTTTGGCGACTTTGAGGCCGAGCGCGTGATGCTTATGCCCGAGCGCCCGTGGCGCGATTTCTATCGTCAGTTTGGCGGCGAGGGCCAGATGCAGGTGCGTGAGCGCATGGTGGCGACGCTGACCGAGCTTATGCGACGTCCGGACCACGAGTGCGTGCTCGCGGTGAGCCACGGCTCGGCTATCAAGGAGTTTTTGGACCACGTGCGGGGCGCGGCGGCAGACGAGCGCGAACGCGTGCCGGGCAACTGCTCGGTGCTGCACTTTGCGTTTGACGACGAATCCGACACGTTTGAGCTGGTCGAAGTCTTTACGCAGGAGGATTACGCGTGCGAGCTGGGGCTTGAACCGCTTGTGGCTACTGCAGGTCCGCAGCGCGGATAACGCGAGCGTGGCGGCACGGGTCGCTGGCATAACTTCTCGACGCAAAAGGGGCGGAGATGCATGTACCTGCTGCATCTCCGCCCCCTGTTTGTTGAGCTGCCGATTTTTGTGCTGGGCGGTCTGGTCTTGCTAGAACCGCGCGACCTGGTGCGTGAGCAGACCCGTCGGAACCTGCGGCGCGCCGCCGCTGACCTGCGCGGCGGGGAAGAGCGCAGCTACGGCAAAGTTGAACGGCTCCTTGCCGGTGTACGTTCCGGCGGCACGGGCCTCATCGGCCAGCAGCTGCGACGCCCCGGCCAGCGCGGCAGCGTAGGCGGGGTCGTCGGCCAGTGCCGGCTCTGGTACTTGGTCGAGCATGGCACGGATGGCGGCAACAGCGTCCTCGCGCTTGACCTCCCACACGCGGTGCGTAATGCCCGCGGGGTCGGTGACGGCGTAGAGCGAGGCGCCCTCTTTGGCGGCGCCCAGGATGATGTCCATGACGGGCGACGCCTCGTAGGCGAGCGACACGGGGCGCGGCTGAACTTTGAGTTCGGCGATCGCGCGCGCGGCGGCGGCCACGTCGGCGCTGGCATCGCCCTTGCCGTCCGCAAGTACACTCGTCGGGCAGATCGCCACGACACCCGTCACACGTCCCGGCTCGCCCGAGCATTCGTACACGTAATACGCCGCACCCGGGTCCTTGAGCATCAGACCATCGGCAATGGCTCCGCGCAGGGCATCGTTGCCGCTCAGGATGCTGCCCATTGCAGGCAGCGCCTCGAGCACGCGGTCCTGAGCCGGGCGGATGCAGGGAAACGGAAGTGCTTTCATGGGCGGTCCTAACGCGCGAGTCGGTTTGTTCGCGGCTTATTATGCCCCAACTTGGCCGCTCGCGTCCCAGAGCACATTATCGGCGAGCGCGATTAGCACCTGCTGACAACGAACGATATCGGCGTGGGGCACATATTCGTTGGGCTTGTGGGCGAGCGCGAGCGACCCGGGACCGTAGCTCATGCAATTGCGGTTACGCGTCTTGCCGGCAATGACGGCAGTGTCGGTGTAGCCGGTAAAGAAGCCGACGGTCGTGTCCGCGCCCGTCACATCGTCTGCTGCGCACTTGAGTGCAGCTAGAAGGGGAGAGGTCGGATCGCGCTCGATAGCGGGGCGGTCGCCTGTCACGGTATAGCTTCCATGGCAGCCGGGGACCGCGGCTTCGGCGCCGGCGATGGCCTGCTCTACCATGCGCGTCGCGGCGGCTGTATCGGTCGGCGGGGTCAGGCGCATATCGACCCAGACCTTGGCATGGTCGGGCACGACATAGGGACGGTAGCCACCTTCGATCTGTCCAAAGGTGATGGTCGATGGTCCCAGCTCATCGTGCGCGGGCAGCGCCACAAACGCGCGACGAAGCGAACACACGACCTCGGCCATGGCGGCGACGGCATCCGCGCCCTTCCACGGCTGGCTTGCATGCGCCGTCACGCCAGCCATTCCAATCTCGAACCACGTACGCCCCTTGTGCGCCACCTGAATCTGTCCGTCGGTGGGCTCGGTGTCCAGCACCCATTCGCGTGAGCCGACCCAGCCGGCATCGATCGCGGCCTCTGAGCCACGCATAAAATCTTCCTCGTCGACCGAGCAGATGAGCGAAAAGCCGCGGCGGGGCAGCGCGCCATCCGCTACCACGCGCTCGAGCGTATGGACCAGTGCGGCAATGGCGCAGGCCAGGCCACCCTTCATGTCGCAGGCGCCACGGCCATAGAGTTTGTCGTTACGCACAACCGCCCCGAGTGGCGGCGTGTTTGCGTCCCAGCCATCGCCCAGCGTAACGGTATCCATATGGCAGATATAGACGAGCCGTGGCTCGTCGCTCAGTCCCGGCACGGTGACCATAAGGTTGCAGCGCCCGGGCAGCACCTCGAGTTCCTCGACCTGCACGGCATGGAGCACCGGATGGCTCAGCTGCGCCAACCGTTCCTCAACCAACGCTTTGATATAGCGCTCAATCTCGTCCTCATACGCACCCGGGTCTGAGCTGTCGATCCGCACGAGTTCTTGCGTAAGCCGCCAAGCAAAATCTGTATCAACCATAGGCACCTCACAGATAGTTAGGTCAACATACAGATTGTATGCCAAGAAGCGGCTCAGTGCATTTAATGGAGTACTCACAAAAACGGGGGCGCCTCTCGTGCGAAAGGCGCCCCCGCGGGCATTCGATGTCAGTGACGGGCAGGCCACATGGGGAACTGCCCGTCAGATCAGCCGGCGCTATTTGATTACGCGCACGCGATACATCGACGGAATCTGCTTGAGCGCCTCGATGGTGCTGCTATCCAGGTGCTCATCGGTGTCGAACATGGTGTAGGCGTTCTCGCCGGCAGACTCGTTGGTCATACGCTGCACGTTGGCATTGTCCTTGGCCAGGATTGCCGTGATCTGACCGATCATGTTGGGCACGTTGGCGTGCAGGCAGGCGATGCGGCTTGCGGCGCGCGCCTTGCCCATGCTGCAGGCGGGGTAGTTGACGCTGTGCGCGATGTTGCCGTTCTCCAGGTAATCCTTAAGCTCGCTGATGGCCATGTCGGCGCAGTTGGCCTCGGCCTCGCCAGTGCCGGCGCCCGAGTGCGTGGTGATAAACGTGTTGGGCATCTTGACGGTCTTGGGCGTGGCAAAATCGCAGCTAAACCAGCTCAGCTTGCCCTCGCGCAGGGCGGCGTCAACGGCGTCCTCGTCAATGATGGTCTCGCGTGCGTAGTTGATGAGCACGGCGTCCGGGGCCAGCAGGTTGATCTGCTCGGTGCTGATCATGCCGATGGTGTCGGCCTTGCTGGGCACGTGCACCGTGAGGTAATCACAGCCGCGGCAGAGATCTTCGAGCGTGCCCACGCGCTGCACCTCGCGGCTCAGCACCCACGCGTGCTCAACGGAAATGAACGGATCGTAGCCGTAGACGTCCATGCCCAGATCGACGCAGGCGTTGGCGACCTTGGAGCCTACGTTGCCCAGACCGATGACGCCGATGCGCTTGCCCTTGAGCTCGCGGCCCACAAAGGCCTTCTTGGCCTTCTCGGCGTCGACCTGGATCTCGGGGTCGTCGGCGTTGTCGCGCACCCAGTTCATCGATTGCACCACGCCGCGGCTCGAGAGCACCAGCATGCCTAGGACGAGCTCCTTAACGGCGTTGCTGTTGGCACCGGGGGAGTTAAAGACGACGACACCCTTCTTGGCGTACTCCTCGACGGGGATGTTGTTGACGCCGGCGCCGCAGCGGGCGATGGCGCGGATGCCCTCGGGCAGCTCGTAGCCGTGCAGGTCAGTCGAGCGCATCAGGATGGCGTCGGCCTCCTCGGCGGTGCTCACAAATTCGTAGCCCTCGCCAAACTCGACTTTGCCGTCCTTGGTGATGTCGTCGATGGTCTTAATCTTGCGCATGAAAAACTCCTTAGCGGGTTTGTTTAAAACAAGTGGTTTGAAGTGGCTGGTCGGCCCGCGGGTTGCGGGCTAGTTAGATCGCGGGCTCAAACTATGCTGCGCTTCGAAGTCCTTCATGTACGAGGCCAGTGCCTGCACGTCTTCCATGGTTACGGCGTTGTAGACGCTGGCGCGCATACCGCCCACCAGGCGATGGCCCTTGACGTTTTGAATCTGGTGCTCGGCGGCGCCTGCGACAAAGGCCGCGTCGAGCTCGGCGTCGCCGGTGCGGAAGGTGACGTTGGCGATGGAGCGGCTGTCGGCCTGCGTGGTGCTATGGAACAGCTCGCTGTGCTCGAGCAGCTCATAGAGCAAGTTGGCCTTGGCCCAGTTACGCTCGGCCATGGCTGCAAGTCCGCCGGTTTGCTCAACCCAATGGAACACCTTGCCGCATACGTAGATGCCAAAGGTGTTGGGCGTGTTGAGCATGGAGCCCTTGGCGGCCTGGGTCTTAAGGTCCATATACTGCGGCGTCTGCGCAAAGGCGGGGCCGTCGGCGATGAGGTCGTCGCGCACGATGACCACGGTCACGCCCGCGGCACCGGCGTTTTTCTGCGCGCCGGCGTAAATGAGCCCGTAGCGCTCAACGTCGAGCGGCTGCGACAGAAAGCAGCTCGAGACATCGGCGACCAGCGGTACGTCGCCGCAGTTGGGCAGCTCGTGGTACATGGTGCCAAAGATGGTGTTGTTCTGGCAGATGTAGACGTAGTCGAGCCCGTCGCCTGCGGCCTCGGCGGCAATGCGCGCGTTGATGTCGGCCATGGTGGGTATGCGGTCGAAATTGGTGTCCTCGGAGCTCGCGAGCAGTACGGCCTCGCCGTACTTGGCGGCCTCCTTGTATGCCTTGTTGGCAAAGTTGCCGGTCACGATGTAGCCGGCGCGGCCGCGGCGCATGAGGTTCATGGGGATGCCCGCAAACTGCAGCGTGGCGCCGCCCTGCAAAAACAGGACGCGGTAGTTGTCGGGGATGCTTAGCAAGCGACGCAGGGTTGCCTCGGCGTCGTCGATGATCTGCTGGTACATGCTAGATCGATGGCTCATCTCGAGCACGGACATGCCGCAACCGCGGTAGTCCATCATCTCGTCGGCGATCTCGGCGAGCACGCTTGTAGGCAGCGCGGCCGGGCCAGCTGAGAAGTTGTGCACACGTGCCATCTTCTAGTCTCCCTCGTAGTCGTTTGAACGTTCGGGATACTTTAGCACAGTGGAGCGCCAGGCGCGACCGCATCACGGTAAAACTCGACTGCGCCGCTATGATTTACAGGATGGTTACATGGGGGAGAGGTGACCTTACTCCTCAGGCAAATCCAAATCTGCGAGCGAAGACATGAGGTTCTCTAGGCGCTTGATCTCTTCGCCGCAAATTAGCTACCTCCTGCCCGCTACGACGCCAGTGTGGCGATGACGGCTTCGTCGCCGGCGTATATGAGGGTGTCGCCGTCGGGAATGATCGTCTGGCCGTCGCGCTTGAGCATCACGACGATAAAGGGATGCTTGCCTTGCGGCACGTCGCGCAGGCGCTGGCCGGCCAGGCGACCGTGGGGCGTCACGGTGACCTCGCGCAGCGTAACCTCGGCACGCTCTTCAAACGTTGGGGCAGCCATCACCAATAGGTCGCCTTCCTCAATCACGGTATCGCCATTGGGCAGCACCGGGTGTGCGCCATCGCGCAGCACCAGGACGACGAGCATGTCCGTGGCGCTGCCAACATCGGCGAGCGAGCGTCCGGAAAACGGATGGCCCGCGCCCACCTTGAACTTGACAAACGACATGCCGTCCTCGTCGCGGTAATCGTTAAACGTACGGCGCACGTCGCCGGTCGCATCGATCATATCGAGCTTCTTCGCCACCGCCGGCAGCAGCGAGCCCTGCACCACAATGCTCGACACGGCAATCACAAACACCAGGTCAAACAGGTCGTGTCCGCCGGGAACGCCGGCCACCACGGCAAAGAGACTAAAGACGACCGAAGCTGCTCCGCGCAGGCCCGCCCAGCTTACGAGCGCGACCTGGCGGGGGTTCGTCTTAAAGGGCGCCAGGAGCACGCCGACGGCGATGGGGCGGCTCACGAAGAGCATGAACGCCATGAGCGCCAGGCCCGGCAGCAGCATTTGCGGCAGGCGTGCGGGTGTAACGAGCAGGCCCAGCAAAAAGAAGATGGTCATCTCTGCCATCTCGGTGAGGGTGTCAAAGAAGTGCGCCATCTCGACTTTGCCGGTGATGTCGCTGGCACCCAGCACAATGCCGGCCAGGTATACAGCCAAAAAGCCGTTGCCGCCCAGGTAGCTCGGCAGCGCGTAGGCGACGATGGCCACGGCGAACAAAAAGATGGTCTGCGCGTCCTCGGCCGTTGCGTGCGCGCGTTCAATCAGGCGGCCCGCCGCCCAGCCGATGGCAAGGCCCAGGCCCACGCCCAGGATAATCTGCTTGGCCAGCAGTGCGGGAATGTTGATGTCGCCGCCGGCCGCGAGTGTAGCGAGCACAGCGGTGAGCATGTAGGCGACGGGGTCGTTGGAGCCCGATTCGACCTCGAGCAGCGAGTCGGTGCCACCTCTCAGCGACAGGCTGTGCTCACGCAGTACGCTAAAGACGCTCGCCGCGTCGGTGGATGCCACGACCGATCCCAGCAGCAGGCCGCCGATCCAGTCGAACCCCAGCGCGAAGTGGGCGAACACGCCGGTGATGCCGGCAGTGATGACGACGCCGAGCGTGCTCAGCAGCACCGCCGGCGCAGCGACGGGCTTGGCGCGGTCGATATTGGTGTTAAAGCCGCCGTAGAACATGATGAACAGCAGCGCCGTGCTGCAGACGGTTTCGGTGAGTGCGTAGTCGCTAAAGTCGATATGCGTCGGGCCGTTGACGCCCAACAGCATGCCCAGCGCGATAAAGATGAGCAGGGTGGGGAAGGGGAGTTTTTTGCCGACGGGTTTGATGGTCAGGCACAAAATGATGACGAGGCCGATAAAGAGAAGGATCTGGTTCATGGATAGTGTCCGCTCCTGGGTGGTTGGCGTGGCACGGTCAATTGTCTGTGGTTATTTGTACCCAAAGATGGTGGGTTTATGGGGTTGGATTGCGGGCGTGCGCGATATCGTCATAGACGGCTGCCGTCTTTGCCTCTGCTCGGAAACCCTTTCCAGCTTTATTGCAACGGAGTACAATGGGTAACGTTTAAGTTCAACTTGAAGTTTTAGTTGCGGCACCGGGCTTCGGCCGCAATGCAAGGAGAGGCGTACCATGGCGATCTATGTGACATCTGATGCTCACGGGCACGTGCGTGCGCTTGACGAGGCCCTGTCTAAGATCTCGTTGACGTCCGACGACACGCTGTACGTGCTGGGCGACATGATCGATCGCGGGCCCGATCCGGTCGGCGTTATTAAGCTCGTGCGCTCGCTGCCCAACGCCCACGTGCTCAAGGGTAATCACGAGCAGATCATGCTCGATGCCATCATTGGCCAGGATCCGCTCGATGCCGAGACCTGGGATATCAACGGTGGCTGGACGACGCGCGAGCAGCTCAACGACATAGAATTTGAGGCATACGAGGAGCTCGTGCGATGGATGGCCGCGCTGCCGCTCTACGCGGTGACCGAGACCGAGGAGCGCCCGTATCTGCTGGTGCATGCTGGAATCGAGATGAAGGCGGCGCGCGCGTTTTTGCTTGAGCATGGCGTCGATTGTGCCGATGGCGTTGGAGCGGTGGGTGCCGATCGCGAGCTGCTGCAGCAGATGCTCGCGGTGCAGTCGTCCGATGACCTGCTGTGGATTCGTCATGGCTATTGGGATGCGTCGACCGGGCTGCTTTCTGCCGAGGGCAAGGGCCCGGTCGTGGTGAGCGGTCACACGCCCACGGTATCGCTTGGGCGCTATTGCGAGGTCGGTGGTCTGGCGGGGCTCGATGAGGAATCGGGACGCGGGCAGATCGTGCGCTTGGGCGGCGAGGACACTGCTGGTGTGCCCGATCGCATCGACATCGACTGCGCCGCCGCCACCGGCTCCGAGTTCGGCCGCGTGGGCATCCTGCGCCTGGACGACGGGGCCGAGTTCTACGCGAACATCAACCCGGGCGAATAACCTTGTTCCGCCGATCTACCGTAGTTAATTTGGGACGGGATTTTTTGACTACTTTCGGAGAGTAGCGCCTTCTTGCTCGGTAAGCGCTAGAAATGAGGAGCGTCTGCGTCCTCGACAGCGCGAAAATGCTCGAAATACCGTCGCAACGGAGTCAAACGACGTCGCGGCGGTTCTTTTTTGGCTGCCCGCTGGCTAAGTGAGTAGACTTTTTTGGAAATGCCGAGCACCCAACATATTTGCCTCAATAAAACCGCAGGTCACAGACTTGTGCTCTGTTGGTGTGGTCGGGGATTCGGTAAAAGTCTACTCACTTAGTTTTGCGTGATGAATATTGTCCGCAACGAGACCCCAGACGGGGTGATTCCATCGCAAATTCCGGTGACCGGGCAGCTAATTAGGCGCCGTATGGGTTGCGGTCGCGTTCGATGCGTTGGCGGATGTGGGCGTACTCGATAATCAGTAGCACCAGGAGTAGGGCCATGATGGCTAGGTAGCTCACCACAGCGCCCATCAGACCCAGCAGCTTAATCAAGATCACCGGCAGCACCACGCTTACGGCGAAGCAGATCAGGTAGATCTTGGTGACGTCTCCAGCGTGGCGCAGCACCGTGATGATGGCGTAGATAAAGTCGATGGCCGCGGTGACGCCGCCGGCGACGACCATCAGCAGCGCCAGCGTACGGTAGCGCTCAAAGCTGAGGCCGTACATAAAGCTCATGAGGGGAATACCGGGACCTGCCATAAATGCGGCGCACGCGCCGGTGATGACCACGATCAGCGCCATAACGGCAACAATAATTAGGTCAAAGCGACGACGCTTGCGAGGATTAGCCCAAATGCTCGACAAGCGCAGGAGCTGCGGTTTATAGATAAATCCAATGCTCAGCAAAATAGCCTGCGCCGGAAAGAACAGGGCATTAAAGTACAGCTGATATTTGTATGCCAGCGTGCCTTCCATCACAAACTTGGGCATGCTCTCGATAAGGTTGAACAAAAAGAGCGCGCCGAAGAGCGGGGCACACTGCGCAAAGAGGTGGCCGACTTCGCGCAGGCTCACGTGGCGCGATTTTTCGGTCTCGAGCAGGGCGAGCGGCGCGGTGACCAGCACGAGCGAGGCAATCGCGGTGACACCCATGGCCATGGCCGCGATGGGCATGCTGCGCGTAAGGAACAGCGCCACGCTAAAGACCGCGATGACGCCGACGGAGCGCAGCGTTTGGCTCATGCCGGCCAGGTAGAGTTTATCGGCCTGCTGCAGGCGGCCCTCGTACACGTCCGCCACGCCGTCGATCACCTTATACAGGTAGACGCCCAGGCCGATCGTCGCCATATGCGCGTCGTAGCCGCGGGCGCTGCTATATGCAAGGCCGCAGGCCAGCGCAAGCGCTCCGCAAAGCCAGCGATTGAGCTGGTAGGAGGCAAAGGACGTCTTCTCGTCGATGTCCGAGACCTGAAAATTGCGGACGCCGTAGTTGCACGCGATCATGATGAGCGTGCCGGTGACAAAGGCGATGGAGAACTTACCGGCTTCCTCGGCGCCCACAAGCTGCGTGGACACGATGGTGAGCAGGGGAAACGCGAAGCCCCACACGGCGGTGCCGAGGGTATTCCAGAGATAGTCGCGGCGGGTGGCGTGTTCCTCGTATTCGGCTTCCTGCGTGGAGAAGCCGCCGCCGTAGACAGCGCCGAGCAGGCGGTTCCACCAGGCATTCACCATGCGGTGGATGGGGCCGAGCTCCCGATTTCGCTCGCGGTGACGGCGCGTGGCCTGGCTGCTATCGGGTCCGCCGGCGTTGCGCTGGCTCAGCTCCTGGATGCGTGCGAGCTCCTCGGCCGTGTGGGAGGCAGGGAAGAGGCCGTTCTCGATGCGTCCGCCTTGGGCCTTTGCAGTGTCGCTGCTCGCTACGGCGGGGTCGGCGACGCCATTGCGGCGGGCGATGGCGCGGCGAATATTATCGAGAGGCGAGATGCTCAAGGCGGAGTCCTTTCTATTGCTGCGCTCTAGTATAGACACGACGGCGTTTGCTCGTGTTTTTGAACAGGTTGTTCAATATTTTCGGCGACTCCATTCAGTAGTCGGCACTTAGGGACGTTCCTTATGTGCCGGCACTTTGGGAACGTCCCTAAGTGCCGGCATCCGGGGACACTCCTTGGTTGTTGCCTGTTCAAGAGCGTCCCCAATGACTAGGCCGCTTGCCTGCGATTTTTGACCGTTGGGCGGGCGCTTCGCCCTTGCCGCAAAAACGTTTTTGCATATCGGGTACAACGGGCTTTACGTGAGTAAAGTGCGCGCCGCGTCTGCGTGTCGCGTTTTTAAAGGAGGCCCCATGCCTGGTGTTACCCCTGCAGAAGTTTTGTCCAACTTTGGCATTACGCTGGTCGAAGATCCCGCCGATAATCAGCCCCGCCTGTTGGTCGATCTACCCGCCGCGGAGCTCGTCGAGCACGCCATCCGCCGCGAAGAAGGCCGCATGGCATCCAACGGCGCGCTGGTGATCGAGACGGGGGAGCGCACTGGTCGTTCTCCCAACGATCGCTTTATCGTTGACACCCCCGATGTCCACGATAAGATTGCCTGGGGCGCCGTCAACCGACCGCTTTCGATCGAGAGCTACGAGACCATCAAGGCCGGCATCGTCGACTATCTCAACGAGCGCGATGTGTTCGTCACCCGCGGCATGGCCGGCGCCGACCGCAACCACACGCGTCGCCTGCTCGTCGCCTGCGAGCGTGCCAGCCAGGCGCTCTTTATTAAGCAAATGCTCGCCCGTCCGCTCGCTCGCGAAATTGCGCGCACCGGCGAGCCGGACTTCTGCGTGCTCGCGGCGCCCGGTTACCAGTGCGACCCCGCCATCAAGGGCCTCAACTCCAGCGCGGCCGTGGTCATCAACTTCCAGGAGCGCGTGATTCTGGTTGCCGGCACCGGCTACTCCGGCGAGATCAAAAAGTCCATCTTCGGCGTCATGAATTACCTGCTGCCCGTCGAGGACGACGTGCTGCCCATGCATTGCTCGGCCAGCATGGATCCCGTCACGCACGAGACCGCGGTGTTCTTTGGCCTCTCCGGCACGGGCAAGACCACGCTTTCGGCCAACCCTACGCGCCTGCTGATCGGCGACGACGAGCACGGTTGGTCCGACATGGGCATCTTTAACGTCGAGGGCGGCTGCTACGCCAAGTGCGAGGGTCTGGACGCGTTCCACGAGCCCGAGATCTTCAACGCCGTTCGCTTTGGCGCCATCTGCGAAAACGTGGTGCTCGACGAGAATCGCAAGCCCAACTACGATGACGTCTCGATCACGCACAACACGCGCGTGGCCTATCCCGTCGAGCACATTCCCAACGCGTGGACCAAAGGCATGGGCACCACCCCGAGCGTCGTGCTGTTTTTGACCTGCGATGCCTTTGGCGTGCTGCCGCCCATCTCGCGCCTGACGGCCGACGCCGCCATGTATCACTTTGTGACGGGCTTCACCGCCAAGATCCCCGGCACTGAGGTCGGCGTCACCGAGCCCACGCCCACGTTCTCCTCGCTGTTCGGAGAGCCGTTTATGCCGCTCGACCCCATGGTCTATGCCAAGATGCTCGGTGAGCGTATCGCCGACGGTCGCACGCGCGTCTATCTGGTCAACACCGGCTGGATTGGCGGCGGTTATGGCGTGGGCCATCGCATCGAGCTTGCCTACACGCGCGCCCTGGTGGCCCGCGCCCTCGACGGAACCATCGAGGACAGCGAGTTTGTGCACGACGATATTTTTAACGTTGACATTCCCACCACGTGCCACGGTGTGCCCGATGGCATCCTGGTGCCGCGCCAGTACTGGCAGAGCACCGCTCGCTACGACGAGGCAGCGCACAACCTGGCGGTGATGTTTGAGGAGAACTTCGAGAAGAAGTACTCGCACCTGCCCGAGTCCGTCAAGGCCGCCGGCCCGCACGCTCAAGTGCCCGCCGACGCCCGTCATCGCGGCCGCGGCCTGCTGGGACTCCGCCGCTAGCGTCGCCTCAGACTCAAAACCATCATAAAGGGGGCACCTTTATGGTGGTTTTGCTCGCGTGGATGACTCGGGTTACAATACGCCTGACATATCGTCCCCTTCTCCGGATGGGGACAGCGCAAGCGTTCTTGTGACGGCACCGTAGGACTTTGAAGGTGGCCGTCGTGAGGGCGCTTTTTGTTTAGGCGCCCTCACTCGGGCGCGCATAATGAAGGGAGAGCGTATGAAGAGCTTTATTGCCGAGGATTCATTCTGGGAGCTGTTTCCGCAGGCGGCGGTCGGCGTCGTGGTCGTAAAGGGCATGAAGCCCGCGGCTCAGATTCCCCAGGAGGACGTGGATGCAATCGCCGCGCTGCTTGACCGCGCCAACATCGATGCGGAGCGCCACCTGACCAGCGATACCATCAGCGAGAACGCGCCGGTCAAGGCCTGGCGTGACGCGTACCGGATGTTCAAGACTAAAAAGGGCGCCCGCTGTTCGATCGAGAACTTGCTCAAGCGCGTGCTCAAGGGCAAGCCGGTCGGCCATATCACACCGGCGGTGGATATTTACAACACGGTGTCGCTGACCTACGCGCTGCCCGTGGGAGGCGAGGATTTGCATGCGATCGAGGGAGACCTTCGCTTGAAGGTGACCGACGGTGGCGATGCGTTCTTGCCCCTTGGCGAGGAGACGGACGATCCGACGCTGCCCGGCGAGCTCGCCTATATCGACGATGCAGGTGCCGTGTGCCGCTGCTGGAACTGGCGCGACGGCGTGCGAACGGCCCTGTCCGACGATTCGGCCGATGCGTTCCTGGCGATTGAGTGTGTAGAGCACGAGCGCATGGGGGATTGCCAGGCCGCGATCGATCGCTTGGCCGAGCTGCTTGAGCGCTATCTGGGAGCGACGGTTGTCGTTAAGACGCTTGTGACCCGCGACAATCCCTGCGTGGAACTGTAGCGGCGCCTAGAACCTATTGATGCCCCAGACCACCACAAAGGTGCCTGTCCCCTTTGTGGTGGTTTTTATGTTGATGGGTTAACAATTGGGATATTTGGGTACGGGGGTTCGGACATGCGGCTAAGATGTTTATCCGTTAGCATCATGCAAGCGAAAGGCGGTCGTCTCCCATGCAGCAGAACGACGAGACACGTTTTGAGGATTTTGTCGGACTGATTAGCGGGCTCTACAAGGAGATTCAGCGTATCAAGACGTCCGAGGGCGCAAGACTGGGCCTCAAGGGCTCCGACGTCATGTGCCTGTACTACCTGGAGCGCAGCAAGGACGGCATGACCGGTGCCGACCTGGCTCGCGTGGCCGGTGTGACGCGCGCTGCCGTTTCGCGCACGCTGGCGCACCTGGAGGAGGGCGGCTTTGTCGAGGTTGATGACTCGGGCGATGCTGCCGTCAAGTATCGCGCCCCGGTTCGCCTGACCACGCTGGGTGGCGAGAGCATGAACGAAGCCGACCGCATCATCCACGACGTGCTCGACACCACCGGTAAGGCCATGGGCGTGGAGCAGCGCGAGCAGATGTATGCGTCGCTGCGTACGATTCTCAACACCCTGCGCGAGATCTAACGCCGCCAAGGCATTTGCTTCCCATTAACAACTGCATAGTCCCGTTTGAGCGCGTGTACCGTGCCGGGGCATTGCTGTCAAAATTCCCTGCGCGGGACCTGCGCAAGAAAGGATTCGCTATGTCCATTCGTATTATTACCGATTCCGCAAGCGATATGTCGCCGGCGGAGCACCCCGCTCTGCGTGTTCTGCCGCTGTCCGTCACCTTTGGCACCGATGTGTACATGGATGGCGTCGACATCGATCACCAGCGCTTTTACGAGATGCTCGTGGAGCGCGATGAGCTGCCCAAGACCGGCCAGGTCAACCCGTACGCGTTTTCGCAGGCGATTGCCGAGGCGCGTGAGGCCGGCGACGAGGCAGTGATTATTACCGTGGGTGCCAAGCTTTCGGGCACCAATCAGAGTGCCCGTACCGCACTTGCCGAGGCGCCGGGCGGCGACGTGTTCGTGGTAGACAGCAATAACGTAACCCTGGGCGAGCGTGTCCTGGTCGAATATGCCCTGCGCTTGGTGGGCGAGGGCCGTAGTGCGGCCCAGATCGCGGCGGCCGTCGAGGCCGTGCGCGACCGCGTGGTCGTTATCGGTCTGCTCGAGACGCTGGAGTATCTGGTGCGCGGCGGTCGCCTGTCTGCTGCGGCCGGCGCTGTGGGCACGCTGCTCAACGTGAAACCTGTTGTGGCCGCCGAGGACGGCCTGATCGTGCAGCTGGGCAAGGCACGTGGCTCCAAGAACGGCCGTAACCTGCTCAACCAGAAGGTCGAAAAGGCGGGCGGCGTCGACTTTTCCATGCCGCTGGCGCTCGGCTATACGGGCCTTTCGGACGCCGTGCTCAAGAAGTACATCGAGGACAGCGCCGCGCTGTGGGCTGGACACACCGAGGGCGAGCTGCCCATCCACACCATCGGCGCCACCATCGGCACTCACGTGGGCCCTGGCGCCGTAGCCGTAGCCTTCTTCCGCCCCGCCAACTAGCTTTCCGGTCAAAACCACTACAAAGGGGACAGGCACCTTTGTGGTGGTTTATGCTTTTCCGGGTGGAAGGGAGCATACGATGGCGTCTGAGGGTTTTTTTGAGCGGGTGTACGAGGTGGTCGAGCAGATTCCCGAGGGGATGGTCGCCACGTACGGTCAGGTGGCGCTGCTCACCGGTCGTCCGCGGAGCGCGCGCTATGTGGGCTATGCGCTGCATAGCAATCCGCGCCCTGGCAAAATTCCCTGTCATCGCGTGGTGTTTGCCGACGGTCGTATCTGTGAGGGCTTTGCCTTTGGCGGCCCCGATGCCCAGCGTGAGCTCTTGAGGGGGGAGGGCGTGACGTTTACCGATCCCATGCACGTCGATCTGGGCGCCTGTCGCTGGCCTGTCGGACTCTAACAGCTCTGCCGTGGCCAAAACCACCGCAAAGGTGCCTGTCCCCATCGTGGTGGTTTTAGTTTACTGGGGCTAACTTATGGAGAAGGTATGGTGGCGTACGTTGCCGTTAGAAAGTAAACCACGGTGAACTATATTGTATTCAGCAACGGAGCAGGCAATAGGCGATGAAAAAACCTGCCCTGTTGAGTTTGACTCGCATTCCTCCCCTCTGTGCGATTCAACGGTGTACTTCGGGAACGGGCCCGCTGGCAACTGACTGCCGGTGGGCCCGTTCCCGTTTATCGGGGGAGTGCAATGGATGAAGTCGATTCGGTCGGGCACCAAAAAAGGCGGACGCCGTAGCGCCCGCCCTAAAGCAATCGAAAGCTCAAGTCAGCAGATCGGTCTAATACACCATGCCCATGGCGTCCCGAACCTCGGCCAGGGTCTGCTCGGCGATCTCGTTGGCGCGACGATTGCCCTCGTGCAGCACGTCCTTGACGTAATCCAGGTCGTTCTCGTAGTGCTGACGGCGCTCGCGGATCGGGGCGAAGTACTCGTTGACGGCCTCGGTCACGTACTTCTTGAGCTGGCCGGAGCCGCCCATGCCAATCTCCTCGGCAATCTCGACCTCGGAACGGCCGGTGCAGATGGCGGCCGTTGAAAGCAGGCCGGACACGCCGGGACGGTTCTCGGGATCAAACGTGATCATGCGTTCGGAGTCGGTCTGGCTCTTCTTGATGCGCTTGGCCGTCTCCTCGGCGGTCATCGAGATGTTGATGGCGTTGCCGTAGCTCTTGCTCATCTTGCGGCCGTCCAGGCCGGGCAGCAGCGGGGTCTCGGACAGCAGCGCGTCGACCTCTGGGAACACCTTGCCGTAGCGGTTGTTAAAGCGGCGGGCGATGGTGCGGGTGAGCTCGATGTGCGGCAGCTGGTCGCGACCGACGGGCACCACGTTGCCCTTGCAGAACAGGATGTCGCAGGCCTGGTGCACCGGGTAGGTGAGCAGAAGGCCGGTAAGCTCGTGACCCGAGGCCTCCATCTCGGCCTTAACCGTGGGGTTGCGCGCTAGCTCGGCCTCGGACACCAGCGACAGGAACGGCAGCATGAGCTGGTTGGCGGCGGGCACGGCGGAGTGCGCGTAAATCATGGTCTTGTCGGGGTCGATACCGCAGGCAAGGTAGTCCATGACCATGTTGTATACGTTGTCCTGGATGTGCTCGGTGGTGTCGCGGTCGGTGATGACCTGGTAGTCGGCAATGAGCACGTTGGTCTTGGCGCCCATGTTCTGCAGCTCAACGCGGCCCTTGAGGGTGCCAAAGTAGTGGCCCAGGTGCAAGCGTCCGGTGGGGCGGTCACCGGTAAGCATGGTGAACTTCTCGGGCGTCTTGGCCAGGCCCTCGCGAATGGCGTTGCTCTTTTGCAGCGCGACTTCGTAGCTGTTCTCGTTTGGCATGATTGCTCCTAACGTATGCGTATTGATCAAGATGATAACGCGTTTATTGAAAGGGGTGGGGCGTAAGTGGGCGAGGTGCCGGTAGGGCGAGGGCTATGCGGCGGTCGCGACGCGGTCGCGAGCGGCCAGCAGCAAAGAGTCACTTCCTTGGCAATAAAACCTAGCGCCTGTGGTGGCGCTCCTCCTTGCGCTCCTCGGCTGCCTGCTCCTCCTGTTTAAAGGCGGGGTCGTCGGGGGTTACCAGCTCGTCCTCGTGTGTGCGCTTGTTGTAATGGTGGCGCAAGACGGGCTCAAACAGGTGCAGGTGCTTGGCGAAGGCCGCCGAGCCAATGGCGAGCACGACAAAGATGAGCACGCGCGTGGGCACCTCGACCTGATTGATCGCGGCGGCGCCGGCCGAAAGCATGATGCACCAGGCGTAGATGAGCAGCACAGCCTGCTTTTGGTTGTAGCCCTCTTGAATGAGTCGGTGATGGATGTGGCCCTTGTCGGCTTGCCCAATGCTAATGTGGGCGCGCTTGCGGCGCACGATGGCGCTAAACGTATCGATGATGGGCACGCCGGCCACGAT
The DNA here is from genome assembly GCA_037237765.1 of Collinsella sp. Taxonomy (GTDB): domain Bacteria; phylum Actinomycetota; class Coriobacteriia; order Coriobacteriales; family Coriobacteriaceae; genus Collinsella. The sequence goes on along the minus strand of JAXXEN010000021.1, from coordinate 11,693 downwards.
GAGCGGGATGATGAGCGAGGTGAGTGCGGCGGTGCGGCTCACGTTGAGCAGCGATATGGAGCCGAGCGCAAAGCCCAGAAGCAGCGATCCCGAGTCGCCCAAGAAGATGCTCGCGGGGTTGAAGTTATAGCGCAAGAAGGCGAGGCACGAGCCAAAGAGCGCGATGGAGAGCGCGGCGGCGTCGATGCGGCCCGAGAGCACGGCCATCGAGAACATCGTGAACGATGCGATGCCACAGATTCCCGTCGCCAGGCCGTCAAGACCGTCGATGAGGTTGATGATGTTAGTGAACGCCACCAGGTAGATCACGGTGATGGGGTAGGCGAGCCAGCCAAGCATGATATCGCCAGGGGCAAACGGGTTGACGATGACGCCGATGCGCAGGCCGCCCACGCATGCGATGAGCGCGGCGAGGACCTGACCGGTCAGCTTTTGCTTGGGCTTGAGCTGGTAGACGTCGTCGATTGCGCCGGTCGCAAAGATGACGGTAAAAGAAAGTGCCAGTATGGGGTAGCTGATGTGCAAGAGGGGATGAGGCACCAAAACGGGCGGCCAGCCCAGGTACCAGGTGCCTAGGATCTGCACAATGCAGGCGACGACGAGGCCCAAAAAGACCGCCGTGCCACCCATGCGCGGAATTGGTTTAGTGTTGATGCGGCGCTTGGAAGGATAGTCGACGGCGTCGAGCTTGATTGCCAGGCGCTTGACCAGGGGCACCGCAAGGAAGGTCGTGATAAAAGCCGCGACCGCCACGCAAAGGTACGGTATGAAGCTCGTGGAGGAAGCCATGAATCGATAAACCGCCAAGCGTCGAAGGAAAAGGTCAAAGGACGCCATGCCGCAAAGGGTATAGCTGTCTCATGATACTCGACCAAGGAGTGTGTGAGGAATTGCACGGGGCGATAATCACGTGCTTACCAGATATTCGAGTGATGGTGGGGTTCTGCCTGGTGCCTTTTGGGGATCTGGGCGGGATTTGCAATGGTGAGTTTCGGCAAAAGAAAACCACCCCCCACGTTACGAAAATGAACCCACCTAAAACAGGTGGGTGCCCTCATCGACTGTTCCAGCGTCCTTAACAACGAAGGATACCTGTACTAGGTACGACTGTGTGGGCTCCCTAAATAAACGCGACGGTTCACCCAGTTGCTCCGCGGGGGGCGGAATACCTACATCATAAAACGGCACTTTGTGGATTCCAGTCTTGACATTACAAAAATCGTGTCGGACGATTACGGCGCCTTGGGCTCGAGCCGTCTGTGCGGTTGGTCCTTTTGCGCTTGAGCTGCTGAATCGTTGTTTTGGAGCATGTTTTTATGCCGACGTCGTTGACCGAACTTTTTTCGCCCGCCTGCCATTTGTGTCCGCGCCGTTGCGGCGCGGCGCGCGATGGGGGCGCACGCGGCGTATGCGGTGCTAATGACACGCTCAAGGTGGCCCGCGCGGCGCTTCATATGTGGGAGGAGCCGCCTATCTCGGGCGAGGCCGGTTCGGGCACGATCTTCTTTAGCGGCTGCTCGCTCAAATGCGTCTATTGTCAGAACCACGAGATCTCGACGGGCAATTTTGGGCTTGAGATTTCGCCCGAGCGCTTGGTCGAGATTATGTTGGAGCTGCAGGACCAGGGTGCGAACAATATTAACCTGGTGACGGCGACACACTACGCGCACCTGCTGCCGGCTGCGATTGCCGCGGCACGGGCGCGCGGGCTGGTCATCCCAATCGTCTACAACACGAGTGGTTACGAGCGCGCGAGTGCCGTGGCGGCGCTGGGCGACCTGGTCGATGTGTGGCTCACCGACTTTAAATATGCCGATGCCGGGCTTGCGCAGTCGCTCTCCCATATAAAGGATTACCCGCGTGTGGCCGTGTCGGGTTTGGCCCAGATGGCGCGCGAGATCGAGCGCCGCGGGGGAGAGTTGGTGGACGAGGACGGGCTTATGAAGCGCGGCATGATCGTGCGTCATCTGGTGCTGCCGGGTCATGCGGACGATTCGTGTCGCGTGTTAGACCTGGTGTGGCAGACGGTGGGCGACGTGCCGATTTCGGTCATGAACCAGTACACCCCCAATGCGCTCATGCGCGAGCAAGGCGGCGAGTTGGCACGCGCCGTGACGCGCGAGGAGTACGAGCAGGTGCTCGACCATGCCGACGACCTGGGCTTTACGACGATGTTCTGGCAAGAAGGCGGAGCGGTAGACGAGAGCTTCACCCCGGCGTTCGACACTACCGGTGTTCTTACTAGTGCAAAGTAGTGCGTTCGTCGATGATTTTTCTGGGACGGAGATAAAAAATCATCGAGAGGATCGCCTGTTCGAAAAGTTGCCAAAATAGCCGTGCCCCAAAAAGACTGGGTATTGGGCGTTGACAGTTGGCGAGCCGTAGGTAAAATATCAACTTGTCCTGGGGACGTAGCTCAGTTGGGAGAGCGCTGCCGTCGCATGGCAGAGGCCGAGGGTTCGACTCCCTTCGTCTCCACCCTTGGATTTGATAAGCCGCTGACATTGTGTCGGCGGCTTTTTTTAAAAGAAAGGGCTTTACCATGGCCGAGCTTGAGTCCCAACCATTGTCCGACGAGGAGCGCGCTGAGTTGGAAGAGCTCCGCGCTGAGAAGGCCCGCCGCGAGGCTCGGGAAGAGGCCCGTCGCGAGCGTGAGGAGCTGGCTGCCCTGCGCGCCGAGCGTGCGAAGGCCGAGGAGGTCGCCTCGAACGCCGCATCCGAGCGCAAGCCCGCGCCCGCACCCAAGCCCGCTGCTGCGAAGCCTGCACCTGCCGCGCCCAAACCTCAGCCTAAAAAGGCCGCTCGTCTTAAGTCCGTCGAGCCCAAGCCGAGCCGTGACGAGATGACCTTTGCCCAGCGCATGGTTACCTCCAAGGAACCTACGGGCGAGAACGAGATCCCTGGCATGGCGCCGGCTCAAAAAATCATCATTGTCCTTGCCCTCATCGCGTTTGTCATCTTTATGGGCTACACGATCCTGACCAGCATGGGCCTGCTCTAACCGATTTGCATCGGGCGTCATGTCCGCATGCTCTGCTCTCGTCCAACCCTCAAATTCTGCACCACACATCCGAAAGGTCGCCCCATGGCTTTGACCGATATCTCTCATCCCACCGACATCGCAATGCTCACCGATCTGTACGAACTCACTATGGCCCAGGGCCTGTGGGAGAGCGGCAAGGCCAATGAGCAGGGTTGTTTTACCGCGTTTTACCGCGACCATCCCTTTGGCAGCGCCTATGCCGTCATGTGCGGCACCGCCGAGCTGCCCGAGCTAGTCGAGAATCTGCGCTTTACGCCCGAGGATATCGACTACCTCGCATCGCTTGAGGCCCCGGCCGGCGGCGCGATGTTCAAGTCCGCATTCCTCGACTACCTGCGCGATTTTCGTGCGCATGTAAATATCGACGCCGTCCCCGAGGGCGAGCTCGTCTTTCCACGCGAGCCCATGGTGCGCGTCACCGGTCCTGCGCTCGAGTGCCAGCTGCTTGAGACGGCGCTGCTCAACATCGTCGGGTTCCAGACACTTGTCGCCACCAAGACGGCGCGAGTGGTGCTGGCGGCGGACGGCCGTCCCGTGGCCGAGTTTGGCCTGCGCCGAGCCCAGGGTCCCGATGGCGGCCTGGCCGTTGCGCGCGCGAGCTACGTCGCCGGCTGCTCCTCTACGTCCAATGTGCTCGCCGGCCGCCGCTACGGTATTCCCGTCTTTGGCACGCATGCGCACAGCTGGGTGATGAGCTTCGATTCCGAGCTCGAGGCCTTCCGCGCCTTTGCCAAGTCGAGCCCCAAGAACTGCACGCTGCTCATCGACACCTACGATGTGCGCGAGGGCTGCGAGCATGCCATTACGGTTGCCAAGGAGATGGAGGTGGCGGGCGAGCGCCTGTCGGCTATTCGCATTGACTCGGGCGACCTCGCCAAGCTCTCCAAGTATGTCCGCGGTCGTTTCGATGCCGAGGGCCTGTCCTATGTGGGGATCTCGGTTTCTAACGATCTGGATGAGTACACGATTCAGTCGCTGCTCGACCAGGGCGCGCCCATCGATAGTTTTGGCGTGGGCACCAAGCTCGCGACCTGCTACGACCAGCCGGCGCTGGGCGGCGTGTACAAGCTTTCCGCCCGCCGTGCGAGCGAGGCCGACCCGTGGACGCCGGTGGTCAAGCTCTCCGAGCAGCCCTACAAGCGCACGATCCCGGGCGTGCAGCGCGTGCGCCGTTATTACGACGGCTTTGGCGGCCCGGTCTGCGACATGATCTACGACGAGGACCATCTGGCGGGGGAGGGCGCCGCGCGTGGCAATACCCTCGTGGCCGTGAACGATGCCGCTCTGGTGACCGATGTGTCGGAGCTTGAGTATCGCGAGCTGCTGGTGCCGATCGTGCGCGATGGCAGCGCGGTGGCTCCGCGTGAGAGCATCAAGGACGCGCGCGAGCGCTGTGCTTGGGCGCTCGATCATCTGGATGCGGCTTTCAAGCGCTTCCTGTATCCGCAGACCTACGTGGTGGGTATGGAACAGGGCCTGGCCCAGGTGCGCGACGAGCTCGTGCGCAAGAATATGGCCGCGGCCTCGGCTTTCCCCTGGGCAAAATGATCCGCATGCGACGGAGGAAAACGTATCATTTTCTCGCTCGCCCGTTCGCCCGTTCGCTGAACAGTCGATTGGTTTGACGTATGACGACTTCTTATAAAACGATGGTGGTAAAGATCGGTTCGTCCACGGTGGTGGGCGCCGACGGCAAGGTCAACCGCGCCTTTATCGGCGGGCTTGCCGATCAGGCCGCAGCGCTGCGCAAGCTCGGCTGGCGTCTGGTCGTGGTGAGCTCGGGCGCTATTGCCTGTGGCTATCCCGTGTTGGGCTTCGACCGCAAGCCGGTCGGCGACCTTCCGAGCCTGCAGGCCTGCGCCTCGGCTGGTCAGTGCATCATCTCGTCGGCCTACGACGAGGAGTTCCATGCGCGCGACCTGCTCACCTCGCTCGTGCTGCTCACGCGTCACGACACGGCGCGTCGCACGTCCTACCTGCACGCGCGCGACGCCCTGCTGCGTCTGGTGGAGCTGGGCGTGGTGCCGGTCGTCAACGAGAACGACACCGTTACCGTCGACGAGATCAAGTTTGGCGACAACGACACACTGGCGGCGCTCGTGAGCTGCCTGGTATCTGCCGATCTGTGCGTGACGCTCTCGGACATCGATGGTCTCTATACTGCCAATCCGCATGAGGACCCCACGGCCGAGTTTGTTCCTGTCGTGCATAAGATCGATGCCAAGATTATTGCCTCGGCGGGCGATTCTTCCACATCGGTGGGCACGGGCGGCATGATTACCAAGATCCGCGCGAGCCGCATCCTGATGACGGCGGGCATTCAGAGCGTGATTTGCTCGGGCGAGGAGCCCGATGCGCTCGTGCGCCTCGCCCGCGGCGAGAGCGTGGGCACGCTGTTCGATCCGCCGGCGGAGCGTCTGGACATCGCACCCCGCAAACTGTGGATCGCGCTGGGCGACAAGGCACATGGGTCGGTGACGGTTGATGATGGTGCTGCGAAGGCGCTGGTTAGCCGTGGCTCTTCCTTGCTTGCGGTGGGTATTCGCGAAGTCGATGGCCAGTTTGCCGAGGGCGATGTGCTCGATGTGTGCGATCCGAGCGGTATGGTCGTCGCCCGCGGTATCGCCGAGGCCGATTCGGACGTGCTGGAACTTGCTGCCGGTCGCCGCCAAGACCAGATTGCCAGCAACCGCCTGCTGGCAGACCTGGCCGAGAAGCCCGCGATCCACCGAGATAATTTGATCGTCTTCGCCTAACGGGTCGACGCTGCGCGCCGCCCAGAGCGACAATTTGTCATTCAAAAGGCGAGGCATGACCATCAGGTCTATGCCTAACCAATTGACGCTGCAAACGCCCCTAAGCGGCAATCTGACGTTCAATCGTCGGGCATGACCAAAAGGTCAATGCCCTCCTCTTTCACGTCACCTTGTCCGCTTAGGGGCGTTTTCGCTTTTCGTCCTCTTTCTGCAATGACTTCATTAACCTGGCACTTGGGGACGTTCCCTTTGTGCCGGCACTTTGGGACACTCCTTTGCTAGAAGATCTGGCGCAGGTCTCCGCGGTTGAGGGCTTCGTCGAAGAGGTGCTTGAACACCACGCTGCCGTGCAGGCCGTCGTGCTCGAACTCGTTGGTCACCCAGGCATGCGAGTTGCCCACGCGGCTGAGCGTATCGAGCTGCAGGCCCGAATCCACGTACATGTCGTCGAAATACACCGCGGCCTGGAGCGGCACCTCGTTGCAGGCCAGGCGCTGCGGGTCATAGATCTTGTCCCAGCTGGTGTCTTCCATCAGCAGGTCCATGGCGGGCTTAAACGGCTTAAGCTCGGGCATCTGCTCGAACATCCACGGGAACATGGCCTCGCCGGTAAACATGAGCGGGCGCGCGAGGGTGTCGAACTCGGCGCGGTGTGCCTTCTCTTCGGCCGCGGCCCAACCAATGGGCATAGTGTCGCCGTCGGCGTATATGAGCTCCTGCAGCGTCCAGTACAGCGGATTCGTGCGCGTGTTGGTGCGCTCGAAGGCGCGCATCAAAAAGCTGTCAGATACCGAGGCGCCGCAGGTCAGCGTGCCGTCGCCGTCAACAAAAGCGTGATCGATAATCCAATGCATACGCTCAAAGCTCGGCTTCATGCCAAAGTCGCTGCCCATGAGCTGTAGGCGCTCGACCGTCATCGGCGAGCCGTCGGGCAGCACGGGCTTCTGTGCCTCGAGCGCATCGGCCAGGGCTGCCACGCGCTCGACGTCGGCGGGGTAGCGGTCGTAATACTGCTGCGTCTTGGCGGCCATGCGCGGGAAGGTGTGCGCGTAGACCTCGCTGGCGCTCGCCGGCACGTGGGGGATGCCGCCGCAGGTAAAGCTCGCCGCCACGCCCTCGGGGAAGAGCGACAGATAACTCAACGTCAAAAAGCCGCCGTAGCTCTGGCCGAGCGTGACCCAGGGCTTGCCGCCAAAGCCCACCAGACGCAGGTACTCAAAATCGCGCACGATGGAGCTGGCGAGGTGGCGCTTGAGGAAGTCAGCCTGCGAGCGTGCGGCATCGGAGTCGGCCGCCGTCGCGCGCTCGCCCAGTGCGGCAATCGTGCGCCCGTCTACACAGCTGCTGCGCCCGGTGCCGCGCTGGTCGGGCAGGACGACGCGGAAGTGCTTGACGGCCTCCTCGATCCAGCCGTCGCTTGTGGGCGACAGCGGACGCGGGCTCTCACCGCCGGGGCCGCCCTGCAAAAACAGGAGCAGCGGCAGATCGTCGTTGATGCGGTCGGGCGCGCAAACCATGCGGTAGAAGAGCTTGATGCTCTCGGGCGCGCCGGCGATTGGTGCCGGCATAGCGCCGCGGCGCATGGTGCTACCGACGGCCAAAAGCATCGGCTCCAGGCCGCGCCAGTCAAGGGGGACGTCGATGCTGTGGTCCTCGACGTAAAGGCCGGGGACGTGGTACGAAGTGATGAGGGCCATGTGAGTCTTCCGTTCGTTGCGGTGTTTCGGGTTGACCAATTCTACCGCCGCGGGCGAGGCCATGTGCAAATCGGCTACCATGGTTGCAAACTTCTAGGAGAAAGGGCCGCCCATGTCGGTCGATATAGCCACGTATGTCCATGATCTTGCCGTTGCCGCCAAGGCAGCGTCGGCCTCGCTTGCCACGGCGAGCGATGAGCAGCGCCAGGAGGCCGTGCGCGCCATGGCCGCAGCACTGCGCAACGGTGTCGACTCCATCGTTGCCGCCAACGAGCTCGATATGTCCGCCGCGCGCGATGCGGGCACTTCGGCCGGTCTGCTCGACCGTCTGCTGCTGACGCCTGAGCGCGTCGAGGGCATGGCCGCCGGTTTGGAGAAGCTCGCCGAGCTGCCCGATCCCGTCGGCCGCGTGCTCGACCACCGCGTGCTTGCGAGCGGTGTGGACCTGACCCGCGTGAGCGTGCCGTTGGGCCTGGTCGCCATGGTCTACGAGGCGCGCCCCAACGTGACGGCCGACGCCGCAGGCATCTGCATCCGTACCGGCAACGCCTGCATTCTACGCGGCGGCTCGCTGGCCTATCACTCGTGTGCCATGATCGCCGAGCTGCTGGCCGATGCGCTCGAGGCCAAGGGCTTCCCGCGCGAGGCCGTGTCGATGATCGAGTCCACCGACCGCGAGGCCACCGGCGAGCTCATGAAGCTCCGCGTTATTGTCGACGTACTCATTCCGCGCGGAGGTGCAGGCCTGATCCAGCGCTGCGTGCGCGAGTCGCTTGTGCCGGTGATCGAGACGGGCACGGGCAACTGCCACATCTACGTGCATGAATCCGCCGACTTTGATAAGGCGCTCAACATTATCGTTAATGCCAAGACCCAGCGCGTAGGCGTGTGCAATGCCGCCGAGTCGCTGCTGGTCGACCGTGCTGTGGCCGATGCGTTTTTGCCCGCGGTCGTGACCGTGCTGCATGACCACGGCGTGCTCATGCACGGCGACGAGGCAACCTGCGCCGCATGCGCCGATGCCGGGCTTGTGGAGGGCGATGACTACGTCGCCGCGACTGAGGAGGACTGGGGTCGCGAGTACCTGGCGCTCGAGATGAGCGTGAAGGTCGTGGCAAACGAGGACGAGGCCATCGCACACATCAACCGCTACGGCACGATGCACTCCGAGGCCATCGTTGCCGAGGATACGGATGCTTGCGAGCGCTTCCTCGATGCTGTCGATGCCTCGGCCGTGTACTCCAACGCCAGCACTCGCTTCACTGACGGCGGCGAGTTTGGCCTGGGCGCCGAGATCGGCATCTCGACCCAAAAGCTCCACGCCCGTGGCCCCTTTGCCGCCGAGGCCCTCACCACCTACAAATACAAGCTCCGCGGCACCGGCCAGGTCCGCCCCTAAACCTACCAAAAAGGGACAGGTTTATTTTGGCAGGTTTTATCTGCGGTTTTGCCGGGCGACGCGTTCGCCCGGCTTTTTTCTCCGTATGCCTTTTCTGCCTTTCGGCTTGAGCCGCGGCGATATACGATAGTGACACCGTGTCCTAGCACCGACTCACCTGGAGGTATTGCCATGTCTCAGACGCTTTCCGCCGGAATCACCCGTGACCGTGCGTTCGAACTGCTCAACGAGCACAACAAAGATCCGTTCCACATCACCCACGGCGAGACGGTCGAAGGCACCATGCGCTACTTTGCACGCGAGTTCGACCCCGAGAACGAGGAGTTTTGGGGTATCGTCGGCCTGCTGCACGACTTGGATTGGGAGGAGCATGAGGACGACCCCGTGAACCACACCATCTATGCTGCCAAGATTCTGGAGGGCGAGGGCGCATCGCCCGAGCTCATCCGCGCCATCCAGACGCACACGTCCGATTTCAACGCCTCGCTGCCCAAGCCCGAGTCGCAGATGGAGAAGATCCTATTTGCGTGCGACGAACTTACCGGCCTGATCGGGGCCGCCGTTATCATGCGTCCGAGCAAAAGCGTCATGGACTTTACGACCAAGTCGCTCAAGAAGAAGTTCAAGGACAAGCGCTTTGCCGCCGGCTGCTCGCGCGACGTGATTACGCAGGGCGCCGAGATGCTGGGCTGGGAGCTCCCCGAGCTTTTCGACCGCACCATCGCGGCCATGCAGTCCTTCGCGCCCGACCGCGACACCTTCCAGGCCTAACCTGCCAAAAAGGGACAGGTTTTTTTGGTAGGTTTTATCTGGGAAAACGCTTCCGTTGGACGTTATTCAGCGGAAGCGTTTTCTGTTTGACATGGTGACGTTGGCGAATGGCGGCGCCTCGCGGCAGGCAGCTGCGCTTCGCCGTACTCGTAACTCGGCAAGCGCGACGCTAGGACGCGTTCTTGATAATCCATGTCCCCAGTCCGGTCAACAGCTGAACCTGCCTAACCGTTAACCCTTCTTTTCGAAGCGCGAGAATCGCCTCATTGCGAAGTGGCTTGGAGACGGATTTGAGTTCCGTCGGAGCACATCCTGCGACACTCTGCACGATTGCCGTGCCAAATTCGCATAGATCTTCCTCGCGAACCTTGGCTGTTGCGCTGGGGCGATAGGGAAGCGACGGCGCACTTTCCATGAGCTGAAGGTATGAGCGAGGTGTTGGGAATAAAACACCGACAACGCTGCCGGTGACATGCGGCCGTGACCTGGCACTCATTAGATACTCGCGATGGCTGCTCCAGGGATATTCGTCGTATGCCGCCAGTCCTGCTTTTTGTGGATTCAGATGAATGTATCGAATTGCCTCGAGTAAATATACTTCCGACTTAATGGGCGAATCCCAAAACCGCTCCTGAAACACGTGGCCGATATGTCCCGTCCGCGCATTGTACCTGCCCGCATACGATACGGCTACCGCGTGCATCGCGTCGCTCTTGCGGTCGTCCGGATCGTCGATGAGCAGATGAATGTGGTTTCCCATAAGGCACCAAGCGATAAGCTCGATATTGTGTTTGGGGAGAATCGCATCGAGGATCTGAAGCATGGCGATTCGGTCCTCGGCATCGTCAAACAGCAATTGCCCTCCGTTTCCACGCAACGTGACGTGGAAATAACCGGTTGGTGACTTTGAACGAGGTTTTCTCGGCATGGCCCCTCCTTTAGCTTGGATGGGCTGAAGATACCTCATTCGGAGGCTTCGGTTGTCGAGATTCAGTTCACCGACCATAGCTGCTACCTGCCGAAATGTTATTGCGTTTTCAAATTGATGCTTTTTAATGGTAATTGAACAAGACGGGCGCGCTTGTTGTGGATGCGGGCGTTAGTTGCGTCGATCTGGACGGTCCCCCTCGCATGATGTCATCGCAAATGGGCTTCACGCATTTCTACGGCGATAGAAAAATGGCCGGGCGCTCACAAACAAAACGGAGAACTCGGCCATTTACTGATTGTTTGTTGACGTTTGGCCAGATAAAACCTGCCAAAATAAACCTGTCCCTTTTTGGCAGGTTAGTTGAGGGCGGCTTGGGCTAGGCGGGCTTCGGCGGCCTCCTCGGTGACGCCCAAGGCCACGGCGAACTCCTCGATGGAGCGGCGCTTGGCCTCCTTGAGTACGCGCATGTAGTAGGAGCTGGGTTTTTTATCAGCTTCCTCGGCCTGGCGAATGCGGTGCATCATGGTCTTTGCCACGCGGACCGTCTCGGGCGCGCCCAGCTTGAGCTGCTGCTTAAAGTGTGTCTCCTCAAGCGAGCTGTTGCGCTCGGTAAAGGTGTCGCACTCCAGCTCGTCATAGTGGCTCAGCAGGTGCTCGGCATCTTGCTGAGAGATGGCGGCGTGCAGACGGTCGGCCTGCGCCACGGGGTACATGAGGATCGTCTGCGCATGTCCCTGCTTGGTCTCGAGCAACAGCATGGGCTGCGGTGTGTCGTCCCTAAAACCGACGACGGTGCAGACTCCCTGGCCCGGATGAATGACGTGTTGACCGATTGAGAACATGCTACCTCCAACTTATACGAATTTACGTATGTCTAGAATAACACGCTGACGTGCGCAAACCCTTACTTTATGCAGGAAAAGCACACAACTCTGATAGGTAAGAGTATTCGATAGCAGACGCAGCTCATTCACACCTTTATGCATTTTCAGCGCCTGCATAATCTGCAGGCAGACCGGCATCTTTGAGTGACTCCATACAGGCACCGTCAATAATCTTTCGCAAATTCGCTGATGCCTAGGTGAGACCATCGGCA
>JAXXEN010000009.1:0-38777 GCA_037237765.1 Collinsella sp. | reverse complement strand
GGGAGCTTGCGCATCAAAATGCTTTGCGCGACAAAAAGACGGACAGCCTCGGCGAGCGATGTGCCCATGGCGTCGTAGAGACGCTCGGCATGCTGCTTGTCTTCCTCGCGAATGCGCACCTGCAGGATGGCTCGTTTTTGCGTCGATGACATCACTGCCCTCCCTTAGCTAGCGTGCAATATAGTCGATCAAATGCGGTATATAACGACATCTTAGAATCTTATAACGATTACTTTATTTCACTCAAGTAAATTACCATTAACACGAATACAAACGTATTACATCCAAAATGAGAGCGCGTAAAAATCTCTGGGGCGTACGCATGTAATACACTCACCTTTATAGCTTCTAGAGAATAATTCCAACCTGCCAAAACCCCTGCAATACACCCGTATTGCAGGGCCTAAGCTCAAGTTTGCCACCTGCAACTGCGTATATTTGACCTGTATATCGTTGGAGAAATTCTACCGAGTGCCTGTTTCGCCGCATGCGCTCGATGCGTCGATGCCGGACCACGGGCGGTCCGGAACAACGTCGACAGGGTCTCTCCGGCATGGGATTCAGGAGGGAGTGAACAACATGGGCAATAAACGAGTCGTAGCCGATTCCTCACGCTGCATTGGGTGCCAAACCTGTATGGCGGCGTGCATCGAGGCACACGATATTCCCGGCAACATCGCCGCACCGCGCCTGCGCGTAACGCGCACCTACGAGATTTCCGCGCCGGTGGCATGTCACCACTGCGAGGACGCTCCGTGCGCCAAGGCCTGCCCCACGGGTGCTTTGTTCTTTGATCCAAAGAACCATCGCATCGGCGTCAACGAGGACAACTGCATCGGCTGCAAGAGCTGCGTTATGGCATGCCCCTTTGGCGCCGTGAGCGTGGCGACCACGCAGGTCCCCGTCTTGATGGGCGACGTTCGCGTGGGTTCGCAGACTAAGAGCTTCGTGCTTAAGTGCGACCTGTGCGTGGACCGTCCCGGCGGCCCGGCGTGCGCCGAGGCGTGCCCGACCAAGGGCCTCACCCTGGTAGACGAGGAGCGTCTGGCAGAACTGACTGCCGAACGTGCCCGCGCCACCATCGAAAACGAGGCGTAAGCGGACGGCCAAACAGGCCCAATGATTGTCAAATACGTACCGAGTATTCGGTAGCAGAGAAAGGAAGGAGGGTGTCATGGAGAAGCATAAAGTGATCTGCCCGTACTGCGGCGCCGGTTGCCAGTTTAACCTCTTGGTCCAAAACGGCCAGGTCGTGGGTACCGAACCGCTCAACGGCATCACCAATCAGGGCGAGCTGTGCCTTAAGGGTATGAGCGGCTACGACTTCATCAACGACACCAAGATCTTGACTCCTCGCGTACTGCACCCGATGATCCGCCGCACTAAGGGCGCGGATCTTGAGCGCGTAAGCTGGGACGAGGCACTGGATTTCACCGCATCTAAGATGCAGGCCATAATTGACGAATATGGTCCTAACGCTGTCATGACCACCGGCTCTTCGCGAGGCGGCGGCAATGAGGCGAACTACGTCATGCAGAAGTTTACGCGTGCGTGCATCGGCACCCACAGCGTAGACAACTGCGCCCGTACTTGACACGGCCCTACTGTCCTCGGTCTGATGGACACGGTTGGTTCAGGTTGCATGTCATGCTCCATCCCCGGTATGGAGGATGCGGGCTGCATTTTCCTCTTCGGCTATAACCCTGCCGATTCGCACCCCATCGTCGCAAGGCGTATCGTGCGAGCCAAAGAAAAGGGTTGCAAGATCATCGTCGCCGACCCGCGCCATATCGAAACCGCGCGTATCGCCGATCTCTACCTTCCGATCAAGAACGGTTGCAATGTTGCGTTCCTCAACGCCTTTGCCAACTGCTTGGTCAACGATGGCCTCTACGACAAGGAATTCGTCGCCGAGCACACGAACGGCTTTGACGAGTGGTGGGAGACCATCAAGAACTACACTCCCGAATCCGTACAGGACATCACGGGTGTCGAGCCCGCGTTGATCCACCAAGCTGCCGAGATGTACGCCACGGCGAAGCCCTCCGCCATCATTGGCTGGGGCATGGGCGTATGCCAGCAGAAGCAGAACCTGAAGACGGTGCACACCATCGCCTCCATCGCCTGCGTTGCCGGCCAGATCGGCAAACCCAATTCCGGCCTCGCGCCCGTGCGTGGTCAGAACAACGTCCAGGGCTCCTGCGATATGGGCATGCTGCCTAACCTGTACCCTGGCTACCAGAAAGTCACCGACCCCGCCGTGCGCGCCAAGTTTGCAAAGGCTTGGGGCGTGCCCGAGGAAAAGCTCCCGCTCGAGGAGGGATACAAGCTCACCGACCTGGGCCACCTGGTCGACGAGGGCAAGGTGCACTGCTTCTACAACTACGGCGAGGACCCGGTGCAGACCGAGCCCGATTCGGCCGGTATGCGCAAGACGCTCTCCGAGCTGGATCTGTTCATTTGCCAGGACATCTTTATGACGCAGACGACCATGCTCGCCGACGTCATCCTGCCCGCTACCTCTTGGGGCGAGCACGAGGGTGTCTTTACCGCATCCGACCGTAGCTTCCAGCACTTTGACGCGGCTGTTCCGCCCAAGGGCGAGTGCCGTCACGACTGGGAGATCTTCGCGGACCTGTCTACGCGCATGGGATACCCCATGCACTACGACAACACCGAGCAGATCTGGAACGAGTGCATCAGCCTGTGCCCCAACTTTGTGGGCGCGACCTACGAGAAGATGGCTCCCGAGGGCGGTTACGCCCAGTGGCCGGTCAAGAGCACCGATGTGAACGACCACGGTACGCCCGACATGTTCGCTGGTGGCAAGTTCACCACCAAGGACGGCCGCGCCAACCTGATGGCGCACGACTGGGAGGCGCCCTCCGAGCTTCCCGACGATGAGTACCCGCTCATTCTGTGCACCGTCCGCGAGGTCGGTCACTACAGCTGCCGCTCGATGACCGGCAACTGCAAGACGCTGGCGCTGCTCGCCGACGAGCCCGGCTTTGTCCGCATGAATCCCGCGGACGCCCAGGCGCGCGGCATCAAGAACGGCGACATCGTCTCGATTCATAGCCGCCGCGGCCAGGTATACAGCCGCGCCGACGTGAGCGATCGCATCAATAAGGGCACGGTCTACATGACCTACCAGTGGTGGATCGGCAAGTGCAACGAGCTGACCATGCACAAGGTCGACCCGGTCTCGCATACGCCCGAGGACAAGTTCTCCGCCTGCCAGGTCGACGCCATTGCCGACCAGGTTTGGGCAGAGGGCGAGGTAGAGCGTCAGTACACCGAGCTCAAGCAGGCTCTGGTGGACGCCGCTGCTCCCCAGGACGTTGAGCCTGGCGCCGCCAAGTTCGACGACGAGACGCACGTGAACCAAATCGTGTAGTCCCGTTCTCGTTGGCTTTTTGGGCCGGGCGTCCCGTACGTTCGGGAGCCCGGCCCGTTATTTTGAAAGGAAGTGGGGATGAACCGCTTCATCGACATCAACCCGGAGAGGTGCATCGGCTGCGGAACATGCCAGTCCGCCTGTGCCGACGCCCACCGGATGCAGGGTCTTCAGGATACGCCGCGCCTGGCGCTCGTGAAGACCGGCGGTATTTCGGCCGCCCTTGCCTGCCACCATTGCGAGGGTGCTCCCTGCGCCGAGGTTTGCCCGGTGAATGCCATCGAGCACGATGGCGATCGCATCCACGTCAAGGAGCAGGAGTGCATCGGGTGCAGGCTGTGCGCCATCGCGTGCCCCTTCGGAGCCATCCATCCCGATGGCACGTCTATCGCCGGTGTCGCAGGCATGTGCGACCCGACGCCTTCGTATCCTAAGTCCCTGAGCAGCCTGCTTACGTGGGCTCCTGGCCAGTACACCTGCGCCGTCAAGTGCGACCTGTGTGCCTTCGATCCGGACGGCCCGCATTGTGTGGCGGCGTGCCCCACCAAGGCGCTGACCGTCATGGGCGGCGCGGCCGATCGCGAGCTCGACGAGGCCAAGCGCCTGCGCTCGATCGAAAACGGTCCAGTCGTCGACGTTACCGCTGTGGCCCAGGGCCTGTCCGAGAAAGCAGAAGGGAGCGTAAACAATGGATAGCATGACGCTGTTTATCGCATCGCTTGCCGTCTCGTGCATCGGTGCGCTCGCCTCGGTTCTGCTGATCAAGGCCGATAACGCCGCCAAGACCGCCGGCTGCCTGATCGGCGCCGTCGCGGCCGTGCTGTCGTTCATCGCGGGCCTCGAGGCCGTGCTTGGCGACGTTTCGTCCCTCAACACGGTCTTCTTTTTCCCGTTCGCCCGTCTCGAGCTCTTGCTCAACGGCCTTGCGGGCCTGATTGTGGTCCTCATCTCAATCCTCGCCTTTGCGGGCTTCATCTACGGTCTGTCCTACTTCGATGAGTACCCGGGCAAGGTCGGTCGCGCCGGTTTCTTCATGAACACCTTCGTCGCCTCGATGATGCTCGTCATCACCGCCGACAACGTGTTCTGGTTCCTGGTCGCCTTTGAGCTCATGTCCCTTACGAGCTACTTCCTTGTCGTTATCGAGGAGAACAAGAACTCCATTAGGGGCGGTTGGCTCTACTTCGTCATCGCGCACGTGGGCTTTGTCCTTATCATGGCGAGCTTCCTGCTCATGACCAACGGCGTGGGCGGTTCCTTCAGCTTCAGTGATTTCCGTACGCATGACTTTGGACCCGCCGTCTCCTCCGCGTGCTTCGTCCTCGCGTTCTTCGGATTCGGCGCAAAGGCCGGTATCATCCCGCTGCACTCCTGGCTGCCCCAGGCGCACCCCGAGGCGCCGTCCAACGTGTCCGCCCTCATGTCCGGCGGCATGATCAAGATCGGCATCCTGGGAATCCTCAAGGTCGGTCTCGACCTGCTCGCGGGTTCGGGCGTCCAGCTCTGGTGGGGCCTCATGGTCCTGGTCTTCGGATCCATCTCGTCGGTCCTGGGCGTCGTCTACGCCCTCCACGAGCACGACATTAAGCGCCTGCTGGCCTACCACTCCGTCGAGAACATCGGCATCATCTTGCTCGGTGTCGGCGCGTCCATGACGGCGCACGCCCTGGGCAACGACGTCATCGCGACGATCGCGCTCATGGCCGCCCTCTACCACACGCTCAACCACGCCATGTTCAAGGGCGAGCTGTTCCTCGGCGCGGGCTCCCTGCTCTATGCCACGGGTACGCGCAACATGGAGAAGATGGGCGGCCTGTTCCGCCGTATGCCGGTCACGGCCGTCTGCTTCCTCATCGGTGCCCTTGCCATCTCGGCTATCCCGCCGCTCAACGGCTTCGTTTCCGAGTGGTTCACCTACCAGTCCCTGTTCAACATCTCGACGCTCTCCGACCCGGTCGTCATGGTGTTCGCCGTCGCCTCCGCGGCCGCCCTCGCCATCACCGGTGCCCTGGCCGTCACGTGCTTCGTGAAGGCCTACGGCGTCTCGTTCGCGAGCAGCCCTCGTTCCCAGGAGGCCGCGAACGCCAAGGAGTCCCCGGCTCCGATGTTGTTCTCGCAGATGCTCCTCGCGGCCATCTGCGTGGTGCTGGGAATCGGCTCTCCCGTCATCGCCCCGGTTCTGGGCGACGTCGCCCAGAGCGTGCTTGCCGGCTCTGCCATCACAGCCACCTCGGGCGTGTCTCTGGTGAACGAGATTTCCGGTGCCGCCACCTCCACCCCCGCGATCGCCATCGCGCTCGTGGTCCTCACCGGCCTCGCGTTCGTGTTGAGGTCCTGCCTCGGCACCAAGGCCCCCGCTAAGAAGACCGACCCTTGGGCGTGCGGCTACGAGCCCAACGAGCACATGCCCGTCGTCGCCACGAGCTTCGCGTCAGACGTAGAGCTCTTCATGGGCCCGCTCTACACCCTGCGCGAGGTATGCACCAAGATCTGCTGGTCCATCGCGCACGTGTTCCAGAAGCTCACCGGTGTCGCCCAGGGCGTTGAGCCCCTGCCCGACCGCTTCCTGGTCGATGCACCGAGCGAGGGTGCCGATAAGCTGGCCGGCCTCGCCTCCAAGATCGAGGGCGGCAACTACTCCGTATACATCTGCTACATCGTCGCGGCGCTCGTGGTCTTCCTCGTGCTCGCCGTGGTCATGGTCTAGAGAGGGGAGAGGATATTATGAACATCGTTCTTGCGATAGCGCAGGGCCTCGTGGTCATGCTGGTCGCGCCCTTCTTCTCCGGCCTCGCCCGTGTGATTCGCGCGAAGATGCACAATCGCCGCGGTCCGTCCATCCTTCAGGATTACCGGGACCTCGCGAAGCTCATGGCGCGTCCCGAGTCCGTGAGTTCCGACTCGAGCTTCGTGCTGCGCATCATGCCGCCGCTGTTCCTCGCGGTGTCGTTCATGCTCGCCATGGGCCTGCCCATGTTCACGCTCGAGAGCCCCATGCCCGTCTTTGGTGACGCCATCACCATCATGTACGCGCTCGCGCTGTCCCGCTTCTTCTTCGCGCTGTCCGGCGTGGATTCCTCCAACGCCTACGCGGGCTTCGGCGGTATCCGCGAGCTCCTCATGAGCGTGCTCATCGAGCCGTCCATGCTCATCGCGCTGTTTACCGTCGCCATCGTGTGCGGCTCCACGGACATTGCGACCATGGGTCAGCACATCGTTACGGGCAACGTCTCGAGCGTCGTCGCCGTCATCCTCGCCGGCGTCGCCTTCGCGGCCGCCTGCTATATGGAGCTCGGCAAGCTTCCGTTCGATCAGGCCGAAGCCGAGCAGGAGCTCCAGGAGGGCCCGCTCGCCGAGCTCTCCGGCCCGTCCCTGGCCATGATGAAGCTCGCCATGGGCATGAAGCAGGTCGTGGTCGTCGCTTGGTTCACCTCCATCTTCATCCCCTGGGGAGAGCCCGCGACCATCGGCGTCACCGCTCTCGTGGGCGCCGTCGTCTTCCTTGTCAAGTGCCTGGTCGATTTCGTTGTCTGCGGCGTGCTCGAGAACTCCGTTTCCCGTTCGCGCTTCAAGGTGCTCGGTAACCAGACCTGGGCCGTCGTCGGCATCGCGGTCCTCGCGTTCGTCTTCGTCGTCGTAGGCGTGTAGGGAGAAGGGAGAAACTATGTCAATCGAATCGAGCTTGTCCCTCTTTGCCATGGTGGCGATCGCCGTCCCCATGCTGGGCTCCCTGCTCATCGTCATGCTGCCGCGTCCCTACGCTAAATGGATCTGCGCCTTTGCCGGCGGCATCGCCACGGTCGCTTCCGTTGGCTTGGCCGCGACGTTTGCCGGAAACGGCATGAACGCGGTCGATGTAACCTGGGCGAGTATGGGCCAGACCTTGGTCATGGGCTTCATATTCGACCGGATGAGCACGCTGCTCGCACCCGCGTTCGTCGCTATCGGCCTGCTCGTCGTCATCTATTCGTTCCCGTACATGAGCGATAAGAACAAGGAGCATCCCGACGCGCCCCGTCGCCGCTTCTACGTGTACTTCTCCACGTTCATCGGCGCCATGGCCGGTCTCGCCTACAGCTCCACCATCGTCGGCCAGCTCGTTTTCTTCGAGATCACCGGCGTGTGCTCCTGGGGCCTCATCAGCTACTACATGACGCCCACGGCCAAGAAGGCCGGTATGAAGGCGCTCATCATCACCCATATCGGCGCTCTGGGACTCTACATCGGCGCGGCCTTCCTGTTCGCCGGAACCGGCACGTTCGCGCTGAGCGCGATCTCCCAGCTCGATTCCGGTATGAAGACCGTCGTGCTGCTGCTCATCCTGTTCGCCGCTTGGGCCAAGTCCGCCCAGTTCCCGCTCTACATGTGGCTGCCCTCCGCAATGGAGGCCCCCACGCCCGTTTCCGCCTACCTCCATGGCGCGTCCATGGTGAAGGTCGGCGTGTGCGTGTTCGCCCGCGCTCTTGCGAGTGCCGGCGATATCCCCGAGATCGTCGGTTGGGTCGCCATCATCGACGCCGTCGTGACCATGCTCTTCGGCTTCCTCATGTACCTGCCCCAGAAGGATATGAAGCGCCTGCTCGCCTTCTCGACGATCGCGCAGCTCGCCTACGTGTTCTTCGGCCTGGGCCTCTCCGTGTTCGGAAGCCAGATGGCGTTCAACGGCGCCGTCGAGCACATCTTCAACCACGCGTTCACCAAGACCCTGTTCTTCCTCATCGCCGGCTCCCTCAGCTTCACGCTGGGAACCCGTATGTTGCCCAAGATCCAGGGCCTCATGAAGAAGTACCCGGTCACGGGCGTGGGCTTCGCGGTCGCCGCGACCGCTATCGCCGGCGTGCCCCCCATGAGCACGTTCTTCTCCAAGTTCCAGATTATTTCCGGTGGCTTCGCGGTTGGTGCTTCCAACACGGTCATCTTCGTCCTCGTGTGCGTCATGGTCGTCGAGACCGTCGCCACCTTCGCATGGTTCCTGCGTTGGATGGGTAAGGTCCTGCCCGGTGAGCCGAGCGAGACCGTGGCCGCCGTCCAGCCCCTTCCGCGCGCCATGGCGTTCGTGTTCGTCGTCCTCATGATCATGGTCGTCGTCGCCGGTCCTCTGTCCTCTAGTTGGATGGGTTAGGAGGTAGGACATGGGTTATTCGTTAGTCAATATCCTGGGCGGTCTTCTGATCGTGACCTCCACCATGGTGGTCGTCTCGAAGACCATCCCGTCCGCCATTAAGTGGTACGCGATCCAGTCGGTTGTCCTGGTGGGCGTGCTGCTCACTCTGGGCCTCACCACCGGTGCCACCGAGCTTCTCATGTGGGCCGCGTCGGCCTTCGTCACCAAGGTGATCCTCGTTCCGTTCATTCTCAACCGTGCCTACAAAAAGATGGGTTCGCCTGCCGATAGCACGCTGACCTCCTCCATCAAGCCGGCCTGGACCATCATCCTCACCGGTCTGGAGGTGGCTATCTGCTTCGCGGTGGTCACGCGCCTGAGCCTGCCCACCGCTGAGGTGGCTACTCCGGCCCTCGCCATCAGCTTCGCGCACTTCTTCGTCGGCCTCACGTGCATCATCTCCCAGCGCAACATCCTCAAGCAAATCTTCGGGTACTGCCTTATGGAGAACGGTAGCCACGTGACGCTCGCCCTGCTCGCGCCCACGGCCCCCGAGATCATCGAGATCGGCATCGCAACCGACGCCATTTTCGCCGTCATCATCATGTCCGCCGTCGTCGTGAGGATCTGGAACGACACCAAGTCGCTCGACTCCCACGACCTGACCGAATTGAAGGGGTAGGCCATGGATGTTTCAATGCTGACGGTCGCCCTGCTCGCTTGTCCCCTCGTGTTCTCCCTGATTATGGCTGCGCTCCCCAAGACGACGTCCTACAGCGTCTTTGCGGGGCTCAACACCATCTCCGTCGCGGCGACCCTCGTCCTTTCGGTCGTCACCGCGGGAACCATGCTCTCGAGCGGGCAGAATATCGACGCTTTGGGCCTGTGGCTCCATCTCGATTCGCTCTCGTCAATCTTCGTCCTTCTGGTAGGCATCATCGGGTTCATCACCGGCGTGTACTCCATCTCCTATATCAAGATCGATATCGAGGAGAAGACCATGCCGGCCGAGCGCACCAAGCAGTACTACGCGCTGTTTAGCCTGTTCGTTTTCACGATGCTGCTCGCCTGCCTGTCCAACAACATCATCCTCACCTGGGCGGCGGTCGAGGCCACCACGTTGTCGACCGTGTTCCTCGTGGGCATCTACAAGAACAAGCAGGCGCTCGAGGCGTCTTGGAAGTACGCGATGGTCTGCACCGCCGGCGTGGCCTTCGGCCTGTTCGGCACGCTGCTCATCTACGCGAACGCCGCCGATATCATGCCCAACGCGCATGAGGCAGCCTTCCTCACCTCCATCATGCCCTACGCCGACCAGTTCGACCCGATGCTCGTGCGCCTCGCGTTCGCGTTCATCGTCATCGGCTTCGGCACCAAGGCGGGCCTGTTCCCCATGCACACTTGGCTGCCCGACGCGCACTCCCAGGCTCCGAGCCCGGTCTCCGCGCTGCTCTCGGGCGTGCTGCTCAAGTGCGCCATGCTGGTGATCATCCGCTTCTACTCCCTGTCCATCATCACGGTGGGCGACACCTATCCGCGTACGCTCCTGCTCATCCTGGGCACGCTGTCCATCCTGGTGGCCGCCCTGTGCATCTTTAAGCAGGACGATATCAAGCGCCGCTTCGCGTACTCCTCCGTCGACAACGTCGGCGTGGTCGCGCTGTGCCTGGGTATCGGTGGTCCGCTCGGTATCGCCGCCTGCCTGCTGCACTGCATCTTCCACGGTTTCACGAAGGCGCTCGCCTTCTGCATGGCCGGTAACATCCAGCACATCTACCACACCCGCGACCTGAACAAGATCAAGGGCGTCGTCGAGATCGCTCCCGTCACGGCAGCGCTCACCATCATCGCCCTGCTCGCGCTCGCCGCCTTCCCGCCGTTCGCCCTGTTCATCTCCGAGTTCCTCACCTTCGTGGCCGGCGTCCAGTCCGGTCCCATCTGGGTGGTCGTGCTCGTGGCCATTGGCCTCACCGGCGTGTACTTTGCCCTTACCGGCATCGCGCTCAAGTCCATCTTCGGCAAGGCGCCCGAGGGCATGAAGCGCCACGAGGTGCCCGCCCTCATGATCATCCCCGAGATCGCCCTCGCGATCGTGGTCATGTGGTTCGGTATCGCCACCCCGGTCGCCATCACGAGCGGCGTCGAGGATGCAACGTCCGTCGTTTTGAACCAGAGCGTCGAAGAGCTCCACGAGGCTCCTCTCTACCGCATGGTGTTCAGTTCCCAGACCAAGACAAGCGAGGTGAATTAGCACCATGGCAGAACCTGAAAAGAAGGACTACGCTCGTCGTTGCGAAAGCCACGTCGAGGCCCTGCGCGCCGCAGTGCCGGGCGCTATCGAGAAGGTTGAGTGGCAGTGCGAGGACCAGCTGACGATCACCGTCAAGCTGGACAAGCTGCCCGAGGCCGTCCACTACCTGTACTACGAGCGCTACGGCTGGATTCCCGTGATTGTCGGCAACGACGAGCGCAGCCTGTGCGGTCGCTACGCCGTGTACTACGTCATTTCCATGGAGGGCGAGGACCCCGGCTGGGTGACCGTCCGCGCCGAGGTCGACCCCGCCAAGATGACGTTCCCGTCCGTGACCCCGTTCGTCCCCGCCTGCGTGTGGGGCGAGCGCGAGCTGCGCGATATGTTCGGCCTGATTCCCGAGGGTCTGCCCGATCGCCGTCGCCTGGTGCTTCCCGACGATTGGCCCAGTGGGCTGTACCCGTTGCGCAAGGATTCGATGGATTACCGTTTCCGCCCCGCCCCCGCGAGCGACATGGAAAACTACGAATTCCTGGCCGACACCAAGGGCAAGGAGACCACGCTCGTCCCCATGGGACCGCTGCACATCACCTCCGACGAGCCCGGCCACTTCCGCCTGTTCGTCGAGGGCGAGACGATCGTGGACGCTGACTACCGTCTGTTCTACGTGCACCGCGGTATGGAGAAGGTCGCCGAGACGCGCCTGAACTATGACGCCGTGACGTTCCTCGCCGACCGCATCTGCGGCATCTGCGGCTGCGCCCACTCGGTGGCCTACGCCGAGGCCGTCGAGCGCGCTCAGGGCATCCATGTCCCGCCGCGCGCCCAGTACATCCGCGCTATCATGCTCGAGGTCGAGCGCCTGCACTCGCATCTGCTCAACATCGGCCTGGCGTCGCACTACACCGGCTTCGACTCCGGCTTCCAGCAGTTCTTCCGCGTCCGCGAGAAGTCCATGGACCTGGCCGAGAAACTCTCCGGTCACCGCAAGACCTACGGCCTCAACGTGATCGGCGGCGTGCGTCGCGACATTTTGGCCGAGCAGAAGCTCTCCACGCTCACGACCATTCACCAGCTGCGCTCCGAGGTTCAGGAACTCGTCGACGTCTTGCTCTCCACGCCCAACTTTATCGAGCGTACGAGCGGTATCGGCATTCTAGACCGCAAGATCGCACGCGACTTCTCGCCGGTCGGCCCGCTCATGCGTGGCTCGGGCTATGCCCGCGACGTGCGCTTTGACCATCCCTTCGACGGCTACGCCGATCCGGACGTCCAAAAGATGCATGCCGCCACGGCAGACACCTGCGATGCCTTCGGCCGTACCGCCGTTCGCATCCAGGAGGTCTACGATTCGATCGACATGATCGAGACCATGCTCGAGAACTGCCCGTCGGGCCCCATCCTCACCACGGATTGGGAGTACACCCCGCACAAGTACGCCATCGGCGCCACCGAGGCGCCGCGCGGCGAGGACGTGCACTGGGCCATGCTCGGCAATAACCAGAAGTGCTACCGCTGGCGCGCCAAGGCCGCCACGTACAGCAACTGGCCGGTCCTGCGCTACATGTTCCGCGGCAACACCGTGGGCGACGCTGCGCTGATCGTCGGTTCGCTCGACCCGTGCTACTCCTGCACCGACCGCGTGACGGTGACCGATGTCGCCGCCAAGCGCGACCACGTGCTCGACAAGGAGCAGTTCGAAAACGTCTGGCGCGACAAGTCGCCGCTTGCGGGCGAGGGCACCATGGCCGCCCCGCTCGATGAGGAGGCGCTCTAATATGCTGAAGCTTTGGAAGGTTAACGCCAAGGCCGGCGACGCGACGGTCAAGTACCCGTTTGCGCCGTTCCCCACCAACAAGGACATGCGCGGCAAGCCCGAGCACAATGCCGAGCTCTGCATCGCCTGCGGTGCCTGCGGCGTGGCGTGCCCGGCCGATGCCATTCGCATGGACACCGACCTTGCGGCCGACACCATCACCTGGTCGATCGACTACGGCCGCTGCATCTTTTGCGGCCGCTGCGAGGAAGCCTGCCCCATGGAGGCCATCAAGCTCACCGAGGAGTTTGAGCTGGCCGTCATGAGCAAGGACGACCTCACCAGCAAGAGCGTCTACACGCTCGAGCACTGCTCGCGCTGCGGCAAGCCGTTCGCCCCGCACAAGGAGATCGACTACGCTAAGCGCCTGCTGCAAAAGGCCGGCGGCATGGAGGCCGAGCAGGCCGCCCGTACCGTCGGTATGTGCCAGGAGTGCAAGCGCGAGCTCGACGCCCTGCGCGCCGCCTCGGCCGTAAAGACCGGCAACGCGCACGGCATGGCTGCCAACGAGACGCTTGCGTCCGGTGAGCCCCAGGGCCCCGGCATGGAGTATCTGGGCGGCCACGGCGTGAACCCGGAGTATATCGACCGCGAGCTTAACCCCGATGCGCCCGAGATTCCCGCCGGTCCGGCGCCGGTCGAGGGCATCATCATGGATTTTGAAACGAAGGAGGAGTAACCATGGCCGAACCCACGCTTTTGCCCGAGCGGCTTCAGTACCGCCCGACCAAGATCGAGCTCGACGAGAGCATCGAGAAGGCCAAGGCGACCCTTCTTAAGAAGATCAAGCGCTCGGTGTACGTCTACCGCGTTGACTGCGGCGGCTGCAACGGCTGCGAGATCGAGATCTTCGGTTCCATCACGCCCGTCTTCGACGTCGAGCGCTTTGGCATCAAGGTCGTGCCTTCGCCCCGTCACGCCGATGTGCTGCTGTACACCGGTGCCGTGACGCGTGCCATGCGCATGCCGGCCCTGCGCGCCTTTGAGGCCGCACCCGATCCCAAGATCGTGGTGTCCTATGGCGCGTGCGGCTGCACCGGCGGCATCTTCTACGACAACTACTGCGTCTGGGGCGGCACGGATAAGATTCTGCCGGTCGATGTCTACATCCCCGGCTGCCCGCCCAGCCCCGCGCAGACCGTCTACGGCTTTGCCATGGCGCTCGGTCTGCTGGACCAAAAGCTTCATGCCGAGACCACGGTGGAGGCCGCCGGCGAGCAGGCCGATATCCTGCACCCCGGCGTGCCGTACAAGCTGCGCGTTGCCATCGAGCGCGAGGCTCGCGCCATGAGCGGCTACCGTTACGGCCGCGACCTGGCCAACGAGTTTATGGATACGCTCGAGGGCGCGCCCAAGGGTGATATCCGAGGTGCCATGGCGCTGCTCATCGACAAGCAGGACGATCCGCGCCGCGTTGAGGTCTACTCGGCGCTGCAGGATCTGGTGCTGGCCGGAGGTCACTAGATGGAGCTCACGGACCGCTCTGGTTACTTTGCGGGCCCCGGCATGCTCGGCGGCTCCTTTGGCGATGCCTCGCGCGCAAGCGACGAGGCCGCCGAGGGCGTCGCCGACCCCTGTCTGGGCCACGCACCCGACCAGGTGGTCTTCTACGAGCTCACGCGTAAGTTTGTGGAGACCGAGGAAGACGTTCCCCAGGAGGCCTGCGACGTGCTGTACTACACGCTCGCCGTGGGCCACCACACCGGCGTGCTCGATTGCTTTGAGCCGCGCCTGTCGGTGCCGGTGGATGTCTTCTATTCGCTCGTCGATGCGCTGCCGGAGGGGGAGGCCAAGACCAAGTTCGAGGCCATCCGCTCCTTTGGCGAGTGCCAGCTCGACAAGGCGGCGGTGCCGTCGCTGCTCGAGGCCTGCGACACGCTGCTCGACGAGCGCGGTTTTCGCGGCTCGGCCAAGGCCGGCATCTCGGTGTTCGACGACGACTTTGGCCTGCATGCCCAGCAGGTCGCGTTTCTGATGAAGTTCCGCGATCTGGTTGAGCGCGTGCGCGATGTGTCGGGCGTGTACCTGACGGGAAGGTTGCAGTAATGGGTCGCGTTGTGGATGGACGCGTGAACGGCGCCCCGTTTGCGGGTATCGTGCTCACGGCGGGAAGCGTGCTGCGTGCCGACGATGCCGCCGGCCCCGTGCTCTCCAAAAAGATGGAGGACGCGCCTCTTGCCGGCTGGTACACCATCGATGGCGGTCAGACGCCCGAGGATGACATCATCGAGGTCAAGCGCGAGCGTCCGCCTCGCCTGGTCTTGGTCGATGCCGCTGACATGGCGCTGCCCGTCGGGTCCATCCGCTTGCTCGACAAGCGCGATGTGGCCCGCAAGTCGATGTTCACCACGCATTCGCTTCCTTTGTCGATTCTGATCGAGGAAATCGAACAATCGTGTGATGATATCGTCTTCGTTGGGATTCAGCCGGGCGATACGGAGTTCTATAACCCCATGTCCCCGGAGGTCTTTGAGGCCGTCGACGCCGTGTACGACGCCGTGGCCGCCAACGACTTTTCCCACTTTGTCCGCTTGGGGCAGGAGCTATAGCAGCGCTTGCCCCTGCTGAATAGGAAAGAAGTGATTGACATGGCAGATTCCAAGGTGGAGTACCCCGCTCCCGATTGCCTGGCGCCCGCCGCGATCGAGGCCAAGACCGAGGCCGCCGGCGTGACCAAGGCCAACCTGCCGGTTGCAAAGGCCTTTCTGTTGGCAATGTTCGCCGGTGCGTTTATTTCCTTCGGTGGCCTGTTCTTTACCGTGTTCTTGAGCGATAGCACGCTGGGCTGGGGCGCCCAGCGCGTCGTGGGCGGCCTGTGCTTTTGCCTGGGCCTGGTGCTGGTGCTGGTGTGCGGCGCCGAGCTGTTTACCGGCAATTCGCTTATGGTCTGCGCGCTCAAGAGCAAAAAGATCACCCTGGCTCAGATGCTCAAGGCTTGGGTCGTCGTGTGGGTCGGCAATTTTGTCGGTGCCCTGTTCATCGTCTTTTTGGTGTACATGGCCGGCATCTATAAGCTCAACGGCGAGGCGGTCGCCAACTCCATGGTGAGCGTCGCCGCCGGCAAGGTGACGGTCGACTGGGTGACGATCTTCTTCCGCGGCATCCTGTGCAACATCTTTGTGTGCCTGGCCGTGTGGATTGGCACTGCGGGCAAGACCGTAGTCGATAAGGTTGTGGGCATTTTGCTGCCCATCGCCGCCTTTGTGGCCTGCGGTTTTGAGCACTGCGTTGCCAACATGTACTTTTTGCCCATGGGTGCCGTGATGCACGCGTGCGGCTATGGTGCCAAGGTTGCCGGGGCCGATGCGCTCAACGTCGCGGGTATTGCGTTTAATCTATCCGCCGCCACGCTGGGCAACATCGTGGGCGGCGCGGTTCTGATCGCGCTCGGCTATTGGTTTGTCTACGCCAAGAAGTCCGAGGCGTAAAGTACCGCCTGTGTGACGTTGGCCTCCCGCGGGGCGTTGCCGTGCGGGAGGCTTTTTGGGTCTGGGACTCGTTGCTGGGCTTTTGGCCCGTTGTGTTTGGCTGATGAAAGGGGTAATCGAGATGGCATCTGCTGTGAAGCGTGACGGTCGCGCCGTGGTGACCACATGCGGGGGATGCTATGCCGATTGCGCCTTTGCGGCACGCGTTGAGGACGGTCGCGTGGTGGCCGAGCTGCCGGTGCCGGGGCATCCGTGCGCGGCGCGTGCCCTGTGCGCCCGCGGACGGCATCGCCTGGCAATGCCGTTTGACGAGCGCGACCGGATTTTGCATCCTATGCGCCGACGAGCTGATGGCTCGGGGTTCGATGTGATTTCGTGGAACGAGGCGTTCGCGCAGATTGCTGCGCGCCTTGGGGGGATTGTTGACGGGCATGGTCCGCGCGCGCTGGGCATGACGCTCGGCGTGCCCTCGTTCGACCGCTACTGGGCGTGTCGTTTTATGCATGCGCTGGGCTCGCCCAACGTGTACGGTGCCGATGGCGCCTGCGAGGTAAGCCGACTTACCGGTTGGGAGCACAGCCTGGGTTATAGTCCCGCCTCCGACCTTGCGCATACCGACTGCATCATGTACCTGGGGCGTTCCATTGTCGATTCGTCGACGATGGGGGCCTTTGACGCGCTCAACGATGCGCGCCGGCGCGGGGCGAAGGTCATCGTGGTTGACCCCCGGCGCAGCGGTTCGGCTGCTATTGCCGATCGCTGGCTCCGCGTGCGCCCCGGATGCGATCTGGCGTTGCTGCTGGGTATCGCGCACGTGCTGGTAGCCGAGGACCTGTACGATCACGAGTTCGTTGACCGCTATACCACGGGTTTTGACGAGCTGGCACAGGCGGCCCGTGCTTGGACGCCCGAGTGGGCTGAGTCGATGTGCGACGTGCCGGCCGCAGAGATTGTCGCCACGGCGCGCGATCTCGCTGCCGCCGCTCCTGCCGCTGTGGTGGATGCAGGCTTTCATGGTGGCATCGGTATCGCGTATGCCAATAGCACCCAGACCGCGCGCGCTATCTGCTTGGTCGATGTGCTGCTGGGCTGCATCGGGCATGAGGGCGGTGCCCTCAACCCGCCCACGCCGCTTGTGTTGGGCGATTTGGACCCTACGCGTTTCGCGACGCCGTCGATGCCGCGTGAGCCCAAGTTGGGGTCCGAACGCTATCCACTGGTCGATCCGATGCGCGGCCTGTGCACGACCATCGGTCAGTCGATTCTTGCCGGCGATTTGCGTGGGCTCATCGTCTATGCCAGTAACCCTGGTGCGGGCTATGGCAATGCACAGGCTTGGTTGGGTATTTTGCAGCAGCTCGACTTGCTCGTGACGATTGACATTCGCTGGTCCGAGACGGCGCGCGCTTCCGACTTCGTGCTGCCCGACGTGACGTATCTGGAGGCCGACCGCGGTGTAGGCACGGTCGTGGGCGCTAACGATGCGCGCGTGTTCTACCGCAACGCTGTGCTGCCCGTGCAGCATGACGACACACGTCCCGGTCGGGAGATTTTTGCCGGTCTGGCGCGGGCGTGTGGCGTGGGCGAGTACTTCCAGTTTACGTCTGACGATCTGGCAGCTGCCCAGGTGGAGCCTTTTGGGATTGATCTGGACGAGCTCAAGGAGCGCGGCTGGGCCGACACGGGTGTTGCGTTGCCGTCGCGTACGGGCGAGCCGGCGATTCCCTTGGATGGCGGCAAAATTACGCTGGCAAGTGACGTATGGGGGCGTGCCGGCCTGGGTCGTGTACCCGACTGGATCGCTCCCAAGGTGGAGCCTGGCCCGGGGATGTTTCGCCTCATTAGCGGCAACCGTCCCTTTGAGTCGCACACCTCGCGAAGGCTTGCAGCCCAAGGTGCCGCCGAGGCTGGGTCGGACCTGGATGCCGTGCAGATGAATGCCGATGCTGCTGCGCACATGGGCATCGCCGACGGCGAGATCGTCGAACTCGTGAGCGACATGGGCCGCGACCGCGTGCGCGTGGAGACGACGCCCTATCTGCATCCGGCGTGCATCTTCACCTCGGCCGCTCCCGGCGGGCGTTCGTTTGGCGCCGATGCCGGTGGCGCTCAAGCCTTGGGCGTGGGCCCGCTCGACCATACGCCGTTGCGTTGGGACCCGTTGACGGGCGCTGCGCTCACCCAGGAAAACGCCGTTCGCGTGGAAAAGATCGCGGCACGCGAGGATAATAGCGAGTAATTGACTCAGCTGATCGAATTGGCTGATAGTTTGACATTCGAACGATTGATTCACCTTTGGTTTTGAAAGGCCGCACATGAGCGATAGCCAGAACATGTCCGATGAGGTGCGCGCCCGCCTGCGCGCCATTCCCTCCGTCAACGAGCTGCTCGCAGAGTGGCCGGTTGTGAAGGCGGCGGGGGAGACCTGCGACGCGGTGGTGCATGCCGCCGTCACGGCCGAGCTCGACGAGGAGCGCGCCGCCATTCGTGCCGGCGCCGCCCCGCGTTCCAAGCGCGAGCTGGCCTCGGCCATCGAGTGGCGTGCGCATCGCTCCGCGCTGCCGAGCCTGCGTCCCGCCGTCAACGCCACGGGTGTGGTTATCCATACCAACTTGGGTCGCGCTCCGCTCGCGGAATCAGCTGCCAAAGCCGTGGCCGAGGTCGCGCGCGGGTATAGCACGCTCGAGTACAGTGTGGACACCTGTTCGCGCGGGTCGCGCAAGGAGCACGCCGCGCAGCTGATCCGCTCACTCACCGGTGCCGAGGACGCGCTCGCGGTCAACAACAATGCCGCCGCGGTGCTGCTGGTGCTGGCGACTCACGCTGCGGGTAAAGAGGTTATCGTCAGCCGCGGTGAGCTTGTCGAGATTGGCGGCAGCTTCCGCATCCCCGATGTCATGGCGGCTTCGGGCGCCAAACTCGTCGAGGTCGGCGCCACCAACCGCACGCATTTGGGCGACTACGAGCGCGCCATCACGCCCGATACGGCGATGATCCTCAAGGTCCATCCTTCCAACTATCGCATCGAGGGCTTTCACGAGGAGGTGGGCTCTCGGGAGCTTGCTGCTCTGGCCCACAAACACGGCCTGCTGTTCTACGAGGACCAGGGGTCGGGTGCGCTGTTGCCCGACGACATCTTGGTGCGCGGCGGCGAAGAAACCACGCCGGCTTCGGTTTCGGCAGGGCTCGATATCGTGTCGTGCTCGGGTGATAAGCTGCTGGGTGCCGCGCAGGCGGGCATTATCATGGGCCGTCGCGACCTGGTCCAGGCCTGCGGGTCGCATCCGCTTATGCGTGCCCTGCGCCCGGGCAAACTGGCTCTGTCGGCGCTCGAGGCCACGCTGCGTATCTACATGGACGGCGCCGACGTTGCCCATCGCGATATTCCGGTGCTCAGCATGCTTACGCTGCCGCAGGCCCATTTGGAGCGACGTGCCCGCAAGCTTCGCGATCGTATGGTCGCCGGGCTCGATAAGGCCGGTTGCCCGTGCGCCGTTCAGGTGGAGATCGTCGAGGAGTCGTCGACTCCCGGTGGCGGCTCGCTGCCTACCGTGGAGCTGCCCACGATGTGCGTTGCCGTGCGTCTTGTTGACGAGCGCCTGACGGTCGACGCGCTCAAGCGCTCGCTTGTCCAGGACTTCGACACGCCGGTCGTCACGCGCACCTCGCACGATCGTATTTTGTTTGACGTCCGTACGCTTGTGGGCGACCGCGATATCGAGACGGCGGCGTCGACACTTGCCGCATGCGTTAAGAAGGCGATTGCTCGATGAGTGAGGTTCAGGCGCTGGTGGAGTGTCCCGTTATCGTTGGCACGGCGGGCCACGTTGACCACGGTAAGTCGGCGCTGATCGAGGCGCTGACCGGCAAGAATCCCGATCGTCTGGAGGTCGAGCGCCGTCGCGGCATGACGGTGGAGCTGGGCTTTGGCGAGCTGGCGCTGCCGAGTGGCAAGATCGTTGGCCTGGTCGATGTGCCGGGGCATGCCCATTATCTGCGCGCCATGGTGCAGGGTGCGACGGGCATCGACGTTGCCGTGCTGGTGGTTTCGGCCGTCGAGGGCGTGATGCCGCAGACCCGCGAGCACGTGCATGTGCTGGAGCTGCTGGGCGTCACACACATGGTGGTCGCGCTGACGATGTGCGACCTGGCCGATAGCGAAATGATTGAGCTGGCCGAGCTCGACGTGGATGATTTTCTTTCGGATACCGTGTTTGCGGGCGCGCCGATGGTGCCGGTGTCGTCCAAGACCGGCGCGGGGATCGATGACCTGCTTGCTGTGCTCGACGAGCAGGTTGCCGCTTCCTGGGATTCCTGCCGTGCCCGTGCCGAGCTCACCGATGCCGCACCGCGTCTGCCCATCGACCGCTGCTTTACGATCAAGGGCGCCGGTACCGTGGTGACGGGAACGTTGCACGATGCGCCCGTCGCGGTGGGGGATGAGCTCGTCGCGCTGCCGTCGCGTACGGTCTGTCGCGTGCGCGGGATTCAGGTGCATGGCGATACGCCGCGGGCGTTGCCCGGTCAGCGTGTGGCGCTCAACTTGGTGGGCGATGGCGTCGCCGCGCTCGATCGCGGTGAGATGCTCGGCGTGGCGGGCCGCTTTGGCCAGACGATGCGCTTTATGATGACGCTTGCGTATTTGGGTCGCGAGGGCGCCAAGCCGCGTGTGCTCGAGTCGGGTGCGCGTGTGCACGTGATGGCGGGTACGGCCGAGGTTGTCGGTCGCATCATGTTCATGGAGGGCGAGGCCCCCATGGCGGTGGGCGAGACCCGTAATGTTCAGGTGCGCTTGGAAAACTCGCTGCCGCTGCGAGCCGGAGACCATGCTGTGGTGCTGTCGTATTCGCCCGTCATGCTCATTGGCGGCGGGCGCGTGCTGCTTTCTCGCTGCCGCCGCTCTCGCGAGCTTGCCGAAGGGGAGCGTGCGCTGTATGCGGCGCTCGAGGCCGGAGATATTGAGGGCGCTGTGGATGCGTGGCTGGCGCTGCAAGCGCTGCCGGTTGCGGCTGCCGATGTTACCGCGGCGCTCGATCTTGTTGCCGGTGAGGCTGAGGCGGCGCTGCGCGGGCTGGTGGCGCAGGGCGCTGCTTGCGCGCTTGCTGGCTCGGGTGGCTCGCTGTATGCAGATTCTTCCGCGCTCGACGCCGTGATGGATGCACTGGCGACGACCCTGTCAGCCATGCATGCGGCGTCTCCCAAGGAGACGGGCTTTACGCCCGGCGCCGTTGCCCATGCTGCGTGGCCTGCCGCTGATGAAGGCGTTGCCGCGGCTCTGATTGCCGAGGGCTGCTCGCGCGGCGTGTGCGCCGCTGAGGGCGCCGAGGTATTCGATCCGCATTCGGCCGCCGCGGCGGCACGCGTGGTGCGCGAGGCCTGCGAACGTATCGTTGCCTTGCTGGACGAAGCCGGCCTCGATGCACCGATATTGCCCGAGGTGGGCGAGCAGTTGCAGCTCGATCGCGACACCATGACGCGTGCCCTGCGCGAGCTTTCGCTCAATCGCTCGATCGTTAAGGTCGAGCGCGACGTTGCCCTGTCCGCTGCCGCCGAGGCCCATGCGCGCGAGCTTGTTGCCGCCGCCATTGAGGCAGCCGGCGGCGCAGCCACCACGAGCGTGCTGCGCGAAGCCCTGGGCGTGTCGCGCAAACGCGCCATCAGCATCTTGGAGCACCTGGATGCCGTACGCTTCACAGTCCTCGACAAGGATGCCGGCGGCCTGAGGTCCCTGCGCTAGGCCGGTCACTCGCTCCCGCCTCCTCAGTTGCGGTGAAATAGTTCCTATTTGGAGGCTTTGGCAGCAAATACAGGAATTATTCCACCGCAACTTCTTGTTCGTCTTTTTGGGATGGAGCCGTTTCGGTTTGGTAAAATACCGGCGCACTTGGGAACGGATGGGCTCCGGTGGGCTCCGCGGTCCTCAAAACCGTTGCGAGGCGTGCAAAACGTCTTGGATGTGTTCGATTCACATACGTTCCCGCCATACGCTACCAGCGCTTTTGTGCTCGCGGTCTTGCTGCGTGCCGCAAAGGCGCTGTTTTGTTTTTGCATGGGTTTGCCATGCCTCCCGCTTTATCGGCGATGGTATTTGGCTTCGTGTGTTGGGTTTTGAGCATGCCGATGGGGGTGGTTTGCCGTATGACTACCGTAAGACGGGCCGATCTTTCTTGTGTCGTTCAAGCGGGCGGGTTGTCGTCGCGCATGGGCTGTGACAAGGCGCGCATGGCGTTTTGCGGTGAGCCGCTCATCGAGCGCGTGCTGGGTCGGCTGGCGCCAGTTGCCGGAGAGTTGGTCGTGACGACGTCGCGTCCCAGCGAGCTTGCCTACCTTGAAGAATGCACGTTTGACGGACTGCGCCCCCGCGTGGTGATGGACGTCGACGGTCCCGCTGGTGCCATGCGCGGCATCGCGAGCTCGTTGGCCGCGGCCCGATTGCCGCTCGTGGCGATTGTCGCCTGCGATATGCCGTTTATCTCGCCGGAACTCATCGGCGCGCTTGCCGATCGTGTTGAGGCCGAGGCGCTCGACGTGTGCGTGCCGTGCGAGGAGCGGGGGATTGAGCCGCTTTGCGCCGTCTGGCGCCGTGACGCGTGTGCGCCGGTTGCCCAAGAGTTGCTCGACCAGGACCGCCAACGCATTCGCTGCCTGATCAATCGCGTTCAGGCTGGTTATATAGATGAGCCGCAGATCGTTAAGGCCGCGGGCTCGACGCTCTGCTTCGAAAACGTCAATACACCCGAGGAGTTTGCGGCAGCCGAGCTGCTCGCCTAGACGATTGGAGTTGCCATGTCTCACGATATTTGCCCCGACACGGGAGAGCCTTGCACTTGCGATGGTTCCGAGCCCTGTACCTGCGGCTGCGGTGGCTGTGGACATACTGCGGAAGAGGAAGCGGCCGCCGCGGCGTATCGTGAGGCACACCGCGAAGGCCCATCCGGTGATGCCCTCGACCACGAGCGCAAGATTATCGTGTCGTTTGACAGCACCTTCGATGTGATGGAATGCGAGCAGCTGTGCCTGGATGCCGGCGTGCCCGGGCGCATCATGCCATTGCCGGGCTCCATTACCGCGGGTTGCGGCCTGTGCTGGGCCATGCCGTTCTCGGGCGATGCGCTTGCCGCCTTCCGCGCTGCCACCGAAGGCCGCATAACCCCCGCCGACTACCATCAGCTCGTCCTCTAACCACTAACACCACCACAAAGGTGCCCAATGTGGTGGTTTGGAACATGTGGACGAAACAGGTTTGAAACACAGGTTTTGCACGTCAGGCACTCAAAAACGCTTCTACCTGCATCGTAATCAAAACGAAACATCTGCTCGTCGGCTTATGCGAAACTTTGCTGCAACAGTGCGATATTATCCATACTCGATAAAGCTCGCGGCGCATAGGGCGCCGCGAACGACACTTTTCTTTTCCATCAATTGGAGGAAGCATGAGCTACACGCAGAAAGTTCTCGACGAGCTCAAGGCCCGCTATCCCGAGCAGCCTGAGTTCATCCAGGCCGCGACCGAGATCCTCGGCACCATCCAGCCGGCGCTCGACGCCCACCCCGAGTACGAGGAGGCCGCCCTGCTTGAGCGCCTCGTCGAGCCCGAGCGCATCGTTATGTTCCGTGTCCCCTGGGTCGACGACCAGGGCAAGGTCCAGGTCAACCGCGGCTACCGCGTCGAGTTCAACTCTGCCATTGGACCCTACAAGGGCGGCCTGCGCTTTAACCCGACGGTCACCCTGGGCATGCTCAAGTTCCTGGGCCTGGAGCAGATCCTCAAGAACAGCCTGACCACCCTTCCCATGGGCGGCGGCAAGGGCGGCTCCGACTTTGACCCCAAGGGTAAGTCCAACAACGAGATCATGCACTTCTGCCAGTCCTTCATGACCGAGCTCTATCGCCATATTGGCCCCAACACCGATGTTCCCGCCGGCGACCTGGGCGTTGGCGGCCGCGAGGTTGCCTACCTGTTCGGTCAGTACAAGCGCCTGACCAACGAGTGGACCGGCGTCCTTACTGGCAAGGGCCTCTCCTTTGGCGGCTCGCTCGCCCGTACCGAGGCCACCGGCTACGGCCTGGCCTACTTTGTGGACGAGTACCTCAAGAGCCGCGGCGACTCCTTCGAGGGCAAGAACGTCGTCGTTCACGGCTCCGGCAACGTCGCTATCTACGCGGTCCAGAAGGTCACTCAGCTCGGCGGCAAGGTGCTCGCCTGCTCCGATACCCACGGCTGGGTCGAGGATCCCGACGGCATCGACTACACCGTGCTCGAGCACATCTACAACAAGAAGCGCTCTGGCCACGACAAGGGTGTTACGCTCGCTATGTACGTTGACGAGAAGCCCAACGCCGTGTGGCACGAGGGCGACGGCCGCGGCGTGTGGCAGCTTCCCTGCGATATCGCGCTGCCCTGCGCTCGCGAGAACACGCTGCTGCTCGAGGACGCCCAGGCACTCGTCGCCAACGGCTGCAAGGTGGTCGGCGAGGGCGCGAACATGCCCACGACCATCGAGGCCACGACCTACTTCCAGGAGAACGGCGTCGCCTTTATGCCCGGTAAGGCTGCCAACGCCGGCGGTGTTCTCGTGTCCGGCCTGGAGATGAGCCAGAACGCCGAGCACCTGTCCTGGACCTTCGAGGAGGTCGACGGCAAGCTCGAGCAGCTCATGCGCGGCATGTTCCACAACGTGGACGACACCGCCAAGGAGTACGGCCAGGAGGGCAACTTCGTCATGGGCGCCAACATCGCCGGCTTCCTGAAGGTCGCCGACGCTATGCTCGCCCAGGGCGTCTGCTAAATCTTCGCTCGACATAGCATGCGATAAGGCTCCCAGCTATCCGGCTGGGAGCCTTTTCTATCCCGGAGGACTCCTCATAACTTGCGGTGATATACGGACTGTTTAGCGTCCCAGAACGGCTAATCAGTCCGTATTTCACCGCAAGTTATGGATGGGTGGGTGGATTTTGTCCTAAAACGGTGTGCGGCCCCTCGTTTGGTACACTTAAAAGTACTGGACAAGTGAAGAGATGGGGGAGAACGTGCTCAAGTTCGGTACCTACGTCCGTGTTGGAAACGCGGCCGAAGCCTATGAGCTCTTGCAGAAGAACCGCAACAACAAGATTGTGGGCGGTGGCATCTGGATGCGCCTGGGTTCGCGTCGCGTGGCGACGGCGATTGACCTTTCGGCCTGTGGACTCGATCAGATCGAGGAGACCGAAACCGAGTTTCGCATCGGCGCCATGTGCACCCTGCGCCAGCTCGAGCGTCATGCCGAGCTCAACGCGCTTGTCAACAATGTCTTTGAGTTTGCCGTCCACGATATCGTGGGCGTTCAGTTGCGCAACACCGCCACGGTGGGCGGCAGCATCTACGGCCGCTTTGGCTTCTCTGACGTGCTCTCGGCCTTTTTGGCGCTCGATTCGTATGTTGAGCTGACGGGTGCCGGCCGCGTGCCGCTCGCCGAGTTCGTTGACATGGGCTACGTGCGCGACGTGATCGAGCGCGTCGTGGTCGTCAAGCACGATTACCGTGCGAGCTACGAAGCCGTGCGCAAGGCCGCGACCGACTTCCCCTCGCTGAACGTCACCGCCGCCTGGTGGGACGGCTCCTGGCACGTCACCGTGGGCGCTCGCCCGCTTCGCGCGACCTTGCTTCGGGGCGAGGCATGCGGCCTTACCAGCGAGCAGCCTTCCGAGGACGAGCTGCGCGCCCTAGCCGCATCCGTGCGTGCCCTGAGCTACGGCACCAACCTGTGGGGCTCGGCCGACTACCGCCGCTGCATCTCGGCCCCGCTTGCCGTGCAGGCCGTGCGCCGCGCCGCCGGCATTGAGCTTTCGGCCGCGCTTGCCCGCGAGCTCGAGACCGTGCAAGTGCCTAAGTTTGCCACGGACGAGTATTCCTGCCGCCGCGTGCCCGGCGTCGATTCTAGCGAGGTGCGCTAATGGCTGCCAAACTCATCGATCTTTCCTTTACGCTCAACGGCCGTAAGGTCAAGGTTCAGATTGCCCCCGACACCATGCTCTTTGCGCTGTTGCGCGAGCAGGGCTGCGCGTCGGTGCGCTGCGCCTGCGAAACCACCAACTGCGGTTTGTGCACGGTGTGGCTTGACGGCGACCCGGTGCTGAGCTGCTCGGTTCCCGCCGCGCGCGTCGAGGGCCATACCATCACCACGCTTGAGGGCCTTAAGGCCGAATCCGAGGCACTGGCCCGTGCGATGGCTGCCGAAGGTGCCGAGCAGTGCGGTTTTTGCGCCCCCGGCCTCATCATGAACGTGCTGGCGCTTGCCCGCGCCGCCAAGGAGGACCCGAGCCTCGTCGCCACGCGCGAGGAGCTCTCGCGCCAGCTCGCCGGCAACCTCTGCCGCTGCAGCGGCTACGAGAGCCAGCTGCGCGCCATCGTCCGCTTTCTCAACGAGTCCGGCGTACAGGTGGGCTTTGAGTTGCCCGAACTGCCGGTCAACGACACGAGCTCCGACGGTGTCGTGTACAAGCAGATTACCCACAAGCAGCCCAAGAAGGATTCGAAGGCGCTGCTCGAGGGCAGTCCCGTCTACACGGGCGATATGGTGCCCGCCGGCGCGCTCATCGTCAAACTCAAACGCAGCCCCTATGCCCGCGCCAAGATCCGCTCCATCGACACGTCTCGCGCCCTTAAGGTACCCGGCGTCGTGGGCGTCTACACCTATGAGGACGTGCCCAAGCGCCGCTTTACCATCGCCGGCCAGAGCTATCCGCAGCCGAGTCCCTACGACCGCCTGATCCTCGAGAACCTCGTGCGCTATCAAAACGAGGAGGTGGCGATCGTCGCCGCCGAGACCGAGGAGGCCGCCGACAAGGCGCTCAAGCTCATCAAGGTCGATTACGAGGTGCTCGAGCCGCTGCTCGACTTTACCAAGGCACTCGATAACGACATCGTGGTCCACCCCGAGGGCGACGTGACCTTTATGTTCCCGCAGGGCGGCGACGTGCCCCGCAACCTGGTGTGCAGCGGTACCAGCGATTATGGCGACCTGGACGAGGCGTTCGCCCAGAGCGACATCGTCTTTGAGCGCACCTACACCAGCCAGGCCACGCAGACCGCGCCCATGGAGACCTTCCGTGCCTTCGCGACGACCGACGCGTTCGGGCGTATCTCGGTGACCACCTCTACGCAGGTGCCCTTCCACGTGCGCCGCATGGTCGCGCAGTCGCTCGATATTCCGCAGTCGCAGGTGCAGGTTATTAAGCCGCGCATCGGCGGCGGCTTTGGCTCCAAGCAGACGGGCTGCTGCGAGATCTTCGTGGCGTTCGTCACCCAGCAGACCGGTCGTCCGAGCTACTGCTGCTACACCCGCGAGGAGACCAT
Source organism: Collinsella sp. (assembly GCA_037237765.1). Taxonomy (GTDB): domain Bacteria; phylum Actinomycetota; class Coriobacteriia; order Coriobacteriales; family Coriobacteriaceae; genus Collinsella. The sequence goes on along the minus strand of JAXXEN010000009.1, from coordinate 11,446 downwards.
CACCGCGGGCAACTCGCGCCACCAGATGCAGATGACCGTTAAGCTGGCCGCCATGAACGACGGCACCATCACGGCCATCGACCTGCATACGCTGTCCAACGCCGGCGCGTACGGCGAGCACGCCACCACGACGATCGGCCTTTCGGGCCACAAGAGCCTGCCCATCTACAACCACGTGAAGGCGAGCCGCTTTAGCTGGGAAGCCGTCTACACCAACACCAACCGCGGCGGCGCGTATCGCGGCTACGGTGCCACCCAGGGCCAGTTTGCCGTGGAGAGCGCTGTCAACGAGCTTGCCGACATGCTGCACATGGATCCCGCCGACCTGCGTCTTAAGAACATCGTGCGCGAGGGCGAGGTCATGCCGCAGTACTACAACGAGAAGCTCAACGCCTGCGCGCTCGACCGCTGCCTGCTGCGCGCGATGGACATGATCGGCTGGCGCGACAAGCCGCTGGCCGTGGACCTGGGCGACCGCGTGCGCGCCCTGGGCTGCGCGCTTACCATGCAGGGCTCGGGTATCTCCAACGTGGACATCGCCGGCATCGACATGCGCCTGGAAGAGGACGGCTTCATTACCATCGGCACCGGCGCTACCGATAACGGCATGGGTGTCGATACGATTCTGGCGCAGATTGCTGCCGAGGAGCTGGGCGTGGAGAGCTCGCAGATTGTGGTGCGCGGCGTAGACACTGATGTGTCGCCGTTCGACGCCGGCTCGTACGCGAGCTCCGGTACCTACGTGACGGGCCTTGCCGCCAAGAACGCCGCAGCCGAGCTGCGCGAGAAGATTTGCGCCAAGGCCGCCCAGATGTGGGACGTTGACGCCACCGACGTGGTCTTCGATGGCCAGTACGTGCGCCTGTCCGACGAGCGCGCCGCTCGCGAGCGCGGTCGCTACCTTACGCTGCGCGACTTTGCCAACCTGTGTGTCAAGAACATCGAGGGTGGCGACGCGCTCACCTCGCATGCCTCTGCCTGCCTGCCCGTTTCGCCTCCGCCGTTTATGGCTGGTATTGCCGAGGTAGAGGTCGACAAGGCCACTGGCAAGGTGACCGTGGTGGATTACGCCGCTGCCGTTGACTGCGGCACCGTGATCAACGAGGCGCTCGCGCGCGTCCAGGCCGAGGGCGGCATTGCCCAAGGCATCGGTCACGCGCTCTACGAGATCGTCGAGCACGACGACCGCGGCCGCCTGCGCACCGGCAACTTTATGAGCTACAAGTTGCCCACGCGCCTGGATATCGGCAGCATTCGCGTGGCCTTTGAGCCGAGCTACGAGCCGACGGGCCCGTTTGGTGCCAAGTCGATCGGCGAGGTCGTCATCAACACGCCGCTCGCCGCCGTGGCCTCGGCCGTGGCACACGCCACCGGCCACCAGGTGCGCTCGCTGCCGATCACGCCCGAGAAGGCCCTGCTGGGGGAGTAGACGAGGCGACGCTGCCGTCGCTCTTTGCCGAGCCCGGGGAAACTGCAGCCCACTTTTCGACCGAATTGTGGGCTGCAGTTTCCGTTTGAGGCCTCTGGCGGAAAGTTCATCCCATTCCGAGGCCCCAAACCGGGACACGCTTTCCGGTGCAGGATTCATGTGGTCGTGTTGCCTGGCTTCCTTGATAAGTTGCGGTGGAATAGTTCCTGTTTTGGAGGACTGGAGCCCCAAACAGGAACTATTTCACCGCAACTTATGAGATGGGGTGGCGTGCTCTATTGGCTTGCACTCGTGGTGAGGTCGTGAGCCTGTAAAACGTGTGCGTGCGCTTGCCGTTCGTATCTGCTATCATTCCTAGTCTGTGCGCTCATGCGGGCGTGGCGGAATTGGTAGACGCGCCAGATTTAGGTTCTGGTGGGATTCCCGTGAAGGTTCGAGTCCTTTCGCCCGCACCAACGCACCTGCGTCGGCTCCTGCCGTCGCGACTCTTTGTTGCATAAAGGTACCAGCACCTCAGATAAGCTGGGCAGTATGAGGAGGAACGTGTTGAACATCACCGCTTCTGACGTCAAGGACGCCAAGCTCACCGCTACGGTCACCATCCCGGCCGCCGACGTCGACGCCGCGATCAAGAAGGCCTACAAGGACACCGCCAAGAAGTACCGCTTCCCGGGCTTCCGCGCCGGTAAGGCTCCCCGTCCGGTCATCGACTCCGCACTTGGCGCCGAGGCTACCCTCGCTCAGGCCACCAACGACCTGATCGCCGCCAACGAGCCCGTCGTCCTTAACGAGCTGGACATCGTCCCCACCAAGAGCGGTGACTACAAGGAGCTCGACCTCGCTAAGGATCACGAGGACTACACCTACACCGTCGAGTTCTCCCTGCGTCCTGCCGCTGAGCTCTCCTCCTTTGACGCTGTCGAGATCGAGATGCCTCCCGCGGAGGTCACCGAGTCCGAGATCAACAACCAGGTCGAGATGCTTCTCAACTACCGTGCCACCTTCGAGGACGTCGAGGGCCGCGCCGTCGAGGCCGAGGACTACGTCACTGTCGACCTCAAGGCCGTCGAGAACGCTGACAACTTTGCCGCCGAGGGCCGCATGCTCATCGCCGGCAGCGACAGCAACCCCAAGGAGTTCAACGAGGCCCTAATCGGTGCCAACGTTGACGATGTCAAGTCCGTCACCTGGACCGACGAGGTCGAGGAGGGCGAGGAGGCCGAGACCCACACCGTCGAGGTCACCGTCAAGGGCATTAAGGTCCGCAACACCCCCGAGCTCACCGACGAGCTCGTCAAGTCCGACTTTGGCTTCGACAGCATCGAGGCCATGCGCGACGCCATCAAGATCGAGATCGAGCAGGACAAGGCTTCCCGCCTCCCGGCCGAGAAGGAGAACCGTTGCGTCTCCGCTCTCGCCGAGCGCCTGCAGCTCGACGAGATGGACGCCGACTACGAGCAGTCCGTCTTTGAGGAGCTCGGCCAGAACTTCCTGTCCAACCTCGCTGCCCGCGGCATGACGTTGGACACCTGGCTGCCCGCTTCCGGCCTGACCATGGAGCAGTTCATCGGCGACCTGCACAAGCAGGCCAACGACGTCGCCCGCGAGTCCCTGGCTCTCGACGCCCTCGCCCGCGAGCTCAAGATCGAGGTCACCGAGGACGACATCAACGCCGAGTTCGAGAAGGCCGGCGTCAAGGACGTCGAGGCTTCCAAGGCCGAGTTCATCGCCGATGGCCGCATGCCTGCCGTCCGCGAGTCCATCCGTCGCTCCAAGGCCGTCGACCACCTGGTCGAGAACGCCAAGGTGACCGAGGTCGACGAGACCGCCAAGGACGCCGAGTAATTCTCGCCACCTTTTTTGCGAGCGCATGGATGCGCCCGTGATGGGGTAAAGTTATAAGCCGGTTATCCGGTTGTTTTGTACGGTGCCAGCCAATGCATAGCATGCGGGCACCGTACGTTTGTCTAGAACCACTATTGGTCCGTAAGAGAAATGGAGATGCGTATGATCGCTAAGTTCGATTCCGCCCTCGTGCCATACGTTATCGAGCAGACGCCGCGCGGCGAGCGCAGCTACGATATCTATTCGCGCCTGCTCAACGACCGCATCATCTTCTTGGGCGAGGAGATCAACTCCGTCAGCGCCAATCTGGTCGTTGCCCAGCTGCTGCATCTTGAGAGCCAGGATGCCGAGAAGGATATCTCGCTCTACATCAATTCGCCCGGTGGCGAGGTCTACTCCGGTCTGGCGATTCTGGACACCATGAACTTCATTAAGCCGCAGGTCTCCACCATCTGCGTGGGCATGGCCGCGTCCATGGCCGCCGTGCTGCTTTCGGCCGGCGCCAAGGGCAAGCGCTTCTGCCTGCCGCACTCCAAGGTCATGATTCACCAGCCCAGCGGCGGTGCCCAGGGCCAGCAGACCGAGATCGAGATTGTGGCCGAGGAAATCAAGAAGACTCGTCGCGAGCTCAACCAGATCCTGTCCGACGCCTCGGGCCAGCCGATTGAGAAGGTCCAGGCCGACACCGAGCGCGACAATTACCTGACCGCTGCCGAGGCCCTCGACTACGGCCTGATCGACCGTATCGTCACCTCGCGCGACCTCGCCGCGAAGGACGCCTAGGATGGCAGGTAACATGCAGGATAACTTTGACGAGAACGGCAACCCCATCCGCTGCTCCTTCTGCGGAAAAGAGCAGGGCCAGGTCCGTCGTCTCGTAAAGGGCCCGACCAACATCTTTATCTGTGACGAGTGCGTCGCCGCCTGCTCCGAGATCCTGGAGGAGTCGCTGGCTTCGGACTTTATGGACGCCGCCCGCAACGGCAATCTCCCGGGTTTTCTCAACGACCACGGCCAGGCTGCGTCCCAGCCCGCCGTTGATCCCGAGACGGAGGGTTTTGAGCTCGAGGACGACCGTCAGGTGATCACGCACGTGCCGACGCCGCACGAGATCTATGACGAGCTTTCGGCCTATGTTATGGGCCAGGAGGACGCCAAGCGCGCCATGTCGGTTGCCGTGTACAACCACTACCGTCGCGTGATTGAGGGCGGTGCCGCGGTGTCCGCCCTTGACGAGGCATCGGGTATGGGCGGCCAGTTTGACGACGATATGGACGAGGTGGAGCTCGCCAAGTCCAATATTTTGCTGCTCGGCCCCACCGGTACCGGCAAGACGCTGCTGGCCCAGACGCTCGCACGCATTCTCGAGGTTCCGTTTGCCATCGCCGACGCCACCGCGCTTACCGAGGCCGGATACGTTGGCGAGGACGTGGAGAACATCCTGCTCAAGCTCATCAACGCTGCCGATGGCGACATTGAGCGCGCGCAGGTGGGCATCATCTACGTGGACGAGATCGACAAGATCGCCCGCAAGGCCGAGAACCTCTCCATCACCCGCGATGTTTCGGGCGAGGGCGTTCAGCAGGCGCTGCTTAAGATTCTTGAGGGCACGGTGGCCAGCGTTCCGCCCACCGGCGGCCGCAAGCATCCCCAGCAGGAGCTGCTGCAGATCGACACGACCAACATCCTGTTCATCTGCGGTGGTGCCTTCGTGGGTCTGGACAAGATCATCGCCGATCGCGTGGGAAACAAGGGCGTGGGCTTTAACTCCGAGATCGCCGGTCCCACCTCGGTCGACGAGAACGACCTGCTGCGTCAGGTGCTCCCGCAGGACCTCAACGCCTTTGGCATGATCCCCGAGTTTGTGGGACGTACGCCCGTCGTCACCCAGACGCAAGCGCTCGACGAGGACGACCTGGTGTCGATCCTGACCGAGCCCAAGAACGCCGTGGTGCGCCAGTACCGCAAGATGTTCCAGCTCGAGGACGTTGAGCTTGAGTTTGAGGACGCCGCCCTGCACGAGATCGCCCGCATGGCGCTTGCCCGCAAGACCGGCGCCCGCGGTCTGCGCGCCATCTGCGAGGACGTGCTGCAGCAGACGATGTTCGACCTCCCCAGCGAGGAGGGCGTTGCCAAGGTTGTCGTAACCGAAGCCTCCGTAAAGGGCGAAGAACAGCCCCAGCGCATCTACGGCTAGACCTGCCTAAAACGTGTTTGCAAATAGCCTCCGACCACTTGCGGTCGGAGGCTATTGTATATATGCGCAATAACCCCAACTACCTGTGTTATTCTGTGTGTTTGTTTAAGCCTCAGCGAAGTTATATCAGACTGAAGTAATCGATACCTAAGGGGAGGAATGTAGGCCCGATTTTCGTAGATTCCGCACGAGCCGAAGACCACTTAATGTGGTCTTCGAGCGAGCCCAGGACTTGACCGAGCGAAAATCGGGCCTACATTCCTCCCCGATGGGCAAGGGAGAGATATATGGAAGAAATGCCCAAGAACTACGATCCGTCGACCAACGAGCCGGCGATCCTGCAGAAGTGGCTCGACGGCGGCTACTACAAGCGCCGCGAGGGCGTGGGCGACTGCACCGTCACCATTCCGCCTCCCAACGTGACCGGCAAGCTCCACATGGGCCACGCCACCGATGACTCCATCCAGGATGCCATCGTTCGTATGGCCCGCATGCGCGGCAAGTCCACGCGCTGGGTGCTGGGCACCGACCACGCCGGTATCGCCACGCAGACCAAGGTTGACAAGAAGCTCAAGAGCGAGGGCATCAGCCGCCTGGAGATTGGTCGAGATAAGTTTGTCGACGCCTGCTGGGACTGGACCCACGAGTACGGCGGCATTATCGTCGAGCAGATCAAGCGCATGGGCTGCTCCGTCGACTTCGACAACGAGCGCTTCACCATGGACGAGGGCTATGCCCAGGCCGTGCGCAAGGTCTTCTGCGACTGGTACCACGACGGCCTGATCTATCGCGGCAAGCGCATCGTCAACTGGTGCCCCAACTGCACTACCGCTATCTCGGACGACGAGGCCGAGTATAAGGACGAGAAGGGCCACCTGTGGCACCTGCGCTACCCGCTGACCGAGCCGGTCAACGGTCAGGACTATATCGTCGTCGCCACTACGCGCCCCGAGACCATGCTCGGCGACACGGGCGTTGCCGTCTCCCCGAAGGATCCCGAGAAGGCCGCCTTTGTGGGTAAGACCGTCAAGCTCCCAATCGTCGACCGCGAGATCCCCATTTTTGAGGATTGGCACGTTGACGCCAACTTTGGCTCCGGCTTTGTCAAGGTCACCCCGGCTCACGACCCCAACGACTATGCCATGGGTCAGGCCCACGACCTGCCGCAGATCAACATCTTTGACGAGCACGCGGTGGTCGTCGAGGGCTACGGCGAGTTTACCGGTATGAACCGCGACGAGTGCCGCGAGGCCGTCATCAAGTGGTTCGAGGAGCACGACCTGCTCGATCACGTCGAGGACCTCGATCACTCCGTCATGCACTGCTACCGTTGCGACTCCGCGCTGGAGCCGTGGCTGTCCGAGCAGTGGTTTGTGGCCGTCGACAAGCTCAAGGGGCCGGCGCTCGACGCCGTCAACTCCGGCAAGGTCACCTTCCATCCCGCGCGTTGGACGCAGACCTACACCACCTGGATGGAGAACCTCAAGGACTGGTGCATCAGCCGCCAGCTGTGGTGGGGCCATCGCATCCCCGTGTTCTACTGCGAGGACTGCGGCTGGGAGGACGCCCTTACCGAGGACACCGACGTGTGCCCCAAGTGCGGCGGCCACCACGTGCATCAGGACGAGAACGTGCTGGATACCTGGTTCAGCTCGCAGCTGTGGACCTTTGCCACGCAGGGCTGGCCGCAAAAGCCGGAGCTGCTCGAGGGTCATCACCCCACGACGGCGCTCGTCACCGCGCGCGACATCATCGCACTGTGGGTCGCCCGCATGGTCATGAGCTCGCTGTACTTCCTGGACGAGGTGCCGTTTAAGGACGTCGTCATCTACCCGACGATCCTGGCCAAGGACGGCAGCCGCATGTCCAAGTCCAAGGGCAACGGCGTTGACCCCATGGACCTCATCGGTATGTACGGCGCCGACGCCATGCGCTACAACCTGCTCACGCTGTGCACCAACAACCAGGACGTCAAGTTCGACGCGAACATCGACAAGAAGACCAAGAAGCTCATCGACAGCCCGCGTACCGATCAGGCCAAGAGCTTTGTGACCAAGATCTGGAACGCCAGCCGCTTCCTGCTCATGAACATGGAGGGCTACACGCCCGGCGAGCCCGTCGTGGAGACGCCGGCCGACGCCTGGATGTTCAGCCGCCTGGCCAAGGCCGTGAAGATGGTCACCGAGGGCATTGAGAACTACACCTTTGGCGATATGGCCCGCGGCGTGCAGCAGTTCTTCTGGAACGAGGTCTGCGACTGGTACGTCGAGGTCACCAAGGCCCGCCTGAAGGGCGAGGGCCGTCTGCAGGCCCAGCGCAACCTGATCTTTGTGCTTGACACCTCCATTCGTCTGATGCACCCGCTTATGCCGTTTGTCACCGAGGAGATCTGGGACAACATGCCGGCGAGCGTGCTCGACCTGGACGCCGAGGGCAACGTTGACCGCGCCGAGGCGCTCATGATCGCCAAGTGGCCCGAGCCCGCCGATTACGCCAAGTATGTTGACGAGGACGCCGAGCGCGCGTTTGAGCTGTGCCGAACCGTCGTGTCTGCTGCCCGCGCCACCCGTTCGCGTTATCGCTTGAGTCCCAAGGCCGAGCTCGATGTGGTCGTGCGCGCCGGTGCCGAGGACATTGAGAAGCTCGAGGGCCTGCGCTCGACCATCGAGCCGCTGGCGAATACCGCCTCGCTGGTCATGGGCACCGACGTTGAGAAGCCGGCTGCGAGCATTGCTGTGGTCGACAGCGGCGTCGAGGTCTTTGTGGTGCTCGAGGGCAAGGTTGATCTTTCGGCCGAGAAGGCACGCCTGGAGAAGGAGATCGCCGCGGCCCAGAAGGAGCTCGCCGGCTGCGAGAAGACGCTGGCCAACGAGGGCTTTGTGGCTAAGGCCGCGCCTGCGGTGGTCCAGAAGAAGAGGGACCGTGCAGCTGAGCTCAAGGAGATCTTGGCTGCGCTGACTGCTCAGGTTGCTGACTTCTCGTAGATCTTACTGAGGGGCGCGTCCCGACGCTTTGCTCGCTACTGCGGACAGTCCTGCGCAAGACGGACAGCACATTAAGTGCTGTCCTTTGCGTGCGGAACTTGTATCGAGCAAAGCGTCGGGCCGCTCCTTGTGCGGTTACGTGGTTGTTTGCATCTGGCGCGATTGGGCCACTGGGTTGTGGCCTTGATCTCGCTGCAAGCGGGGTTTGGCTGATATTTTGAATGGGAGGGGCTCGTTGTTGCTTACGGGCCTCTTTTTATGTTGAGGGGACTTTGGTTATGGCGAAGCGTTCTGGGCTGTATTCGGTGCCGTTTGAGGTTCCGGAGCTTTCTTTTGATGAGGCTGTTGCACTTGCGGCCGATACGGGCAAGATTGCGCGTTATTCCACGCCGCTGCTCGAGACCGTCGTCGAGATGCTCGATGAGCTTGGTCGTCCTGACGAGTTCTACGATTGCGTCCAGATAGCGGGTACCAATGGAAAGACCTCGACGACGCGATTCTCGGCTGCCATTCTTCGTGGTGAGGGCCTTAAGACGGCGCTCTTTACGTCGCCTCATCTGGTGCGCTATCCCGAGCGTATGGAGATTGATGGAAAGGTCGTCTCAGACGAGGTTTTTGCCCACGGTGTCTCTGCGGCGTATGAGGCGGGTCGTCGTCTCAACGCGCGTCGTGAGGCGGCCGGCGAGGAGCTCCGCGCTATTACGCCCTTCGATCTTTTGTCCGTGGCTGGTTTGACTATGTTTGCCGAGGCTTGCGTGGACGTGGCCGTGCTTGAGGTTGGCATGGGCGGACGCTGGGATGCCACAAGTGCGACCGATCCCGTGGCCGTCGCCATTACGGGCATTGGACTCGACCATACGAAGGTCCTTGGCGATACCCTCGAGGCCATTGCGGGGGAGAAGGCTGCGGTTATAAAGCCTGGGCGTTTGGTTGTTTTGGGCGAGGGCACGCATGAGGCGAGTGTTCAGTGTGTGATGGATGCTCGTTGCCGTGAGTGCGGCGTTGTGCCGCTCGTGGTGAGCCATACGACGACCAAACTTCCGACACACGTGGGTGATACGGTGGAGTTTAGCTGCACCACGCCGCGCGCGATCTATACGTCGAGGATGGTTAAGCCGGCGTATCAGCCGCAGAATGCCGCGTGTGCGATTATGCTGTGCGAGGGCTATTTGGGTCGCGAGCTCGACCACGATGCACTCGACGCTTCGCTTATGGGTTGCCCCACGCCGGGTCGCTTTGATGTGCTGGGAACCAATCCGCTCAAGCTGATCGACGCCTGCCATAACCCCCAGAGCTGCGAGAACTTTGTGAGCGCACTTGACGAGATCGATCCGTGCGTAGAATATCGCCCCACGCTGCTGTGCGCCGCACTGGCAGACAAGGACGTGGCGGGCATCGTCGACGTCCTGATTCCCGCCTTTCCGCGCGTAGTCGTGACCCAGACCGATTCCGACCGCGCCCTGCCGGCTGATGAGCTCGCTGCCCTCGTTGATACCGATAAGCTCGCGGGCGTATACCCCAGCGTTTCCGAGGCCCTCGCAGCCCTCGATGCCGCGGGCGAGTCCTTCGTAGCAGCCGGCACCATCACCCTAGCCGGCGAAGTAGCGGGCTTGCTGCGCTAACCCATCCCCTCATCAGTTGCGGTGAAATAGTTCCTGTTTTTGGGTTCTAGCAGCCCATCCAGGAACTATTCCACCGCAACTTAGTTTGGGGGCTTGGGGACCAGGCTAGTCTAGGCGGACTGGGTCGTGGGGGTAGGCGTTGAGAATCTCGACGCCGGACTCGGTGACCAGGGCCAGGTCTTCGATACGGACGCCGGTGCGGCCGGGGAGGTAGATGCCCGGCTCAATGGAGAACGTCATGCCGGGCTCTACGACTTGCTCGTTGGCGAGCGAGACGTCGCCCGGCTCGTGGTCCTGCAGACCGATCGAGTGTCCCAGGCGATGCGTAAAGTACTGCCCATAGCCCGCCTCCTCAATCACGTCGCGTGCGGCGCGGTCCAGGTCGCACATGCGCACGCCCGGTGCGATGAGAGCCTCGGCGGCCTCGTTGGCACGGCGCACGATGTCGTAGATGCGCGCCGTCTCTTCGTCCGGCTCGCCCCAAAAGAACGTGCGCGTCATGTCCGAGCAGTAGTTGCAGCGGCGTCCGCCAATGTCGAACAGCACCACGTCGCTGCGTTTGAGCACGGTGTCGTCGGGCTCGTGATGCGGGTCTCCGGCGTTGGCGCCAAAGCTCACGATGGGCGGAAAGCTAAAGCCCTCGCAGCCGTGCTTGCGATATAAGCCGAGCATCTGGTCGGCAATTTCGCGCTCCGTTACGCCCTCGTGGACGAGCTTGATGGCGTCGGCCATCACGGCGTCGTTGGCGGCCGAGGACGCGCGCATCAGCTCCTGCTCGGCGGCATCCTTGTGGGTGCGTGCTGCGGTGACGGCAAAGTCGCCCAGGAAAAACTCGCTCGCGGCGTGACGGTCCATAAGGGGCATCAAAAAGCCCGAGCGCATAACGGTATCGATGCCAAGGGGCTTGGAGGGATTGACCTCGCGAGCGATGGCGTCGGTCACGACGTCGGTATCGGTGTGGTAGGCCACGCGGGCATTGTCATACTCGGGCAGCTGATGCAGGGCGTTGACCAAGATCACAGGCTCGCTGCCGCGCTCGAGCAGCACACCGCAAAAACGCTCGAACATATCAGCATAAAAGCCGGTCAGGTAATAAATCGACCACGGGTCGTTTACGAGCAGCTGTGCGCCGGGGTGCTGAGCCTCGAGCGCATCGAGCACGTGCGCCACACGTTGGTCATCGACATGTGCCATACATCGTCCTTTCGTTAGGGTGCCACCATGGTATCCCCAATGCCAGGGTAGTCAATTTGAGACGGGGCTATTTTAGCTGCGTCCAACATGCGGAATGATTTTTCTGGGACGGGGATTAAATAAGGCTCTGTTAGACCAGGATTGACATGCCGACCTGCCGGCTAACTCGCCGTCT
>JAXXEN010000008.1:0-39257 GCA_037237765.1 Collinsella sp. | reverse complement strand
GCCTTGGCCCACCAGGCGCGCCTAAGCGGAAAGCCCAGGCCCAGAAGCCCCCGCATCCGCGTGCGCGCGTCCGCCCGCGCGACGCACGCCACCACGAGCGAGAGAGCCACGGGCAGGAAGAGCGCGTACCAGTAGTTCCACGCGCTGAAGATCTGCACGCCCCGGTAGGGCATCGCGCCGAGCAGCGGCATCGGCAGCGCCATGAGCACGGCCAGGCGAACCGGTGCCGCGTGGCGCGACTTCAGGGCCTCGGCGCGCAGGCCCGCGAGCAGGCCGCCTTTCTCGCCCGTCATGCCGCCACCTCCCCGCGTGCTCGACGCCCCTCCCGGCAGACGCCCATGAAGAGTTCCTCGAGGTCCTGCCCGGGCCGAAGCGCATCCTCGTAGGCGAGGCGCCCCCCGTAGATGATGCCGATGGTGTCCGCCATCTGCTGCACCTCGGAGAGGATGTGGCTCGAGACGATTACCGTCGTGCCCGCCGCCGCGAAGCCGCGGATCTGGTCGCGCAGCTCCTCGATGCCGATGGGGTCGAGGCCGTTGGTGGGCTCGTCGAGCACGAGCAGGCGTGGCCGGGCGATCAGCGCCAGCGCGAGCCCCAGGCGCTGCCGCATGCCCATCGAGAAGCGCCCGGCGCGCTTCTTCCCGGTGTCCGCGAGGTCCACGGCGGCGAGCACCTCATCTACGCGGCTCTCGGGAAGGCCCAGCAGCGTGGTGCGCACGCGCAGGTTCTCGCGCGCGGTGAGGTTGGGGTAGAGCGGCGCCTCCTCGATGAGGCTGCCGATTGCGTAGAGGTCCTCGCGGCGCCAGGCGTGCCCGGCAAAGAGGATCTCCCCGGCCGTCGGCCGCAGCATCCCGCAGATCATCTTGAGCGTTGTCGACTTGCCGGCGCCGTTGGGGCCGAGCAGCCCGTACACCTCGCCCTCGCGGATATGAAGGCTCACGTCGGCCACGGCATCCTGCGCCTGGTCGCCGCGGCCGAAGCGCTTGGTGAGCCCGCGCGTCTCGAGCATGTAACCCATGGGTTCGTCCTTTCTCTTCCGGGCGCGCGGGCCGAGTCGCCGTGTCCGCGCGCCTTGCCTTTCGGGTTCACCATCCATGGTGGGGCGCGTTTCTAACGAAGCTGTAACGGCCGTTGGGCTCTTTTGGCGCCAGCCCTTCTCGACCCGTACGCCACTCATGGTATGTTTATCGCGATAACAAGGACGGAGGTGCCCGTGGCACGCAATAAGTACCCGGAGGAGACGGTCGAGAAGATTCTCGACGTTGCCGAGCGGCTCCTCGTGGAGCGCGGCTACGAGCACACCACGATGATCTGAAGAGCAATACGCTAAATCGAAAAAGGTAATCGAAGCCGCGCCTGTGGACTTATCGAGGGTCGAGATTCCCGCCCCATCCATCGGCACCCAGCAGAAGGTCGTCGACATCCTCGACCGCTTCGACACCCTAACGAAATCGCTCACCGACGGTATCCCTGCCGAGATCGAGGCGCGACGTCAGCAATACGAATATTACAGCGACCGCCTGCTCGACTTCCGAAACTAAGTGAGAATAAGTTATCGGTACGCTTTTTTATAAAATGTAAAAAAGTACCCCTATAACTGATAAAATGGACACTGAAAAAAGGGGGTGCATCTTGCGTATATACCGACGTGAAAAGTATCTGAAGCAAATGCGTGGTTTCTACCACGATGACGGGATGATCAAGGTAATCACCGGTGTTCGCAGGTGTGGTAAATCCTGCCTCATGCAATCAATCGCAGACGAACTTGTGGAATCCGGTGTAGCGAGCGACCACATCATCTATATCGACCTCGACTCACGGGAGAACAGGAAGGTCAAGACGACCGATGAGCTCGAAAATCTGATTGACATGTCGACCCCAGCAGACACTGAGGGGACGAAGTACCTCTTCATCGATGAGATTCAGAACGTAGAGGAATTCGAGCTGCTCATCAACGGCTACCGGACAGATGGCGGTTGGTCCATCTTCATTACCGGTTCGAATTCATATCTGCTTTCTGGGCAGCTTGTTACAAAGCTGACGGGTCGCTATATCGAGTTCGAGGTGTTCCCACTCGACTTTGCGGAATATATCGACATGAAGCGTTTTCTCGGCAAGCCTGTCAATGACGTTCTCGTGGGAGAGTTTACCGAGTACCTGACCCTTGGAGGATTTCCCAAAGCGTTGGAGTATGAGGGCGAGGATGAAAAGCGCACCTATATCAAGAGTGTTATTCATGAGATCTTTGAAAAGGACGTCAAACATTCGAACAAGATTAAGAATGTCTCGGTTTTCGATGCCGTCCAGACGTATCTCATCAACAACTTTGGTGCGCCGACGAACCTGAAGAACCTCCTTGCGTACTTCAATGATGTCGAGAAGATTCCCATCAAGCGCGAAACGCTCAATCGGTATATCCAGATTCTTGTTGACGCGAAGATCCTTTATCGCTGCTCGAGGTTCGATCTCAAGTCTCGGCGATCGCTTATCCGCGAAGAGAAGTACTACCTGGCTGATCCCGGCTTCTATTTCGCCATGAACACGGATGCGAGGATTAACTACGGGCCGGCGTTGGAGAACGTGCTCTACCTCTATCTTGCATCGCGCGGGTACGAGCTTTCTGTGGGTCGTATTGGGAAGCTCGAGTGTGACTTCATCGCTCGTAGGCGCAATGCTTACGCCTACATCCAGGTCTCTATGTCGATTGCCGACAGAGGCGTCGAGGAGCGCGAGTACAGGCCGTTCGGCCACATCAGGGATGGGTATCCGCGCTACTTGTTCACGCTTGATCCTCTATTGCAGGAGAGGGATGGCGTCAGGCACCTTAACATGGCGTCGTTTATGCAAGATGGCGGTGATCTTATTTGAGCGGCGGCCAGATTCTTTTGCTCCCTAGTGCGCAAACAGTGCGGGCATCAAATGAGGACCATTGCCTCACGTAGAATCGATAGATTGAGGACTTGTTTTGATGTTGACAAGCTTTTGGCCAGTGACTCCTATTGCCGAGTGGGAATAGCGGAAATAACAGCCTCCGGACCTTTTGGTTCGGAGGCTTTCTTTTTCGTTCTGTTCGGAAGGAGCTCCTTGCCAGAGTCCCATGGATAGCGAACGGCTTTATCGAGCGTGTGCGTTTTCGTAGGCGCCTTTGATTTCTTCCGGCAAATTGTCGGGAATCAGCGTCTCCAGCCTATCCTCGCTGCCATCTTGAATCGCTTGCTCGTAGTACCAGCATTTGAACTTCAACATGTCCAGGGCACGGTTCATCTTCGCGATCTCCGACTCCATGTGGGCCTTCCGCTCCTCGAACATGGCCTTGCGCTGGGGGTATGTTGATGGACCCTCTGCACACCATTCCATGAACAGACGGATGTCCTTGATCTCCATTCCCGCCTTCTTCAGGCATTCGATGACCCGAAGCGCCTCGAGTTCCGTATCGCCGAATCGGCGAATGCCGGACATCCGCTCCAGCCCCGGGAACAATCCCTGCTTGTCGTAATACCGCAGCGTTGAGGCGGGCAGACCGAACATCTCCGCCACCTGTCCGATTGTGTACATGGCCCCTCCGAATAAATCTCGAATTCATTCCTTGACCTAAAGTCAGGTTTAGGTATTACCTTCATTCTCGTCAATACAAATCGGTAGCGCAAGGGGTGGTCTGTAATGGGCAAAACGGTTTTCGCCGGTGGCGTGAACGGTGTGGGCGGAATCGCCGGGCACCCCGCCCTTGAGCAGGCGCGACGAATGGGCATGGGGATCTAGGCGGGCAGCTTGACCGCGCGGAAGCAGTTTTGCACTCAAAACCATCGACAGGAGGAATCAAACATGGCAATTAAGCAGACGGCGGGCAGGGATACCCTGGGGGACTTTGCCCCCAAATTCGCACAGCTCAATGACGATGTGCTGTTCGGCGAGGTGTGGAGCCGAGAAGACGGGCTTTCCCTTCGAGATCGCAGCGTTGTGACGGTGGTTGCCTTGATGGCACAGGGGCTGACGGACT
Source organism: Collinsella sp. (assembly GCA_037237765.1). GTDB lineage: Bacteria > Actinomycetota > Coriobacteriia > Coriobacteriales > Coriobacteriaceae > Collinsella. Next base: position 35,260 of record JAXXEN010000008.1, on the reverse strand, counting down.
CTTCGTTCCAATATCATCTGATGTCCGCAAAGAACAACGGGGTGACCAGGACTGAGATAGCGGAAATCCTTACGCATGCGGCGTTTTATGCGGGATGGCCCAAGGCGTGGGCGGCCTTTCGCATGGCGAAGGAGGTCTGGGCGGATAGTGATGCCGTCGACGCACGAATCAAGCATCAAAACGAGATGGCCTTTCCCATCGGTGCCCCCAACGACGCATTTGCGAAGTACTTTATCGGGCAAAGCTACCTCGCGCCCCTTTCCACCAAGCAGGTCGGCGTCTACAACGTGACGTTCGAACCCGGCTGCCGCAACAACTGGCACATCCATCACGCCAAAAGCAGTGGCGGACAGATCCTCGTCTGCGTGGCTGGTCGAGGGCTTTACCAGGAATGGGGCAAACCGGCACAAGAGCTGTGCCCTGGCGATGTAGTAAATATTCCCGCGGGCGTAAAGCACTGGCACGGTGCGGCGCCCGACAGCTGGTTCTCCCATCTCGCAGTGGAGGTTCCGGGCGAGGAGGCCTCCAACGAGTGGTTGGAGCCCGTGGACGACGAGCAATACCTTAAAGCGACTGACAAGGAGGCTTAGGCATGGAGCAGTTGAAACTGACGCAGGAATGGGACAAGGTGTTCCCCAAAAACGACAAGGTTGAGCACAGCAAGGCGACCTTCCACAACCGCTACGGCATCACGCTGGCTGCCGACGTGTACGTGCCTAAGAACGCGGAAGGCAAGCTGCCCGCCATCGCCGTCAGCGGCCCGTTTGGCGCGGTGAAGGAGCAGTCCTCCGGTCTGTACGCGCAGAAAATGGCGGAGCTGGGCTTTTTCGCAATTGCCTTTGACCCGTCCTATACCGGCGAGAGCGGCGGTACGCCCCGCTATGTGGCATCCCCGGACATCAACACCGAGGACTTCTGCGCAGCGGTGGATTTCCTCTCCGTGCAGGAAAGCGTTGACCCGGAGCGTATCGGCATTATCGGTATCTGCGGTTGGGGCGGCATGGCAGTCAATGCGGCGGCCATCGACACCCGTATCAAAGCTACCGCGGCTATGACCATGTACGATATGACCCGCGTGACCGCAAACGGCTATTTTGACGCCGAGGATTCCGAGCAGGCGCGCTTTGAAAAGCGGAAAGCGTTGAACGTGCAGCGCACCGAGGACTATAAAAACGACGGCTATGCGCTGGCGGGCGGCGTGGTCGATCCGCTACCGGAGGACGCGCCGCAGTTTGTAGCGGACTATTACGCCTACTACAAAACTCCGCGAGGCTACCATCCCCGCAGCCTGAACTCCAACGGTGGTTGGAATGTGACGTCCTCGCTGTCGTTCCTGAATATGCCGATTTTGCAATACAGCAGCGAAATTCGCTCTGCGGTACTGCTGGTGCATGGCGAGAAAGCACACTCCCGCTATTTCAGCGAAACCGCGTACAGCAAGCTGACGGGGGACAACAAGGAATTGCTCATTATCCCCGGTGCCAGCCACACCGACCTTTACGATCAGATGGACGTCATTCCGTTTGGAAAGCTGAAAGCGTTCTTTGAGGAGTATTTGAAATAAGACGCACCTTGCTTTTTACTTATTAACGGTCATGCATTTAGCGAGGACGGTTTGCGGCAAGACGCCTCGCCGCGCTACTAGTCGTCGGCCCGCGCCGCCGAGAACAAGGCACCCAAGTCTGCCTGGATCGCCTCTGCCTTGCTTCCAAGCTGCAGCGGAGCCGAATCGCCCGAGATGTTCACGCTCAGCAGGTGCGCATCCGGCAGCTTTGCGGTCATGCTCCAGAACGGGAGCGTAATGATGCCGGGGGTCATCTCGCCCACGCCGAGCTCCAGCAACAGCACGCGGCTACTACCGCGCTCGCGCACGAAGCGCTCATATCGTTCGAGACTCTCGCGCCATACCGTGCCCAGCAAAAACGTGTCGTCTCGCACCCACGGCACAAGCTGCCAGCCGCAGTGCGGGCATCGGGGGACATCATCGCTGCGGATCTCGAAGCCCGCACTGCCCACGTGGTTGTAATGATTGGCGTGAAGGCGGCCGTTGGAAAGAAACTCATTTCCGTGGGGAAGAAACTTCTCGGTGAGTAAAGCTCATCGGAGCGGGGATAGAGCTTTGTCTGCGGGGTACGAAATGCTGGCTAGCGGTTGCGACGCCTTGTTGCGGAAATACCAACTGCTGCAACTGCGCCACCGGCAACACTCAGGGCGACAGCCATCGCACCGTTGTCGCCCGTCGCGGGTAGGGTGGTCCCGGCTGGTTAACCGCCGCTACTGCCTTAGTGGAAACGGGATTTGCCGCGGGCTTTTCTGCCTTGGGCTGCGGTGTGGGGTCGGGCTTGGTTTTCGGTTCGGGTTTGACCTCTGGGCTCGGTTTAACACTTGGATCGGGTTTGGAACCGCTCGTATCGGTTGCAATCAAGTGCACGTCGCTGTCGAAGACGTAGCGGATGTAGTAATCGTGCCGCGTCTCGTGCATAATCCCCTGCCCGCTGTCGAAGTCGCGGTCAACGTGTGTGCCAAGGCGGGTTGAGCTGGTGAGGTTCAGTCTGTAAGGGATTTGGTCGTCGGCGTAGCCGCCTGTAAAGACAGCGGTTGCTCTAACGTGATTGTCGATCATGGTCAGGGCAATAGAGACGCTGGCCTCTTTGGGGTTCTCGGTTTTTATAAGGCCTTCGGTATCGGTGTCGATCTTGAAGAGATAGACGGTGTCGTTAAGCCCGTAGATGAAGTCCTCGGGTTTGTCGGGGAAATCGTATACAAACGCCTCATTCTGGACCAACATGAAGGCAGGAGGGAGCTCCAGGTCATAGTTATGGTCGACAACGGTGGTAGCTGTGAGGCTGCCTTCTGCGTTGGCTTCGTCGCAGGTAATGGGTGCTGCGACATCGGTTTCGGGCATTTCTGTCGCCAGTGCTGCGCAGGGTAGCAAAAGCAGTCCTGCCACAAGAATGCTTACTCCGAAGGCGGCGATTCTGGCGTCTGCATGACGCTTGACGTCGCGGATAGACAGGCCAGTCCGTTTGTTATGGGTCTGCGGTGCAACATGCTGTCCATACATAAGACGCTCCTTGTTCGTAGGCCGGTTTCCGCGGATCTATATTGCGCCTGGCCGATGCGGCTAGGCTCTTTCACGCGAACGCTTATGCGAGCAGGGAGAAAGCTCAAGCTAATTTTCTCACAGTCGATACTTTGCGAGCAACGATTTGCTGTTCAATTCTCGGAGAGAGAATCAAGGTGGCCGAGGAGTTATCAGGCAATGAGATTGTGTCTAGAGAACACGAACAAGAGATGTGGTCTGCAGACGACTGAATAGCTCCATCTGTTTTGGTTACAACGAAATGCGTGCCGCGCGCCTGCGGCATGAAGAAGGGAGATTCCTATGAATATCGTTGTATTGAGTGGTAGCCCGCGCAAGGGCGCCAATACCGACACCATGGTCGAGGCGTTTGCCGAGACCGCGCGCGAGGCCGGCCATACAGTCGAGGTCATCCGCGTTGCCAGCAAGAAGATCGCTGGTTGTCTGGGGTGTCAGTATTGCTTCGCCCACGAGGGCACTTGCGTGCAGAAGGATGACATGGCCAACGTGATCGAGTCGCTGAAAGGCGCCGACATGGTTGTCTTCGCCTCGCCTATCTACTGGTTTGATATCACCGCGCAGGAGAAGGCCGCCATTGACCGCCTGTACGCCTTCGGTGCCACGGGCTTCCCGTTCACCAAGACGGCCCTTTTGCTCGATAGCCACAGCGCGGGCGTCTATGATGCTGCGATCGCTATGTACAAGTCGACCTGCGCGTACTGCAAGTGGGAGGACCAGGGCATTGTCACCATCAGCGGTATGACCGAGCGCGACAGCATGGCATCGTCGCCCAAGTTGAAAGAGGTGCGAGAGCTCGCTCGCAAGCTCGCCTAAGGACAAGAAGAACGCATGGCAATCAGCGTTGGCGGAAAGCCTACTTCCCTTGCCAAGAGGGTTACTGATTGCCATGCATAGTTGCTGACATTTTCTTTTGCAACTTTTGCTATTTTTTGCAAGTTTTGCTATCAGCTGTAACTGGCCTTTATCTGAGGAACGCTCCTTGATTTATTGCTTATCGTTGGTAGCTGTCACGGTCGAAATGTCTTCGCGGCAGTCGATCGGCCCTCGTCGAGCTCCTTCAGCCGGGAGAGGCAACGGTCCAGAAACCCGCTCCTGGCTTGCACGGCAAGGAGTCCGTCGCAGAAGCGGTCGCCACGAACGCACCACGTGATGCATGCACGTATCAGGTCAATGTCCCCATGGTCGATGTCGCAGCTGTCTATGCCTTCCGAGGTGTCGATGCTATGGCGTTCAAGCGTCTCGAAGTAGCTGGTGTCCGCGAACCCGTCCAGTTCATAGAAATCGTCGACGAAATCCTCGAGTCCGAACGTCCCGCCCCCAAACTCGACATTCATGTTTCTGTCCGCCAGCTTGCCAGCGTACTTGGTTAGTCTTTCGAACATGTTCGCTCCTTAGCTCAAAAGCCCGTTGTCGCCCAGGTAGTCCACGAAGGCATCGATGATCCGTGCCGTGCGAGTCGCGATGTCTATTTCGGTGAAGTCTCCCATGACTTGCGTCAGGCGCTTGAGTTCCGCGATATTTGTTCCGGCTTTGCGCTTGCCATTGCCGTCGGTGTATCCCTCATAGTACTTGCGTTTATCGCAGAATCTGTAGTCGGCCGCGCGGATGTTTACACGCTTCTCAAGCAGCGCCTTGTTACCCAGCGCCTCCAGGCTGGATTGATCGACGAGCGGGTCTATCTCGTTGCGCTTCTTGGCATAGATGTGCTCAATTTCGAGCGTGGTGTCTAGGTCCATGAGTGGTTGATCTGGGTCTGCGTACGCCCACCAAGTGAGCATGGACTTCGTTACAGGCCTGCCGTTGGTGAACACGTAGGTCCGGAATCGCTCAGCAATATTTGCGCGATTGAAGTGGTGGTTAGGAAACTCCACCGGGCGGTGCTCCACGATGTTGATCATCTCGGGATACACTGGCGAACGCAGCGCGTTCACGCCGGGTCGCTCAATGGCGTAGGCGAAAATGAATGCCGTGATCTTGTTTAGAAAGCCGTAGAGTGCCTCGTCATCGAGGACACCTTTGCTGTCGCTGTTGGCAAGGAACCATACGCTTAGCAGATAGGTCCACATGCCGTTGGGGGCGTAGTTCAGCACGAAGAGCCTGCGGAGCACGCGCTCGCTGAATCCTTCCTGCGCGTCGACGCGTTGCCAGAAGCCGAGCAGGGCCTCAAGATCGCCGAGCGTGGCGTCCTCCTTGAGTATGGCGTAGCCATCGGCACCGAAGAAGTCGCGCAACGATGCGGTGGTCGTGTCGCGGATGCCTTTCTTCGCGCGGCGGTAGTACATATAGCGCGTAAATAGCTCATCGGTTGGTGTACCGCGCATGGGCCGGAAGATAGCGTTCGCTCCCTCCTCGAGCCCCTTCCAGCGACGGATGAACTCATCCTTGCGCCCCGTGTCGGAATAATGCTTGTAGAACTGGCTCTTGAAGATGTCGGCATCCGAGAGAGGCAACCCTCGGTCGTTTAGAGTCGAGAAGATGCGTAGCGCGGTGTCCTGCGACTCCGCTTCAATGGGCAACAGTATCACATTGTTGATGACGCGTGTGGCCATGTAGACAGTGTAGGTGGGCCACTCGCTCACCAGTTGCTCAATTTTCCTCTGGAAGAAAGCAAAGTTGCGGGCATAGGCGCTTTTCCAGCCATCGCCTACATTGCCCTCTCGTAAAATCTCGAGGAATTCATTTTTGTCGTTGTCCGATGCAACCTCGGAGTCGATCTTGAGACGCTCCATGTCGGGCTCGTCGAACTCGTCGGTCTTCCATACACAACGGGCGATTGCCTCGCGCATCTTCACAGACTGCTTATCCTTCATGTTGGTGAACTTGTCGTAGAACGCGCGGAGCAGCAGCATGATGGTGGTGAGGCGTTGCTGGCCGTCAATGATCTCGAGTTGGCCAGAGAGGTTCTTAAAGGTGACGATGGGTCCTAGGAAGTATTCGTCGTTCTCGCTGTCGAAACGCTCGTAGTCATCGCCTGGAAAAGCGAACGAGAACAGGTCATCCCACAGCGTTGCGCATTCATCCTCGCCCCAGGCGTAGGGCCTCTGGTAGTCGGGGATGAGGAAGTCTGATCGCTTATCGGTGAGAAGATCGCGAATCGATCGCTGGTCGATGTTGAGCTTGGACATGAGCTGTACCTTCCGCTCGGGAACAATCAAGATGACACGGATTATATCGCCGAAGTCGTCATTCGCTCTATTGCTGCGAGCTACTGAATCTAGCAACCTCTGGCCAACCCTTACGGTTTCATGTCGTGATCCATATCGGCGCCGATCAATGCCCGTGATGCTTCTGCTTGCACCTTCTTTGGAGAGCGCGAACGAGAGATGCGATCTACAGACGACTGAATAGCTCCATCTGTTTTGCTTACAACAAAATGCGTGCCGAGCGCCTGCGGCATGAAGGAGGGAGTCTTCGCTTCGCCTATCTACTGGTTTGATATCACTGCGCAGGAGAAGGCCGCCATCGACCGCCTGTACGCCTTCGGTGCCACGGGCTTCCCGTTCACCAAGACGGCCCTTTTGCTCGATAGCCACAGCGCGGGCGTCTATGATGCTGCGATCGCTATGTACAAGTCGACCTGCGCGTACTGCAAGTGGGAGGACCAGGGCATTGTCACCATCAGCGGTATGACCGAGCGCGACAGCATGGCATCGTCGCCCAAGTTGAAAGAGGTGCGAGAGCTCGCTCGCAAGCTCGCCTAAGGACAAGAAGAACACATGGCAATCGGTTGTATCGCGAGTATATGAATAGGGGTGTATTCCCTCAAGTACCGTATAGAACAATTTTTAAACGCAGAAAAATAACTGAAAACAAATTAATCTGCGTTAAAATATTGTTGAACAGAAATTCATGAGGGAAGGTTGCGTATGCGTCGCAAGGCAGACGAGCTCCTTAGGGAATGGCGAGACAAGGCTGATAGAAAACCTTTGCTGGTCAAAGGCGTGCGCCAGTGTGGCAAGACCTATCTGCTCAGAACGTACGCCCAGGATCTTTTCGAATCGGTTGTCTACGTTAATCTTGAGAACGACCGGTCGGCGCGAGCGGATTTTTCGGGCGGTCTTGACCCTCATTCGATCGTACGCGCGATCGAGGCTCGCACGGGGCAACGTATCGTGCCTGGCAAAACCTTACTGTTCATTGACGAGATCCAGGCATGCGAGGAAGCGCTCACTTCCCTTAAATACTTTTGCGAAGATGCTCCCGAGTATTACGTTGCGGCTGCTGGGTCGCTTCTTGGGGTTGCCATTAACCATCAGTCGTATTCGTTCCCCGTTGGAAAGACCGACTTGATTGAGATGACTCCACTCGATTTCGAGGAGTTTCTCTGGGCGATGGGGCACGATCAGCTGGTCGACGAGATACGCTCATCATTCGAGTCAATGGGACCTCTTGCGCCAAGCCTTCATGAAAAGGCGCTTGGGCTCTATCGACAGTATCTTGTTGTTGGCGGAATGCCCGAGGCGGTCCAAACGTACATCGATGATCAGTCAATCATTGATGTGGCCGAAAAGCATCGGATTATTCTCGACGGATATTCCGCCGACACCAATAAATATGCTGATGAACGCTTGAGCGCAAAGACGCGTGCGTGCTTCGACTCCATTCCACAGCAGCTTGCCAAAGAGAATCGTAAATTTCAATACAAGGTAGTGCGAGCGGGGGGCAATGCGTCTCTCTTTGGAGATGCTCTCGACTGGCTTGTATTGTCGGGTACGGTGGCGCGCTGCAGCCTAGTCGGGCAGATCGAAAGCCCCTTAGAGGCCTTTGTTAACCCTTCTGCTTTTAAAATCTATCAGGCTGATACGGGGCTGCTCGTCTCCAAAGCCGGTGCTCAACGCGCCGATATTCTTGCCGGTATCGGTGGCACATTCATGGGCGCACTTACCGAAAACTACGTTGCCCAACAGCTTTCAGCCATGGGCTATCCGCTGCATTATTGGGCGCGAGACAATCGTGCGGAAATCGACTTTGTAGTAGAGAAACAGGGATGCTTGTCTGCGATTGAAGTCAAGGCGGGGGAGAACACAAGATCTCGAAGTCTGTCCTCGCTAAAAAAGACCCATCCAGGCGTGCGCCTTATCAGGCTATCGACTAAGCCCTTTGGAATGAATGATGGGCTTATGTCTGTTCCACTTTATGCAGCATTTTGTCTATAGGGATGATGCTGCTGTAATGCATGGGGCCCGGAGCGCGGCATTTACTGCGCTTCGGGCCCCACCGTTTTGAGAGCTTATGGCGGTTCTGCCGTCGTCCTAGTCAAACAGACTCGGCATGTCGTTTTCTTTCATGAGGGCACCGGCAGAGGGGAGGCTCTGCGCGGTGAACTTTTCGGCCGAGACGCCGGCGCCAAGGATTTCCTCAGTTGTGCCGACGGTGGTGACCGAGCGGCCCTTCTTGGCCGTAAAGGCCTGGACGCCCTGCGTGTTGGTGGTCGTCTTGGTCTTGAGCAACGACGTGTTGAAGTTCATCAGGCGATAGTCGCTCGAGACCAGCGCGATGTCGCGATCTTCCTTGAGTACCTGCGCATACAGCAGCTTGCTGCCGCCGTAGATGGCGTTCTTGAGGCGTTTGCGGTTGGTCTTGGTGACGTATCCAGAAAGCGCGACGCGCACCACGCGGCCGTTCTCAAAGACAAACAGCACATCGGCCTTGTAGTCCTCGGGGTCGATGACCCAGATGACACTCTCGTCGGGTTCCATCTCGAGATCGGTCGGCAGATACGAGCCCAGCTGGGCCGACTTGGTATCCTCAAACGCCGCAACCTTGCACTTGTACACCTGGCTCTTGTTGGTAAAGACCAGCAACTCGTGGGTGTTGGAGGACGGGAACTCAATAAAGGGTCTGTCGCCGTCCTTGTACTTGAGCGTGGTGGCCTTCTTGAGCACGCGATCCGTCATCTTCTTAAGGTAGCCATCGCGCGAGAGCATGATGGTGACCGGGTATTCCTCGACCTCGGGCTCCAAGCTTACCTCGATAACCTCATGGGGCTCGATCCTGCCCGTGCGGCGCGGCATCACATACTTCTTGTTGACCGCTGCCAGCTCGTCGCTGATGACCTTCTTGATGTTCTCCTCGCTGGAGAGGATCTCCTCAAGCTCGGCAATCTCGCCCTCAAGCTTTGCAATGTCCTTGGTGCGGTTGAGGATGTACTCCTCGTTGATGTTGCGGAGCTTAAGCTCGGCAACAAACTCGGCCTGGGTCTCGTCGATGTCGAAACCCTTCATAAGGTTGGGCACGACCTCAGCTTCGAGCTTGGTGCCGCGGATGATGGCGATAGCCTTGTCGATGTCGAGCAAAATCGCTTCGAGGCCGTGCAGTAGGTGCAGGCGCTCGGACTTTTTGCCCAGGTCAAAGTTAATGCGGCGACGCGTGGACTCAATACGCCACTTGACCCACTCGTGCAAGATTTGGCGCACGCCCATAACACGGGGATAGCCGTCGACGAGCACGTTGAAGTTGCACGAGAACGAATCCTGCAGCGTGGTCGAGCGATAGAGCTTGGCCATGAGCTTGTCGGGGTCGACACCGCGCTTAAGGTCGATGGCGATGCGCAGGCCCGAGAGGTCGGTCTCGTCGCGAATGTCGGCGATCTCCTTGACTTTGCCCTCTTTGGAGAGCTTGACGATACGCTCGATGATGACATCGGTCTTGGTGGTGTAGGGTATCTCGTAGACCTCGATGATGCGCTCTTCGGGAATCCAACGCCAGCGGGAGCGGATCTGGAAACTGCCAAGGCCGGTCTCGACAATTTTTTCCATCTCCTCGCGGCGGTAGATGATCTCGCCGCCGGTCGAGAAGTCGGGCATGGGCATGTACTCGAGCAGATCGCAGTCGGGATCCTGCAGGTAGTGCATCGTGGCGGTGCAGACCTCGTTGAGGTTGAAACCGCAGATGTCAGACGCCATGGCGACACCGATGCCCTTGTTGGCCGAGACAAGGATGTTGGGGAACGTGGTGGGCAGCAGACGCGGTTCCTTCATGGCGCCGTCGTAGCTGTCGACGAAGTCGACCGGGTCCTTGTCGATGTCCTTGAAGATCTCGGCGCTGATGGGGGAGAGCTTGGCCTCGGTATAACGTGAGGCGGCGTAGCTCAGGTCGCCCGAATAATACTTGCCAAAGTTGCCCTTCGACTCCACGAAGGGGGCAAGCAGCGCTTCGTTGCCGGTGGCTAGACGCACCATCGTTTCGTAGATCGCGGCATCGCCGTGCGGGTTGAGCTTCATGGTTTGGCCCACGATGTTGGCGCTCTTCTGGCGCTCGCCCTTGAGCAGACCCATCTTGTACATGGTGTAGAGCAGCTTGCGGTGCGAGGGCTTAAAGCCGTCGATCTCGGGGAACGCACGCGAGACGTTGACGCTCATGGCGTAGGGCATGTAGTTGACCTCGAGCGTCTGCGTGATCGGCTGGTCGGTGACCTCGGAGTGCAGGCCGATGACGTTCTCGGCGTTGACCTGCTTTTTCTTTGGCTGGTTCTTCGTCTTCTTCTTTGCCACGATTTCCTCTTGAACTTCTTATGGGCCGTCGTTATCGATTTGCTGTTACTGCAGGTCCAGCTGGTCCAGGTATTCCTTGCCGTGCTCGGAGATATGGCGCTTGCGGCCCGCCTCGTCGTTGCCCAGCAACAGGTTGAACATGGTCTCCATCTTGGTGACGTCCTCGGGCTCCACTTTGATCAGGCGACGCGTCTCGGGGTTCATGGTGGTGAGCCACATCATGTCCGGATCGTTCTCACCAAGACCCTTGGAGCGGTTGATGGAGCACTTTTGGTCGCCAATCTCCTTGAGGATGCCGTTCTTCTCGAGCTCGGTGTAGGCAAAGTAGGTCTTCTCTTTGCAGTTGATCTCGTAGAGCGGAGACTCGGCGATATACACGTAGCCCTCGTCGATAAGCGTGGGCACCAGGCGATAGAGCATGGTGAGCACGAGCGTGCGGATGTGATAACCGTCGACGTCGGCGTCTGTACAGATGATGACCTTGTTCCAGTTGAGGTTGTCCAGGTCAAAGGCGCCCAGGTTCTTGATGCGCTTGTCCTTGATCTCCACGCCGCAGCCCAGCACGCGCATGAGGTCCATGATGATGTCGGACTTAAAGATGCGCGGGTAGTCCTCCTTTAGGCAGTTGAGGATCTTGCCACGGACGGGCATAACGCCCTGGAACTCGGCATCGCGCGAGGTGCGAATGGCGCCTGCTGCCGAGTCGCCCTCTACGATGTAGATCTCGCGTCGGCTCTTGTCCTTGGAGCGGCAGTCGATGAATTTCTGCACGCGGTTGGCCATGTCGGTCTTCTGCTGCAGGTTGGTCTTGATGCTCTGACGCGTCTTCTCGGCGTTCTCGCGCGAGCGCTTGTTGATGAGCACCTGCTCCATGATCTTATTGGCGGCGTCCTTGTTCTCGATCAAGTAGGTCGAGAGGCGCTCCTTAAAGAAGGCCGTCATGGCCTGCTGGATAAAGCGGTTATTGATGGCTTTCTTGGTCTGGTTTTCGTAGGACGTCTGGGTGGAGAAGCAGTTGGTCACAAGTACCAGGCAGTCCTGGACGTCTTGCCACTTAATGCCGCTTTCGTTTTTGTTGTACTTGCCTTGATTCTTGATGTAGGCATCGATGGCGCTGGTCAGAGCGCTGCGGGCGGCCTTTTCGGGCGAACCGCCGTTCTCGAGCCACGATGAGTTGTGGTAGTACTCCTGCATCGTGAAGGTGCGCGAGAAACACATGCATGCGGTGATTTTTACGTTGTAGTCGGGCAGGTCCTCACGATCGCGACCGCGACGGTCGGCTTCGATAAAGAAGGGCTCGGTGAGATAGTCGGTGCCGACCTTCTCGAGCACGTAGTCCTCGATGCCCTTGGGATAGCAGAAGTCCTCTTCGGTAAATTCGCCATCATCGCCCTCGATGCGCAGGCGGAAGGTCACGTTGGCGTTGACCACGGCCTGGCGGCGCATGGTCTCGCGATACCACTCGTGGGGGATGCTGATCGAGGTAAAGACCTCAAGATCGGGGCGCCACTTGATGGTGGTACCGGTGCGGTCCTCGTCGCTGGGCTCAATCTCGAGTGCCTTCTTTTTGGCGCCGACGACCTTGCCCTTTTTAAAGTGCAGGGAGTACTTGTTGCCGTCACGCCAAACCGTGACGTCCATGTACTCGGAAGCGTACTGGGTTGCGCAGGAGCCCAGGCCGTTGGTGCCGAGCGAGAAGTCGTAGTCGCCGCCCTGGTTGTTGTTGTACTTGCCGCCGGCGTAGAGCTCGCAGAAGACGAGCTCCCAGTTAAAGCGCTTCTCGGAGGGGTTCCAGTCGAGCGGGCAGCCACGGCCGTTATCCTCTACCTGAATGGAGCCATCGCGAAAGGCGGTAAGGGTGATAAGTTTGCCGTAGCCCTGGCGTGCCTCGTCAACGGCGTTGGACAGGATCTCGAAGGCAGCATGCGCGCAGCCATCTAGTCCATCCGAGCCAAAGATGACGGCGGGGCGTAGACGTACGCGTTCCTCGTCCTTGAGCTGGCGGATACTGTCGTTACCATAGTTTGCGGTGTTTTTTGCCATACTCGCTCTCTCGGTGCTCCTTTGCTGCGTTTAAGTCATATAGATAGTCAAGGTAGCATAGCCCAGTCCACAGACGATTCCAACCAACACGAAATCCATCGAACAATCGTTCGAACTTAGGCTGTAAAGAGCTTACTCGCACAAAACCGAGTCGGTTTTGTGCGAGTAAGTTTGAAGACGGCCGAATGTGTCTTGCTGCGTTTGCGGTTGGATACGCTGTCGAAGACGTGTCGTGCGGATTGTTGGCGAAAAGACGCCGTGCCAAGCTCGAGGCAGAACTCGACTCCTCTGACGACATCTAATGCGTAATGGGCTGGCTCTGGGTATCCAGAACCAGCCCATTTTGATGTTCGATGAGCCGAGTCGGCGTCTCTCACAAAGGTAACTAGGAGCTAGCGAGGCCTATCCGAATTGACCTCATTGGCGGTGTCGGTTTCGAGCGCCGTGCGGCGGGCGCTGTAGGCGACAAGGCCGGCGCCTGCCGCGGCGAGTGTTGCAGCGGCTGCCGTAAGGGGAGCATTGACATCGCCCGTGCCCGCAAGCGCGCCCGCTTTTCCGGAGCGCTTGTTATTGCCGTGGTCCTTGCCGCTGCCGGAGCTGCTTCCGCCGGAGCCGCCGTCCTCGTCAGTACCGCCGCCACTCGAGCCACCATCGCCGTCTGCTGTCATCGGGGCGTCGTGAAGTCCTGTCGTATCCGCGCTGCCGCATACGCCGATCTGAATTTCTGAGCGCTCGCATGCCGCGTCGGGCACATGGAGCTCGTGCAGTACGGCACCCAGCGCCGAGTTTGCACCCGGTCGAATTTCCTCGAGTGTTACGGGATCGAGCGCCACCAGATTACGCGCCTTCGCATACAGCGTTACGCGTTTGCCCACTTCGTCGCTCCAACTCTCGGGAATGGCGAAGCTCATGCGGAACTGTGCCGTGCAACCCGGTGCCAGCACGGCGTTGCCGTTGTCGGCTACCAGCGGGTGCGTTGCAAAACGTGCGCCCAGCGTCTCGAGCGCGTACTTCACGTGTGCCATATCGTTGGCCGAAGCGTCCTCGGCAAGCTCTGGATCGTAGATCGAAACCATGCGTGCGTTCACTCCGAATCCGATGGATGCGCTGGAGAACGGCTGGCTGGAGCCCTCTCGGTACAGATCGATCGTGCCAGCGGTCAGCAAGGTGTTGCCGTCGTTTCGCACCGTGACCATGAAGGATTCGCCTGCTGCTCCGGGCACCACCGCGCCCGAGGTAGCGACCGCGCCCGTCGGGGTGGCACACGCTACCAAGGGCACTTCGATGCCGTGCAGCTCTGCCTCACTCTTCTCCGCGCTCACAATGTGCGTGGCGAGCGCGGAGAGCATGCCTCCCGACGTCAAAAATGTCGTTATCTGATCGACGGGATGGTCCAGCTCGCACATCACGAACGGCTCCGTGAACAGATCGCCTGCCAAGGTGCTGGCGAAGATGCGGAAGTGCTTGCCCATCACTGCTACTGGGTTGCCTTCTTCGTCGTAGGTTTGTCCCACCTTGCCATCGGTGTTCTCTACATAGAGCACGCACCTGCCGTTGTTGCTTACGCTAAACGATGCCGGGCCACAGCCTGCGGCACCCACGGGCTGCGTTGCAAATGCCGATGCGCCTCGCGTCCAAGTAATATGCTGCAGCTGTTCGTTGACGGTTGCCAAAAAGCCCGAATGTTGTGGCCACGGCACCGCGTGGGGTACTGTGGCATCTGGTGGCATAACGCCCCAACCCGCGATGGACTGGCCGATCACGGCATACGATGCGCAGCCACAACCGTTTGCAGTTTCGTATGCAACGGGCACCACCATTTTGCCGTTGATATTCTCGGGTACGCCCAGCTCGATGCTCGATGGCGCTTGCGGAAAGCGGAGGACCTGACGGAACGTGAGGCTGTCGCCCGAAACGTCCGACCATAGGGTAAAGCACTCCAGCGCAACCTCGGCCTCGCTGCCGAGCGCCTTTTCTGCGGTGGTCCCGCGGCGGTGGAGGTAAGCGCCCGACAGACGTCCGTCGACCAGCGCCTTGCCCACCGTGATGCGTGGGCACTGCAGACAGTGGTGGCCATCCTCCTGAAGGCGGCCGCGCGAGATGCTGCGCCACGACGTGTGCGACATCACGCGAATTCCGTCGTTGCTTATGCGCAGACGCACAACGGACAGTATGCCGGCTGTGCTTGCCGTATCGAAAAGGGTGTTGTCGCCGTCGGGGCGCTCGCCCGAGACCAACAGCACGTAGGCGTCCTGGTTTCCTCTTCCGTCCGTATATTCCACCACGTCGAAGTCGTAATCGTATATGCCGTCGCGCTCCACGTCGCCCTCGCCAAACCCAAGGGGAAAGTCCACGGGCGTGGGAGCGGACCACGTGCCGTTTGCCTTTGTGTGCACCACTAGGCGCGAGCGGCCATTGTCGCCGTAGCGCACCGAGGCGATACGGAACAGGCATTCTACGCCGGCAATCATTGCCAGCTTCATGTGAGCTTCGCTGAGCACGCCAGTAAACAGCACGTTGTCGCTCGAGGGCTTGATGCCGCCACGCTCGTCCTCCGATACACCAGCAGAATTGGCGTTGGGGTCCGCAACGGCGTTCGTCGCCTGCCCGTTATAGGTGTACTCATACATCGGCGCGGCGTTTTCGTCGTTCTCTATCAGTGCATGGACGAAATGCTCGATCTGTCCCGTGTCGCCGCTTTCTGCATCCGCCTCGAGCTCAATGCACGTGACCGCTTGATCCCAATCGCGCACGACAGGCGCGACGTTTACGGCAGTGGCCTTAACCTCGGCGCGTGCGAGCAGCTCGGCGTTGGTGACGATGGTGGCCGATGCGATAAATTGCGGCACGCCGCCCGCCTTGATGTTGCCGGGCGTGCCGAAGCGGGCATCCAACGTGTAAGGCGTATCTCCACCCAATGCGAGCTCAGAGCGCTGGAGCACATACTGGTTGCCATTGTTCACCGACATATTCCACGAATCGAGGAGTGTGGGCCACGACCCCGACCAAGCCTTGGTGGTCCACTTGAACATTACGAACTGGAGTATCACATCGACATCGACGTCTGCACCTACGCGCAGTCGCGGAAGCTGGTGTCCATCTGCCTTCTCGTACCCAATGAACAGCGTGAGGGATGCGGCGCCGCGCACGGCAGACGAGGCGACGCCTGCAACGCCGGCGCCAAAGGTGACGGCAAGCCCGATCTGGATGGTGAACGATCCCGACGTATTGGAATAGTCGAGCGAAATGTTCTTGAAAAACGCCGCGCCGCTGCCGTGCGTGTGGGCGCCCACGGCGAGCGCCAGTTTTGCCAGCACCCAGGGGTTGACGTTTAAGAAAAACGGCACCGGTCCTAGGGTAAACTGCTCGGTCCAATTGAGGTCGGTTCTTACTTGGAAGAGTGCCTTAATATTGCCGTATGCGGGGTCGTTGTTGTCGCCCCAGGTTTTGCCCGCCCAATCGTAGGCGAGCGAGCCGTACAGCTGTGTGGCGATATCCATCGTGAACAGCGGCGTGCAATGGTGGCGAAGGAGCTTGGTGTTTCTTGGATCGGTGCCCGAACCGGCACTCATGCTTTTGTACTGATTCCACTTCCCCTCCATCTCGTCGAGGTAGCGGTTTGCCTGCTTGGCGCCCGACTCACGCGGTGACTTCTTCCAGTACTCCGGATCCGGATTGCCCGAATCGTTCATATAGCTGGCTGGTTTGTATCCTCCGCCAAACAGCACGTATCCAGCAAACGAGAAATCGAAGAGGATCGGAAATGTGGGCATCCAGCACGTGAACTTATTGCCGCCGATGCCGGGAAACGCCGCGGGGAAATCAAACGGAGTGATCTCTTGGTCCATGGTGGTGGGGACGATAGTGGTCGAGCCCGATTCTGCCTTTGCCGCCGGCGCGGTGACAACGGCCATGTGGGAGGAGAGCGTGTAGGTTTTGCCCTGATAGTCGAGGACAAAGCGCAGTTTGCACCCTTCTTCCAGAAGGCCCGATGCCGCATCGAGGAACTTGTCTTCGAGTGTGAACGTTGCCAGATTATCCGCACCCGATGCACTGGCCTTGATCTGGCCGATCTGTGTGACGGTTTCGGCTGAGCTGCCCGTGGCGGGCAATACCTTGTTGATGCACAGCGTTGCCTGTCCACCCTGTGGCAGATGTGCCTGCACGGTAAAGGAGTGCGTATCGGGCTGCCCGTTTGCCGTGTCGTCCTTCGGCAATGCCATGAACGTGGCTTCAGCGTACTGGATGTCCCATTCGTCGAATGTGAGCTGGCGGAAGTACGGCTCGCCGTCGGAAAGCGGACGCGTGGGCGCGGTTATGGCGGTGCCGCCCTGGATACGCGCAAGGGGAATCTCGACATCACGGTAGCCCGCCATGCTAATGGAGATGCCGCCGTTAAAGTCGTACGCGTCGAGAAGCGTTGCCTCGTCCACGTAGCCTTCCGAAAGCGGCGCGACCTCAAAGATGGCCGTGCCTTCTTCATCGGTAGTGGCGGTGAGCTGCTTGCCTGCGGCATAGCGCGATGTGAGCGTGACCTGGGCACCCGTGATGGGCGTATTCTTGTTGGCGACGTCGACCACGACCACACCAAACATGGTGCGCGAGAGAACGAGCACCCTGAAGGGGTCTTTTTCGTCGGCATAGGCTTCGGTGGGCGCGATCGGCAATATGAAGGCGTTTGCGCTTCCCGGCACGCGCGGCAACATAATGCTCGCCAGCGAGGACGCTCCGGCAACAAGTAACGAACGGCGATCAAGCATCTTTGGCTCCCATCCCGCAGGTATCGGTGGAAATAATCCAATTTTGCGAGAAGGCATCCTGCCACGGTAGTGCCGTCCGAGGGCCAAAATGTCCAATTTGAGCGAGCGAAGCGCCGGGGCTCCGGAGCGCGCATGCTGCGCTAGGCAGCCCGGTCGCTAACGCAACATATGCGCGACCAGTTCGGTGCGCGTGCCGATGCCAAGCTTTGCATACACACTGGATAGGCGGTTTTTGACAGTGCCCGGCGATACTCCCATATGACGAGCGATTTCGGCGTTGGTCCATCCGCGGCAGGCGAGCATGGCCATGGTGAACTCTGTGGTCGTCAGGTCGTCAGCCACGTCCTCGCCCGAATCGGGGTTGTGGATGCGCCGCCAGCCGTAGCTGAATCGATACGTAATCTCGATGATACGTGCGAAATCGTCAGGGTATTGCGATTTTAGGCATGCCTCGATGAGCCCCTGCAAAAGGCCGTGGTGCTCGCCAATGAGCTCGATAAGGCCGTCGGGGCGCGCAATGTTCCAAGCGGCTCCGAAGTGCGTTTTTGCGGCGTCGACGTCTTTGAGACTCATGCATGCCATGGAAGCTGCCAGGTGCAGGAACAGTTCCGAGATCGGATAGCTCCCCTGTTTCATGATCAGGGCGTTTTCCGCCATGCCCAGACTGCGGCCATATTCGCCGCGCAGGTACAGGGCATGCGCCATCACGTAGCTGGCGAACAGGCGCAGGCCTTCGGGCAGATGCGCCGCAAGCGGATAAAACTCTTCGGCAGAATACGGGGAAGACAAGTGCAGCAGGACGCTTGCGGCCGAGGCGAACAGGATATGCGTGGCGTGGACGGCGGGTGATTCCTCGTCAGTTGGCGTATCGAGGATGCCCGCAAGACAACGGCGGGCGTCGGCGATACGGTTGAGCGACAGGCTGGCGTATCCGCAGATAAAGCATGCGGAATAGCGCAGTGCGGAATCGGTGGCGTCAAGATAGGGGCGCGCCGTCTTGGCAGCGAGGGCGGCCTGTCCGCGAAAGTACAGCGCTTCTGCCGTGGCGATGGTGCGTGAATCGGGGTCGGAAATGCCTGCAACCGCAGCGTCAATCTGCCCCGGCACAAAGGCAGTGCACATCAACGGCATGGGAACGCATGGGTAGCCATCGCAGTCCATCTTCCATCTCCCAACAGCTGGCAACAATAGCAGCAATTGTACTCCTGTTGCTCGGGACCCCTTTCGTTTTACTGCTCGGTTGACGCTGCGGATCGTTTTGGAAGGCTTACGAGCATGGTGGTCCCGTTCTCGGAACTTGTTTCGACCTCTACTGTGCCACCGTGAAGAGCTGCAATCTCCCAAACGAGCGCTAGTCCGAGTCCTGCGCCGCCGTATGCCCTGCTGCGGGATTTGTCTAGACGAAAGAACGGTTGGAAGATGCTCTCACGGTACTGCTTGGGTATTCCCGGGCCCTGGTCCTCGACTCGCAGGAACACGTGGCTGTCGTTGTCGCAGATGGAGACGGTAACGCTCGAGTCGGTGCGGCTATAGCGGATAGCGTTTTCGGCCAGGTTAAACACCAGCCGATAGAGGAGCGTGTCGCTCCCGATTACTAGAGCGTCTCCAGCACAATTGAGGGCTATGCCCTTATTTTCGGCAAGTGGCGCAAGGTCGGTGAGGACCTCTTCGGACAAGGGGCCAAGCTCCACATCGTCCTCGCAAGGAACGCTGCGGAGCTCACTCATCTCGAGCAATACCTTGGCCATTCGAGACATGCGCTCGGTTTGTTCCTGTAGCAGGCCGAGTAGCTCGGCTGTTTCGGGTTGCAAACCGGAGTGCTCGGAGATGAATAGTTCAATCTGTGCTTGCATAAGGGCGAGCGGGGTGCGCAGCTCGTGCGCGGCGTTGCCGGTAAACTGACGCTGTGCAGAGAACCCTTCGCCAAGACGGGCGATCATGTCGTTGAAAGAGGCGCTGCATCGTTGTAGCTCGATGGGCACATCTTCACTGAGCCTGATTTCGCTTAGGTTGTCAGGCTGCACACGCTCGACCTGGGCCGCAAAAGCCCGTAGCGGTTTGAGTGCACGGCCGCTCACAAAGTATGCCAGCGCGCCGCCAAGGAGTGTGACTCCAGCCGTGATGTACCAGGCTGTCGTGCCAAAAGACTCCTGTGCGTCATTTACGACGATCGTGACCTTGTCATCGAGGGCCGCTTTCGTTGGGTCGAACGCCTGGAGCGAATCTTCACCGGTTGCGTTAAAGGCCGAGATGTCGCTGCCGATGGCATCCATGTAGCGCATACCCGTATAGCCGACCAGGCAGTTCGTCAGCACGCACGCCGCACACGTCAACAGTGCCGTCATGATCGTTATGCGCCATTGCAGCGAAAGCCCTTTCATTCTCCATCCTCCATAACGTAGCCCTCTCCAATCCGATTGCGAATCGGGTCATATCCCAAAGCGCTGCGCAACTTTTTTCGGAGCGACGAGATGTGAACGCGGGTTGCGTTGCTAAAGCTGTTCACGGTGCTATCCCAAACGTGCTCGATAAGCTCCTCTTGGCTTACCGGTCGCCCCTGATTAAGCATCAGGTATTCCAAGATTCCCGTTTCCTTGCGTGTAAGAGATAAGGCCTCGCTGCCCACGGAAGCGATGCGCGCCTTGGTGTCAAAGCTGAGTTTTCCGCAGGTTAATACTATGTCGCTTTGTGCGAAGCGCCTGAGGGTAAGGCTGCGGATCCTTGCCGCAAGTTCGTCCAGATGAAACGGCTTGGTGAGGTAATCGTTGGCGCCGGCATCGAGTCCGTCGACCTTATCGGATACTTCGCCACGCGCGGACAGAATCAGCACCTTGGTCTCGCAGTCGGTTTTCCTAAGTTCCCTGAGCACGGTCATGCCGTCGATACGGGGAAGGTTGAGGTCGAGTACCACGAGGTCAAAGACTTCGACGCCCAGCAGGTCGAGCGCCTCCTGTCCATCGTGACAGCAGTCGACGCTGTGCGCCAAGTTTCGCAAACTGCGCGCGATTGCATCGCACAGTGCTCGCTCGTCTTCGACGATCAAAATACGCATAACAGTCTCCTTGCACATTCCAAATCGCGCTTAACACGGATTTTATAGTCGATATGGTCCAATGGTCGCGTAACGAAAGGAGTGGTCGTGTTGTTCAAAGCGGTAAAACCCGTGGTACAGGTCGCTTTGTTGATCGTCGGAATTGCCATGGTGTGCTTTGGCGTTATGCGTGGCGAGGCGGATGCCGTGCTGGCCAAAGCGATTAGGCTGTGCTTGGAGTGTATCGGAATTGGATAAAAGAGAAAACACTGCGTCGCATGTTTTGGCTCGATTTCGCGGATTCATTCAGGCGGCGGCGACGCTTGTCACCAACATTCACCTGCCAAACTTTGTCAAAGGCGGCATCTATCAGGGCGCGGGAAAAACAGTCTGCGTACCTGGACTTAATTGCTATTCGTGCCCCGCGGCATCGGGTGCGTGCCCCATCGGGTCGTTCCAGTCGGTGGTAGGTTCATCCAAGTTCAACTTTTCTTACTATGTTACCGGTACGCTCATTTTGCTCGGCGTGCTGCTGGGGCGCTTTGTATGCGGCTTTCTGTGCCCGTTTGGCTGGCTGCAGGAGCTGCTTCATAAGATTCCCGGCAAAAAGTTCTCCACGAAAAAGCTCAAGCCGCTCACGTACATCAAGTACGTCGTGCTGCTGTTTGCCGTGGTAGTGCTGCCTGCGTTGGTGGTCAACGATCTGGGGATGGGGGACCCGTTCTTTTGCAAGTACATCTGTCCACAGGGTGTGCTCGAGGGCGCCATTCCGCTGGCCATTGCCAATGCCGGCATTCGATCTGCGCTGGGGCAGCTCTTTACCTGGAAACTTGCCGTTCTCATTGCCGTGGTAGTGCTGAGCGTTTTGTTCTACCGCCCCTTCTGCAAATGGATTTGCCCACTCGGCGCATTCTATGCGCTCATGAATAGGGTGTCCTTGTTGGGGATTCAGGTTGACGCGTGTAAATGTGTCTCGTGCGGCAAGTGCTCAAAGGTTTGTCAGATGGACGTTGATGTGGTCCGCGCGCCCAATCATGCCGAATGTATCCGGTGCGGAAAGTGCATCGGGGCCTGTCCCGTCGATGCCATCAGCTATCGCTATGGCCTGGATGTGTCGGCGGAAAAGCTTCCCTTGACCGCTGATAAAAAGTAAACAAGCTTCGACAAAACGGAGGAATGACTATGAAGCTTTCTAAGATTGCGGCCCTGTTTATGGTGCCGGTATTGGCCTTGTGCCTTGTGGCATGTTCGGCGCCCGGTGGCAATGCGAGCGAATCTGCGAGCTCCGATCCTAAGATCGCAGAACTCACTGCGCAGAAGCCGGCCAATGCCGACGAGGCCGCCGAGCTGTATGCGAAGCTCATGCAGAAGGAGAACGAGATCTTTTCGAGTGATAACGCGCTGTGGGAAAAGGTATTCAATGCGGCAAATAAAGACTCGGCAATGATTGAGGACGGCAGCAATTACGGCGATTTCCTGCTCAAGACCATCGACGGCGCCAAGGATAAGTTCACGGCGGATGAGCTTAAGACGCTCAAGGCCGGTGCACAGCAGATCAAGGAGATCGAGGACAAGCTCGAGAGCCTGGAGAAGGAGTTCCCCGGCTGTGGAAGCACGCCGAGCGCAGGCGAGAGCGTCGACGCTTCGGCCGCTGGCATGACGGCTGGTGCCAATGCTTCGAGCGAGACGACGAAGTTCCCCAGCTTTACGGGCAAGGACCTGGATGGCAGCGACGTGAGCAGCGACGAGCTGTTCTCTAAGAACAAGGTCACCGTCATGAACTTCTGGTTCACCACGTGCAAGCCGTGCGTGGGCGAGTTGGGCGACCTTGAGGACCTGAATAAGGAGCTTGCCAAGAAGGGCGGCCAGGTCGTGGGCGTCAATTCCTTTACGCTCGATGGCAACAAGGGCGAGATTGCAGATGCCAAGGACGTGCTGAGCAAGACGGGCGTGACATATAAGAACATCTGGTTCAAGTCGGATAGCGAGGCCGGTAAGTTTACGTCAAATTTGTTCTCGTTCCCGACAACGTATGTCATCGATCAGAATGGCAACATCGTAGGGGATCCAATCGTGGGAGCCATCAGCTCCGCCGAGCAGCGCGCAGCGCTCGACAAGCTTATCGACCAGGCGATTGCGAATAGCGAGCAGTAGAAAACGCGTAAAGCACAGCGAGGATCGTGCGCCGCTGTACGAAGTAGCCCGCTCCCTTTCAAGATAATCTCCACCATAAAGAGGTCCCGCTCGGGACCTCTTTTTTAGGCGCCGTCCCGTTCGTTTTTTGGTGCGGTTCCCTACATTCTTCACTGGTGCCGGCAAAAAATGGGGATAGAGTAGGACAAACGCGTCGAATACGAACGGCGGGTGAGAGCGGGCAGAGTGCCTGTGCAGGAGAGGTTGCCGTCCATGTTGGAGCTCAAAGGTATTTGCAAAAGGTACGTTACCCAGTCGTTTACGCAGGTGGCGCTCGACAGCGTAAGCCTGTCTTTTCGCGATAACGAGTTCGTGGCCATTCTGGGCCCCTCGGGCTCGGGCAAAACTACGATGCTCAACGTTATCGGTGGGCTCGATCATTTCGATTCCGGCGACCTGTTAATCGACGGCATTTCGACCAAGGACTTTCGCGATCGCGATTGGGATGCTTATCGCAACAACCGCATCGGCTTTGTGTTCCAGAGCTATAACCTCATTCCGCATCAGACCATCTTGGAAAACGTTGAGCTGGCGCTTACGCTCACGGGTGTGGGCCATGCCGAGCGCCGCCAGCGTGCACGTGAGGCGTTGGAGAAAGTCGGCCTGGGCGAGCACGTTAACAAGCGCCCGAGCCAGCTATCGGGCGGACAGATGCAACGCGTGGCCATCGCCCGCGCCCTGATCAATGATCCCGAGATCGTGCTGGCAGACGAGCCGACCGGCGCCTTGGATTCCGCAACGTCCGTGCAGGTCATGGACTTGCTCAAGGACGTGGCGCGCGACCGTCTGGTTATTATGGTCACGCATAATCCTGAGTTGGCGTACCAGTACGCCACGCGCATCGTCAACCTGGCGGACGGCAAGATTACCGACGATTCCGATCCTTTCGATGTCGCTGACGCCACGCGCCGCCAAGCCAAGCCTACGCGCAAAACCTCGATGAGCTTTGTGACGGCGCTGGGGCTTTCTGCCCGAAACCTCATGACCAAGAAGGGCCGTACGACCATGACTGCCTTTGCGGGCTCGATTGGCATTATCGGTATCGCAGCGATTCTGGCGCTGTCCAATGGCGTAAACAGCTACATCAAAAAGGTCGAGGAGGATACGCTCTCGAGCTACCCGCTCACCATTTCCAAGCAGGATTACGACCTGTCGTCCATGATGGGCGGACAGGGAACTGCGGATGATGACTCGCCTGAAAACGTGGATTCGTCCGACGACAGTGCCGGCGGCAAGGCTAAGGGAACCGATAAGATTCCTGTGGTCACGGCCGTAAAGGATATGTTTGCAAGCGTTAAGTCCAACGACATGACGAGCTTTAAGGCATGGCTCGATGCCGGTGGCGACGGCATCGATAAAGAGGTCAACGCCATTCAGTACGGCTACGGTGTATCGCCGGTTGTCTATCGTGCCGGCAAGGGCGATGAGAAGCCTGTCCGGCTGGTGCCCAACGCCATGACCGAGGCCATGAGCGGAGGCGCGAGCTCGGCGGCAACGGTGAGCATGGAATCCATGGGAACCTCGGTCTTTAACGAGATGATTGACGACCAGAGCCTGCTCGACAGCCAGTACGATGTCGTCGCCGGTCATTGGCCCACGTCTGCCAACGAAGCCGTGATGGTGCTTTCGAGCCGCGGTACGGTGGGTGACTACACGCTCTACAGCATCGGCGCGCTGGATATCGATGAGCTCAACGATCTGGTAAACAGCGCTATGACGGCTGACGGTGGGGTCGAAACGCCCGAGACCGGCACCGACTTTACCTACGACGATGCGCTGTCTACCACGTTTAAGGTGCTGTCGCCGGCTGATGCGTATCGCAAAAACGAAGAGACCGGCATGTGGACTGACATGTCTGGCGACACCGACTTTATGGCCGCCAAGGTTGCCGACGGTATCGACGTGCACATTGTGGGCGTGGTGCGACCCAACGAGACCGCCAACGCGAGCGCGTTGTCCCCGGGCATTGCCTACACGCATGCGCTGACTCGCCAGCTTATGGAACGCGCCGCAAATTCGCAGATTGTGCAGGAGCAACTCGACCACCCCGAGACGGATGTCTTTACGGGCAAAACCTTCGACGAACTGCAAGGCGAGGCCAAGCAAGGCGTGGATCTGGGCAGCATGTTCAGTGTGGACGAGGCGGCGCTCAAGAGCGCGTTCTCGTTCGATACCTCCGCGCTCTCGGGTGTTGTCGGCGGTATGGACCTTTCTGGCATCGATCTGTCGGGGCTGGACATTGACCTTTCGGGCGTTGGCAAGGACATCGACTTTGGTGACATCATGGCCAAAGCGCCGGCTCCAGATTTCTCGGGCATCTTTGACGGCCTGGAACTTACGCCCGAGCAAATGCAGCAGGTGGGAACGCTAGCCAACCAGCTGTTTGAGAGCTTTTTGCAGTCTGATCAGTTTAGGGCGCTGTCACCCGATGATCTTAAGGACGCGTCAAAGCTTGCTGCCGCATTCTCGGCGTATCTTGAGAGTGATGACACAGCTCAGCAAATCCTGGCCCAGCTCAAAGCGCTCGGCGGCGATGCCCTGGCCGAGCGTCTGCAGCAGGCGATGAGCGACTATGTGCAAAAGCAGCTGGCTCCGTATCTGCAGCAGGCTATGGATCAGGTGATGAAGGCAATCAGCGAGCAGATAGCGTCGACGGTATCATCCCAGCTCAAGGCGGGCGCGGCAGGGCTTATGGACCAGGTGGCGACGCAGATGTCTTCGAGTTTTGCTAACCTGGCGAGCGCCATGCGCGTGGATGCGAGTGCCTTTGCTCATGCCATCCATTTCAACATGGACGCCGAGGACCTGAGTTCGCTCATGATGAGCTATGCCAAGGCTTCGAAGCTCACCTACGACAACAATCTGACCACGTTGGGTTATGCGGACGAGGCGGATCCCATCTCGGTCAAGATTTTCCCGCGTGACTTTGAGGCCAAGGAGCGCGTACTCGATCACATCGATGCGTACAACAAACAGGTCAAAGCCGCTGGCCACGATGAGCGGGCGATCTCGTACACCGACTACATGGGCATCATCATGGGTTCGGTGACCGACATTGTGAACACCATCAGCTTGGTGCTCATCGCATTCGTGAGTATCAGCCTGGTGGTGAGCTCCATCATGATCGGCATCATCACCTACATCAGCGTGCTGGAACGCAAAAAGGAGATTGGCATCCTGCGTGCGATCGGCGCGTCGAAGCGTAACGTGGCCAACGTATTCAATGCCGAGACCTTTATCGAGGGCCTCATTGCCGGCGTCTTTGCCATTGTCGTCGTGGTGGCCGTGAGCTTCCCGGTTAATACCTGGGCGCTTGCTGCCAAACAAGTACCCAACCTGATGAGCCTACCCGTGCAGGATGCGCTGGTGCTCATCGCGATTTCGGTGCTGCTGACGGTTGTTGCCGGCCTGCTGCCGGCCCGCAGCGCATCCAAAAAAGACCCCGTGGAAGCCCTGCGCTCCGAATAACGTGACAAAGGGACGGTTCCTTTGTCACGTTCGTTGATATGAGAGAAGAGTAGATGATCCTTTCGTTGGCCCCCATGGAGGGGATTACCGGGCATGTGTTCCGTCACGTGCATGCGGAGTGCTTCGGTGCGCTCGATTGCTATTACACGCCGTTTTTGCCGCCGCCGCGGGTGGGAAATCGCTTTGGCGGCAAGGCGTTTAAGGAGATCGATCCTGCCAATAACCAGGGGCTCAACGTGGTGCCTCAGCTGATGTCCAAGAACGCGGACGAGTTTGTGTGGGCGGCGCAGGTGCTCGCCGACATGGGCTATCGCGAGGTCAATCTCAACTTGGGTTGCCCCTCGGGGACGGTTGTTGCCAAGGGCAAAGGATCGGGCTTTTTGCGCAACTTGGACGAGCTTGAGGTGTTCTTGAGTGACGTGTGTGAGCGCTCTCCGCTGCCGGTATCGGTCAAAACCAGGTTGGGGTTGGAGAGCGACGACGAATACGAGCGCGTACTCGATCTATATTGCCGCATGCCGCTGGCAGAGCTGATCGTGCATCCGCGCGTGCAGAAGGACCGTTATGCGGGCTCGCCGCGCAAAGAGTTTTATGGCGAGACGCTGGAACGTGCGCCGTTTCCGGTGGCATACAACGGCGATATTTTTGATCTCGAGGACATGGATGCGCTGGTGGAGGCCTATCCCGGCACGCGCCATGTGATGCTGGGGCGCGGCCTGCTCGCGAACCCCGCTCTGGCCCGTATGGTCAACGGCGGCCCTGCTGCCACGACAGCCGAGCTGCAGCGTTTCCATGACACGCTGTTTGCTGCCTATGCAGAAGAGATTGGCGGCAATGCAGTCTTTCGCATGAAGGAGTGGTGGTTCTACGCCAAGTGCGCTTTCGCCGACCCCGCTACCGTTCACAAGCTCGTACGTAAGACCAAAAAAGTCGACGAATACCGCGCCGCCGTCGAGCGCGTCTTTCGCGAGCAGCCACTCGCACCCATAGCCTGCTTCCACGGTTAGTTAGTCATCGGGGACGTTCTTTAACGACTAGTCATTTATGAACGTCCCCAATGAGTGTCCCCAATGACTAGCTATAAAAGCTGTACGCCAGCATCCAAAGATGTCGAAAAATGTCGACTTTGGATGCTGGCGTATATGTTTGGGTCGACGGGGGAGTTGAGTTTAGGCAATCATTGCATCGAGCGTGATGAGCTCCCTGAGTCGCTCCGTGCGTGTTTGCCCATGGCGCTTTGCTTTTGCGTCAAAGGCTTCAAGGACCGATTCGCCCACACGTGCCGATAAAACAACGCTTGGCTCATCGGAGATCGACGGCCTTCCCAGCTTGATGGTGCGACCCTTCGGCCACTCATCTTTTTCGTATGCCTCCGAGGCTTTCTCCAGCTCTCCGGGAGCAAACCCCATCATCTTTTCGAGCTGCTTAGCGTCCATAGCGCCTCCTATCGATCGGCATAATGTCGAGCACAGGTCAACGGATACTCTTTTTGTATATAGTTTTGTAGACAAAAATACAAACAGTTTATCAGGCTAATTAGCTTGTTTTGACCCGCGTGTTCGATAGGAAATGAGCATTGACGGCTTCGATGCTCCTTTGCTTTTCAGCTTGGAATTTGGATGCTCATTGAACTTCCGGAGGGGAGCACTTTATTAAGCTATCGAGATTCTGGGCAGGAGCTCTCACTGGTCTTCGGTAATGGGACCAGCTTAATTCGCGACACAGTGTGTCGCGAATGGGAGTAGTCGTTAGGTGTCCTTCAATGGCTACTCATATAAGAACGTCCAAGTGCCGGATTTTGTCATTTAGTGTCGTTCTCAGCGACTATTCTGGAGGGTCGTGGTCAAAAAAGGGCAAATATGAGTACTGTTGCCATTATGGTTGCATTTATTTTGCTATAAATAGTAGCTCCTGATGAGATTTGTTCCCATTAGGAGCTACTTTTATTGAACATATGAGGAGAAATAACGTCGTCTGCGGACGAGTGGAACGTTGAATAGTTCCTGAAGTGATCAAAATCGCTGCTACTAAACAGGTAGCAGTACTCATATTTGCCCTTTTTTGACCACAGCCCTCTCGGAAACCTTTCCAGAGGCGTCAAACAGCCATAATCCAAAGGTCTCCTCAAACAATTAGCCGGCTAAGAGCGTCCATGACTACCAAAAAAGCTGTACGCCAGCATCCAAAGATGTCGAAAATGTCGACTTTGGATGCTGGTGTACATGTTTGGGTCGTATGGGCTGGGGCCCTGGACGGACAGAGTGTGCGTGCTAGAGCAGATTCTCCTGCACCCATGTGATGATGTCGCTCGACTCGTAGAGTGGCTTGCCGTCGATGAATAGGCAGGGAACCTGGCGTTTTCCGCCGACGGCGATGAGCGTCTGCTCGGCTCCGGTATCGGTCGAGATATTGCGCTCGGGAACGGTCACGCCGTTATCGGCCAGGAAGCGCTTGACCTTTATGCAGTACGGGCAGCCGGTCATAACGAATAGCGCGAGCTCATGATCAGTAGCCATAGGTCTCCAATCGGTTGACGTTTTGATTGAAATACCCAAAGCCGCCGCGGTCTATGCGCGCGTCAACGACGACTCGATGGCCTGGACCAAAAACGCCGTGGCTCCGGTGCCGCAGGGCTTGTCGTAGTAGTCAACAAAGCGCTGGTCGGCAAGATAGCCGTGGGCGAGGCCCAGATACGCTTCGTTCTGGGGCTCGTGTCCCCAATTAAGGCCAATCCATCGACGATGCATCGCGACAAGCTTACGAGCCTCGTTGCTCTCTGGGTCGCCAATGCCTATGGCAATCGAGAGCTGACCCAAAATAGCGCGTTCAAGTTCCTTCATGTCGTTCCACGTCTGAGGGTCCATGTCCAGCAGCGCTTCGTTTGCTGCATCGATAGCCTCATTGCCATAGCGCTCCCGCGCCTCGGCACCGTAGCGCTCCTCGTTTTCCTGCACGGTGCGCCAGCGCTCCAGTTGCGGCAGGACGGCGCCCATGAGTGAGACGGCTTCGTCGAGCGACATGCCGGTGTTTTGCGCCAGCCGCGGGGCACAATCTTCAATCATCGCCTCCATGGTGGTGTCGTAGGTGTACTTGCCGTGGTCGTAGCACCACTTGCAGTAATGGTCGGTCGTGGCGCCCGTGGCGTCGGTGCCGCAGTCGTCGGGCGTGAGTATCATGCCGCAGCTCTGACAATAGTGCTCGGGCATTTCGAGCAGGTGGGGCAGCTGCTCGCCGGTCACGGCGGCAATGAGTTTCATCATGTCGATGCCCGGTGTGACCTCGCCGCGTTCCCAACGGCTGACGGCTTGGCGTGTGACAAAGAGCTTGGTGGCGAGCTGCTCCTGGGTAAGGTGATGGGCGCGACGGACAGCAATGAGCTTTTCTGCAAAGGCCATAGCGGCTCCTTTCTGCTGGTTGATGGCTTAAGCATACGCGGCAGCAGGTGCCCTTCCAAGCAACCGTTGGTTGCACGACGGGGAACCGCGGCGAAGAATTGCGCGCAACGCCTCGCTCCTCCATGCCGTACAATGACCGGCATGGAACCTATTGCACACATACATACCGACCTGCCGCAGAAGTTCGGCATTCCGCGCAACAGCTTTTTGGCGCCCCATCTGCAGGGACGCATCGTTTTTGAGCCGGAATTTGCCTCCAATGCAGCGGTTGAGGGTCTGGACTCCTTCACTCACCTGTGGCTGCTGTGGCGCTTCGAAAACGGAACGCCCGGCGGCACGGCTAAGGACATAGCTGCCGATGCCAAGGCGCAGGACAGGTCCGGCACTAATGCCAAGTGGTCGAAGACCGTGCGCCCGCCGCGTCTGGGCGGAGCCGAGCGCGTGGGCGTGTTTGCCACGCGCAGTCCGTTTCGCCCTAACCCCATCGGTCTCACCTGCGTTAAGCTCGACCGCGTGGAGCTTACCGACGACGGCCCCATCATCCATGTGCTGGGGTCCGACCTGCGCGACGGCACGCCCATCTACGACATTAAGCCCTACATTCCGTTTGCGGACTGCCGCCCGGATGCAACGGGCGGCTGGATTGAGGATGCTCCGTGGCAAGAGCTCGATGTTGAGTTTCCGCAAGCGCTGCAGGATATGGTCCCGCCCGCAAAGCTTCCCGGTCTGGTCGAGGTTCTTCGCCAAGATCCGCGCCGCGCGGGCAGCAAGCACGAGCCAAACCGCGTCTATCATCTGGCCTACGCTGGACTCGACATATCGTTTGCGGTCGATGAAACCCAGCTAACCGTAGTCGCCGTCAACGACGCGCGAGACTAACCAGCCATTCGTCCGCACCCGTCAAATTCAGCGCCAAACCCCGCGTCAAAACTGCCCACGCTGGTGGACAATAACGCCTACCGAATCATTCCGCTCTGCACGGGAGTCCAGCATGAAATACGACTTTACTTCAATCATCGACCGCCACGGCATGGACTCCATCGCCGTTGACTCTTGGGGTGAGATCCCAGGTATGGCTCCGAACGCGCCCGACGAGGGCTTCGACCGCATTCCCATGTGGGTGGCGGACATGAACTTCGCCACGGTGCCCACGGTCCAGGAGCACATCATTCAGCGCGCCCAGCACCCCATGTTTGGCTACTTTAACCCGCGCCCCGAGTACTTCGATCGCATCATCGAATGGCAGAGCCGTCGCAACGGCGTTGAGGGCTTGGCGCCGGAGCATATCGGCTACGAAAACGGCGTGCTGGGCGGTGTCGTGTCGACGTTGCGCGCGTATGTCCAGCCGGGCGATGCGGTGCTGGTCCACAGCCCCACCTACATCGGCTTTACCAAGTCCATCGAGGCCGCGGGCTATCGCATTGTCCACAGCCCGCTTAAGCTCGACGACCGGGGCGTGTGGCGTATGGACTTTGAGGACATGGAGCGCAAGCTCGCCCAAAACCACATCCATGCCGCGGTGTTCTGCTCGCCGCACAATCCTTGCGGCCGCGTATGGGAGCGCGACGAAATTGAGCGCGCAATGGATATCTATCGCCAGCACGATTGCGTGGTGATCTCGGACGAGATTTGGTCCGATATCATCCTGCCGGGACGCAGACACATCCCGACGCAGTTGGTGAGCGAGGATGCCCGCATGCGCACGGTTGCCCTCTATGCGCCGAGTAAGACGTTTAACCTGGCGGGCTTGGTCGGCAGCTACCACATTATCTACAACGAGACGCTGCGCGACCGCATATGCGCTGTGTCCAACAAGACCCACTACAACGAGATGAATGTCCTCTCCATGCATGCGCTTATCGGTGCCTACCAGCCGCAAGGCTACGAGTGGGTGGACGAGCTCAACCAGGTGCTTGCCGGCAATATCGAGTACTTCTGCGATTACGTGGACGAGCATTTTGAGGGCGTGGGTTATTCGCGTCCGCAGGGCACGTACATGGTGTTTCTGGACTGCACCGAGTGGTGTCGCGAGCATGGCCGCGATATTCAGTGGCTGCTCGACGAGGGGGCGCGCGTGGGCGTGGGGTATCAGGACGGCCGTCCGTTCCACGGGCCCTGCCACATTCGCGTGAATCTGGCGCTGCCGCTTTCGCGCGTAAAGGAAGCGTGCGACCGCCTGGACCGCTACGTTTTTAATGCACGGTAAGCGCGCACTGCATGCGGAGCCTTCTGCCAAGTCGGCTAGAAGGCCCCGTGTGGTAAGGCATCTGTAACCATTGGGCGCAGACCTGCTGCGGAGGTTTATTTTTCTTGAATCTGCTTGCCGCAAAGATGCTCAATCGTAATCTCGTAGAGCTGGACGCCCTTAATGTCCTTGGCGATTTCCTCTTCGACCTCTTCGGCAGAAGGGTAGTACTTAAGGGCGAGCTGGCGGACTTTGTCCTCGATAAACGCGGGGGTGTCATTCGCCAGGCGACAGCGGCCAAAGACCACGGTACTCATAACGTAGGGAGCCCAGTCACCGTCCTTGTACCACTCGTTGCCGTAAACGGTAAAGCAGACCTTGTCATCGCGCTTGAGTGCGTCGACCTTGTGGCCGGCCTTGGCGCCATGGAAATAAATCTTGTCGTGCTCGGCGTCGAAGAAGTAGTTGACGGGAATGGCGTACGGGTAGCCATCGTCGCCGTTGACGGCAAAGACGCCGCGCTTGCAGGTAGCGAGCAGTTCGCGCGCTTCCTCGTCAGTGATGGCGCGTTTCTTTCGACGTAAGGGCCTAAACATCGTTGGCTTCCTTTCTACTGGGCATGGTTGTTGAGCACAAACTATAGCGAAACGGATCCGTTTTTCTTGATGCGGGCGAGTATGTTTTTGAGCTTGTTAAAGTCGAGCGGTTTGGACAGATGGGCGTTCATACCGGCGTCGTGTGCCGCCTTGGCGTCCTCGGCAAAGGCATTGGCGGTGAGCGCGATGATGGGGATATCGGTTGCATCGACCTTCTCGCTCAGACGAATCGCGCGGGTTGCCTCGTAGCCGTCCATGTCCGGCATCATAATGTCCATCAGGATCGCATCGAAGCTGCCGGCGGGATGCGATAGGTACAGATCGACGACTTCGTTGCCGTTGGCGGCGCGGGTGACCACGACGCCCTCGGATTCTAACAGCGCCTGGGCAATCTCGGCATTCAATTCGTTGTCTTCGGCGAGCAGCACGTTCATGTTGGCAAGCGAGCAGTCGAGCGCCTTCTCGACCGTATCCGTCCGCGCCTGGGGGTTCTTGTCGATATCGAGCGGAATTTCCACGTAGAACGTGGTGCCCACATGGAGCTCGCTGGTGACTTCGATGGTGCCGCCCATCAGTTCAATAAGCGACTTGACGATTGGCATGCCCATGCCGGTTCCTTGGAACTTGCTGCGTGCATCGTCACCTTCTTGGGCAAACGGCTCATAGATATGCTTTAAAAACTTGGGAGCCATGCCAATGCCGGTATCCGAAACGCTAAAGCAAAAGAGCGCGCGCCCGTTATCGAGTGGCTTGGTCTTTGAGCTAAAGGTGACGGAGCCGCTGTGCTTGTTGTACTTAATGCTGTTGTCTAACAGGTTGATCATGATCTGTCGGATATGGGTGGGACTGCCGATCATGTATGGCCCCGTGGCGTACGGCAGACTATTGTCCTGCATTGTGATGCCGTTACTGGACGCGCGGAGCTTGCACAGCACCAGTGTATCGTCACAGAGCTCTTTGAGGTTAAAAGGCGCATGCTCCAGTGTTAGCTTGCGGTCTTCGATTTTGCCCATCTCGAGGATGTCGTTGATCAGCGAGAGCAGGTGATTGGCGGCAACGCGCGCCTTGGCACGGCTCTCGCGGGCGACTTGCATGTCGCCTTCCTTCAATTCCTCGATCTCGATAAGGCCCAGGATACCGTTGAGCGGCGTACGGATGTCGTGGCTCATGCGCGTGAGGAATGCCGTCTTAGCGGCGTTGGCAGCATCGGCTTTTTTGCGCTCGGTTCGAGCGCGCACGAGCGCCCAGATGAGCAGGACGATGCCGACCGACAACATACCGATGAGGGTAGCTGCAATGGCGGTGCGGTTGCGATAAAGGAATTGAAGCGTGTTGGATTCCTGGGCCGTGTACGACGTGGAGGAGAAATTGCTTGCGGAGAGCGATTCTCCGGCATTGATGATGCCCTTGTTGATGATTCCCAACAGCTCGGGTTTTCCGCGCGAAATCCAGCACGAGAGCTCACAGGTGTCAGGGAGCTCGGTCGTCTCGCAGTCCTCGAGATCGTAACGGTCACCGATGGTTTTTACGCGTGAACTGGGAGCGACGATGCAGTGCGCCGTTCCCTTCCTGAGGGCGTCGAACGCTTCATCGTCGGATTGGTATTCGGTTACGGTCGCTGTGGGGAACAGACTTTCAAGTGCATTTTTGTTGACAAACGATGATTTGGTACAGGCGATGTTCTGAAGGTTTTTGTTCAGGTTGCTGCCGGTGTGGATAGCGGTGAGGGATATGGTTCCCAACGATACCGACTGCACAACGCCTGTTTGCTCGGCAAACCAGTAATCTCGGTATACCGGCAGCGCAACGTCTATGCTTTCCTTTGACAGGGCCTTTGACATCATCTTGTAGCTATCAAAGGCGACGGTTTTGACCGTAATGCCAAATTTATCGTGTAGCGTCGTCGCAAGCGATGCGAGCGAGCCTTCCATTTCGCCGTCTTCGTTCTCGTTGCAGTAGGGGAGTTTGCCCGTAATGTAGCCGAGCGTGATGGTGTTGTCATTTGCTTTGAGCCAGGAACGTTCGGGTCCGTTGAGCGATGATGAGCCGCTGTTTTGGGTCGAGTAGTGAGATTTTACTTCGTCGTTATAGCGTGGGTTGACGCGGGCGATTGCCGTCATGGCAGCATTGATGTCGTCCATCAGGTCGGGGCGGCTTTTGGGAACGGCAAAGTAGTAGTCGTTCGAACCAATGTAGAACATGGGGGAGGCATTGGGCGACGAGATTGTGTCGTTCATGATGACGGCATCGACTTCGTCGTTTGCGAGCGCGTCAAAGAGATCGGATCCTCCGTCATACTCCTTGTATGTGCAGGCGATTCCTTCGCTGGCGAGCCATTGCTGGCCAACGAAGGTTTGCATGACGTCGGGGTTGCAACCGATAGTGAGACCCTGGAGTGCTTGAGGGTCACCCTTTGCAAGGTCGTCACGGTCGGGCCTGGCGTAGATGTAGTAGCGCTCGGTGCCCTCGGGGTTCGAGGAAAAGAGCAGCTTTTGGGCACGTTCCTCGGAGTAGGAGATGTTGGGCATGAGGTCGATCTCGCCTGCCTCGAGCATGTCCATAAGCTCGGTGAAGGTGCCGGAGACGTATTCGTACCGCCAGCCGGACGTGTAGTACGACAGGGTCTGGAGGTACTCGTAACCCCATCCCGAGAGACGCTCGCCGGGGGTGCCGTCCTGGAAGCCCTCGTTGCTGACGAGCCAGCCGACGCGGACCGTCTTGACTTGCTGATCGGTATTGGCGGCATAGGCGGGGGCGGGCATGATGGTGCTCAGTACGGCGAGCGCAGCAAGCGCGACGGCCAG
Source organism: Collinsella sp. (assembly GCA_037237765.1). GTDB lineage: Bacteria > Actinomycetota > Coriobacteriia > Coriobacteriales > Coriobacteriaceae > Collinsella. The sequence goes on along the minus strand of JAXXEN010000008.1, from coordinate 189 downwards.
GGTGCGATATATAACTGAACGAAGGACAGTGGCAGCTCTCACATGCAATCCTAACGAATCGAGACATTACCGCATAAGGATACCAGCTCAGCCTGCCCAGTCGGCAGCTGTACCGCTAAACGCTCCCGCCCGGCAGTCATTGGGTGTTCCTATAGTTTTGTCAACCGTCGGGGCTACTCCCGGTAGGGC
>JAXXEN010000006.1:0-39990 GCA_037237765.1 Collinsella sp. | reverse complement strand
CGAGTGCCGTTTCCGGCGCCCAGCTCAAGGACGTCAGCCTGCGCCTGATGTAGGCGAGCGGCTACCTATTGCCAGCAACGAGGGAAGGACGTGTGCCTTCCCTCGTTTTTTGTGAGACGGGGGTGCGCCGGTAACGTACAATAACTACCACGTGGCTGGGTTTGCCGGCCGAATGTGCGATGTCGTGGGAGGGGACATGGTCGAGTTTACGAAGACGATTAAAGATCCGTTGGGACTGCATGCCCGCCCGGTTGCGCTGCTCTATGACATCATTGCCAAGCATCGTAGCGACGTGTCGGTCAGCATCGGCGACCGCCACACGGATGGCCGCGATGTTATGGGCCTCATGGCTCTCTACGGCGAGTGCGGCGAGAACATCATCTTCCGCGTTTCGGGTGTGGATGAGGCCTCCTGCGTCACGTCGATCAGAAACCTCTCGCTCTAACCTCAACAATGTGACAAGGGGACAGTCCCCTTTGTTGCATAAATTGGTATGACAAGGCACCGCAAAGAGATGGTCTTTGCGGTGCCTCTTTTGTTTCATAAAGGAAACTTTTTCGAAATCTGAATAGGGACCCTTTCCAAAAAGTTAACCACGTGTTAGTTTACTATAGCGAACATAGGCGTGGTTAACTTTTACCGTGTCGATGTTAAGGACGAACTGACGTTAGGAGCCACTCATGTCTTGCGGACCGCAGATGCCGGCCATGCCGCTTTCGATGGTAAAAGCGGGCGAAACCGTGCGCGTGTCCCGTGTAAAGGGCAATGAGGACATGAAACACCACCTCAAGGACCTCGGCTTTGTCGAGGGCAACGAAATCCACGTGGTGAGCTCGAGTGGCGCCAATATCATCGTCACGGTGCTGGGCGCACGCTTTGGCATCGATTCCAAGGTTGCCATGCACATCATGACCGTCGGTTAGTCCGCAGCATTTCATAAAAACCGAAAGGGGGACAAGAGGATGAAGACGTTGGGTGACGTTAAGGTGGGCGAGAGCTCCACCATCGTCAAGCTTCACGGTGAGGGTGCGCTTCGCCGCCACCTTATGGACCTGGGGCTCATCAAGGGCACTTCGTTCAAGGTCGTGAAGGTTGCACCGCTCGGCGATCCGGTCGAGATCAACGTGCGCGGCTACGAGCTTTCCATCCGCAAGGAGGAGGCGGCCGTCGTCGAGGTCCAGTAAGGGCTTGTGGCGTATATTTCTGCAGGTAAAGTTAGGTATATCTAACTTAATGCTGCAACTTTGAAGCACATTATCCAGCCTGCGCGGAGAAAGCAGCGCGGGCACACAAGGAAGAAGGATTGAATGGCGGATTCTCAGATCCATGTCGCGTTGGCGGGTAACCCCAACTGCGGCAAGACCACGCTTTTCAACCTGATCACCGGCGCCAACGGCTACGTTGGCAACTGGCCCGGCGTCACGGTTGAGAAAAAGGAAGCCAAGCTCCTAAGCGACAAGAACGTTACCATTACGGACCTCCCCGGCATCTACTCGCTTTCCCCCTACAGTCCCGAGGAACAATGCTCGCGCGATTACCTCATGAGCGGAGAGCCCGATGTTGTCGTCCAGGTGGTCGACGCCACCAACCTCGAGCGCAACCTGTACCTGGCGCTTCAGGTTATCGAGACCGGCCTGCCCGTGGTCGTTGCCCTCAACATGGCCGACTTGGTCGAGAAGAACGGCGACAAGATCGACACGGACAAGCTGTCCAAGAAGCTCGGCTGCCCGGTTATGATGATCTCGGCCCTTAAGAACAAGGGCATCAAGGAGCTGTTCGAGCAGGTCAAGAAGTCCGCTGCTTCCAAGGGCCAGGTGCCGGAGCACAAGTTCGACTCCTCCATCGAGGACGTTCTGGACCACATCGAGAACAACCTTCCGGCGAGCGTTCCCGCCAACAAGCGCCGCTACTACGCCGTCAAGCTGTTCGAGCGTGATGCAGACGCCTGCAAGCTCATCAACCTCACTAAGGAGAAGGCTGCTCGCGTGGAGGAGCTGGTCGCCCAGTGCGAGCAGGACTGCGACGACGATGCCGAGTCCATCATCACCGGTGAGCGCTATGGCGTCATCGCGCACATCATCGATGAGTGCATGACCAAGGCTCCGGCCAAGATGAGCACCTCCGAGAAGATCGACCGCGTGGTTACCAATCGTATCCTGGGCCTGCCGATCTTTGTGGTCATCATGTTCTGCGTGTACTACATCGCCGTTTCTACCTTGGGCGGCACGGTGACCGACTTCACCAACGACCAGCTCTTCGGCACCGACGGCTGGTATGTGCTCGGCCAGGGTCGCGACGCCTACGACGCAGCTGTCGAGGCTGCGGGCGACAATGCCGACTCGGTCGACCCGGCACAGTACGGCCCCTATGTTCCGGGTATTACCACCGTGGTGCACGACGCCCTTGTGGCGGGTGGCACCGAGGACGGCGGCCTGGTCGATTCGCTCGTCTGTGACGGTATCGTCGGCGGCCTGGGCGCCATCTTCGGCTTTGTGCCGCAGATGTTCCTGCTGTTCGTCATGCTGTCCTTCCTGGAGGACTGCGGTTACATGGCCCGCGTCGCCTTCATCATGGACCGCGTGTTCCGCCGCTTTGGCCTGTCCGGTAAGTCCTTTATCCCCATGCTCGTGTCCTCGGGCTGCGGCGTCCCCGGCGTCATGGCTACCAAGACCATCGAGAACGAGAAGGACCGCCGCATGACGGTCATGACCACCACGTTCATCCCCTGCGGCGCCAAGCTGCCGATCATCGCCCTGCTCATGGGCTCCATCATCGGCGATTCTTCCACCACCGCCGCGTGGATCAGCCCGCTCTTCTACTTCCTGGGCGTCTTTGCCGTCATCGCCTCGGGCCTCATGCTCAAGAAGACCAAGCTCTTCGCCGGTCGCCCGACGCCGTTCGTTATGGAGCTTCCTGCCTACCACTTCCCGGCGATCCGCTCTTGGGCGCTGCACGTGTGGGAGCGCTGCTGGGCCTTTATCAAGAAGGCCGGCACGGTCATCTTCGCGTCCACCGTCGTGGTTTGGTTCCTCTCCAACTTTGGTAGCTACAACGGTTCTTTTGGTTTCCTGCCTGCGATGGACGGCATCCCCGAGGAGTTCATGGACTACTCCGTGCTTGCCATGCTCGGCAACCTGGTCGCTTGGATCTTCGCCCCGCTCGGCTTTAGCACCTGGCAGGCCACCGCGCTGACCGTCTCGGGTCTCGTCGCCAAGGAGAACGTCGTCGCCACCGCCGGCTCGCTGCTGTCCGTCGCCGACGCGGGCGAGACCGACCCGAGCCTGTGGACCGCGTTTGCCGGCATGTTCCCCACCATGGGCGCTTGCGTTGCCTTCGGCGCCTTCAACCTGCTGTGCGCTCCGTGCTTTGCCGCCATTGGCACCATCCGCAACCAGATGGATTCCGGCAAGTGGACTGCGATCGCCATCGGTTACGAGTGCGCCTTCGCTTGGGTGATCGGCCTGTTCATCAACCAGTTCTACAACTTGCTTGTTCTTGGACAGTTTGGTATCTGGACGATTGTGGCCATCGTGCTGCTGGTTGCGATGCTCTTCCAGATCTTCCGTCCCATGCCCAAGCATGCATGGACCGACGAGGACGAGACCAACACTGCTTCCGCCGCAGTTTCCGCTTAAGTCCGAATAAGGATTAACCCCTTTCCACGAGCCCGGGTGTCCCAGCGACCCCGGGCTTTTTGTGCATGGGAGACAGATTACTTTGCCCCAGAAGTTAAGATGTGGCGTTTCCGCAGATAAAACCGACCAAAATAAACCTGTCCCTTTTTGGTAGGTGGAGAATGGGGTAAAGTAAGTGGTGGTTAACTAGAGGAGGCTTGCTATGGCACCTATCGATATTGTTGTACTGGCTGTTATCGGTATTGCGTTTGTCGCGGTATGCGTGCGCATCTACCGCAAGGGCACTTGCGCCGACTGCGCTCAGGGCGGCGTTTGCACCGGGCATTGCTCCAACAAAAAGACGTGCGCCGCACTTAAGGGCGTGGACAAAATCGCCGAAGACTTGGGTCGCGGTATCAAATAAGGTCCGGACATCCAAGCGCTCCGCGGGCATCCGTTCGCGGGGCGCTTTGTGCATTTGAGGGAGAGCACGGCGAGTCGAAGAGTATTTTTGGGGTATCGTTAACTGGACTATTAATTGGCAACTTATCTATAACGGAGTAACCGCATGAGCGCTCGCGTAACCATGAAGGACATAGCCGCCGAGCTTGGCGTTTCCATCAATACCGTGCACAAGGCTCTGACGGGAAAGGCCGGCGTGAGCGAATCCGTGCGCGCCAAGGTGAACGCTAAGGCCGAGGCCATGGGCTATCACCGCAACACAAGTGCCTCAAGCCTGCGCCGCAAGGATATCAATCTGGTGTTTTGCCTGCCCCGCGCATCGCGCGAGGGAGCGTACTTTTTCCGTTACCTGTGGGAAGGCTGCAATCGCTTTGAACAGGAGGTCATCGACCGGGGCATTACGGTTGAGCGCGTTGAATTTGGCGTGGGCGGCTACGCTGATGCACTCGAGCAAATCGACGAGCGTCTGCAGGTGGGCGAGAAGATTGATGGCTTGCTCGCCTATGCGCCGGGCGACGATCGTGCGACTGAGCTTTTGGGGCAGATCGCCGAGGCGGGCGTGACGATTGAGCTTGTCGACGGCGACCGTCCGCATTTGAATCGTTTGGGTGCGAGCTTGGCCGATTATTCGACGGCAGGCAGCCTTATGGCCGAGCAGGCGGCAAACCTGGTCCATGCTTCTGGGGCCGACGCCCGCGTGCTCCTTTTGACAGGCGACCCATATACCGATTCGCACTATCTAACCGCCCGCGCCTTCCACAATTACCTGCGCGAACGTGATATTCCATGGCAGGTTGAGGATCTTGCAGGTGCCCATACGCAAGTCAAACAACTCGAGCATGAGCTCGAAAAGCGCTTGAGTGCGCCGGACGCCCCCGAACTTATCTGTAGCGTTTTTGCCGTTGGTTCCGAAGTGGTTGCCGACGCGCTCGTCTCGACCGGCAAGGCCGGTCAGGTCATGGTGATCGGCAACGACCTGTTTCCCGAAAGTGCTCTGGCCTTGCGCCGCGGTATCTTTACCAATATTGTCTATAAGGACCCGACGAGCCTGGCGTATCGCGGCGCTAAGACGCTGGGCGATTATCTGCTGTGGGGAAGGACCCCGACGGTGCCCGTCCAGAAGGGCGCCGTCGAGATGGTATTTGCCAGCAATGTCGACCGCTACTGCGAACTTGCGGGTATTTAGCCGATTGAGCAGGTACCCCCTCTTGCGACGTGCATTTTTGGGAGTATTCAGCATTGGCATGCCCTGAATGAGGTGCAGAACGACTGTTTTAAGTGCCCCCGATGGCGTAATTTGCCATCGGGGGCACTTTTTATTCCGATCGGGCGCTATCTGCGTTCCAAATAGGACGCTGAGGATGGCGCACGGGGCGCTCCAATGCTGAATACTCCCAAAAATGTACGTCGGGGCATGACCCACCTGAGCAAAAGCGCTCAAGTTCGGTGTTCGGGGACGCCAAACAGTCCGCAATACATGCAAGTCACATCTCCAGCAACCGTTGAACGGGCAAAATCTACCGTTCACCCCGTGGTGGTTAGGTGAACGTTCACCTTTTGAGGTGCAATGGATTAGTATAGTGAACGTTCACCTAAAGGATAACGAGCGCGCCGTGCGCCCGCCTTGCCAGCAAAGGGGCTGTTTGATGAAAAACTTTATGGACGATCAGGATTTCCTGCTGAGCACCAAGACCGGCGAGGAGCTGTTCCACAACTTTGCCGAGGGCATGCCCATCGTCGACTATCACTGCCACATTTCTCCTAAGGAGATTTGGGAGGACAAGCGTTTCGAGAACATCACCGAGGTTTGGCTGGGCGGCGACCACTACAAGTGGCGCCTGATGCGTGCCAACGGCGTCGACGAGCGTTTTATCACTGGCGACGCCCCTGCTCGCGAGAAGTTCCAAAAGTGGGCCGAGACCCTGGGTCGCTGCGTTGGCAACCCCGTCTTTGAGTGGAGCCACCTGGAGCTTAAGCGCTACTTTGGCTACGAGGGCGTCCTCAACGGCAAGACTGCCCAGGAGGTCTGGGACCTTGCCAATGCCAAGCTCGCTGAGGCTAGCTTTACCTGCCGCAACCTGATCAAGCAGTCCAACGTCCGCACGATCTGCACTACCGACGACCCCGCCGACAGCTTTGAGTGGCACAAGAAGATTGCCGCCGACGACAGCTTTGACGTTCAGGTCGTTCCCGCCATGCGCCCCGATGCCGCTTTGCGCATCGAGCGCGGCCAGGAGTTTGCCGACTACTGCAAGCACCTTTCCGAGGTTGCCGGCGTTGAGGTCAGCGACTTTGAGGGCATGAAGGCTGCCATTTCCAAGCGCTACGACGTTGCTCACGAGCTGGGCTGCCGCGCCTCCGACCACGCACTCGACTACGTTATGTACGTCCCGGCTACCGCCGACGAGATCGAGGCTATCTTTGCCAAGGGTCTGGCTGCCGAGCCGCTTACCGAGGAAGAGGTCCTCAAGTACAAGACTGCCTTTATGCAGTTCGTTGCCGGCGAGTATGTCCGTCTGGGCTGGGCCATGCAGCTGCACTTTGGCTGCAAGCGCGACAACAACCGCGCCATGTTCGCCAAACTCGGTCCCGACACCGGCTACGACTGCATCTCCAACTACACGCCGTCCGACCAGCTCGCCGATTTCCTCAACTCCATCCAGGAGACCTGCGGCCTGCCCAAGACCATCCTGTACAGCCTGAACCCCATCGATAACACCATGATCGATACCGTCATGGGTTGCTTCCAGGAGGCTCCGACTGCCGGTAAGATTCAGAACGGCTCCGCCTGGTGGTTCAACGACAACGAGGTCGGCATGCGCGAGCAGCTTACGGCTCTGGCTAACGAGGGCGTGTTGGGCAACTTTGTGGGCATGCTTACCGATTCCCGCTCCTTCCTGTCCTATCCGCGCCACGAGTACTTCCGTCGCGTGCTGTGCAGCGTGATCGGCGAGTGGGTCGAGCAGGGCAAGTACCCGGCCGACATGGAGCTGCTGGGCAGTATCGTGCGCGACATCAGCTACAACAATGCGGTCCGCTACTTTGGCTTTGACCTGGACACCGTCGAGGCCTAAGCCCGCATCGAATCACATCGAACTCGGGAGCGCCGTTGCCACACACGGCGCCCCGTTTTGCTTGCACGCTAACAGTTATCTAAGGAGACACATAGATGGAGAACATCAGCTACGATACGCTCGAGAAGATCGGCTACGAGGGCTATCTTCTTCCCAAGGACGCGCCGGAGAAGGTCCTGCAGTTTGGCGAGGGCAACTTCCTACGCGCTTTCGTTGACCGCTTCTTTGACATGGGTAACGAGGCGACCGGCTGGAATGGCAAGATCGTCATGGTCCAGCCCATCAGTGGCGCCTTTGGCTTCGCCGACGGTATCAATGCCCAGGACGACCTGTACACCGTGCTGGTGCGTGGCAAGGAGAACGGCAACACGGTTGACGAGTCTCGTGTAATCAGCGCCTGCAGCCGCTGCCTTAACCCGTATCGCGAGGACGACTATCGCGCCATGATGGAGGTCGCTGTCTCCGACGACCTGGAGATCATCGTCTCCAACACCACCGAGGCCGGTATCGCCTACGACCCGTCCTGCAAGGCCGACGACATGCCGCCCGCGAGCTTCCCTGCCAAGCTTGTCCAGGTCCTTCACGCCCGCTGGGCCGCCGGTAAGTCGGGCGTTATCGTGCTCGCCTGCGAGCTCATCGATCACAACGGCGAGGAGCTGCTGCGCATCATGAACCAGTACGTGAGCGACTGGGGTTGGGAGGACGAGTTTGCGCAGTGGATGGCCAACGACTGCACCGTCTGCACCACGCTCGTCGACACCATCGTCCCCGGCCGCATCCGCGATCCTAAGGAGGCCGCCGCGGTTGCCGAGCGTCTGGGCTACGAGGACCCCTTCCTGGCCGTGCGCGAGCCCTTCCAGATGTGGGGCATCCAGGGCGACGAGTCGCTTGCCGAGAAGCTCCCCTTCGTGAAGGCCGGCCTGCCGGGTGTCTTTGTTACCCCCGATGTCACCCCGTACAAGAAGCGCAAGGTTCGCATCCTCAATGGCGCCCACACCGCCTTCGTCCCGGGCTCCTGGGTTGCCGGCTTTGACATCGTGCGCGATTGCATGCACGACGAGACCGTCCGCGGCTTCATGAACACCATGCTCTACGATGAGGTCATCCCGACGCTTGCCGCCGACCTGGACGTCGAGGACTGCAAGGCCTTTGCTGCCGCCGTCGAGAACCGCTTCGACAACCCGTTTATCGACCACGCGCTGCTCTCCATTTGCCTCAACTCCACGGCCAAATGGCGTGCTCGCGACCTGCCCACGCTCAAGGACTATGTTGCCGAGACCGGCAACCTGCCCAAGTGCCTGGCGACGAGCCTCGCTACGCTCATTGCCTTCTATACTCAGGAGCTCGTTGCTCGCGAGGGCGATGGCCTGCACCTGCGCCGCGCCGACGGCACCGAGTACACCGCTCAGGACGATGCCTTCGTGCTCGATTTCTACGCCGCCCACGCCGGTGCAGACGATACCGAGCTGGTGCACGACGTGCTCACCAATGAGCAGATGTGGGGCGAGGACCTTACGCAGATCACCGGTCTCGAGGAGTTTGTCGTCAACGCGCTCACCGTCGTGCGTGTCGAGGGCGCCAAGCAGGCCTTCGCCAACGCTCAAGCGTAAATTCCCGGTGCGGGCGCCAGACGGCTTGCCCGCGCCTCGACTTCTGCTCAACCTGTAGGGTTAGGACCATTTGTAATGAACACTATCCAGATCAATCCGGCCGATAACGTGATCGTCGCGCTGTCGCCGCTTGCCAAGGGCACCGCCGTCGCGGTTCCCGGGGTGGGCGAGGTCGCTGCCGCGGAGGATATTCCGCAGGGCCACAAGATGGCCGTGCGTGCCATTGCGGCGGGGGAGAACGTTGTCAAGTACGGTCTTCCTATCGGCCATGTGACGGGCGACATCCAGCCCGGTCAGTGGCTTCATACGCATAACGTCAAGACCAACCTTTCGGGCGAGGTCGAGTACGTTTACAATCCGACGCATCCGGTCGTTGAGCCGGTTGAGCCCGAGACCTTTATGGGCTTCCGTCGCGCCGACGGCCGCGCCGCCACGCGCAACGAGCTGTGGATCATCCCCACGGTCGGCTGCGTCAACGAGGTCGCACGTGCCATGTGCGAGCAGGCTCAGGATCTGGTCGAGGGTTCGCTGGAGGGCGTCTATTACTTTCCGCATCCGTTTGGCTGCTCGCAGACCGGCGCCGACCATGCCCAGACCCGTCGCCTGCTGGTAGCGCTCTCGCGTCACGCAAACGCTGCGGGCGTGCTGTTCCTGTCGCTCGGCTGCGAGAACTGCACGCATCAGCAGGTGCTCGACGAGCTGGGCGAGTACGATCACGAGCGCGTTCGCTTCCTTACCTGCCAAGATGTTGCCGACGAGCAGGTCGAAGGCCACAAGATTCTGTCTGAGCTGGCCGACCTGGCCAAGCAGGCCAAGCGTGAGCCCATTCCGGCCTCCGAGCTGGTCATTGGCCTTAAGTGCGGTGGCTCTGACGGTCTTTCGGGCATTACCGCCAACCCCACGATCGGTCGCGTGAGCGATATGCTCGTCGCCCGCGGTGGCACGTCGGTGCTCACCGAGGTCCCCGAGATGTTTGGCGCCGAGAGCATTCTGCTCGATCGCTGCGAGGACGAGCAGGTGTTTAACGCCGCCTCCGACATGCTCAACGGCTTTAAGGATTACTTTATTAGCCATGGCGAGGTCGTCTACGAGAACCCGAGCCCCGGCAACAAGGATGGCGGCATCACCACACTCGAGGACAAGAGCTGCGGCTGCGTGCAAAAGGGCGGATCTGCCCCCATCGTCGACGTGCTGCCGTACGCCGGTCAGGCTACCAAGCATGGTCTGAACATGTTGTGCGGTCCGGGCAACGACATGGTATCCACCACGGCCCTGACGGCTGCCGGCTGCCACGTGATCCTGTTCTCGACCGGCCGCGGCACGCCGTTTGGTGCGCCGGCGCCTACGCTCAAGGTGTTCACCAACCAGCGCCTGTGCGACCACAAGGCCAACTGGATGGACTTTAACGCCGGTGTGGTGGCTACGGGCGAGCGTACGCTCGATGAGGCTGCCGGCGATCTGTATCAGCTGGTGCTGGACACGGCGAGCGGCAAGCTTACCAGCGCCGAGCGTCGCGGCTGTCACGAGATCAGCATCTGGAAGGACGGAGTCTGCCTGTAGCGATGACACGTTGAGCGCGTGATTGAATAAGCTGCTGCAAAGACTGAGCGACCCCGCCGAGGACAATCTCGGCGGGGTCGTTTTTCGTTTCTCGTTGCGTTGTCGTGCACGGCTTTTTTGGGAAGGGTGCCCGGCACCTCCCTCATCTCCAGAGAACAATGAACGTTCACCTAGTTGTTGCGTGGTGCTGAATCGACTTGATAATCAAAAATGCAGGGATTTTTTCATTTTCAGGCCCGTTCAACGGCAAAAAACGACCGTTCAAGGATAATATACAAATGAACGTTCACCTATCATAAGCAATCGCGCATAATCTAGCTAAACGTTCACCCTGAACGGCATGCAGACAGACGTCGGTATGGACTCCAATGTCTTGTTCCAAGACAATCGAGAAAAGAGAGGGAGCTCGATGACTAACAAGATCGGTAAAAAGCGCAAGATCACATTCTGGACGCGCTTGGGCTTTGGTATGGGCGGCATGCTCAACTCCGGTGCCCTGACCTTTACGCACAGCTACATGGTGCTGTTCCTGTCCACGGAGTGCGGCCTGTCCGCAGGCGAGGCTGCGCTGATCAGCTCGTTCGCCATCTATCTCAACGCCATTCTGTGCCCGCTTATGGGCTTTGTGGCCGATAACTTCTACGCTACCAAGATCGGCCGTATCTTTGGCCGCCGCCGTTTCTGGATCTTGCTGGCAATCCCGATGATGGTCGCCGAGCCGCTCATCTTTGTGGCTACGCCGTTCGGTTTCCCGTACTACTTTGTGCTGTACCTGATCTACAACGTCGCGTATACGTTCTGCACCGCCAACCTGTCGCCGCTTACCATCGAGATGACCGACGACTTCAAGGAGCGTACGTACCTCACCGGCTACAAGCACCTCTTTGGTAACGCCGCCGGCTTCCTGATGGCAGCACTCGTCGGCTTTGGCTTTGGCACCTTCGGCGAGACCAACCCGTTCAGCTACTTCATCATCGCTACGGTCAACGCTTCGGTCATGGCAATCTCGCTGCTGTGCGTGTACCTGTCCACGTGGGAGCACACCCCCGAGGAGGTGGCTCAGGAGAAGATCGAGAGCGTCGGCGAGGGTATCAAGAAGTTCTTCATCGACGTTGTCTCTACCTTCCGCAACAAGTCCTTCCGCAAGGTCCTGTATGCACAGGTCTCCACGAAGCTCGCTGCTGCCTGCTGGTCTGCCTGCCTGTCCTTCTTCATCGTCTACTGCCTGCAGATTCCTAAGTCCTATGAGTCCGTGATGGAGATGCCCGGCAAGGTCGTCGCTATCGTCTGCACCGCCATCTGGGTTGCCCTCATGGCCAAGAAGGGCTTCCACAAGTCTTGGTACCTGGCCAACGTCGGTTGCGCTGCGTGCATCATCGCCTACAACTACTTCGCCTTTGGTCAGATTAACGGCACCTCCACGGTCGCCATCGCCATGATTGCCTACCCCATTATCTTCGCCATCTGGAAGTTCTTCTACGTTGGTTTCCAGTACCTGCCCGACGTTCTGCTCAACTACATCCCCGATGTCGATGAACTCATCACCCTGCGTCGTCGCGAGGGCATCTACAGCTCCGCTCAGCAGCTCTGCCAGCAGATCGCCCAGGCTATCGCCGTCAACGCATGGGCTATTGTCCTTGCTGCCTCCGGCTTCATTCAGACCGCCGGCAACAGCGACGCCGTAACCCAGCCCGCCACCGTGCCTCTGTACATCTGCGGCTACATGCTCATCGGCTGCGCCGGCTTCTTCCTGCTCGCGGCTGTCCTTGCCCGCGGCATCAAGATCGACAAGGAGCAGTGCGACATCCTCTGCGACGAGATCAAGCGCGTCAAGGAGGGCGGCAAGATGGCCGACGTCCAGCCCGAGGTCAAGGCTCTTTGCGAGGAGCTCTCCGGCTTCAAGTACGAGGACTGCTTCGCTCACAACAACGTTGGCTTCCAGGACGGCAGCGTAATTCCCGCCGAGTAGGGCAGGCGCATCGTCCAAACCACAGGGCCGTGCCACCGGAGATCCACCGGCGGGTGCGGCCCTTTTTTAAAAACGAGTAGTATGAACTTCTGATTACATTTGAGGGAGAGACCCATGGAGACGAACGTTATCTGGCGCAACGCCCGCGCGGCCGTTATTGAGCTCGACGACGGTGGCTACTTTACCTGTGCCGATACGTGGGAGATCTTTGTCAACGATGAGCCCGTCGGTACCACGAATACGGTCGAGACCTATGTTGACGGCCTGGTTCCCGGCAAGCGCAACCTCGTCCGCTTTGTCTGCGGCGAGCGTGAGCTGAGTGTGGGCGTCACCACGCCCGCGGAGCCCTTTACCATCAACGTTCGCGACTGCGGCGCCAAAGGCGATGCCGAGCACGATGACACCACCAATATTCAGGCTGCCATCATGGCTTGTCCCAAGGGCGGGCGCGTGCTGATTCCCGCTGGCAACTACCGCATCAAGTCCCTCTTCCTTAAGAGCAATATCAACATCGAGCTCGCCGAGGGCGCGGTGCTGCTGGCCCGTCACGACCGCGCGGCGCTTGCCTACATTCCGGGCACGGTCACGGGTGACAAGGGCACCGGGTATGCCGGCACCGATATGCTGCCCCTGGGCCGCTGGGAGGGCGAGAGCTTTTCGACCTATTGCTCGACCTTTACGGGTCTGAGCGTGCACGACGTGTGCATCTATGGCCGCGGCGCCATCGACGGCCAGACCGATTTTGCCGAGGATAACTGGTGGAACAAGGACTTTAAGAATATCTTCCGCCCCGAGGAGGGCCGCGAGATCGCCCGCCCGCGCATGATCTTCCTGTCCGAGTGCCAAAACGTGAGCCTTGCCGGCTTTACCGTCCGCAACAGCCCAGCATGGAACATCCATCCCGTTCTGTGCGAACACGTCGATGCCCTGTGCCTGTCCATCGAGGGTCCCAAGAACTCCCACAACACCGACGGCTTCGATCCCGAGAGCTGTGGCTTTGTTCGCATCCTGGGTTGCCAGTTCTCGGTGGGCGACGACTGCATCGCCATCAAGAGCGGCAAACTGGGCATTGAGCCCGAGCTTCGTCCCGCTACGCACGACGTGCTGATCTCTCACTGCTACATGCACGATGGTCACGGCGCCGTGGTCCTGGGTTCAGAGGCTGCCGGCGGCATCAAGGACCTCACCGTGAGCAAGTGCCTCTTTGAGCGCACCGACCGCGGCCTGCGCGTTAAGACTCGTCGCGGTCGCGGCAAGGACGCCGTCAACGAGGGCATCACCTTTGAGCACATTCGCATGGACGAGGTGCTCACGCCTTTCGTGGTCAATTCGTTCTACTTCTGCGATAAGGACGGCAAGACCGACTATGTCCAGAGCCGCGACGCGGTGCCCGTCGACGACCGTACGCCCGGCTTTGGCGCCACGACGTTTTGCGATATCGAGGCCACCAACTGCCACGCTGCCGCCGCCTACATCACGGGCTTGCCCGAGAGTAAGGTGACGCGCCTGACGTTCCAGGATGTCCATGTGACCTTTGCGGCAGATGCCGAGCCCTTTGTGCCTGCAATGGCCTGCGGCGTGGAGCCCATGGCGCGCCAGGGCATCATCGCGCAGAACGTGAAAGTCCTCGACCTGCAAAATGTGGTGATCGAGGGCCAGGACGGCGAGGAACTGCAGCTCCAGAACGTCGACAAGGTTATCCGTGCGTAGGCGTTTGCTCCTAAACAATTACATTCGGTATGTCGCGGCGCGCGATGGGCAGGGCCTTCCCGACCCATTGCGCGAACTTTTTATATGCCGAAACTGCAACGTAGACGGTCTACGACGAAAGGACGCGGTGACTGATGATGAGTGAGAGACGATTTTTTGAGGTTTCGCTCGAGCGTGCGGGGACATATCACAGTATCTCTAAGGCCTTGGAGGCAATTGACGAATCCTGTCCGAATGACGGACGGCCGGTGACAATCCATATCGAGCCGGGTGAGTACCGCGAACGGGTCGAGATTCGTCGCTCGCATGTGACGATTGAGGGAGAGACGGCCGACAGCGTGCGTATCGTGGGCAGCCTGGGTGCCAAGATGCCCTCGGAGGACGGCTCGGGTGTCGACGGTACGCTCGGCACGTTTAGGACCTATACCGTTTTAGTCGATGCCGACGACGTGCGGCTCGAGAACCTCACAATCGTCAACGATGCCGGCGACGGTCGCGAGGTGGGGCAGGCGATTGCCCTGTACGCCGACGGCGACCGTTTGGTGGTCGACGCCTGTTGCATTACGGGGCGTCAGGACACGCTGTTTTTGGGCCCGTTGCCCCCGCGCGAAGTCAAACCGGGCGGATTCATTGGGCCCAAGCAGTTTGCGCCGCGTCGGGTGGGCCGTCAGTATTTTCGACGCTGCCGGATTGAGGGCGACGTCGACTTTATCTTTGGCGGCGCGTGTGCCTATTTTGAGGGGTGCGAGATCCGCTCGCTCAACCGCAATATGGACGTGAACGGTTACGTGACGGCGGCATCGACGCCCGAGGGAGAGCCATATGGCTTCGTGTTCCACGGCTGCTCGTTTACAGCCGCGCAAGACGTGGCACCGGATTCGGTCTATTTGGGTCGTCCTTGGCGTGAGTGGGCCCAGACCGTGCTGATCGATTGCTGGCTGGGACAGCATATCAAGCGCGAAGGTTGGTGGGATTGGGCTAAGCCGGCGGCGCACGAGAGGGCGCACTACGCTGGTGCAAGCCTACATGGCCCGGCGAGTGATGCCGAAAACTGGGTGCCATGGGCGCACGAGCTCGATGCGACAGCCACTACCCGATACGCCCGCGAACAGGTGCTTTCCGGTGCGGACGGCTGGGACCCCGAAGGTGGCCCGGGCGACGCTGCGGAGACCGACAGTCTTTCCGATAACGGTCGCACGGTGCATATCGACACCTATTACGAAGACGAACTGGCGTTTCGTGAGCGCCTTAAGCGTGAGGGCCGCTCCGCCGCATTTAAGGGCACGACGCCCGAAGACTTTGAGGCATGGCAGATTGCGACGAGGGTTCGGCTGTTTGACCTGTTGGGCCTATCGATTATGGATCGCGTGTCGATTGAGGCGCGCGAGCTCGATCGGGTGCAGATTGCCGGCGGTATCGTGCGCACCCATGCGATGCTGCAGGTGGAGCGCGACGTTTGGATGCCGTTCTACCTGCTCGAGCCGCAGTCGCCTAAGCTCGATGCGCGCGGCCGCAAGTGTTGCTATGTCTGCCCGCATGGCCATCAGGGAGCAGGCGCCGCAAGTGTTGCGGGCGTGACGGGCGTGCCGGCGGTCGATGATGCTGTGCGTAAGTTCAATTACGACTACGGTCTACGTTTGGCGCGTATGGGTTACGTGACCGTCTGCCCCGACGCACGCGGTTGGGGATACCGTCGTGACTGGAAGGGTCAGGGCGATGACGAGAACAGCTTTCTGCGCGGCACGTGCCTAAACCAGGCACGTATGGCCGAGCCACTGGGTCTTACGGTCGCGGGCCTCAACGTCTGGGACAACATGCGCTTGATTGATTACCTGGCGACACGCGGCGATATTGCCATGGATGACCTGGGTTGCTTTGGTTTTTCGGGTGGCGGCTACATGACGTTGTACCTGGCCGCACTCGACCCGCGTGTGCGCAAGGCGTTTGTCTCGGGCTATCTGTACGGTGTCGCTGATTCACTGCTGCACCTCAATGGCAATTGCAGCTGCAACTACACACCCGGACTTTGGCGCTTACTCGACATGGGCGATATTGCCTCGCTTATTGCGCCGCGCCCGTTGTTAGTGCAGAGCTGCGAAGAAGATCATCTGAACGGTTCGCGCGGGCTGAAAAATGTCGATGAACAGCTCAAGATCGTGCGCGATGCCTACAAGTTGCTGGGCCGCAGAGATGCTCTGCGGCACGAGGTGTGTCCGGGTGGACACCATCTGGGAGTGACACATCTTGTCGAGGATATCGAATGGCTCGATTCGCACGTTGCGAAATGCGACCGTGCATAGCCCCTTGGCATGCTGCAAATAACGGTACGTACCTGTATGGCCGCCAATGGGCGGATGAGGAGAAGATTATGGAAACGAAGAACTTGAGTGAATCGACCATTTGCTGCTTTGGCGATTCGACCACATGGGGGGATAACGGATGCGGCGCAGGCGGCAACGACATCTCTTGGACCTCGCATTTGGGCGCGTTGCTGGGAGGCGCGGTCGTCGAGAACTTTGGCATCAAGGGTTCGCGTATCGCCATCAAGGCCGACCGTACCGATTCGTTTGTCGAGCGCCTTGACGGTATCGACGATGCGGCCGATATCTACATCGTCTTTGGCGGCGTCAACGACTTTAGCCGCAACGTGCCGCTTGGAGAGCTCGGCAGCACGGACGTGCATGAGTTCTATGGTGCACTCGATTACCTGATCCGTACCATCACGGCGCGCTCGCCTCGGGCAAAGCTCGTGTTTATGACGCCGTGCAAGACGAGCGGCAAGCACGAGAAGGATATCCCGGCAAGCGACGAGCTCAACCACCTGGGGTTGACGCAGGTCGCCTACGTGCGAGCGATGCTCGAGGTCTGCGACCGCTACTCCGTGCCGGTGATTGACCTGTATGCGCAAAGCGGTATCAGCCCGTTTTTGCCGGAGCACCGCGAGCTCTATATGCCGGACGGTCTGCATTACAGTCCTGCTGGCTATGAGCGCCTGGCGCATCGCATCGCCGCGGGTCTCACCGCCGTTTGCCGCTAAAAGTCTGCCGTTCGCGAGGAATATAGGGTTAACGTTCACCCTATATTCCTCGTTCGCGTTACACTAGGGGTAACGTTCACCTATCGTTTATGTCAGAGGGGACAGCAATGGGTTGCAATCAAATCCTGGACCGTTATA
Organism: Collinsella sp.; assembly: GCA_037237765.1. GTDB lineage: Bacteria > Actinomycetota > Coriobacteriia > Coriobacteriales > Coriobacteriaceae > Collinsella. The sequence continues at coordinate 22,816 of JAXXEN010000006.1, read as the reverse complement.
TCGAGCAGTTGATCGAAACCTCTACGCCGCAGGCGCCGGCTTGGAATATCGAAAAGATTCGCGCCGGCAAGGAGAACACCTGGAACTATATTGACGGCTGCATGATCAAGGCGCTCATCGAACTGTACGAGATCACGGGTGAGCAGCGCTACCTGACTTTCGCCGATGACTACATCGATTTCTTTGTCCAGGACGACGGTACCATAAAGCATTACAACCCCGAGGAGTACAACCTCGATAACGTCAATGCGGGCAAGACCCTCTACAAGCTCTATGACCTGGTGGGCAAGCCCAAGTACCGTGCCGCCATGGACACCATCTACCGCCAGCTCGAGACCCAGCCGCGCACCAAAGAGGGCGTGTTCTGGCACAAGGCTGTCTATCCCAACCAGATTTGGCTCGATGGCATGTACATGGCGCAGCCGTTCTACATGCAGTACGAGCTGAGCTTCCACAACCGTCGTGCCTGCTCGGACAGCTTCCATATGTTCCAGGTCGTGCATGACCTGATGCGCAACCCCCTCAACGGTCTGTACTATCACGCTTACGACGCGAGCCGCAAACAGTTCTGGTGCGACCCGGTCACCGGCCTTTCGGCTAACTTCTGGCTGCGCGCCGAGGGCTGGTTTGCCATGGCGCTCATCGACACCTGGGAGCTTATGCCGCCTTCGATGTCGGCCGAGAAGGACGAGATCCGCAAGATGTTCCACGATCTGATCGACGCCATGCTGCCGTATCAGGACGAGAAGACCGGCATGTGGCACCAGGTTATCAACCTGCCCAATATCGCCCCCAACTACCTGGAGGAGTCGGGCAGCGCCATCTTTGCCAACGCCATCATGAAGGGCGTGCGTCTGGGCGTGCTGGGCGAGCGTTACTACCAGTACGGCCGTCGCGCCTTCGACGGCATCTGCGAGACCTGCCTGTCCGAGTATGACGGGCAGCTGGCGCTCGACAACATCTGCCTGGTTGCGGGCTTGGGAAACACCGCGCACCGCGAGGGCACGTTTGATTACTACATGAGCGAGCCCGTGGTCAAAAATGATGCAAAGGGTGTGGCGCCGCTGGTGCTTGCCTATATCGAGACCATGCATCACGACAAGCTGGCCGGTAAGCGCGATCCGCTCGCCCCCTCGGGCGTGTGCTCCATCGAGGACCCGTTTGGCGGATACACCCCGGGCATCAACGCTCATAAGGGATGTGAATAACGTGGGGGCTATTACTCCGGGCGTACGTTTGCACGACCTTCCGCAGGGGACCGTCGAGGAACGCATTCGCATGGCGGGAGAGCTGGGCTTTTCGTGCATTCAACTGCCGAGCAAGGTGCTCTACGCATCGATGGGGATCGATCGAGGCGGCCTGACCCACGAGCTTGCCGACCATTTGCGTGCGGTGCTCGACGAGGCGGGCGTTTCGGTCACCGTGCTCGGCTGTTATAAGAATCTGGCGACGCCCGATCGCCAACAGCTCATGGATAACTTTGCCGAGTACGAGGCATGCTTGAACTTTGCCCAGATGCTCGGCGGATGCCCGGTTGGCACCGAGACCGGTCGCCCCAATGCACAGAACCGCGTTGCTGACGACCGCATGACCGATGAGGCACTCGATGCGTTTGCAGACGGGCTTGCACACGTCTGCGATCGGGCCGAGGCCGTGGGTGGGCAAATTTTGATCGAGCCTGGTTGGAACGAAACGGTCAACACGCCGGATCGCTGCCGTGAGGTGCTAGAGCGCGTCTCGAGTCCGTCGCTCGGCGTGATCTATGACCCGGTATCACTGCTGCACCCCAGTGTTGTTGACGAAGCGCAGGAAATCACCGCGCGCATGCTCTACTTATGCGGCAGTAAGATCCGCGCGCTGCACGCCAAGGATTTTGAGGTCGTTGATAACGAGGACGAAGCCGGTTGGTGCGACGGTACGGGTTCGCGCCTGGTGTGTCATGGCGTGGGCGAGACGGGACGATATGACTTTGAGCCCGTGGTGGCCTGGGCGGCTGCCGCCTGCCCTGGGATTCCCTGCGTGGTCGAGAACAGCGTGCCGGCGACGGCGGCTGACTGCCTGGCGACACTCGAGCACATGTCCGCTCGCTGCGGGGCTTCGCATCGCGAGTTATAGCATTGGCTTTTGCCGTGTCGGCAGATTGAGATTACCTGTATGGGGGCGGCGGTGAAGGGTCTTTATCGTCGCCCCATTGGATTGCATTAAAAAGGGGAGTTGCGTGGCTATCCACATTGTCGAAGAGGCGAATCGTTGCCTGGGTTGTAAAAGGGCGTTCTGCCAGATTAAGGGCTGCCCGGTTCAGACGCCTATTCCACAGGTCATTGACCTGTTCAAACAGCGTCGTCTAGAAGAGGCGGGCGAGCTACTGTTCCAGAACAATCCCATGAGCGCGGTCTGCTCCATGGTTTGCAACCATTCGGGCCAGTGCGAGGGCGCGTGCATCCAGGGCCGCAAGGGCGCGCCGGTGCATTTCTCGAGCATCGAGAACTATATCTCCACGGCATATTTGGATCGTAAGGAGTGGAAGCCCGCACCGTCGTGCGGTAAAAAGATTGCTGTGGTCGGTTCCGGTCCCGCTGGTATTACCGTGGCCATTAAGATGGCCCAGCTGGGCTGTGCCGTCACGGTATTTGAGCAGCGGCCCGAGATCGGCGGTGTGCTGGAGTACGGTATCCCCGAGTTCCGCCTGCCCCGTGCGCTCGTGCAAAAGTATCGCCACGTGATGTGCTCGCTTGGCGTGCGCGTGCGCCCCTCGACCACCATCGGTGGCGCGCTGCATATCGACGACCTGCTGCGCGACGGCTACGATGCGGTCTTTGTCGGTACCGGTACCTGGCGAGCTCGAAAGCTGGGTATTCCCGGCGAGTCGCGCGGCAACGTGCTGTTTGGTATCGATTATCTGGTCGATCCCTCGAGCGTGGCGATCGGGCAGAACGTGGCGGTCATCGGTGCCGGTAATGTGGCCATGGATGTGGCCCGCACGGCGCTGCGTTCGGGTGCTCGCAAGGTCACTGTGTATGCACGCTCGCGCCATATCTCGGCCATCGACGACGAGGTCGAGCTGACCGAGCTCGATGGTGCCGAAATCGTGTGCGGCAAAGCGATCTGTGCCATCGACGATAACGGTCCAGTGTTCGAGACGGCTATCTTTGACGAGGACAACAACGTGGTGGGTTACGAGGAAGAGCTCGACCATGCGTCTGCCGACACGGTTGTGATTGCGGCTTCGCAGGTGCCCAAGGACAAGCTTGTGCTTACGACGGGTGGCTTGGAGACCGACCATCGCGGCCTTCTTTCGGTCGATGAGAACGGCATGACTACCGTGCCCGGTGTCTTTGCCGCCGGCGACGTGGTCAACGGCCCGCTCACCGTGGTCCATGCTGTAGCCGGTGCCAAACTCGCCGTCGAAGGCATGACTGCCTATTTGGGTCTCTAACACATCCCATCCATTAGTTGCGGTGAAATACGGACAGTTTTGGCTGTCAAAAGCCTCGATTGCTCCGTATCTCACCGCAACTTTTTTGTGGGTCGATACGTAGGCAGGGGAGTGCGTGCGGTCGGGTGTTGTGCAGTTGCTGGTACGATAGATAAGTCAGCAACTGCCGCCGAGCGGCTCAAACGAAAGGAACCCTGTATGGAGTCCTCCGCCTATCCGATGCTCTTTAGCCCGATCAAGGTCGGTACGACCGAGGTCAAGAACCGCGTCTTTATGCCGCCGGTGTCCACGAACCTGGCCGATCATGGCTATGTGACCGACGACTTGGTCGATCATTACCGTGCCCGTGCCAAGGGCGGCGTTGGCCTGATCATCACCGAGGTCGTGACGGTCGAGCCTACCTATACCTATCTGCCGGGTGACATGTGCTGCTACGACGACACGTTTATCCCTGGCTGGGAAAAGCTCGCTGCGGCCGTCCACGAGTATGGCTGCAAGATCATGCCGCAGCTCTTCCACCCCGCCTACATGGCCTTTAACATTCCGGGCACGCCGCGCCTGATCGCTCCGTCCTTTGTGGGCCCGTCCTATGCCCGCGAGGCGCCGCGCCCCATCACGGTCGACGAGATTCACGAGCTCACGCATCAGTTTGGCGACGCTGCCGTGCGTATGCAGAAGGCCGGTGTCGATGGCGTCGAGGTCCATGCGGCGCACGCCCACGGCATGCTCGGCGGCTTTTTGACCCCGCTCTACAACAAACGTACCGATGAGTACGGCGGCTCGCTCGACGCTCGCATGCGCTTCTTGCTCGAGGTTATCGCCGAGATCCGCGAGCTCTGCGGCAAGGACTTTATCATCGACGTTCGTATCTCGGGCGACGAGTACACCGATGGCGGCCTGACCCTCAACGACATGATCTACGTCTCGCGTCGCCTGGAGAAGGCCGGCGTCGACATGATTCACGTGTCGGGCGGCACCACCATCAAGCGTGGCTCCGCGATTCCCGCTGCCGGTACCCAGCAGGCCTCGCACGCCGCCTGCTCGCGCGAGATCAAAAAGCACGTCAACATTCCCGTCGCCACCGTCGGGCGTATCAACGAGGCCTGGATCGCCGAGGAGCTGATCGAGGACGGCGCTGCCGACATCTGCATGATGGGCCGCGCCAATCTGTGCGATGCCGAGTTCTGCAACAAGGCCGCTGCCGGCAACGCCGACGACATCCGCCCCTGCATCGGCTGCCTGCGCTGCCTGAATGGCATCATGTTCGGCAAGCGAATCTCCTGCACCGTCAACCCGGACGTGGAGCGCGACGAGGCCGGCTACGAGCCTGCCGCCGAGGCCAAGAACGTGCTCGTTGTGGGCGCTGGTCCTGCGGGCATGGAGGCGGCCTACATTGCCGCCAAGCGCGGCCACAACGTGGTGCTCGTGGATAAGCAGGACGAGCCGGGCGGCGAGATGCGCATTGCGGCCGTTCCGCCGGCAAAGCAGGAACTCACCCGCGTGATCAAGTATCAGTATCGTCGCCTGGCCGAGGCCGGCGTGAAGTGCGTATTTGGCACCGAGCTTACTGCCGAGGACATTCAACGCGACTACGCCGGCTACGAGGTTGTCCTGGCTTATGGCGCCGAGCCCATCGCTCCGGCCTTCATGCAGGGCTTTAAGCAGGTTATGACGGCTGACGACCTGCTGGGCGGCAAGGCTTTCCCGGGCAAGAAGATCGTCATCGTGGGCGGCGGCACCGTCGGTTGCGAGACGGCCGATTACCTGGCCCCGTTGGTCAATGACCTCTCGCCGGCCAATCGCGATGTCACCGTCATCGAGATGACCAAGACGCTCGCCGCCAACGAGGGCGGTGCCGGTCGCGCGGTGCTCATCACGCGCATGCTCTCCAAGGGCGTCCACGTGCTGACCGAGGCCAAGGTGACCGAGATCACCGAGGACACCATCAGCTACGAGAAGGATGGCGAGATCCACACCATCACCGGTGCCGATACGCTGGTGCTTGCCATGGGCTATCGTCCCAATACCAAGTTGGCCGACGACCTTGCTGCAGCCGGCGTTACCACCCACGTGTTGGGCGATGCCAACAAGTGCGGCAACATCCGCGACGCCATCGGCGATGGCTACAAGGTTGCTTGCGAGCTCTAGTCAACCCCTTGGTGCATGTGAGGCCTATCCCCGCGGCGTCAGTCGGTAGATAGCAAAAAGCGGCGGTCGTCCCGTACATGGGACGACCGCCGCTTGCGTTAGCTGCAATGAGTCGTGCGATTAGAGGCCCAGGATCTCCTTGACCTTGGCGATGATGGCCTCGTCGGTTGCGTTGGCAAAGAAGTACTCCTGGAAGTGTTCGCCGGCAAGTGCGCCCTTCACCAGGTCCTGATCGATCTCGCCCAGAACGTCGACGAGCGGACGCATAGTCACAGCGCGGACGCCGTCGAGGATCTTCTTGTTGCGCTGCTCGGGCTCAACACGCTCGGCAGGATAGCCGTTGCCCGAACCAAAGCCAAAGAGCTTCTCAAAGGTGTACTCGAGGTTGAGCTCCTGGCCCCAGCCGTTCTTGAGGGCGAAGGGCATGGCGACAGCGTTACCGTCGTTGACCTGGGCAAAGGTGTAGGCATCGAGCGGGTCGGCAACATGGCCGCACAGCACGCCGGGGAAGGAGTTGCAGGCGAGCATGGCGCCCTCGCCGGTGCCACAGCCGGTCACGACGTAGTCGGCAGCGCCGGAGTTGAGCAGCACGGCGGCCAGGATGCCGTTCTGCACATAGGTGAGGGGCTTGGAGTCGGCGTCGGCATACATGCCATAGTTAAAGACGGTGTGGCCCATGGGCTCGACAACCTTCTTAAGCGCAGCCTCGATCATGGGGTTCTTAGAGTTCTGAGAGTTTTCGTTGATCAGAGCGATTTTCATTGCGAATTACCTTCCTATTTCTAACTTGCGGTGGAATACGGACTGTTTTGCCTGATAGAAGCCAAAACCAATCCTTATCTCACCGCAACTCAAATGAAAAACGAGTGGATGAAACCTGATATGGGCAGTTGCGGCGACGCTTATTGAGGCTGCTTTCCAATGTATGCGAGGATTCCACCGTCGACGTAGAGGATGTGGCCGTTGACGAAGTTCGATGCATCGGAAGCCAAGAACACGGCGGGGCCCTTCAGATCCTCGGGCGTGCCCCAACGGGCGGCCGGCGTCTTGGCAATGATGAACTGATCAAACGGGTGGCGGCTGCCGTCGGGCTGCGTCTCGCGCAGGGGTGCGGTTTGCGGCGTGGCGATGTAGCCGGGTCCAATGCCGTTGCACTGGATATTGGCCTCGCCAAACTCCGAGCAGATGTTCTTGGTGAGCATCTTGAGTCCGCCCTTGGCCGCGGCATAGCCGGCGATGGTCTCGCGGCCCAGCTCGCTCATCATCGAGCAGATGTTGATGATCTTGCCGTGGCCCTTGGCGATCATGCCGGGCAGGCAGGCCTTGGACACGATAAACGGTGCGTTGAGGTCAATATCGACGACGCGGCGGAAGTCCTCGGCGCTCATGTCGAGCATCGGGGTGCGCTGGATGACGCCAGCGTTGTTGACCAGGATGTCGGGCGTGGTGCCAAAGTCGGTCTCGATCTTGGCGATGAGCTCGGCGACGACGGCCTCGTCGGTGACGTCTGCCACGTAACCATGAGCCTCAAAGCCCAGCTCGCGGTAGTGCTTCTCGGCCTCGGCTACCTTGTCGGCGTGACGTGCGTTAAAGGCGATCTTGGCGCCGGCCTCTCCGAGCGCCTCGGCGATGGCCATGCCAATGCCATAGGTGGCGCCGGTTACGAGCGCGACCTTGCCATCCAGGCGGAAGCTGTCCATAAGATCAGACATAGCGATCCTTTCAAAAGAAACGTTCATCTATATAAGTCTTGCTTTTCATACAAGGTCAGTATAGGAGAAGAGGAGGATTTAAAAATCAGATTCTCCTAAAATCAGGTGAACGTTCACTTTTAAAAGGTAAACGGTGATCTCGCCCTTGCCGCGCGGACGTTTATTCGCTCTGTTCCTGCGTGCCCTCTGCGATCATGTTGCGGTTGTACACCAGGTGCAGATACATCGCGTCGTGCGCGGCGGTGGGATTGCGCGAGGCGATGGCGTCGGCCACATCGCGGTGCGTGCGGATAGTTTCCTCGACGAGCTTTTTGCCGGTCACGTCGATAAAGAGGGGGACGGATGCCTTGAGCACGCCCATCAGGCGGGGAACGACGAGGTTTCCGGAGCTCTCGGCAATGGCATTGTGGAACGCGGTGTCGGCGGCGGAGTAATCCTCACCGGCCTCGGCCAGGCGCTCGGATTCGTCGCAGAGCTTTTTGATACAGACGACCTGGTCGTTGGTTGCGTGCTCGGCTGCCATGCGTGCCATCTGCGGCTCGATCATAAAGCGCACCTCGAGTAGGTCGCGCGCCAGACGCTGCTTGTCGTCGATAAAGGTAAAGCCCAGCGGGTCGTCGGCAACGCCGGGGTTTGACGCCACATAGGTGCCCGAACCCTGCTTAATGCGTACGATATTGCGCGACTGCAGCAACTTCATGGCCTCGCGCACGGTGCTCCTGCCGGCGCCCAAGCGCTCGACCAGCACGGTTTCCTTAGGCAGGCGATCGCCTTGCTCAAGGTGTTCATCCAGAATCAATTGAATGATTTTCTCCGATATTTGCTCGGGGAGTCCCGATTCGGCGCGGGCCATAGCTATACCTCTCATTACAAAATTCATCTGAGCTATTTTAGCACACCACGGATGCAATATTGGCCGCTGGATTTGAGTCGGGCGGCTTAGATATACCGTTCGCAGCGCAAATACGACCGTTTACCAAATACATCAGATGTATTTCGAACAAATTTCAAAATGAAACATCAGACCTTTCCTAAACACGCTATAGTCATCAGACGAATTCAAAAGGTCTGATGAATTGGAGGAAAGATGTCAGACCCAACGTTTATGGCCGACCCCACCAGGCTGGTCATCGCCGCCATCGTGGGCATCGCGCTGCTGCTTGCGCTCATCATTAAGTTCAAGCTGCATCCTGTGCTTTCGATGATGGTCTCGGCGCTCGCGATCGGCATCGGCGCCGGTATGCCGCTCGACCTGGTGGCGGACACTGTCACCAAGGGCGTGGGAACCACGCTGCAAAACATCGCCCTGCTCATTGGCCTCGGCTCGATGTTTGGCCAGATTCTTGAGGAGAGCGGCGGCGCCAAGAAGATCGCCCAGACCTTCATCGATACCTTTGGGCAGGGTCATTCCAGCTGGGCGCTGGGCATTACCGGTCTGGTTATCGGCACTACGGTGTTCTTTGAGGCCGGCGTGGTCGTTTTGATCCCACTTGCGTTTAGTGTGGCATCGCAGACCAAAAAGTCGACGCTCTACTACGGCATCGCGCTGCTCGCGGGACTTGCCGCTGGCTATGCGTTTGTGCCGCCATCGGCCGGGTCGGTTCTGGTCGCCGGCACGCTCGGTGTCGACCTGGGCACCATGATTCTCGTCGGTATCCCTACCGCCTTCATCGCCATGGCGATCGCCGGCGTCATCTGGGGTCGCAACGTGGGCGGTCGCATCTTTACCGATGTTCCGGAGCACTTTACCTCTGCCGAGGGCGCGAGCGACGAAAAGGAGCTTCCCTCCTTTGGCATGGTGCTTGCCATCGTGCTCACGCCGCTTTGTTTGATTTTGCTGGGCACGCTGTCCTCTTATATCCCCATGCCCGCCGAGCTCGCCTCGATTCTCGCCTTCCTGGGCAAGCCGTTCGTCGCTTTGACGCTCGCCACGCTCGTCGCGATGTATCTGCTGGGCGCGCGCCGCGGCTACTCCGGCGCCGAGCTCAAGGCCTTGCTCGACCGCTCTCTTAAGCCCGTCGGCATGATCTTGCTGGTTATCGCTTGCGGCGGCGTCATTCGCTGGATGCTGCAGGACTGCGGCTTGGGCCAGGTTATTGGGCCCATGCTCGAGGCTTCACCGCTGCCTTTGGTGGTCGTTGCCTTTTTGATTGCCGTCATGGTGCGTGCCTCTGTTGGCAGCTCCATCGTCGCTATGACCATGGCATCGGGCATTATGGCCGCCATGCCCGCGGTCGCCGGCGCTTCGGTGCTCATGCGTGCCTCCATCTGTCTTGCTATCTGCGGCGGTGCCACGGCCCTCTCGCACGTCAACGATGCCGGTTTTTGGATGTGCTCCTCGTTCCTGGAGATTGACGAGAAAACCACCCTCAAGTCCTGGACCATTATGGAGACGCTCATCGGCCTTTCGGGTCTTGCCTGCGCCCTGGTGATTTCGTTCTTCGCCCAGTTCGCGTAGCTAAGCATCTTTTGCCGAGGGCATCGCTCGGTACCCATTTACACCTGATTCATTAACCAACGGTTGGTACAACCGTTCAAATCAAAAGAGGAGAGCATCATGGACGAGAAGACCAAGGCACAGATTCAGCAGGAGGCCGCCGACCTGGTTGCCAAGCTGCAGCCGCGTTCCGGCAAGTTTCGCACCATCAGCCCCGAGATGGACCCGCTGCGTCTGGGCTCTGGCTGGTCCATCGAGGATCTGGACAAGCCGCAGGTCATTATCGAGTCGACGTTCGGCGACTCGCACCCGGGTTCTGCCGGCCTGTTTGATCTGGTCGAGGAGGTCCGTGCTGGCGTTGCCGAGGCTGGCGGTCACGGTGCTCGTTACTTCTGCACCGACATTTGCGACGGTGAGGCCCAGGGCCACGACGGCATCAACTACTCGCTGCCCAGCCGCGACATGATCGCCAACATGATCGAGATTCATGCCAAGGCCACTCCATTCGACGCCGGCGTCTTTGTCGCCAGCTGCGATAAGGGTCTGCCTGCGAACCTCATGGCCATGGGCCGCATTAACATCCCCTCCATCGTCGTTACCGGCGGTGTCATGGATGCCGGTCCCGACCTGCTGACCCTGGAGCAGCTCGGTGCGATTTCTGCCCGCTACGAGCGCGGCGAGATCTCTCGCGAGGAACTTGAGTTTGCCAAGCACAACGCATGCCCCAGCTGCGGCGCCTGCTCCTTTATGGGCACCGCGTCGACCATGCAGGTTACCGCCGAGGCCCTGGGCCTTATGCTCCCCGGCGCGGCCCTGCTGCCCGCAACCAGCTCCGATCTGCGTGAGTTTGCGCGCGAGGCCGGCCGTCAGTCCGTGTGGCTCTCCGAACACAACCTGTGCCCGCGCGACATCGTGACCAAGGAGTCCTTCGAGAACCTCATCATGGTCCACGGCGCCATTTCCGGCTCCACCAACTCGCTGCTGCATATCCCTGCGATCGCCCGCGAGTTTGGCATCGAGATGTCCGCCGACGACTTCGACCGTCTGCACCGTGGTGCCCACTACCTGCTCAACGTTCGTCCCGCAGGTGAGTGGCCGGCGCAGTTCTTCTACTATGCGGGTGGCGTGCCGCGCATCATGGAGGAGATCAAGTCGATGCTCCACCTCGACGTCATGACCGTCACCGGCAAGACTCTCGGCGAAAACCTCGAGGACCTTAAGAACAACGGCTACTACGAGAAGTGCGGCCGCTACTTGGAGAAATGGAACCTCAAGCGCGAGGACATCATTCGCCCGTTTGACCAGGCTTTTGGTACCGACGGCTCCATCGCCATCCTCCACGGCAACCTTGCCCCCGAGGGCGCCGTCGTCAAGCACACGGTTGTTCCGCGCGAGATGTTCCAGGCCACGCTTAAGGCCCGTCCGTTCGATTGCGAGGAGGACGCCATCCACGCCGTCCTGACGCACGAGGTCAAGCCCGGCGATGCCGTTATCATTCGCTATGAGGGCCCCAAGGGTTCCGGTATGCCCGAGATGTTCTACACCACCGAGGCTATCGCCAGCGATCCCGAGCTGGGTGCGAGCATTGCCCTTATCACCGATGGCCGCTTCTCCGGCGCCTCCAAGGGCCCGGCTATCGGTCACGTTTCGCCCGAGGCTGCCGTGGGCGGCCCGATTGCCCTGATCGAGGAGGGCGACCTTATCCAGATCAACATCCCCGAGCGCTCGCTGTCTATTGTGGGCATCGCCGGCAAGGAGATGGAGCCGGCCGAGATCGATGCCGTCCTGGCCGAGCGCCGAGCCGCTTGGAAGCCCAAGGCTAATCGCTATACCTCCGGCACGCTCAAGTTCTTTACCGAGCATGCAGTTTCCGCCATTCAGGGTGGCTACATGGAGTAGCGCCCATGCGCATCAAATATCTCCTCTCATAGATGTGCGGCACAAAGAGCCCCGGGCCACGTCACCGGGGCGCGTTGTTCAGCGCCGCCGGGGCGCTCCACTCAAACGACAAGAGACGTCTTACGCAAGCGCCCGCGTCCGTGGATAAAACCACGGGCGTGGGCGCTTCACTTTATTCCCAGCCCTTCCACACGTCAGGCTCGTAGCCAACGGTTGCCTGGCGGCCGTTGCGAACGATGGGCTCACGAAGAATCTGCTGGTTATCGAGCACCTTTTCGAACTTCTGGTCGGCAGCAAGATACTGTACGAGCGCAACCGTGTCGGCATCTTTCGCCTTTGGATCGATCACAGCGTCGATCCCGCCGACGGCGCGCGCCACGCTTTCGAGCTCGCCTTTGCTCATCCCCTTTTCCTTCAAGTCGATGAACTGGAACTTCACACGACGTTCCTTGAAATAGCGCTGCGCCTTCTTAGTATCGAAGCTTTTCTTCGTGCCGAATATCTGGATGTTCATACGTACCGCCTTCGCTCAATTCTCGTCCGTCCATGATTCGACAAGGGAGCCGAGCAAAAACAGAGCAGGCGGAGATGGAGGAGGACGGCGACCGACCGTCGGCAAGAGTCGGCCGGATCGGACTGGCGCCCAGCGCGCGCCGGCGACACGCTCGCAGCTGCACACATAGCCGATGTACAAGCTCGCCGCGGCGTTCCCTCGCCCCGCGGTGTGGCGATAGAGAAGCACGCCACCCGTCAACGATGGCGCCTCGGTGAAGAAAATCAACGTCTGGGTTACATCCCTTGAAAGGGGCGAAGACGGCTGCTAGAATGCCTCCCCGCTATGAAGGATTTGACCAAAGCATACATCGCAATTCGGCGGCCCCTGGTATACGGGGCCTCTCCTGTTGTTCCCCAGGTGCGCTCTGAGCAGCCGCTTTCTTCCTGTCGTATCTGATGCACGCATAGCACGTGCATGTTATTTCGCCCGTGGGCCGGCGCGCCTTCGGCGAAGAATCGAATAGATACGAAGGAAGCTTATGTCTGATAATTGTACGGTCGCGCCCGCCAATGGGCGCATTACCGGTACCCAGATCCGCATCGTCGCGGTCGTCGTCCTGGGTGCCTTCTTGGCGCTACTGAACCAAACGGTGATGTCGCCTGCGCTGCCGGTCATCATGTCCGATTTCGCCATCGATGCCTCGACTGCCCAGTGGATCATGTCCATATACCCGCTGGTGAGCGGCATCATGGTCCCCGTTTCGGCGTTCCTTATCGACAAGTTCAGCACCCGCGCGCTATTCTTCGGGGCGACGCTGGTGTTCGCGCTGGGCACGCTGCTGTGCGCCGCAGCCCCTGATTTCCTGTTCCTCATCATCGGTCGCGTGTTGCAAGCGGCGGGCTCAGGCGTGCTCATGCCGCTTGTCTCGGTGGTTCCCATGCTGGTGTTCCCCGTCGAGAAACGAGGAACGGCTATGGGCATGGCGGGCATCGTCATGTCGGCGGGTCCCGCGGTCGGCCCCGTCGTAGGCGGTGCGGTGATCGACACGTACGGCTGGCGCACCATGATCGGCGCCATCGTCCCCCTCGCAATTCTCGTGCTGGTGCTGGGCGTGTTCATGCTGAAAAACGTGGGCGAGCTGAAGAACCCCAAGCTCGACCTGCCCTCGGTCGTCCTCTCCACCATCGCCTTCGGCGGACTTCTCTACGGGTTCTCGAGCGCCTCGTCGATGGGTTGGGGCAACCCCGTGGTGCTCGGCTCGATCGTCGCGGGTGTCGTGTGCTTGGTGCTGTTCGTCGTACGCCAGGGCAAAATCGAGGACCCGCTGCTTCAACTGGGCACGCTCAAGACGCGCGAGTTCCGCGTGGCCGCCATCATCGTCACGCTCATCAACGCCGCATGCCTGGTCACCAACACGCTGTTGCCGTTGCTGCTGCAAACCTCGCTTGGCGCTTCGGCCTTCGAAACCGGCATGGCCATGCTTCCCGCCGCGGCGGTGGGCATCATCATCAGCCCTATCTCCGGCGTGGTGTTCGACAAGTTCGGTCCGCGTGCCATCTCGATCGTCGGCCTGGCCCTCATGACCGGCGCCCTGTTCCTGCTCTCGCTTTCGACGGTAAACACGCCCATCTTGGTGGTTGCGCTGTTCTGCATGCTGCAGTCCGCCGGCCAGTCGCTCGCGAACATGCCGGTGAACACATGGGGTGTCAATGCCTTGAAAAATGACATGATCGCCCACGGCAACGCCATCGCGAACACCGGCCGCCAGGTCGCCGGCGGTTTGTGCACGGCGCTCATCATCACGGTCATGACAAGCGTCACCGCGTCGGCCGGCGTCGATGCGAGCATCCAAGTAGCCACCGCCGTGGGCGCGGGCGTCGCTTACAAGGTGTGCGCGGCAATCGGCCTCGTTTCCCTTATCTGCGCCATATTCAGCGTGCGCACCAAGAAAACCGCACCGAAAACGAAGGAGGCATAAGCGATGTCCGAGATTCTGTCCGAGCGCATCCCGCTCGAGCTCGAGGGGACGCCCGTTTCGAGCATCATGATTGAAGAGCCGTTCACCTGCACGCAGGATTGTACGATTTCCGACGTGGTGCGCATGCTCGCCGAAAACGAGGTGAGCAGCATGCCCGTAATCGATGAGCGCAACCAGGTGGTCGGGTTCATCTCCGACGGCGATGTCATGGGAGCCATCGCGCAGCATCGCGCTCACACCATCTTCACGGGCGGCGACGCGTCCATGCTGTACTTCGACGATCAGAGCCTTGAGCAGCGCATCGAAGACCTGAAGGATCGCTGCGTCATGGATTTCGCGACGCGCCAGGTAGTGTGTGCCCGTCCCGAGCAGAGCATCGCCCGCGTCGCCGCGCTGCTGGCGAAGAAGAAGTTCAAGAAGCTTCCTGTGGTTGATGACGAGGGCAAACTCGTGGGGGTCATCCGCCGCTCCGCCATCACCAAATACATCTTCGGCATCCTTTTCCAATAGGGGCAGGTCGCACTTGAGGCGAACATCTCGAGGCATCGAGCCAGCAACTGGACCAGACAACCTTGACACGCACGCGCTTTCCCTCGATGCTTCGGTAAGGGGAGCTGCGAAAATCGCAGCACGGGTGATCGGCGCCGCGCCCCCGAAGGCAAAAGCGAACACGGGAGCGATACGATGGGAAAAGTCCTGGACGAAGATTTGGTTTATGAGATTCTCTCCGTCGTGGCAGAGATTCCGGCGGGATGCGTCGCCTCGTACGGTCAGATAGCGCGCCTCATCGGCAGGGAGAAAAACTCTCGCCTGGTCGGAGCGGTGCTGAGCGAGGCGGATCGCTACGGCGATTATCCCTGCCACCGCGTCGTCAACCACGCGGGACGCCTCGCGCCAAACTTCCCCGACCAGCGAGCACTACTGACGGAGGAAGGAGTCGCCTTCCGAGACAACGGCTGCGTCGACATGAAAAAGCACCAGTGGAACGAGTAGCCAGGCAGCGTAGCGTCGAAAGGAGCGACGCCACGGGGAACGACCTGCGCCCCGCCGCCGGACAACCTATGGCAAAGTGACACGTCCCACAAAGAGCGGCGCACCAGTACGAGACACGACCGCGACGTAAAAAGACCCTATGATACTCGTAAGCATCTATCTGATTGCCCGCCTCGAGGTACCCAAAGAACGAGAGATGCCGAAACCCCTAGACAAAGAAAAAGGTCGGGAGCTTTTATGCTTCCGACCTGAAGTTTCATGGTCGCGGGGGGCGGATTTGAACCACCGACCTTCGGGTTATGAGGTCGCTACGACGTTGTTTCATTCAGACATTTCGACCCAAATTGAAGTCAATATAACTCCAGGTCATTTGATGTTTTCATAGATTTACGAAAGAAAAGTACGCGGAATAATTCGACCCAAATTCGACCCACAACGAGCTTGAAAGCGGTCAGGCGGAGCATTACCCTGGGGGTGTGACCCCACGCAGGGCCCACCACCAAGGGTAATGCCCACCCGCCCCAGCCCTTTGCGCCATTCCGCGCAACCGAGCGCGATTCTCAGGCACTTCAGGCAAGGAACACGATGAACGACCGACCTCTCGTCATAGGCAAAGGAACGAAGCAACGCCGCGACAAATACACGTGGCGCTACCGTCACAGCCTCGGCAAGGATCCGGTCACGGGCAAATACCGCTATTCGCCGTGGCAGACCATACATACCACCAAAAGCCGAGAGGTCGACGCCGCACTCGAAGCCTACAAGGCAGAACTCAACAGCGGCACCTACGTCCAAAAATCGAGGGACACCGTCGGCTCGTACGCAAAAAAGTTCCACGACAACCGCGAAGGAACCATCACGCCGCTCGCCTACTCGACATCCTACTCAATCGAGAACCGGACGCGCACATCACATGCGTGATGCTCATGCTCGACACCGACATGAGAAGGGCAGAAGCCCTTGGGATGACGTGGTCCGATGTCTCCGTCGAGAACAGAAGCATCCTCATTGAGCAGCAGTTCGCGGCCGATCGAAGCGTTCGCTCGCCCAAAAGCAAGAAAAGCGTGCGGAGGATCTCGATAAGCGAGACGCTGACGTCGTATCTCGAATTCTGGAAAAAGGAGCAGGCCCGCGAAATGGAAGCCTTCGGCCTGGAACAAGTCAAAGGCACTCCGCTCGTCCACTCATTCGAACGAACGAAAGACAGGCATCCCCAAGTCAACTTCATGGACCTGAATGGGTTTTCGCGCTGGTTCAGAAACTTCAGCGTCGAGAACGGGTTCGGCAAGTTCGAAGGCGTTCGAACATACCATTATGTGAAGGAAACTGTCGACGTGGAAACGATTTCGAAGCGTTATGAGCATAAAGAGTGGCTCGAATTGAGGGATTACCTCAGGAAGCATCCCAAGGTTCGCGAGGCGAGGCATATCAGCACATATGAGAGCGAGCACCTTCCTTACGGATATTCGGGCCTATCGAGCCACACCGCTACTGCCGCTACTGCCCGCCAGCTTCCGAACCAGCGGGCGGTAGCAGCACCCCGAACATCTCGCCGACAGCGCAGAGAGTCGTCGACCTGGCGGCCAAGGCCGACATCGAGGACGTGATGCTGTGCGACCTGCCCGGCGTCCTGTCCTTCCTAGGGCTGCCACCTGAGACGGAGATGCCGCCGGGCAACAAGGGGAAGACGAAGCTCAAGAAGCTCTACAGGAAGGTGGCGCCGAACAAGGCATACCACTCCGGCGAGCGCGCCAAGGATTTGATCTCGCACCTCGACATGGCAGAGATTGGAGTGGGTATGATGAATTGGACACCTAGTTAAGAGCGAAAGGTGTTCAAGATGACCCAAAGAAGAAAGCGATACGACAGGCAGTTCAAGGTATCGGCGGCAAAGGTGGTCCTGTCCGGGGAAATGACGGTCAAAGGCCTATCGGAGGAACTCGGCATAAAGGATTCGACGCTGAGAAGATGGGCCCGCGAATACGAGGAGATGGGAGACGGCGCGTTCCCCGGAAACGGCTCCCCGAAGATCAACAAGGATTACGAGATCGTGAAGCTCAAGAAGAAGGTCGAGGAGCTCGAGCGCGAGAACGAGATACTAAAAAATTTCCGGGCCTTCTTGAGTCAAGACCATGCGTGAGGTTCGAGTTCCTCAAAGAGCATAGGGGCGAGATCGGCCCCATCAAGAAGGCATGCGGGCTGATGAAAGTCTCGAAATCCGGTTTCTACGAGTATCTCGGCCGGAAGAAGTCCGACGCCCAGATAGAGCGGGAGGCGATCGAAGGTTTCGTCGTCGAGGCCTTCGAGCGGCACAAGGGCCGTTACGGCTATCGGCGCATCAACCGCGAACTGCGAAAAAGCGGCATCGTCGTGAGCGAGAAGCGCGTGCTCCGCATCATGCAGAAGCTCGGACTTGCCGGAAAGGGCGCGACCCGAAAACACCGCATCCAGAAGAAGGTCGAGCCGGGAGACCCTCGGTTGAACCTGGTAGAGCGCGCTTTCACCGTGGGCGAGCGCAACAGGCTTTGGGTGGGCGACATCACCTACATACCCACAAGAGAAGGGTGGCTCTATCTCGCAGCCGTGATAGACGCCTTCTCCCGCAAGGTCGTGGGCTGGTCAATGTCCGAGCGCATCACCGAGAAGGTCGCGATCGACGCGATGGAGCAGGCGGTCGGCAGGGAGGGTCCGCCAGATGACGGCAGCCTCGTCTTCCATGACGATCAGGGCGCGCAGTACACCTCCCGTTCCTTCCAGCGGTGTCTGGACTCGCATGGCATAGTCCAGTCGGTATCAAGGCCCGGCACGCCGCTGGACAACGCGGTGGCCGAGTCGTTCTTCAAGACGCTGAAAAGGGAATTGGTGAAAGAGAGGAGCTATGGGACGAGGGACGAGGCCAAGCAGGACATCTTCAAGTACATAGAACTCTATTACAATAGGGTGCGCATGCATTCCACCCTGGGCTACATGTCTCCAGTGGAATACGAGCGGCAATACGCTTGAGGATCCTTAAAAGAAAGTCCAGTTTATCCTTCCCACTCCAGATCAGGGCATCGGCGCCCGTCCAAGAATTGGGATGCAGTTCAATACGAGCTCGGGGCTCTTTTCGTCTAGATTGGGGACGCATGGCCGGACGAAAACAATTTGCGTCTGGTAATAAGCGTACGAAAGCGCAATTTACGTCTTAATTCCGTACGCAAATCAAGACGAAAACCGTTTACGTCTGCTTTAAATCCGTACGAAAACGGTTTTCGTCTTGCAGGGCAGTTGCCGTTTCTACAGTTCAACTTCCAGTTCGGCTTTGTGTTCGTAGAGGTAGTCGCGCATGTAGGGGATGGCAAATGAGACCTTGCCGTACGAAGGAGCCTCGATAATCGATTCTCTTAACAGGCGGCTGCGGACGGAGCTCACCTGTTGAGGCGTTTTGTTTAGGGCATCGGCAACCATGCTGGTCGAGCTCGTCTGCCCCAAAGACGCCATGCTCAGCAGATAAGCGATGCACGTGGGCGGAATGCGCCGCAGCGCGGGCTCAATCACCATGGCGCAGAAGCGTTCGCGTGCCGTTGCAATGCCACGCTCGGCTTCTTCTTCTCCAATAATCGCTGTATGTGCGCGTCTTGCCAACTGCCATGCGTAGTATCCAACGAGTTGGATCATGAAAGGATAGCCTTGCGTTGCCTCGGCAAGTTGGCCGGCAATACCTGGCTGCAACTCCACGCCAGACGCTTCAATGGTTTCCTCGAGGGAATACAACACTTCGGTTACTGCCACAGCCTTCAGGTCAAAGGGGAGGGCGCGGCGCAAAAACGCAAGTGTCTTTCCGTTGATGATGCTTTCAATCATCGAAGGCAGACCCGCAAAAACAAAGGCGATATCAAGGTCTTCGCCGATAACCTGCTGAATCGCAATGGAGAGCGTTCGGACCTCATCGAGCTCTGCGTCCTGAACCTCGTCGAGAGTGATGAGCAGGCCGTTTCCATTCTTGGATATTGTCTGTCTCAAAGCGTCGCGTAGCGAGGGGCCGATTCGCTCAATGTCTATGCTGCCGATGGATATGCCAGCTACGGTGGGCTCAAATCTGGCGTGTTTGGCCTGGAATTTGGGCTGCAGCTGTTCGAGAATGCGCTGGCAAAGTCCCTCGGTTGCGACCTCTTTTATGACCGTCCAGCCACGGCTTTGCGCCAAACGTGAGCACTCGTCAAGGAGGACCGTCTTGCCCGTTCCACGGACGCCGGCTATGCGCATTAGGCGCCCCGGGGCACCAGGCCCGTTGACGAGGCCTTCATTGAATTCTTCGAGTACATCTTCGCGGCCGATAATCGTGGGGGGTGTTTTACCTGCTGTGGGCTTAAAAGGGTTTGTTTGCATGTGAGCCACCTTTGCTCAAGATATAGCAAGATATAGCAAAGTATAGCAAGATATAGCAAAGTATGGTGAGATATAGCAACGTATAGCGCTGTTCGCGGGTTCTTACGGTGGTGCTATTTTCCGAATGCCGCGCGGATAAAGCGCTGGGCGAACAGCTTGTTGGCAACTCACGAGGGCTCGGGGTGCCAATTTGGGGTGCAGTAGTGCTGCGCCACGAAAAGGGCCTATCTACTACGTTTAAGCCGCAGGGGTCAACCATAGTCGGCTTTTTCGAAAATCGACAAGCTGTCTACCTGCGGTTTTGTTTTCACGGTTTTCGGTATTGCCGAGGCTATCCGTGTTAACGTAGTAGATGGGCCACTTTTGTGGCAAGGGGGCCGATCTGCGGCCCGGGGTGGCCAAAAAGCCCCGTCCCAAAAAGACTGATTGGGAGCTGGGGCGTGTCGATGCGATAGTATTACGTGGTGATATTCGACAAACCGTGGGCTTCATCCGAGGGCTTTATGGAACAGCAGCATAATCAGAGCCTGCAAGATCAGGCATACAACGCATTACGCTCCAAGATTATCTATGCCGAGCTCAAGCCCGGCACGCGCCTTTCGGCGATTGGTCTGGAAAAGGAGACGGGAATCGGGCGCACGCCCATTCGCGAGTCCTTTGTGCGCCTGCGCGAGCAGGAGCTGGTGGAAACGCGTCCCAAAAGCGGCACCTATGTCTCGAAAATCAGCATGGAGCGCGCCGAGAACGCCTGCTTTTTGCGCGAGAAGCTCGAGAGAAGCGTGCTTATTAAATGCTGTTCGGCCGCCTCGCCCGAGCAAAAGCATCGGCTTGAGCAGATTCTTGCCGAGTCCGAGTCGCTCGACCATAGCGAAACGCGTCGCTTTTTCGATCTGGACAACCTGTTCCATGAGACGTGTTTTGAGATTGCCGGCCGTCACATGTTGTGGGATTGGATGAAGAGCGTCAACACACATTTTGAGCGATACAACTGGTTGCGTATGGTGTCGCAGGACCTGGATTGGGAGCCGATTCGTCGGCAGCATCGCCGGATTCTCGAGGCCATTAAGAGGGGCGATACCGATGCGGCGAGCTATCTGGCAGAGACGCACTTGCACCTGATGCCCGAGGAGCAGGGCCCGGTTATCGCCTTGCATCCCGACTATTTTGAGCTGTCCAAAGACTCGGCCATCTAATCAATCCCCATATAAGTTGCGGTGAAATAGGGACTGTTTTGCGGCCTAGGTGGCGCAAACAGTCCCTATTTCACCGCAACTGCGTTGGGGCGTAACCGGGGCACAAAGCTGCGGCGCCGCTTGGAGGAAAAGACCGGAAGCAAGGGTCCATTCCTCCAGACGGCGCCACAGCTGTTTTGATGGCTCGGTTTTTGTCGATGTGGCTCAGTTGAGCGCGACTGCCAGCCGAGTAGGCAAAGCGGCTCGGGGGCGTGCCGCTTCCGTCACGTTCTATCAGCATACAAGACGGTTTTGGTTCTTGTTCGTGACGGAAACGGCGCGCTTCCGAGCCGCTTTAAAAGAAAGGGGGCGAGGTCTAGGGCACGCCCCCTTTCACGATAGAGAGCTAAACCTAGCCGCGGACCTTCTTGACGACGTCCATGGCCTCGCGGGCAATCTGCTCGACCTTGGAGAAGTCGCCATCGGCAAACAGGGCCGGCTTGACCATCCAGGTGCCACCGCAGGCGATGATGGCAGAGGAGCTCAGGTACTCCTCGACGTTGGCGGTGCTCACGCCGCCGGTAGGCATAAAGCGGTGACCGACAAACGGAGCGGCGAGGGCCTTGATGGTGTTCAGGCCGCCATATTGGGACGCGGGGAAGAACTTGGTGACCTTGAGGCCCAGGTTCTCGGCTGCGGTGACCTCGGAGGGGGTCACGGTGCCGGGAAGGACGGGCAGGTCGATGTCGATGCAGTGCTTCACGACGTCCTCGTTGTAACCCGGGGAGACGATGAACTTGGCACCGGCTGCGCGGGCCTGCTCGACCTGCTCGACGGTCAGGACAGTGCCGGCGCCAACGCACATCTCGGGCTCGGCCTCGGCCATAGCGGCGATGCACTCGGCGGCGCAGGCGGTGCGGAAGGTGACCTCGGCGGACTTCATGCCAGCTGCCATAAGGGCGTGGGCGAGCGGAGCGGCGTCCTCGACCTTGTCGAGCACAACGACCGGCACGATGCCCAGGGACTCAAGCGTGGTGTAGAACTGATCGAACATGATGTTCCTTTCGATGTGTGGCGCGCATGGGCGCGTGATTGCCAAATGTGCTGGTCAGGAGCCGATTTTGGATTGGTTATCGGAGGCACTGCTTGGGGTTCAAGCAATTCCAAAACCGGCTGCTCGACCAGTCATGTAGGGAATGCCAGGCAAAACCGGAATGGGACTGGTGGTTTTGCCCGGCCGGAGGAATCGGGGAGCGGGCCGCAGAGGTATGGGATTGGAAAGCTGCGGCCCGCGGAATGGAGACGGACTAGCGTGCGACGCGAGTGCCACCGTCGGCGGCTGATGCCACGGCTGCGATCTCGTTTGCGGTCACCAAGTTGGAATCGCCCTTGATGGTGAGCTTGAGGATCGAGGCTGCAATCGCGTAGTTGACGGCGTCCTGCGGGTCAAAGTCGTTGATGAGGGCATGGACGAGGCCGGCGTTGAAAGCGTCGCCGGCGGCAACGCCCTCGAGCACGTGTACATCGTGAGCAGGGGAGAACCAGTGCTCGCCGCTCTCGGCGTCAAAGAGCATGCCCATCCAGATGGAGCGCTCGACGCAGGAGATGTTGCGGACGACCGAGGCGACCTTCTTGCAGCCGTACTCGGCGCAGATCTGACGGGCCATCTCGACGTAGGTGTCACGCTCCTCGATGCCGTGGGCAAGGGAGCCAGAGACGCAAGTCATACCGAGGCCGGCAGGCGCGTCCTCGTCGTTGGCGATGCAGATGTCGACGAGCGGCAGGAGTTCCTTCATGGTGGCCTGAGACTTCTCGGGCGACCACATTTTGCCGCGATAGTTGACGTCGCACACGGTGGTGATGCCCTTGGCGCGGCAGGCGGTGAGCGCATCCTTGCAGGCGGCGGCCATCTCATCGGAGACGGCGGGAGTCACGCCGGAGAAATAGAAGACATCGATGCCCTTGAGGATCTCGTTCCAGTCGAAGACGTCGCGCTTGGCCATGTTGATGGCAGAGAACTTACGGTCGTAGACACAGCCGTTGCCGCGCTGCGAGGCACCGACCTCAAATACATAGGAGCCAAGGCGGTCGCCCTGACGCACGACGCGCGTGGTGTCGACGTCGTAGGCCTTCAGCGAACGCAGGGCGCACTCGCCCAGACGGTTGGCCGGGACAAC
>JAXXEN010000022.1:0-42090 GCA_037237765.1 Collinsella sp. | reverse complement strand
GAGCGAGCCCAGGACCTGACCGAGCAAAAATCAAACGGCCGGCCCCGGGCATGGCGACGAGATGGATTAACGAGCCGCCAAGATGGCGTCGATGAGCGTCAGTACGCCCCCGTCGTTGTTGCTCGGAATGCGCCACTTGGCATGCGCGTTCATGTGCTCCTCGGCATTGTCCACGATAAAGCTATGCCCGACGCGCTCAAGCATGGGGATATCGTTGTAGGTATCGCCTACGGCAGCGGCGTCAGCGATATCGATGCCCAGGTGCTCGCACAGGTGCGCGACGCCGGCGCCCTTGTCGACGCCCAGGTTCATAAAGTCGATCCACTCGCGCCCGGCGTTGGTGACGTAGAGCTTGTCCGAGAACTCGGGGCTATAGGTCTCGCGAAACGCGGGCTCGGCATCGTAGCCGGGGAAGAAGACCGATATCTTGTTGGACTCGATATCGATGCCCTCAAAGCTATCGACGTAGTTAATCGTGTTGTAGTAGACGCTGATCTCGTCGTGGTATTGATGGTCGCGGGCGAGCACGTAAAACTCGTCGAAGCAGCACAGGACGGGGACGGCGCGCGGATCCTCCGAGGCGCGGCTCAAGACCTGCTGGTACAGCGCCACATCGATATTGCTCTTATAGATATAGCTGCCGCGATAGATCACGCACGCTCCGTTGTCGGGACAAAAGGCGAGGCGGTTCTTGATGCCCTCGAACATCTCTTCGAGCTTGGGGGCGGGACGTCCGCTGGCGGGGCAGAATACGATGCCGGCGTCGGCGAGCTTGTCCAGGCGTTCGTCGAGGCCTTGCGGTAGCACGCGCTCGTCGGTCAGCAGCGTCTTGTCCATGTCGACGGCGATGAGCTTAATGTTTCCGATATTGGCGTCCGATTCGTAAGTTTGCATAAAAGCGAGCCTTTCGTTTCGAGATTGTTTCAGACGTTATAACCATCAACTCGTAGTCGGCCGTATTTTCGCAGGAACGGAGCGTATTTGCACCACGCTTCACAAACTAATGAAAAAACTTTTCAGAAATTTGAATTTGTCGCTTGTGCTGCGGGCACTTTAGCGTAATATAGCGAACATCGAAAACGGAGACGGAAAAACAACCGCTTACCGAGGAAAAGGTACCGTTTACGATATTAGAATTGCGCCCGGCGATACGTGAAAGGAGAGGCAGATGCAGTTCGTAAAGATCATCACCACTGCAGACAATGCCATCCGACGCCAGCGCGCAATTTCCCGACGACGATAACAATCGTCTCTGTCCGCATGGGGCTAAATGCCCCAACAGAGTCATTTTGAGGTCGTTGGGTTTTAAGCACGACATAGCCGCATGTTTCTAGGGCATGCCTGTGATGCATTCTGCTGAATAACCTGATATTGCACGGTTTTTGACCTCAAGGTGACTTGCAACTGACCGATGTTCTAACTAGCTACCAAGGGCGAAAGGAAACAGCCATGAGCAAGGAAAAAGTCGTTCTCGCATATTCCGGTGGTCTTGATACATCCGTATGTGTCAAGTGGCTCCAGGACGAGAAGAATCTCGATGTCGTTTGTGTCTGCGGCAATGTGGGCCAGGAGGAGACCGGCCTGGACGCCAAGAAGCAGAAGGCGCTTGACCTGGGCGTTCTGGATTGCCAGGTGCTCGACCTGCGCGACGAGTTCTCCGATGAGTTCCTGACCAAGGCCATCGCCGCAAACTCCATGTACGAGAACAAGTACCCGCTGCTCTCCGCCCTGTCTCGCCCGCTGCTCGCCAAGAAGCTTGTCGAGGTCGCTCACGAGTTTGGCGCGACCTACGTCGCACACGGCTGCACCGGCAAGGGTAACGACCAGGTTCGTTTTGAGGCTGCCGTCAAGGCCCTCGACCCTGAGCTTAAGGTCATCGCCCCGGTTCGCGAGTGGGATCTGAAGTGCCGTCCCGACGAGGTTGCCTATGCCCACGCCCACAACGTGCCGGTTCCCGAGGGAGCCAACGACAACCCCTATTCCATCGACGACAACCTGTGGGGTCGTGCCATTGAGTGCGGCCACCTGGAGGATCCCTGGAACGAGCCGCTCGACGACGCCTGGGTTATGACCAAGAATCCTGAGGACACGCCCGACACCCCGACGTATACCGAGATTGAGTTTGAGGCCGGCAAGCCCGTCGCCGTCGACGGCAAGAAGATGAAGCTCTCCGAGATCGTCATCGCCCTCAACAAGATCTCCGGCGACAACGGCTTTGGCCGCCTCGACCTGGTCGAGGATCGTCTGGTGGGCCTTAAGAGCCGCGAGTGCTACGAGGTTCCCGGCGCCCTGACGCTCATCACCGCCCACAAGGCGCTCGAGGACATCTGCGTCGAGGGCGACCTGCTCAAGACCAAGATTAAGCTCGAGCAGGATTGGGCCACCGCCGTGTATAACGGCCAGTGGTACAGCCCGCTCAAGAACGCGCTCGACGCCTTTATGGCCGACACCCAGAAGTTCGTGACCGGCACCGTCCGTCTGAAGTTCTTTAAGGGCAACTGCCATGTCGTCGGCCGCAAGAGCCCCTTCAGCCTCTACGACTACGGTCTGGCTACCTACGACCGCGACACCACGTTTGACGAGAAGGCCAGCGCCGGCTTTATCGAGATCGATACGCTGTCGCTCAAGACGTGGGCCAAGGTCCAGGGTCCCAGCTCTGCTGCCGCTCAGGCTTAAGTCTTCCTTCCTTTGGTATCCGCGCGGCCCATCCGCGTGATACATAACGGGCGCACGGGGTCCCTACCTTTCGTTATGCTTGCTGACACTTCTTAACATCGGTGGCCCCTACGTTCCGCCCGCATATATGATGCCGCGTCTGCGGCTGAGTCCGAGCCCCGCCGGGGTTGTCCGGCGGGGCTCCTTCTATCAATTTGGCGGCTCTGTGCCTATATATATGAGGAGTATCCATTATGTTCAATGCTATCGCGCATGCTTTGCTTGCCCTCGCGCCCGAGTTCGATGCTGTAAGGGTCGAGGACGTTCCTATGAGCCTGAAGGCCTGGATCGATGGTTCGCAGGGCAACATCCGGAGGGAGACGTTGGGTGCCAAGTGCATGGTGCGTCACTTCTTTGCAAATTAGCCACATGGCCCCGCGCGCGGCAGGGAGTGTGTAAAACTAGCGGTTGATAAATCGCTTTAGCGACAGGGCACATTGCTTTGGACGCTTGTTTTGGTATTTGGAGAAAGGAGACGGTTCCATGGCTCTTTGGGGCGGTCGTTTTGAGGCGGGCGTGGCCGAGGTCACGCAGGAGTTTGGCGCGTCGCTGCCGGTCGACAAACATCTCTATAAGCAGGATATCGCCGGCTCTAAGGCGCATGCCAAGATGTTGGCCGCCCAGGGCATCATCAGTGCCGAGGACGAGCAGGCGATTGTCAAGGGCCTGACCGGAATCGAACAGGATATCGATGCCGGCAACTTCACCTTCGATATCAACGACGAGGACATTCATATGTCCATCGAGAGCGAGCTGACGCGTCGCATCGGCGAGGCCGGTAAGCGCTTGCATACCGGGCGTTCGCGTAACGATCAGGTGGCGACCGATACGCGTCTGGGCGTCAAGGCGCTGGCCAAGGAGCTCATGGAGGCCAATCTTGAGCTGCGCCATGTGCTGGTGGATGCGGCCAAGAAGTACGACAAGGTGATTCTGCCGGGCTACACGCACATGCAACATGCTCAGCCCGTGCTGCTGTCGCATCACCTGCTGGCGTATTCCTGGATGTTCGCGCGCGACTTTACGCGTTTGAAGGCCGCCTTTGATGCCGCCGACAACTGCCCGCTGGGTGCTGCCGCGCTTGCCGGTACGAGCTATCCGCTCGATCGCCAGATGACGGCTGCCGAACTTGGCTTTGCGGGTGTGATTCCCAACTCGCTCGATGCGGTTTCCGACCGTGATTTCCTGCTCGATCTGCATTATGCCGGCTCCGTCATGGCCATGCACCTGTCGCGTCTTTCCGAGGAGATCGTGCTGTGGTCGAGCTCCGAATTTGGCTTTATCACGCTTTCCGACTCGTACTCCACTGGCTCGTCCATCATGCCGCAGAAGAAGAATCCCGACTTTGCCGAGCTTATCCGCGGCAAAAGCGGCCGTGTGTATGGCAACCTGGTGCAGCTGCTCGTGACCATGAAAGGCCTGCCGCTTGCTTATAACAAGGACTTGCAGGAGGACAAGGAGGGCGCGCTCGATACCGCTCACACGCTCATGCAGTGCCTGTCGGTTATGGCCGGTATGATTTCGACGTGGACCGTCAACGAGGATGCCATGGCGCGCGAGTGCGGCGTGGGACACCTTGCCGCTACCGATGTTGCCGATTACCTGGCTAAGCGCGGTCTGCCGTTCCGCGAGGCACATGCCGTGGTGGGCCATCTGGTCCTGATGTGCGAGAAGCGCGGCTGCAATCTTGAGGACCTGCCGTTTGAGGTGTTCCAGGAGGCAAGCCCGCTCTTTGAGCACGATATTACCGAGGCGCTCGACATCCCGTCGATTGTCGCCGCGCGCACGACCGAGGGCGGCACCGCTCCTGCCGCCGTTGCCGTGCAGCTGCAGCGTGCCGAGGCACAGCTCGTTGCCGACGAGGGCGTGTTTGGATCGCTGACCAACGTCGTCGAGATGGGCCACGGGGTAAAGTAGGGATTTGGCTGAAGCTGTTTTGGCCATTTATTGATAAATCGTTTTCACTTTACGGGCGCCTGCTGATGTGGGCGCCCGTATTTTGTTGCTATGGGGGAGGGGCTTGTCGAGAACTTCTGTAGGACCTTTGGGCAGGTTGTGAAGGGGTTACGTTCGCGGGCGGCAACCGACCGCCTGCTCTGTTCGATGCGGTTGATGGGCGGTCGGATGGTACTCTAATCGGGCTTCGAAACAGAAGTGACACATATGGAGCGCTTTAATAAATTGTAGCGTTTCAATAAACGGTTTTTTGTTTAACTGCAGCTAAAACTCTGTTACGATGCAGTCCAGGCGGGTGCCGGAATGGGACTTGGGCACGCGCGAACCTACTTGAAAGGCTACCTTATGGCTATCGAGAAGACCTTCATCATGATTAAGCCCGACGCCGTGCGCGACCGCAAGATCGGCGAGATTGTTGCCCGCATTGAGCGCAGCGGCCTTGTCATCGAGCGCATGGAGATGACTACGCTCGAGCGCGCTACCGTCGAGGAGCACTACGCCCATCTGGCGGACAAGCCCTTCTTTGGCGGTCTCTGCGACTTTATGACGAGCGGTCCGGTCGTCAAGATGGTCGTTTCCGGTCTCTCCGCTGTCTCCAAGATGCGCACCCTCATGGGCGCTACCAACCCGCTTGACGCTGCCCCCGGCACCATTCGCGGCGATTTCGCTGTCGATGTCAACGCCAACGTGATTCACGGCTCCGACTGCCTGGAGAACGCCGAGATCGAGATCAAGCGCTTCTTTGGCTAAACCAGCTTTGACTCCTTAAAGCTGTTAGCGTGTGGCTTGGGCGCCGCGGAACTCCATCCGCGGCGCCCTTTTATTCCAGAATCTATGAAGGGGCCCGCTCGGACATGAGTACCGAGCGGGCCCCTGCTGTTAGCTTGTGGCACTGAGTAGTTTAGGCCTCGTCGACGACCTTGAGGCCGCGCGTGTGGTCGATCTCGTTGAGGAGGTTAACGCGACGCTCGTGACGACCGCCCTCAAACTCGGCGTCGAGCCACTCGTCGACAATCATCTTGGCGAGCTCGGAGCCCACGACGCGGGCGCCAAAGGCGAGCACGTTGGTGTTGTTGTGCATGCGGGAGAGCTTGGCGCTGAAGGGCTCGGAGCACACGACGGCGCGCACGCCCTCTACCTTGTTGGCAGCCAGGCTGATACCGACGCCGGTGCCACAGATGAGGATGCCCAGGTCGACGTCGCCGTTGGCAACGGCCTTACCCACCTTGTAGCCGGCGATGGGGTAGTCAAAGCTCTCGGAGGTGTCGGTGCCAAAGTTCACGACCTCGCAGCCACGCTCCTTTAGGTGCTCGGAGATGATGTTCTTGAGCTCGACGGCGGCGTGGTCGTTACCGATACCGATCTTCATGGATGGTTCCTCTCTGGTCTGTGCGGCGCAAATGCTAAAGGTGTTTACCGCGTTCGACTGCATGATAGCGCGACTCTTGCGTAAACGCTCGGGCGTTTTTTGGTCAAACGCTTTAGCATGCAACAAGATCGGCTTCTCATGAATAATGCTGCCAATTTGTGCTCGAGCGCCGTCCGCCGGAACCATGGTTGCGGTTTTTGATGCATTGTTATCAAATAAAAGAGCTAATTATTTTCGAGAGTCCTGTCCGTTATACAAGTAGGAGATACCTATGCCTACCGATTCTCTTCGCGATGCCGCGTTTTGCGATGTTTTGAACCGCGAGCTTGTCTGTGCACTCGGCTGCACCGAGCCCATTGCCGTTGCCTATGCAGCGGCGTTGGCGAGCCAGACGCTTGGTTGCGAACCCGATCATATGGATGTTGCCTGCTCGGGCAACATCATCAAGAACGTCAAGAGCGTGACCGTGCCCAACTCGGGCGGTCTGCACGGTATTGAGGCCGCGGCCGTGCTGGGTGCCGTGGGCGGCGACGCCAAGAGCGCGCTCGAGGTGCTCGAGAGCGTTAACGATGAAGACCGTGCTCGCGTGGCCGAGCTCCTCGCCGACGCCGGCTACTGCGATGTGTCGCTTGTCGAAGGTGTGCCCAACCTCTACATCAAGGTGACTGCGACGGCCGGGGGCCATACCGCGGTCGTCGAGATTACCGACCACCACACCAACGTCACGTGCCATACGCTCGACGGTATTCCGGTATGCGGCGAGTCGGCGGGGGAGTGTGCCGCCTGCGCCGAGCGCGTGGTGGCCGAGCGTGCGGCAGATAACGCCGACACGCCCATGTCGATTGAGTCCATCATCGACTTTATCGAGGACGGCGACATTGAGGACGCCCGCGCTGCCGTTGAGCGTCAGATTGAGCTGAATGGCGCGATCAGTGCCGAGGGCCTTGCGCACGCTTGGGGCGCCGAGGTGGGTCGTACGCTGCTGGGTGCTCGTGCCGATGACGTCGCCTGCCGTGCCCGCGCCCGTGCGGCCGCCGGGTCCGACGCCCGCATGAACGGTTGCGCGCTGCCGGTCGCTATTGTGTGCGGCTCGGGCAATCAAGGCATTACCTGCGCATTGCCCGTCATGGAGTATGCCGAGTACCTGCGCTGCGACCACGAGCGCCTGGTGCGCGCCGTGATGCTGTCCGATCTTATCGCCGTGCATATCAAGAGCTATATTGGTGCGCTCTCGGCGTTTTGCGGTGCCATTTGCGCCGCGTGCGGTGCCGGCGCCGCGATTACCTGGCTGTGCGGTGGCACGCGCGAGCAGATTGGCGCGACGGTCTCGAATACGCTTGGCAACGTGGGCGGCATCGTGTGCGACGGCGCCAAGGCGAGCTGTGCCGCCAAGATCTCGGCTGCCGTTGATGCGGCGATTCTGGGCCACGATATGGCCATGCAGGGTCGCGGCTTCCGCGCCGGCGAGGGCCTGATCCAAGATACCGTCGAGCAGACGATTGCCAGCATGGGCTACGTGGGCCGCGTGGGCATGAAAGATACCGACGTCGAGATCCTCAACATCATGATCGGCAAAACGCAGGTATGTTAGTTACGCGGTTTTACCAAACCGCGTAACTAGTCGACGCTGCAAACGCCCCTAAGCGGCAATCTGCCTTTCAATCGTCGGGCATGGCCAGAAGGCCTATGCCCTCCTCTTTCAAGGCACATTGCTCGCTTAGGGGCGTTTTCGCTGACTCATGCTCAACCTGCGGCGCTATTTTGTTTGGAGCGAGGGGTCCTATGACAGTTCGTCGGCTATTTGGTGTTCGTAGAAGGCTTCTACTACGGCGTTAAAGTCGCGGGCGAAGTCTTCCATGGTTCCGCGCCAGGTGGCTCGGCTGGGCTTGCCCTGGCCCACAAAGGCGGTTTGGATGCCGCAATCGGGGGACGGGAAGTCGCGCTTGGGATCGTTGCCCACCATAAGGACCTCGTGCGGCTCGAGCCCCATCACCTGAAGCTGCTCTAGATAGTAGGTGGCATCGGGCTTGCAGCGAGTAGCGTTTCCCATGTGCGTGACAAGCTCAAAGGGAGCGTCAGCCAAGTCGCCCCAACCCATGCGGCACTCGATGGCCCCCTGGGGAAAGCTGGGGTTGGTAAAGAGCGCGCAACGCAGCCCTGCGTCCTGTACGGCCTGGAGCGCGGCGTGTGCGCCCGGCATGGCGTGGGCGTTAATGATATCGTCGTTCTTGTACGGAAGAACTTCGCGCTCGTAGTAGGTAAACGCCTCGTAGATGAGTGGGTCCGAGAGGCAAATGCCGCACCGGCGCTCAACCTCTTCTTGGTAAAACTCAAGATTGGTGCGATTGTCCGTGCCGCTGCGACGATTGGCGTTGAGATCGACCAGGATGGTGCCGAGGCGTGCCATCGTGCCACCGCGGCTGCGGCGCCCGATATCAGCGAGCATCGATGAGACATCCTTAAAATAGCGAAGGATAAACGCGTTGAGGTTGATGCTAAGAAGCGTCTCGTCCATATCGAAAACGACTGCTTTGAGCACGCGGGCACCTTTCTCGTAAATTTGATCTAGAGTCGTTGGCTCCGGATACTTTACCCCAAAGCCAAATGCCCGGCTGGTTATCGTCAAGTTGTGGAGACGTGTGTTCATAAGATTACGAAAAAGTCTCCACACGAGTAAAAAATCGCAGTTCACGCTTGAAATCGAACTCATTTCCCCGTAACCTATACGAACGTGATTGCATAAGCGTCACATTAGTATCTGTCGGCTCCCGAGTGTTCCTAAACGTTGTGTGCTTGTCGCACCCTTCTGTAGGTCCTAGCAATCGGGGCCCCGTAGTTCGAAAGGGGTCCACCTTTGAGTGAGATTCAGAACTCGTCCATTTTCTCTCTTGACGATGTCAATGAGGAGGAGATGAACAACCTCATCGACGGTACGATTACCGACTTTGATGAGGGCGATCTCGTTAACGGCACTGTCGTTAAGATCGAGCATGACGAGGTGCTCGTTGACATCGGATTCAAGTCCGAGGGCGTTATCCCGGTCCGCGAGCTGTCCATCCGCAAGGACGCTAACCCTGCAGACATCGTTGCACTCGGTGATCCCATCGAGGCTCTGGTTCTTCAGAAGGAGGACAAGGACGGTCGTCTGGTCCTGTCCAAGAAGCGTGCCGAGTACGAGCGTGCTTGGAACCGCATCGAGGAGAAGTTCAACTCCGGCGAGAACGTCGAGGGCGAGGTTATCGAGGTTGTCAAGGGCGGCCTGATCCTCGACATCGGCCTGCGTGGCTTCCTGCCCGCTTCCCTCGTCGACCTCCGTCGCGTCAAGGACCTCACCTCTTACATGGGCACCCGCATCGAGGCCCGCGTTATCGAGATGGACCGCAACCGCAACAACGTCGTCCTCTCCCGTCGCGTCGTGCTCGAGGAGTCCCGTAAGGCCGAGCGCTCCGAGATCCTGTCCAAGCTCAAGTCTGGCATGCGTCTCCAGGGCACCGTTTCCTCCATCGTCGACTTCGGCGCCTTCGTCGACCTCGGCGGTATCGACGGCCTCATCCACATCTCCGAGCTCTCCTGGAACCACGTCAACCATCCTTCCGAGGTTGTCAAGGTCGGCCAGGAGGTCGAGGTCGAGGTTCTCGACGTCGATCTCAACCGCGAGCGCATCTCCCTGGGTCTCAAGCAGACCACCGAGGATCCGTGGCGCGCACTGGTCAAGAAGTACCCCGTCGGCGCTATCGTCGAGGGCACTGTGACCAAGCTTGTCCCGTTCGGCGCTTTCGTCGACCTGGGCGAGGGCATCGAGGGCCTGGTGCACATCTCCGAGATGGCCAACAAGCACGTCGATCAGCCTTCTCAGGTCACCCACGTGGGCGACAAGGTTCAGGTCAAGGTCATGGAGATCGACCTCGACCGTCGTCGTATCTCCCTGTCCATGAAGTCCGCTGCTGAGACTCTGGGCGTCGAGATTGAGGTCACCCCGCTGCCTTCCGAGAAGAAGGACGAGGAGACCGACGCCGAGTAAATCGGTTTGACGATCACTTGTTTTAAGGGATCCGTCCGCAATGGATGGGTCCCTTTTTTCATTTGCTGCTGAGGTGCACGATGCTGTCCGTGCGCAATGCCGCCTAGGCTGTTCACGGGCTATTGGGTTGTTGGCGCATGAAAAATGCCGACATCCCGCCTCGGGGAGGAGGCGGGAACGCACCGAGTAGACGGAGGGGTGCGGAGCGCGGTCGCGTCTCGACTGACGACGTTGCCCATCGACGACACTATTGTACTGCATAGCGTGGTTCTTGGTTTATCGTGTCGAACGCTTGTGTTGTGCCATTGCCTGCGGCAACGGTGTGCTACACTCTTGCACTGCTGAGTGGGCCAAACGGTCGCGCGATGTGCTGCTTGCGGCACGCGTGAGGAAAGTCCGGGCTCCAGAGGGCGGGATGCCGGCTAACGGCCGGGCGGAGTGATCCGACGGAAAGCGCCGCAGAAAAGAAGACTCCCACCTGCGCCGCAAGGCGTAAAGGGAAAAGCTGAAACGGTGGTGTAAGAGACCACCAGCGTCGTGGCAACACGGCGGCTTGGCAAGCCCCATCCGGAGCAAGCGCGAATAGGAACGCTATGGGCCGGCCCGGTCCGCGTTCGGGTAGCGTGCGTGGAGCTGCATGGTAACGTGCAGACAAGATAAATGACCGTTCACGACAGAACCCGGCTTATAGGCCCACTCAGCACTTTGTTGACGCTGCGAACCCGTCAGCGCGGCAATCTGCCTTTCAAGCCTTCGGGCATGACCATAAGGTCAATGCCCTCGTCTTTCAAGGCACCTTGCTCGCGCTGACGGGTTCTCGCTGTCGGTGACGGTATCATTGGCGTTCCCGTTCTTGTTGGCAAGGTCAACGGTGCTGTCTTTGCCGTATTATTGAGGCTGTTTGTTGCTTTGCTTGTTGTTGAGGGGCTTTGTTGGACAGCTATTTTACTCTGCAATCGAATACTGAGGCTTCGGGCGAGTTTGTGGACCGCAAGAGCCGGTTTATTGCCCAGCTAGACCATATTGAGTCCGAGGATGAGGCGAATGCCTTTATCGAGACCGTTCGCAAGCGTCATT
Organism: Collinsella sp.; assembly: GCA_037237765.1. GTDB lineage: Bacteria > Actinomycetota > Coriobacteriia > Coriobacteriales > Coriobacteriaceae > Collinsella. The sequence continues at coordinate 30,955 of JAXXEN010000022.1, read as the reverse complement.
ACGACGCTCGACACAATGTTCCCGCGTGGATTTTGGTCGATGGACGCGAGCGCCAGAGCGATGATGGTGAACCGAGTCGGACCAGCGGCATGCCGACACTCGAGGTGCTGCGCGGCGCAGGGCTCAAAAATGTTTGCTGCGTGGTGACGCGCTATTTTGGTGGCACGCTGTTGGGGCCCGGTGGTTTGGTGCGAGCCTATACTGCGGCGACGCAGGCGGCGGTGGCAGCTGCTCGGGAGGCTGGGCAGATCGTCGAGATGACGAGTGTCGTGCCGGTTGACGTGCACGTGGCCTATCCGCAGTATGAGCAGGTGCTTCGCTTGGCGCAGGATTCGGGCGCCAAGGTTTCGGATACCGATTACGCGGATGCCGTGACGGTTCATTTAGTGTTTAAGACGGGGGAGCAGGAGCCGTTTTGCGCTAAGATGCGCGAGCTTATGGCGGGGCGCGAGGCGATTGAGGTCAGCGCTCCCGTATTTGCTGAGTTCTAACGACGGCGGCCGGCGCGCTTTGGATAGATCCCAAGCGCGCCGGCCGCCGTTTTATGTCGCAGCTGTTTACTCGGCAAGCTGCTTTAGCACATCGCAGGCGATCTCGACGGCATCGTCGATGCAGCCGGGGCAGCTGCGGAGCGGACCCTTGTCCGATCCGATGCCCTTGAGCGTGCCACAGACAGTCGTCGTGTTCTTCTCGCCAAAACGCTTGGCAATCTCTCGCGACAGCTTGTAGGTCTGACCCTTGGTCTTGGGGTTTTCCATGCCGTCGCTCATCACGAAGCCCATGATGGCCACGGCGCCCGAGATAGCGCCGCAGGTTTCGGTCATGCCGCCCATGCCGGCGCCAAAGCCCTCGGTGAGGGTAAAGGCGACCTGGGGGTCGAGCCCGACGGCGGGCGCGAGCGTGCAGGCGACGGCCTGGGCGCAGTTAAAGCCACGGGCGTGGTATTCGGCAGCCTGAGCCTGGCAGGCGGTGATGTCGAGCTGGGCTGTATCGATTTGCTTCATTGTTGTCTCCTTGGTCACGGTGTACCCGCCTATGGTACCCGTGCCGGTGCATGTAATCATCGAGAGCTTCATGTATGCCTCAATTTTATCTATCGAGCAAATGCCTAAGGCTTGAGATAAATACCCCTGATCAATTAGTCCCATAACCTACCTTGGGGATGGGTTGAGAGGGGTGCAGGGTAGCGGTATCGTGAACCGAATAAAACGTAACCCAGGCAAGGGAGCTAGATATGAGCGAGCAGACTATCGGTACCACATGTGTTCAGGGCGGCTATCACCCGGGAGATGCCGAGCCGCGCCAGGTGCCCATCTACCAGTCCACCACGTGGAAGTACGACACGTCCGAGCACATGGGTAAGCTGTTTGACCTAGAGGAGTCGGGCTACTTCTACAGCCGCCTACAGAATCCCACGTGCGATCTGGTTGCCGCCAAGATCTGCGAGATGGAGGGCGGCACCGCAGCGATGCTCACGAGCTCGGGCATGGCTGCGAACTTCCTCGCGATCTTTAACGTGGCCGGTGCCGGCGATCATGTGGTCGCAAGCTCTGCCATCTACGGCGGTACCTACAACCTGCTGGCTCACACCATGGGTCGCATGGGCTTGACCTGCACGTTCGTTGCCCCCGACTGCACCGATGAGGAGCTGGAGGCTGCCTTTCAGCCCAACACAAAGCTCGTCTTTGGCGAGACGATCGCAAACCCCGCCCTTGCCGTGCTCGATATTGAGCGCTTTGCCAAGGCCGCACATGACCACGGCGTGCCGCTGATGGTCGACAACACCTTCCCGACTCCCGTGATGTGCCGTCCCTTTGAGTGGGGCGCCGACATCGTCACGCACTCCACCACCAAGTACATGGATGGACATGCTGCCTACCTGGGCGGCGTGATCGTCGACCACGGCCAGTTTGACTGGATGGCCCATGCGGACAAGTTCCCGGGTCTTACCACGCCCGACGAGAGCTACCACGGCGTGACCTATGCCGAGAAGTTCGGTCGTGAGGACGCCTTCATTACCAAGGCAACCGCTCAGCTCATGCGCGACCTCGGCCCCATGCAGAACCCGCAGGCGGCCTTCTTCCTGAACAGCTCGCTCGAGAGTCTGCACGTGCGCATGCCGCGTCATTGCGAGAACGGCCTGGCCGTTGCCAAGTTCCTGCAGAGCCATCCCAAGGTGCGCTTCGTGAGCTATCCGGGCCTGGAGGGCGATAAGTACTACGACATCGCTCAGAAGTACATGCCCAACGGTACCTGCGGCGTTGTGAGCTTTGGCTTTAACGGTGGTCGCGCGGCGGCCGAGACCTTTATGAAGAGCCTCAAGCTCGCCCAGATCGCCACGCACGTGGCCGACGCCCGCACTTGCTGCCTGCATCCCGCTAATGCCACGCATCGTCAGATGAACGATGAGGAGCTCATCGCCTGTGGCATCTCCGCCGACATGGTGCGCCTGTCGTGCGGCCTCGAGGACACGGCCGATCTGATTGCCGACCTTGAGCAGGCACTCGAGCAGTGCTAGCCTAGCGTACGTGCGAGGCGCCGATGCTGGCAGAAAGCTTTGGTGACCTTTAGTTCCGATTCCGTAGGCGGGACCCCAATCGCGACTGTTTGCAGGCGATTGGGGCCCCGTTTTTGCGTTGGGCTACTCGAAAGGATGGATATGGAGAAAACTGCAGAGCAGCTGCGCCGCGAGCACATTGCCCTAGAGGGCGACACCCATGGCAAGAACAAGTGGGCGATTCTGTTTACCGTGCTCATCATGACGTTTATGGTGTGTCTGGATTCGACCGTCGTGACCGTGGCGCTGCCCGTGATGCAAAAGGAGCTGGGCGTGGGCCTCGATCGCATTCAGCTGGTAAGCTCGGTGTATCTGCTTGCGACTTGCGTGGCTATGTTGCCCTTTGGCCGTCTGGGCGACGTGCGCGGCAAGGTGGGCGTATTCCAGCTGGGCGTAATCGTTTTTACGGCCGGCTCGCTGCTTTGCGGCCTTTCGGGTTCGCTCGAGGTTCTTATCCTGGCACGCATTGTTCAGGGCGTCGGTTGCGCGGCGGCCATGGCTAACAACATGGGTATCATCACCGAGTCGTTTCCGGCGCGCGAACGAGGCCGTGCCATGGGTATTCTCGCGACCTTCGTGGCCCTCGGCATGATGTGTGGCCCCGTGCTCGGCGGCATGCTGGTGGCAAGCTTTCCCTGGGAGAGCATCTTCCTCATCAACCTGCCCATTGGCGTGATCTCGTTTATCGTGGGCCTCTACACGCTGCCGCATGTTAGGCCAGAGGCCGGCGAACGTCCCATGCCCCTTGCCGAGGCCGCTCGTCGCTGCTTTGCAAATTCGGCCTTCACCATCAACCTTGCCTGCATGCTCATCGTGTTCATTGGCATTGGCGCATCCGAGTTTATTCTGCCGTTCTATTTTCAGGACGCCCACGGCTTTGGTTCTGACATTTCCGGATTGCTCTTTTTGGCGCTGCCGATGGTGAATGCCTTTATCGGCCCGCTTTCGGGTACGGTTTCGGACCGTGTTGGCTGCGAGGGCCCCACGGCAGTCGGCCTGGGCGTGTATGTGTGCGGTCTCTTTGCGGTAAGCACGCTCGACGAGCACTCTGCTATCCCTGTGATCGTGTGCTGCGTCGCGTTTATGTCGTGTGGCACGTCGATTTTCCAGAGCCCCAATAACTCGCTGTATATGGGTTCGGCTCCGCGCGAGGCACTCGGTTTTGCAGGCAGCTTGGGCAGTTTGGCGCGCTATGCCGGCATGGCACTTGGCATTACGGTGGCGTCGAATATCCTGTATGGGCAGATGAGCGTGGCGATGGGCGAGGCCGTGACCAGTTTTGTTGCAGGCCGTCCGGATGTGTTCTTGTTTGGTTTTCGTTCGGTGTTCTACGTGCTCATGGCTGTGGCCGCTGTGGGCTTTGCGCTCGCCATGGTGCGTTTGGTGAGGATGCGCTCCCGCCATTAGCTTGTGGGGGCAGGCTTGCCACGAATCGGGCCTATCTACTGGTCTTGCAGCTTTATAGTGCGATGCGGCTTGTGGGGCGGGCGGGGGTCGGTCCGTGGTAGACTATCGAACAACGTTTATTAATCGCGCGGTATCGTTGCCGCGAGAAGGGGTTGCGCCATGCAGGAGCTTGAGGATCGTATTCGCCATGACGGCATCGTAAAGGGCGGTAACGTCCTTAAGGTTGATGCCTTCCTCAACCACCAGTGCGACGTTGAGCTGTTCGACCACATGGGTGCCGAGTGGGCCCGTCTGTTCGAGGGTGTCGAGATCAACAAGATCCTGACGATCGAGGCTTCGGGCATTGGCATGGCCTGCATCGCGGCTCAGCATTTTGGCGGTGTGCCGGTGGTCTTTGCCAAGAAGGCACAGTCCATCAACCTGGACGGCGAGCAGTATGCCACGACCATTTACTCCTTTACCAAGCAGAAAGAGTACCCGGTTATCGTGGGTAAGCGCTTCCTGTCCGAGGGCGACAAGGTCCTGATTATCGACGACTTTTTGGCCAACGGCTGCGCGCTCGAGGGCCTTATCAAGATCTGCGAGGCTGCGGGCGCCGAGGTTGCCGGTATCGGCATTGCCGTGGAGAAGGGCTTCCAGGGCGGTGGCGATAAGCTCCGCGAGCGCGGCTTCCGCGTTGAGAGCCTGGCCCGTATCGCCGAAATGGACTGCGAGAACGGCGAGATCACGTTCGCCTAGGCGCGCAACACAAGCGATTGGTATGCGATGTGACAAAGGGACTGTCCCTTTGTCACATTTTTTGTATGAGGGGAGGTGTTGATATGGATGAGAACAAGATGGGATGGCGCGAGTATGCGCGCTATGCCGAGATTTCGGTCGAGGAGCTGGCGCGCGATTGCGAGGTACAGGTGTTTCGCGCGACGGGTCCGGGCGGACAGGGCGTGAACACGACGGACTCGGCGGTGCGCATGAAACATATCCCTTCGGGGATTGTCGTGACGGCGCGCGAGAGCCGCAGTCAGTTTCAGAATCGTAGCTGCTGCCTGCGTAAGCTGCGCGCTGAGCTTGAGCGTCGCGGGCGTCCACCGCGTCGACGCGTAAAGACCAAGGTGCCTCAGCGCTCTCGCCAGCGCAGGCTCAACGACAAGCACTTCAACGCGATTAAAAAGGCCAACCGTCGCAAGCCGGGCAGCGACGAATAGCCTCCTCATAAGTTGCGGTGAAATAGGGACTGTTTTGCGGCTTTAGCTACATAAACAGTCCCTATTTCACCGCAACTTAGGTGGGGCTAGCGGGTGGGGTGCCAGACGTGGAGGGCGCCGGCAAGGATGTCGACCTCGATGCGCGAGGCGACGATGGGCTCGCCGTCGGCCTGGATGGGGTAGTCGGGCTCCTCAAAGGTGAGCTCGGCATGGCGGCAGCGGCGCATGCGAACCGGCGGCAACTTGGTATGATGGCCGTCCTTGGCCGAAAGGAACATAGGCAGGGCTACCGCGCGAGGGACGGGGCCGCAGGCGTAGCAGACGTCGAGCATGCCGTCGCAGGGGTCGGCATCGGGGCAGATGCGATAGCCCGAGCCATACGTGGGGCCCAGCTGAATCGCCATGATGATCGCCCTTACGCGCTCGGCGGGCGCACCGTCAAAGCTGACGGTCATGGGGTAGTTGCGGTAGCGCAGCCCAAACTGCTCAAGTCCCGAAAGAGTGTAGAGCGGAGCGCCGGCGAGGCCCGTCTTTTTGCGCAGCTCGGTGGTGCCCAGGCCGATGGCGGCATCGATGCCGACCGAAAGCGTCTGGTCGTAGTACTCAACGGCAGCCTCGCCGCTGCCGCTCGCAGGGCTCCACGAGCGAATGCGCCCGATGTCCTGACGTTGCAGCTCGCAGGTGAGCAGCGCGCCAAAATCTTTGCCGGAGAAATCGTCGATGCCGAGTGTTTGGGCAAAATCATTGCCGGAGCCTACGGGCAGGACGGCAAGCGACGGTCGAACCGCCTCTTCTTGCGCCATTAAGCCGTTGACGACCTCGTGAATCACGCCGTCGCCGCCAAGGGCGATAACGGTGCGATAGCCCTGAGCCTGTGCGGCCAGCTCCTTGGCGTGTCCCATGCGCTCGGTTAGCACCAGGTCAAACTGGGATGCGCGTGCAGTCATGTCCAAAAAGCGTTGCAGGCGTTCGGCAACTTCGTGCGCCGCACCCGACTGGGCGCCTGGGTTGGCGATGATGAGCGTGCGACCAAAATCAGTTGCGTGCATGGGGCGACTCCCGGCGTGTGACATGACGGTGCGGTCGCGCTCAGTTCGAATTGCCCCCGATTGTGGCTGCACGTCGAATACTTACGTCTACTCTATCAGGTCGTTGTGGCGCTCGATAGCATCTGCTACCGTACCGCCCTCATCCACAATAAGCGAACGGCGCTTGGGTGAGATGATGCGCTGGGCGGGGTACACGCCGCGGTGTCCGGCGGTTAGGTAGCTGATAAAGGCCACGATGACAAAGAACCCGGCTGCCGTGCCGTGGAACAGGTCGATGGCCATCATGCAGGTGGTGATGGGCACGTTAAGGCCGGCGCAGAACACGCCGAGCATGCCCAGCGCCGCCAGAAAGCTGGGGTCGATTCCGACGAGGCAACCTATCCAGCCGCCGAGCGCCGCACCGATACCAAACAGGGGCGTGACCTCGCCGCCTTGGAAGCCGGCGCCCAGGGTGAGCGCCGTCACCACGAGCTTGATGGCTGCGTCGGCAAGGGTCGTGTTACCGGAGAACCCGGCGCCCGAGAGCCAGGTGGCAAGGCCGGCATACTTCCAGGCGTCGAGCATCGCGTAGGCCGCGAGCACCACGAGTGCGCCTATGAGTGCGCGAACGAGGTAATTGGTGATAAAGCGACCGTACAGGCTCTTGACGGTTCGAACCGACCAGGCAAAGAGGCGTGCCGTCAAACCGAAGATAATGGCGCTGATAACAACGATGGCAACCGTCCGTGGTGTCATGTTGGGAACGCTGGCGATAACATTCGCCTCGTACTCGGTTCCCAAGGCAAGCGACGTAAAATAGCCGGTAAACGAGGCGACCAGGCAGTAGATGCCTGCGGTGTAGTCGATTTTGCCAATAAAGCACATCTCCATGCCAAAGAAAGCTCCGGCAAGGGGCGAACCGAATACGGCGCCAAAGGCCGACGAGATGCCGGCGAGCATGAGGTCGTGGTGGTCATGCTTTTTGAGGTGGGCGAGGCTCGAGATGTTGCTGGCGATGGTGCCGCCAATCTGCACCGCGGCACCCTCGCGGCCGGCCGATCCGCCGGTGAGGTGCGTGAGCGTGGAGCAGACGAAGGTGAGGACAGCCATGCGCATATGGATGAGGCGCGTGCCCAGGGCGGAGTCGATGACCAGGTTGTTACCGCGTTTGGCGGCAAGACCGTGGTTTTTGTACACCCATGCGGTGGCAACGCCCACAACGGGAAGAAGCGCGTAAATCCACGCATGGTGCTCGCGATAGTCGGTCGCGATATTCAACGAGGCCAAAAACGCCCAAGCGGCAACGCCCATGGCAAGCGAGACGATGACGACGAGTGCGAGCAACTTAGCGCTCGCGAGTAGGTTGCGGGCGTTGCGGCGCGTGTCGGCTGCCAAGAGCTGCTCGGAACGGGTGAGCTGATGCCTGCCGGCCATGATGACGTCGTTCAGGGAGAAAAAACCGCCATCGTCGAGCGGCTGAGAATGATTCTGCGCTTCGTTTGCGCTTTCGGGTTTGTCGTTATGAGCCATACGTTCCTCTTTTAGGTTGCAACGCAAGCATTATAAAACGCGGTAAACGCGACGAGCCGGTGGGTTGGTTTCCATTCTGTTTCGCGGCCTGCAACCGACAGGTGTATTTGCGGGTACAGGCCGAGTCGCGGTCGTGCGTCGGGGGATTATACTGAGACAAGCATAAAGAATCGGCGCCCCTGTTGTGCGCCGTGGCATTAAGAGGTGCATATGGCAGAGAAACTCATTCCGCTGGAGGACGCGCAGTCGATTGTTTTGTCGCACGTTGCTCCGACCGATCTCGTCGAGATTCCCGTGTGGCAGGCGGCTGGTTTTCCCTTGGCCGAGGACGCGGTGGCCGATATCGACATCTCGCCGTTTGCCAACAGCGCTATGGACGGATATGCCGTGCGCTCGGCGGACTTGGCGCAGGCATCTGGCGAGGCGCCGGTGACGCTCGACGTTATCGGACACGAGGCCGCGGGCCATGTGTTTGAGGGCGCTATCGGCGCGTGCGAGGCGGTCCGCATCATGACGGGCGCGCCGGTGCCCGAGGGTGCCGATGCTGTGGTGAAATACGAGATTGTCGATGTGCTCGACGGTGACGGCAACGAGGGCTCGCACGTTCGCTTCTCGGCGCCTGCCAAGGTAGGGGAGAACGTTCGCTCTGCCGCCGAGGAGGCCCATGCCGGCGATGTTGTGATGCACGCCGGCGAGGTCGTGGCTCCGGCCGGCGCCGGCTTGCTGGCAAGCGCCGGATACGCGAGCGTGAAGGTGCACGCCGCCCCACGTGTGGGCATCATCTCGCTGGGCACGGAGCTGGTTGCGCCGGGTGAACTGCCGGCGCGCGGTCAGATTCGCGATTCCAACTCCTCGGCGTTGATGGCCGAGGCACTCGATGCGGGAGCCGAGCCCGTGTTCTACGGCATCGCGCCCGACGATGAGCAGGCGATTGCCGAGCTGGTGCATCGCGCCACGCGAGAGTGCGATTTTGTCATTACGAGCGGTGGTGCCTCGGCGGGCGACTACGACTACGTGACGACGCTCGTCCGGCGCGAGGGCGAGGTACTGTTCGATCGAATCTCGATGCGTCCCGGCAAGGCCATCACGTTTGGCCTGCTTGGGGGCAAGCCGTATTTGGGGCTTTCGGGCAATCCAGCGGCGGCGTATGTGGGCTTTGAGATGCTCGCGCGCCCGGCGATTCGCAAGATGCGCGGTTTTGCCGAGGGGGCGCGTCCCGTGCAGCAGGCGATATTGACGCACGGCGTGAAGAAGCGCCAGGACCGACGCTTCTTCGATCGCGCCACGGTTTTGCGCGACCCCGAGACCGGTGAGCTGTTGGTGACCGAGGCCAAGACGCAGAATTCGGCGCTGCTCGGCACGATGCAGCGGGCCAACTGCCTGCTACGTATTGACGAAGGACCGTGCGAGCTCAAGGCGGGAGATGTCGTGGACGTTGTTCGCGTCGACCTGCCTGAGGGAACGGTGCTATAGGAGGATCGCTATGGAGTTGAAGATTTCGATCGTGACGTGCTCGGACACGCGCGACCTTGCCCAGGACGAGGCTGGAGCCGCGCTCGAGGAGCTTATCGAGGCACAGGGCTGGACGGTCGCCTCACATGTGGTCGTGCGCGACGACGTCAGCGAGATTGGTGATGCCGTTGTGGAAGCCGCCGATGAGTGCCACGCCAACGTCGTGCTCACCTGCGGCGGTACGGGGCTTTCGATGCGCGATGTGACGCCCGAGGCGACGCGTGCCGTCTGCGACCGCGATGTGCCGGGTATTGCAGAGGCGATTCGCGCATACTCCATGACCAAGACGCGCCGCGCCATGCTCTCGCGCGCTATTTGCATGCAACGAGGTCATACACTTGTCGTAAACTTTCCCGGTTCCACGAAGGCCGCCCGCGAAAGCTGGGAGGCCATAGCGGACCAGCTGGAACATGCGGCCCAGATGACGGCGGGCGGCGGACACGCCAAATAAGCGCACTACCTGCGGCGGAGCGACCTTATGGGCCGCTCCGCCTTTGTTTTCCGCCGAAGCGACGCCGAGGCGCACGCTAACTCGAAACTATATTCTCTGGCGAGAATAATTTCTCACTATCATTATTCGCGCAGAAGTATAATCTGGTTGCAGATTAAAGCCCGCGGTGGGGTGCCCGGGCATAAGGTCCGAAAGGGTTGAATATGTTCGATTTGGTTTCTCGCCGCGATTTTGTCTCGCTTTCTGCTGTCGCTGCTGCCGGCCTTGGTCTTGCTGGCTGCTCGGGCAACAAGACGTCCGAGCCGGCCGGATCCGATGTCGGCTCCGCCAAGGCCTCTTCCAAGAAGGAAACCGTCGAGCTGCAGGTCTTTGCCGCCAACTCGCTCGAGAAGGCTCTGCCCGAGGTCCAGGAGCTCTACACCGACCAGACCGGCACCACCTTTGCTGACACGCAGTTTAAGGCCTCCGGCGACCTCGTTGAGCAGATGCGTGCCGGTGCCGCCGTCGACGTGCTCGTCACCGCTTCCAAGGGCACCATGGATGACGCTGAGACCGCCGAACTCGTCGACGCCGATACGCGTGAGGACATGTTCGTCAACGACCTCGTGATCATTCGCGCCGAGGGCTCCGACACCAAGGTCGAGGCCATCGCCGACGTCGCGAATCTGGACGGCAAGATCGCCATTGGCGACGCCAAGACCGTCCCCGCCGGCAAGTACGCTAACCAGGCGCTGGCTTCCGTGGGGCTCTATACCGGTACCGAGGGCGACGACGGCGAGTATGCTCCCGAGATTGCCGACAAGGTGGCCCTGGCCGATAAGGTGGGCACCGCCGCCGCCTATGTCTCTACGGGCGACTGCGTAGCCGGTTTTGTCTACAGCTCCGATATCTTCCGCTACGACGGCATCGAGGAGGCCTTTGTGTGTCCCGAGGATTCGCACAAGCCCATCGTGTACCCGGGTGCCGTTGCCGAGAGCTCCGAGCACGCCGACGAGGCCAAGGCGTTCATCGACTTCTGTCTGACCAACAAGAAGGCTCAGAAGATTTGGGCTAAGTACGGCTTTGAGCTTTCCGAGTAGCGCGGCTTGGCGCGATAATTCCATCGTTTTGTGTTTCACTCCGTCCTTGTATTCGCTTGGAGCTTTTCGTGCTAAATAGATTCCGCATGCTTGTCGCCTGTGCTTTGACCTTCGCGCTCTGCTGGGTGCCGGGATTTGCGTTTGCTGGGGACGCTGAGGACGGGGCCCAGGCTGCTGCGACCGCTCATGGGCTTTCCTATGGGATCGAGGGTTTTGAGCGGTTGGCCAAGGGGACCGCTCGTGCCATGGAGGGCCAGCCTGAGGGCTACCGGTTTCCCGTTGACGAGGACGTGGGCCTTGTAGTGGCGCCTGCTGCCGATCGCGTTGTGGTGTGGATATCGCCCAAGGCGGTCGAGAAGTATGGATTGGATCCGCAGGACAACGAGTGCGTATCGGGTCTCAAGGCCCTCGTCTGTGAGCTCGACAGCGCAAACTGCATGGGAGGTGCGCAGCTAGGGGACGTTGATCTTCCTTGGTATGTCACGGAGGAAACTACGTTTGATGCCGGCGGGTATACCTATGGCTTTGACGAGCGCGGCGCGGATGGGGACCGCTATGTGGTGATTACATCAGCCTCGGGTGATGCCAAGGGCGGCGCGCGTTGGCTTGATAGCGCTCAAATGGTAGAGGCATCGTCTGTCGTGTTGCGGGATGAGCAGGGGCCCTTGACCTTTCTGACCTCCTTTTTGGGCGACATCGACTATCGCCCGTTTTGGGTGTCTATCAAAACGAGCGGCCTTGCCCTGCTGATCTCCTTTGCGCTGGGCCTGTTCGCCGCGTGGAAGACTATGGGTACCTCGAGTCGCATCAAGGGCCTGCTCGATTCGGTCTTTACGATTCCTATGGTGTTGCCGCCTACGGTGTGCGGCTTTCTGCTCCTCATGCTGTTTGGTCGATCGACCGGGGTGGGCCAGTGGCTCATCGCGCACGGCATCTCGATCGTCTTTACGTGGCCTGCGGCGGTGATCTCTGCCGTGGTGGTGTCGTTCCCGCTCGTCTATCGTACGGCACTCGGAGCCTTCGAGAGCCTCGACACGCAGATGCTCGACGCGGCGCGCACGCTGGGCTGGTCCGAGCGTCGCATCTTTACCAAGCTTATGATGCCGCTTGGCTGGCCCTCGATTGCCGCCGGCACGGTGCTCGCCTTTGCCCGCGCGATGGGCGAGTTTGGCTGCACCCTGTTCTTTGCGGGCAACTACGCCGGCATTACCCAGACCATTCCGATTGCGATTTACTTTGAGTGGATGGGCGGCAACACGTCGGTGGCGCTCTTTTGGGTCATCGTCGTAATTGTGTTCAGTTTTCTGGTCATTCTGTTCATCAACATGTACACCGCGCATTCGCAAAAGTATCGCGAGCGGGGCCTTTCCCGTGCGGAACGCAAACAGGCCAAGCCGCTGGGAGGCCAGACCGATTCGCTCGACCCAGTCGGCGGCGATGCGCTGCGTATCGATCGCGAGGCGCTGGCCGAGCTCATGCGCGATGATGCCGCATTGCAGGGAGGTCGATAAGCCATGTCGCTCGTTCTGGATATTAAAAAGCGCTACCCGGGGTTCACCCTCGACATCCAACTCGAAGCCGGCGAGGAGAGCGTTGGCTTGCTCGGTGCCTCCGGATGCGGCAAGAGCTGCACCTTGCGCTGCATTGCCGGCGTGGAGACGCCCGACGAGGGCAAGATCGTCGTCAACGGCGTGACCTTTTTTGACTCGTCGGCGGGCATCGACCTGTCGCCCCAGGAGCGAAAATGCGCCCTGTTGTTCCAAAACTATCAGCTGTTTCCCAACATGACGGTGGCCGATAACGTATGCGCCGGTGTAAAGGACGCGGGCGACGCCGCGGCGCGTAAAAAACTTGCAGAGCGCTACCTGGGCATTTTCGGCCTGGCCGATTTTGCCGACCGCTACCCCGCGCGCCTCTCGGGCGGCCAGCAGCAGCGCGTGGCGCTCGCGCGCATGGTGGCGGCGCACCCGGGCATCTTTATGTTCGACGAGCCCATGAGCGCGCTCGATTCCTATCTTAAGAGCGCACTCGAGCAGAACATGCTCGACCTGTTCGACGTCTGTAACCGCACCGTCCTCTACGTGAGCCACGACATCGACGAAGCGTGCCGCCTGTGCCAGCGTATCTGCGTGATGCACGACGGGCATGTTGAGGAGATCGGCTCCGTCGAGGACGTGGTCCGCCGTCCGCAGACGCTGGCGGCGCTGCGCCTGACGGGCTGCAAGAACACAAGCCGGGCGCGCAAGATCGGCGACGAAGAAGTTGAGGCCCTCGACTGGGGCATGACCTTTAACGTGGGCCGCGCGGTCCCCGATGCTGTGGCGTACCTGGGCGTTCGCGCAAGCTATTTCCATGTTGACAATCGCGTTGAGCGGGGCCGTAACAGCTACGATTTGCATGTGGCCCGTGTGAGCGATTCGCGCTTTGAGCGGCTGGTGCTGCTGGACGTGCCGCGCGCTGATGCGCCCACGCGTCTGCAGTGGAAGGTCAACAAGGTGGGCGTGTCTGTCGACGAGCTGCCGCAAGCAGGCGAGACGCTGCGCATGCACTTCGATGCGAGTAGAATCCACTTGGTTTGTCGATAGCGCCGGGTAATGCCGTCGGGGATATAAGCCTCGGCGGCTTTGTTTTGCCGCTCGCCGAATGAGGGATGACAAACTCTTATCAATCAAGATAATTAATTATTAAACGACGGCACACGACGCTGTCGTACGAATGTCAACGGTGTTCGCATGGCCGATGACCGTTGATATAGTTAACCTCAACTGGTTAAGGAGGGTGCGCACATGCCGCAGACGACATACATTCGCCGCGTTGCCGCGCGCGCCCTGTATATGGCTCGGAGTCGCATATGAGCAGGTATGTTCACGGCTCCGGGAGAGACGACGCACAACTAAATAATCGACCGCAAAGCAGGTTCCCTAAAATTCCGGGTTTGAGCACGACCGGGCAATCGCCGTCCGTCGTGCATCGATACCGCTGTTATCCGTTTTTGGTTCGAGAGGGGAACCGTCATGGCTGAAGAATTCGATTTCCATCCGATGTGGGAGAGCCTCGGCATGAATCTTGCCGACCACGACATGCTGCTGGGCGCCGTGGGCCAGATGTACGGCGATATGTTCCTGACGCAGAACAATCGCCCCAAGTCCACGTCCTACCTGGACTTTGTGGCCACCAACATCCACAGCGGCCGCATTAAGGAGATGCTCGACAAGAAGGAGGCCGGCGAGGCCACCAAGATCGTGGGCTCGTTCTGCGTGTACGTGCCCGAGGAGATCGTGCTTGCCTGTGACGGCATTCCCGTTGGTCTGTGCTCGGGTGCCGATTGGGCAACCGATAAGGTCGAGGAGCACCTGCCGCGCAACACCTGTCCGCTTATCAAGAGCTTTGCCGGCTTTAAGCTGGGCGAGGTCTGCCCCTACATTGAGTCGAGCGACCTGGTGGTAGGCGAGAACACCTGCGATGGCAAGAAGAAGGCCTACGAGTTCTTTGCCACGCAAAAGAACATGTACGTTATGGATATTCCCAACGTACACGACGAGTCGACGCTCGTGACCTGGAAGGCCGAGGTCAAGAAGCTCGCCGCCAAGATCGAGGAAGAGTGCGGCGTCACGATTGCGCCTGAGCGTCTGAAGGCCGCCATCCACGCCGTCAATGAGAAGCGCCGCGCCCTGCAGCGTCTGGCTGCGACCCGCGCTGCCGACCCAGCGCCTATCAGCGGTCTCGATAGCCTGCTGACCGTTCAGGCCGCCTTTATGGACGACACGCCGCGTCTGACCGGAGCCATCAACGATATGGCGGCTGAGTGCGAGCAGCGTGTCGAGGCCGGCGAGGGCGTGGCGCCCAAGGGGACCAAGCGCATCCTGTACACCGGTACGCCCATGGCCGTGCCCAACTGGAAGCTGTTCAACCTCATCGAGAAGGCCGGCGGTGTTGTGGTAGGCGAGGAGTCCTGCACGGGCTCGCGCTACTACAAGGACCTGGTCGACGAGTCCGGCGAGACGGTTGACGAGATGCTCGACGCCATCGCCGAGCGCTACTTTAAGATCAACTGCGCCGTCTTTACGCCCAACGATCAGCGTATGAAGGACATTGTCCAGATGGCCAAGGACCTGCATGCCGACGGCATCGTCGACGTGGCTCTGCAGTTCTGCACGCTCTACGAGATGGAGTCGTTTGCCGTGGAGAAGGCCGCCGAGGAGGCGGGCATTCCGTTTATGCACATCACGACCGACTACGCCGGCGAGGATGCAGGCCAGCTCCAGACCCGCATCGAGGCCTTCCTCGAGACGATTTAGCCGCACCTGCGCTAAGCTGCGCCGCCGGGTGTTCCTATCCACGCGATAGGGATTTCTCTGTTGTCATGCCGGTTGGTGTCCGGATGCACCGCAGGGCGCCGATCGGCTTCGCATGGTTGCCGGGGCGGGGATTTCTGCCGTCCCGGCAGATTCTATCCGTTTGTTCAGACACGAAAGGAACTCAATGAACAACGACCTTTTCAAGGCGGGCGTTTCCCGTCGCGGTTTTCTGACCGGCTCCGCTGCCCTGTGCGCCATGGCGGGCCTCGGCCTCACCGGCTGCGGCGGCTCGGGCGCCGAGAGCGGTAGCGCCGCTGCCTCCGGCCAGGATGTGGAGTATCGCGACGAGCTGCAGATCGCGCTCCCGGCGAGCCCGGACGGCCTCGATCCGCACACCACGTCGTCGCTTGTGACCATGGACATCATCTGCAACGTCGTCGAGCCGCTCTTTGGCCTCGATAGCGACTACGAGCCCCAGCCCGTGCTGGCCAAGGGCTATGAGGTCTCCGATGACGGCCTGACCTACACCATCAAGCTGCGCGAGGGCGTCACCTTCCACAACGGCAAGGAGCTTGGCTCCGAGGACGTCGTGGCCTCGATGAACCGCTGGCTCACCGTCAACGACCGCGCCGCGAGCCTGCTGCCCGGCGCCACCTTCGCCGCCTCGGGCGACCACGAGGTCACCTGCACACTGACCGAGCCCGCCATCGACTTTCTGATCATCCTGGGCAACCACTCCCAGTATCCGGGCATCTTCCCCTCCGAGGTCATCGAGGCCGCGGGCGATACCGGCGTGACCGAGTACGTGGGTACCGGTGCCTACAAGTTTGCGGAGTGGAAGCAGGACCAGTACGTCCATCTCACCCGCTACGAGGACTATGTCGCCGCCCACGGCAAGGCTTCGGGCTACACCGGCAAGATCTCCGCGCCCACCAAGGACATCTACTATCAGTTCGTGACCGAGGCCTCCACGCGCGTGAGCGGGTTTGAGACCGGCGAGTACGATATCGCTGGCGAGATCCCCACCGAGAACTACCACGACTTCGACGGCAACGACGACGTCAAGCTCTACACCCATAACGCCGGCGTTCTGACCGCCTTCCTCAACATGAACGAGGGCATCTTCGCCGACGAGGAGATCCGCAAGTGCGCCCTCATGGCTATCGACTGCGAGGCGGCCGCTCTTGCCGCCTATGGCGAGAAGGAACTCTTCAACATCGATCCCAACCTTGGCAACCCCGAGAACACTCAGTGGGCGACCGACGCGGGCAAGAAGTACTTCAACCAGGCCGACGCCAAGGCCGCCAAGAAGGCTCTGGCCAAGACTTCCTATGCCGGTGAGACGGTCAAGCTGCTGACCACCCCCGACTACAAGGATATGTACAACGCCACCGTCGCGCTGCAGGAGCAGCTCGAGAAGGCTGGCTTCACCGCCGAGGTCGACAGCTACGAGTTCGCGACCTTCATGGACATCCGCTCCGGCAAGCCCGAGCAGTGGGACCTCTTTGTGGCCTCCACCAACTACAAGCCCATCCCGGCCCAGTCCCTCTCGGTCTCCAAGGCCTTCTATGGCCTGTCCGACGAGAAGGCGCTCAAGCTCGTGGCCGAGACCCGCACCGCCAAGGACACCGACGCCGCGGCCAAGAAGTGGGCCGAGGCTCAGGAGCGCCTCTACGAGATCGCCGTCATCGAGCCGCTTTGCCACTACGCTTCCATCACGGGCACCCAGGCAGACGTCGAGGACTTCGAGGTGCTCGACGGCGCCATCATCTGGAACGCCAAGCGTCCGGAGTAATGCAATAGATGGCGTGGCGGCTGGAGGGGCCTGGTCCCCTGTGGCCGCCACGCCCTGTCCACGTTCAGAGGGGAAATAGACGCCTCGCATGTTGAAGTACACGCTCAAACGTATAGGCGCGATGGTTCCGGTGATGCTCGTCATCTCGGTCGTCGTGTTTTTGATTATCTATCTCACACCGGGTGACCCGGCCTCTTCGATGCTCGGCATGGAGGCTTCGGCCGACCAGATCGAGCGCGTCAACGATAGCCTGGGACTCAACGAGCCGCTGCCGCAGCGCTACGTTGAGTGGATGGGCGGCGTGCTTACCGGCGACCTGGGCGATTCGTATTTTATGCGCCAGCCCGTAACGCAGGCGATCGCCGAGCACTTTGGCCCCACGCTATCTCTCGCGCTTCTGGCACAGCTCATCGCGCTGTTGATTGCACTGCCCTGCGGCGTCGTCGCCGCCCTCAAACATGGGTCGCGCACCGACGCTGTCTTGCGAGTCGTTGCTCTTTTGGGCGTGGCGATACCCGGCTTTTTGATGGCGCTCATGCTTATGTGGCTGTTTGCTGTCACGTTGCGTGTGTTCCCGGTGGCCGGCTATGCGCCGCTATCGGAGGGCTGGTTCAGCCATTTACGCTATCTTGCGTTGCCGGCCATATCGCTTGGATGCGTTCAGGCCGCGCTGCTCATGCGCATGACCCGTTCGAGCGTTATCGAGGCCATGCAGCTTGACTGCGTCAAGACGGCACGTGCCAAGGGCGTCTCCGAGGTTCGCGTGGTGCTGGCCCATGCCCTGCGCAACGCAGCGCTGCCGATTCTCACCTCGGTCGGCTATTCTTTTGGCGCCCTGATTACGGGCGCCGTGGTGACTGAGGCCATTTTTAACATCCCCGGTTTGGGCCAGCTGGTCACGAGCTCTATCGAGCGTCGCGACTATCCGGTGATTCAGGGCGTGCTGCTGGTCATCGCCTTGTTGAATTCGGTGATCAATCTGGTCGTCGACCTTGCCTACGGCGCTTTTGACCCGCGCGCTCGCAAATGGGGCGATGCATGATGGCAAACGTTAAGAAGGCTCTTGCCAACAAGGGGTTTGTGGCCGGCGGCTGCATATTCCTGGCGATTGCGCTGATCGCGCTCGTCGGTCCGCTGGTGTGGACGGTTGATCCCAATGCGCAGGAGATGGCGTTGCGACTTTCGGCACCTTCGCCCGCGCATCCCTTTGGCTGCGATGACTTTGGCCGCGACCTGCTTGCCCGCGTCATCGCGGGCGCGCGCGTGTCGCTTGGCGTTGGCATTGCCGTCACGCTCGCGACGAGTGTGCTTGGCTTGGTGATCGGCGCCTATGCGTGCTACAACGAGAGGCTCGATCATATTCTCATGCGCATCTGCGACGGCCTTATGTCCATTCCGGGCGTGCTGCTGGCCATCGCGCTCATGGCGATGATGGGGGCGAGCGTGTGGAACGTCATCATCGCGCTCTCCATCGTCTATACGCCCAGCATGGCGCGCATCGTGCGCTCGCGCGCGATGGTGGTCAAGGAGGAGCCCTTTGTGGAGGCCCTGCGCGTGCAGGGCGCCTCGACCGCGCGCATCGTGTGGCTGCATATCGTGCCCAACGTTATGGCGCCCTTCCTGGTGCAGGCGACCTTCGTCTTTGCCGAGGCCGTGCTCTCTGAGGCCGCCCTCTCGTTTCTGGGCCTGGGTATCAAGGCGCCCGACGCCAGCTGGGGAAACATCCTGCAGGCGGGCAAGAACGTGATGCGCAAAGCCCCGTGGATGATCTTCTTCCCGGCAGCGGCCATCATCGCGAGCGTGCTTTCGCTGAACCTTGCCGGCGACGGCCTGCGCGACGCCCTCGACCCCAAGACCAAGGAGGACTAGCCCATGGCTCAGCATCTTTTGGACGTGCGCGACCTCTGCATCTCGTTTGTGGGCCGCGATGGCAACGCGCTGGAAGCCGTCAACAAACTCAACCTACATATCGATGCCGGCGAGATCGTTGGTGTTGTCGGCGAGTCCGGCTGCGGCAAGTCGGTGTTTGCCCAGAGTGTCATGCGCCTCTTGGAGCATGAACAGAAGATGGCCTATACCGGTCAGATTCTCTTTGACGGGGAGGACCTGCTCGCGCGCCCGCTCAAGCGCATGCGCGAGGTGCGCGGCTGCGATATTGCCATGATCTTCCAGGACCCGTTGTCCTCACTCAACCCCGTCATGACGGTGGGCGCGCAGGTTATCGAGGCGGTGCGGGCCCACCGTAAGGTGAGCCGACGCGAAGCCCGCAACGAGGCTCTATCGCTGTTGGAGCGTGTGGGTATTCGAGATGCCGTGGCTCGCTTCGACATGTATCCGGGCGATTTTAGCGGCGGTATGCGCCAACGCGTGATGATTGCCATGGCGCTTGCCGGTCATCCGCGACTGCTGATTGCCGATGAGCCCACCACGGCACTCGACACGACGACTCAAAAACAGATTTTGGATCTCCTGCGCGACCTCAACAGTTCCGAGGGCATGGCGGTGCTTTTTATCAGCCATGATTTGGGTGTCGTCACGAGCATCTGCTCGCGCGTGCACGTCATGTATCTGGGCCAAATCGTAGAAGAGATCGACGCCTGCGGCCTTATGGAGCGCCCGAGCCACCCGTATGCCCAGGGGCTCATCGCGAGCATTCCGCCGCTCGAAGGTGAGCGAGTTGACACGCTGGCGGATATTCCGGGCACAGTGCCGCCGCTTACGGCAATACCCTGTGGATGCCGCTTTGCGCCTCGTTGCGCCCGGGCGGACGAGCGTTGCCGCGCGCAGGAGCCTCCGCTGGTTGCCGTGAATGCGTGCGACCGGTCTAAATGCTGGCTTGTCGGGAAAGGGGAGTGCCATGGCTGTTGATAGCGAAGCCCTGCTTAGGGTCTCACATCTGACTAAAACGTATCCCATGCCGGGCTCAGGTTTTAAGCGTCAGGCCTTTACCGCCGTGGACGATCTGTCGTTTGAGATCGCGCCGGGCGAGGTCTATGGCCTGGTTGGCGAATCCGGATCGGGCAAGTCGACGACTGGACGCCTGATCTGTGGTCTCGAGCGTGCTGATTCCGGCTCGATTGTCTATCGTGGGCACGACCTCGCCACGATGTCGGAGCGCGAACGCAAGCCGTTTCGCCGCGAGATCCAGCTGGTATTCCAGGATAGCTCTACGGCTTTTGACCCGCGCAACCGTGTCGGCCGCATTTTGGAGGAGCCGCTGATTATCGCCGGCGTGCGCGATGCGGATGAGCGTCATGAGCGCGCTCTCTCGGCCCTGGCCTCGGTCGGTCTTCTGGTTGAGCATTATGACCGCTATCCGCATGACCTTTCGGGTGGACAGCGTCAGCGACTCAATCTGGCACGGGCGCTTATTTGCGAGCCGCGCCTTGTGGTATGCGACGAGCCGGTCTCGGCGCTTGACGTGTCCGTTCAGGCCCAAGTGCTCAACTTGCTTCGCGACCTGCAGCGTACGACGGGTGTAGCGCTGCTGTTTATCACGCATGATATGCGTGTGGTTCGGCATATGTCCGACCGGATTGGCGTGCTCTACCACGGTCGTCTTGTCGAGGAAGGCGCGGCCGAGGACGTGATCGCGCACCCGAGCGATCCGTATACGCAGGAGCTTATCGACGCCATTCCCTAGAGGATGCTTCCTTTTGGGTATGGCGTGGGTTTGTTGTTTAATTGTTGGTATATCGGTGCAAGAGAGGGGAACTACTATGGCCGATATCGAGGAACAGCCGTTGCCGCGCACGTTTGAGGAGTTCAACGAGCAACGCAAGGCAGCGTTTATTCGCGTCAAGGATTATAAGCAGGCGGGTAATCGCCTGGTCGGCTTTTTGTGCAGCTATACGCCGCTCGAGATTATCGATGCCGCGGGCGCCGCAAGTGTCGCTCTGTGCGGTACGTCCGATGAGGTGATTCCCGAGGCCGAGAAGGTGCTGCCGGCAAACTTGTGCCCGCTCATCAAGTCGACCTACGGTTTCGCCTACTCCCAAAAGTGCCCATTTACGTACTTTAGCGACATGATCATCGGCGAGACTACCTGCGACGGCAAGAAGAAGATGTACGAGCTGCTCAACGAGCTCAAGCGCACGCACATTCTGCATCTTCCGCAGGGCCGCGATCGCGCCTACGAGCGCGAGGGCTGGTACGAGGAGTGCCGCCTGCTCAAGGAGGAGCTCGAGAACTTCTACGGTATTACGATCACCGATGACGACCTGCGCGCTGCCGTGCGCCGTCGCAACCGCTTGCGTGCGGCCCAGCTCGACATGTTTGCGCTGCAGGCCAACCAGCCGGCGGCCATGAGCGGCGTCGACCTGATGAGCACCATGTTTGCCGGCACGTTCAGCTTTGATATCGAGGCCTATACGCAGCAGCTGGAGCAAAAGGTCGCCAAGCTGCGCGAGGCCTACGACGCGGGCGAGCGCCCGGTCGCGGCGGATGCCAAGCGCATTCTGATTACCGGCTGCCCGGTGGGTGGCGTGATCAATAAGATCGGTCGCACCATCGAGTCCAACGGCGGTGTGGTCGTGTGCATGGACGACTGCTCGGGCGAGCGCACGGCGGCCATGATGATCGATCCGGAGGCTCCCGACATCCTGCGCGCCATCGCCGACCGCTACCTGGATATCAACTGCTCGGTCATGACGCCCAACGACGGTCGTATGGAAAACACGCTGGCCATGTGCGAGAAGTATCATGTCGATGGCGTAGTGGAGAGCGTGCTCCAGGCGTGCCACACCTTCAACGTTGAGAGTGCGCGCATGCAGGAGGCCGTCGAGGGTGCGGATATTCCGTACATGAAGATCGAGACCGATTATAGCAACGGCGACATGGGCCAGATCGAGACCCGCATCGCCGCCTTCATCGAAACCCTCTAGCTTCCTCGGGCATCGGATCTTGCTCCTCAAACCGTCGCTTGCGTACCCAAAGTACGCTGCGCTCCTCTTTCGGGGCAATCTTCGGCACCTGAGAAACCTAGAGCTAAGGCGCCTGAACGCGCCGCTACCTTTGATGTTTAGATTGGAAGAGAGCCATGAAAGGGATCGGGATCGATATCGGGTCTACGGCGGCTAAGGCTGCTGTGGTCGACGGGGAGGGTTCGGTGACGTGGACGTGCGTGCAGCCAACCGGGTTCTCCTCGGTCGATGCGGCCGAGCGGCTGCGCGAGGCACTGGTAGCGGCCGGCTATGACGTGACAGCCGACGACGTGCGCGTGATCGCGACTGGCTACGGCCGTGTCGCCGTGCCCTATGCGCACAAGGTCGTGACTGAGATCACCTGTCACGGCACCGGTGCCGTGCGCCTGTTTGGCGACCACGGCACCGTGATCGACGTGGGCGGTCAGGACACCAAGGTCATCCAACTTAAGGGTGGCCGCGTGGCCAAGTTTGCCATGAACGACAAGTGCGCCGCCGGTACGGGGCGCTTTTTGGAGATCATGGCCGACCGCCTGGGCATTTCCCAGCAGCAGATGGCCGACCTGGCGCGTTCCGGCGAGCCCACCAAGATCAGCAGCATGTGCACCGTGTTTGCCGAAAGCGAGGTCATCAGCCTGATCGGTCGCGGTGAGCCGCGCGAGAACATTGCGCGTGGCGTGATCGACAGCGTGGTCTCGCGCGTGGCGACCATGGCCGGGCAGGCCGCGGGCGCCCCGTACTACCTGACCGGTGGCCTGTGCGAGAACGCCTTCGTGGTGGAGCGATTGGGCGAGCTACTGGGGTCGCCGGTGACCACCTCGCCCCAGGCTCGCTTTGCCGGAGCGATCGGCGCGGCTGTCCGCGCCGCCGCCTTGGCCTAGGGGTGTACCGCGACATGCGCATCCTCAATATCTCGGCACAAAAACCAGATAGCACCGGCAGTGGCACCTACCTTGCCGCGCTTGTGCGCGAGCAGATCGAGACGGGGCATCGCGCCGCCGTGCTTTGCGGCGCGGCACCGGGTGATACCCAAGGCGAGCTGGACCGGCGTGCTGCCGTGTTTGCCGTACCGTTCGAGTCGCCCGAGCTGCCGTTTCCCATCTGCGGTATGTCCGATGTCATGCCCTATCCCTCCACACGCTATCGTGACCTGACGCCTTCGATGCTCAAGGCATTTGAGCGGGCATTTGCTGCTGCAATCGATCGGGCGGTGGCTGAGTTTCGGCCCGATCTGGTGCTCTGCCACCACCTGTATCTGGTGACCGCATTGGCGCGCGAGTGCGTCCGGGGCGTTCCGGTTGTTGCCGTGTGCCATTCGACCGACCTTCGCCAGCTGCGTTCGCATGCGCTCGAACGCGATCGCATCGTACGCGCGGTTCGTCGGCTCGATGCCGTCTTTGCGCTCCATGCCGAGCAGGCTGAACAGATTGGCCTGGTGTGCGGCGTCGATGCCGATCGTATCCACGTGATTGGGACGGGCTACGACCATCGCGTCTTCTGCCGCGACGCAAGCGTGGCGAGGCAGCCGGGATCGCTTGTGTACGTGGGCAAGATTTGCTTTAAAAAGGGCGTCGAGTCGCTGGTTCGAGCTGTGTCATTGCCGATTGACGATGGCGTCCGCCCATCTGGCTTGGTACTTGTGGGCGGCCGCGGGGACGATGCCGAGTACGCGCGTATCGAGCGCTTGACCGCGGCCTCGGATGTGCCGGTGACGCTGGCGGGGCGCCTGGATAGCGATGAACTCGTGCGTGCCTACCGCAGATCCGACGTCTTTGTGCTGCCTTCGTTTTACGAGGGTCTGCCGCTCGTGACGATCGAGGCCCTCGCGTGCGGCTGCAAAGTTGTGGCGACCGATTTGCCCGGCGTTCGTCCCTGGATGGAGGCGAAGCTTCCCGGTGCTCCCGTGACGTGGGTGGCGTCGCCGCGTATGACGGATGTCGACACGCCTGTGGCGGCCGACCTTCCGCTGTTTGAGCGCGCGCTGGCAGATGCTATCGCGCAGGCGCTTGCGGCGCCGCCTTCGACGTTCGAGCCGTCGGCGGTCTCTTGGGAAGCGTGCCTGGGGCGTATACTTAAAGTCGTTGATTTGATGGAAGGGGGTTCGTATGGCTAAGGACACCATGAGGCTCACGTCCATGACGGCCGCGAGCGGTTGAGCCGCTAAGTTGGCCCCCGGAGCCCTCGCCCAGGTCCTGGGCGATTTACCCAATGTGCATAACGACAACTTGCTCGTGGGGTTCGATACCTCCGACGATGCGAGCGTCTTCCGCGTAGGGGAGAACCTGGGGCTCGTGCAGTCCATCGACTTCTTCCCACCGATGGTCGACGACCCGTTTCTGTTCGGCCAGATTGCCGCGGCAAACTCACTGTCGGACATCTACGCCATGGGCGGGCGGCCGAGCCATGCCATGAACTTGCTGTGCATCCCGAGCTGTCTGGGCGTTGAGGTTGCAGGTCAGATTCTGGCGGGCGGCGCCGACAAGTGCGTCGAGGCGGGTTGCTCCATCGCGGGCGGCCACACCATCAACGACGACGAGCCCAAGTACGGCCTGTCCGTGAGCGGGTTTGTCGCGCTCGACCGCATGTTCGCCAACAGCGGTGCTCGCGTGGGCGATGCGTTGCTGCTGACCAAGGCAATCGGCTCGGGCATCATCACCACGGCCATTAAGGGCGAGCTCATCGAGCAGGACGAGGCCGCGGCCATGTTTGACTCGATGCGCACCCTCAACGAGGCGCCGATTCGTCTGGCCGAGGGACTCGAACTTCACGGCTGTACCGACATTACGGGCTTTGGCCTGATCGGGCACGCATGCGAGATGGCCGAGGGCTCGGGCGTGCAGATTGAGCTTGCGTCGGGAGCGGTGCCGCTCTTTGATCAAGTGCTCGACATGGCGCGTCTGGGCATTATCCCCGCGGGCTCCTACCGCAACCAGGACTTCTTTGGCCCGCGCGTGACGGCTGACGATGACCTGGAGCCGGGCATGTTGGATGCGCTGTACGATCCGCAGACTTCGGGTGGTTTGCTTATTGCGGCGCCCGCGAAGGATGTGAATGAGCTTGCGCGTCGTTTACATGCCGAGGGGCGCGTTGCCGCCGTCGTCGGTCGCGTGTGCGAGCCGGTGCCAGGCGGTCCTGCCGTCCACGTTGTCCGCTAGCCTGCACGTTTATGTAACTGTTTACCGTCTCTAGAACGGTTCTTTCGAAAGGAATTTGCTATGTCTACCAAGATTGAAGTCAATGCCATGGGCGATGCCTGCCCGCTGCCCGTCGTCAAGACGCTCAAAGCCCTGAAGCAGCTCGATGGCGAGGGTGCCGTCGTGACCTCGGTCGATAACGAGACCGCCGTCAAGAACATCTCCAAGATGGCGCAGGAGAAGGGCTGCACGGCCTCGGTCGAGAAGGTTTCTGACGCCGAGTGGCACGTGACCGTGGCGACCTCTGGCGCCGTGGCCGTGGCCGATCCCGAGCAGGATGGCGCTGCCTTCTGTGACGCCAGCGCCGGCAAGGGCAAGCTCGTCATTTCCGTCTACACCGACTGCATGGGCCGCGGCGACGACGAGCTGGGCCACAAGCTCATGAAGGCGTTTATCTTTGCCGTGACGCAGCAGGAGGAGCTGCCCGCGACTATGCTGTTCTACAACGGCGGCGCCAAGCTCACTGTCGAGGGCTCGCCGGTGCTCGATGACCTGAAGGGCCTGGCGGAGCAGGGCGTCGAGATCCTTACCTGCGGTACCTGCCTCGACCACTATGGCATTAAAGACCAGCTCGCGGTGGGCGAGGTCACCAACATGTACGTGATCGTGGAGAAGATGGAGCAGGCTGTGCGCGTTGTGCGCCCGTAGCGTATTGGTTGGAGTTGCCATGAGGGAGAAGCGCCCGGCGCTTGTCATCACGTTTCCCACCACGGCGGCCGCCATGGGGTGCGAGTCCCTGTGCATCGAGCGCGGCCTCCCCGGCCGAACGATTCCCGTGCCCGGGGAGGTCGCTGCCGGCTGCGGTCTGGCATGGAAGGCGTTGCCTGCCGATGAGGAGCTGCTGCGCGGCGAACTCGCCGCGGCAGGCGTTCCCACCGAGGGCTTCACCGTGATTGATATGTGGGAGGTCGTGCGATGATCTACCTGGATAACGCGGCGACGACCATGCACAAGCCGCAGATGGTCATCGATGCCGTGACGCAGGCGATGTGCTCGCTTGGCAATGCCGGGCGCGGGGCCACGTCGGGTGCCCTCGATGCCGCTCGTACGATTCACGCTTGCCGTGCCAAGCTCGCGCGCCTTTTTGGTTGCCCGAGGGCGGACCATGTGTGTTTTACGCCCAACTCTACGGCGGCGCTCAACACCGCCATCAACGGTGTGGTGCGCCCAGGCGACCGCGTGGTCACAACGGTGCTCGAGCACAACTCCGTGCTGCGTCCGCTCAATCGCTTAGCCGCGGAGCAGGGCGTGACGGTTGAGCATGCGGGCTGTGATACCAACGGCGTGCTCGACTACGACGAGCTCGAGCGGCTAGTCACGCCCGGCACGCGTGCCGTGGTGGTGACGCACGCCTCCAATGTGACCGGCGACGCGGTTAACATCGCGCACGTGGCGGCCATGGCCCATGCGGCAGGTGTGCTGGTGATCGTCGATGCTTCGCAGTCTGCCGGCACGGCGCATATCGATATGCACGCCATGGGGCTCGACGTCGTGTGCTTTACCGGCCATAAGGGGCTCATGGGCCCGCAGGGGACCGGCGGCCTGGCCGTGGCGGAGGGCATTGACGTGGCTCCGTGGGCCATGGGCGGCACGGGTGTGCACAGCTTCGATGCTCTGCAGCCGCTTGAGTGGCCCACGCGCCTTGAGGCGGGCACGCTCAACGGCCACGGCATCGCGGGCCTTTCTGCCGGTCTCGACTTTATCGAGGCGCAAGGCGGGGTCGAGGCGATCGCGGCGCATGAGCGAGCGCTGGCTGATCGCTTTCTCGCTGGCGTGCGCGAGATTCCGGGGATTAAGCTCTACGGTGCGTTTGACCAGCCGACGCGCTCTGCGATCGTGTCGCTCAACGTGGGTGATATCGATTCGGCCGAGATCTCGGACGCGCTCATGCAAGGGTGGGGGATTGCGACGCGCCCCGGCGCCCATTGCGCTCCGCTCATGCACCGCGCGATGGGAACCGAGCGCCAAGGTGTCGTTCGCTTCTCGTTTGGGTATTTCAACACGGAAGAGGAAGTCGATACCGCGATTGACGCTTTGCGCGATTTAGCCTGCTAGAGCGTATATACTTGCGGGACGGGTGTTTTTGCCCGTCCCGTTTTTGTTTCGACCCGAAAGGTGTGCATATGGCCTCATCCGCTCCGCGCGGTTTGCGCTCCGACCATGTCGTTACCGTCGGCATTGCGCTGTTCTCGATGCTCTTTGGCGCCGGCAACCTTATTATTCCGCCGCTGCTGGCACTGCAGGCAGGTTCTGCCACGCCGGTCGCCATGCTCGGCTTTCTGATTGCCGCCATCGGCCTGCCCGTCATGGGTTTTATCGCCGTGGCACTTGCCGGAACGGCGCGCGAGCTTGCCGGCCGCGTGCACCCCAAGTTTGGTGAGTTCTTTGTCGCGGCGGTGTATCTGGCCATCGGCCCGTGTCTGGCTATTCCGCGCACGAGCTCCACGGCCTTTGAGATGTTGGTGCCGCTGCTGCCCGAGGGCGTCTCGCTCGGCACGGCTCGCCTGGTGTTTGCCATCGGGTTCTTCGTCGTCGCGTTTGCGCTCACGCTGCGCCCGGGTGTCATCACACGCGTACTCGGTCGCATTACGGGCCCCGCGCTCATTGCGCTCATCGTGCTAGTCGTGGGTGCCGCCGTGATCTCGCCGCTGGGACCGGCTGCCGCGCCTCAGGCTCCCTACGATGCAGGCGCCGCCGTGCAGGGCTTTCTGACTGGCTATCAGACCATGGACCTGCTCGCGTCGCTCGCCTTCGGCATCATCATCGCCGAGACCATCCACGAGTTGGGTGTTACCGATGACAAGCGCGTGGCCTTTGAGATTTCGCGCTCCGGCGTGATCGCCGGCGTGCTCATGGCCATCATCTACTGCGGCCTGGCGCTTGCCGGCACGCAGCTCAGCACCGTGATGCCCGATGCCACCAATGGCGCCGCCATCCTTGCCCGCTCTGCCTCCATGCACTTTGGCCTTGCCGGCACGGTCGTGGTCTTTGCGATCTTTTTCCTTGCCTGCATGAACGTGTGCATCGGCCTTATTAGCTGCTGCTCGCGGTACTTCTGCGAGACGTATGTGGTCGAAGGGGGAGCGGAGGCTTCCGAGGAGGCCATGCGCCGTCCCTTCGCGGTTCTCGCCTTTGTGTTTGCAGCGTTTTCGTGCATGCTCTCCAACGTAGGCCTCGACGTGATCCTTATGTTCTCGGTGCCCATGCTCAACGCTTTGTATCCTGTTGCCATCGTGCTGGTACTCATGGGCCTGGTTCACGGCTTTTGCGACGCTCATCCGCAGGTGTGGGTCTGGGTCGGCGGCGTGGTCGCGGTACAGAGCGTAATCACTTCGGTCCGCGATGCGTTCTTTGCTGGCGCGTGGCTGCCGTTCGATGCGTTGCCGCTGGCAGATATCGGCGCTGCGTGGGCGCCGGTTGCTGTGGTCGCGTTTGTGATTGGTCTGGTTCATAGCCAGTTTGTCGCACATTCGAGGAGCTAGGGTTTCGGTGCTTGCACAGGCGGGGAGTCTCCCCTATAATTTCCTTCGCTTTGGGACACGCAAGGTTTAGACCTTAGCTGCTCAACACCTTCGGGACGTGGCGCAGTTTGGTAGCGCGCCTGCTTTGGGAGCAGGATGTCGCAGGTTCAAATCCTGTCGTCCCGACCATATCTTGCGGGCGTAGTTCAATGGTAGAACCCCAGCCTTCCAAGCTGATGACGCGGGTTCGATTCCCGTCGCCCGCTCCACAAGATAGTTTTAACGGCTTTGGCTCCATTTGGTGTCAGAGCCGTTTTCATATACATGCCGGGACCCCACATCCCCACCTAAGTTGCGGTGAAATA
Source organism: Collinsella sp. (assembly GCA_037237765.1). Lineage (GTDB taxonomy): Bacteria > Actinomycetota > Coriobacteriia > Coriobacteriales > Coriobacteriaceae > Collinsella. The sequence continues at coordinate 2,154 of JAXXEN010000022.1, read as the reverse complement.
GTTCCTTGATTAGCCGCAAAAGCTGTTATCCAGGAACTATTTCACCGCAACTTATTGAGGCCGAGCGGGTTGGGTCGATGATGGGTTCTGTTGTCGAGAAGATGAGGGCAGCCGGTCAGGAGTCTGCGTAGGGTTTTGTGGTTGGTATACCGTAGCCGCGCATCATGGAGCCGAACGCTTTGACATCGTAGGTGTCTGAGAGCTTGAAATGGATGACGTTGTGGCCCATGGCACGCAGGTTCGCATCGCGCATGAGGGCAGCTCGATAGGTTTTTGCCGCAGTATGTTCCTGATCATTTTGGGCATCGTCCTCAAACTTGCCTAGTCCATGCAGCTCAGCCAGCATCCAAGAGCCGTTTGGCATCTGCCAGCCGTAATCTGCCAAATAATAGCCGGCGTTTCCCGGTCGAGTGATTTCAACCTGAAGTTCGGGAGCGGCAACTCCCGCCAGAATCATTGCCGCCCGTGCTTCGGATTCTCCACCGTTATCCGATCTGCCATCCATGTGTTCAAAAACGTCAAATGCGCGCGCGATGCCGTGCAGTCCGCGGCAGTTCGCTTGTGCATATGCACGCAATTCTTCACGCTCGACACCGTACTCACGAGCCAACCCGTCGACATAGCCTAGTGCATATCGAAAAGCGCTCGTTCGGGCGATGTCGACCACCGTGCGATATGGATCCGTTAACGTAAACGGGCCGAGCTGCCATACGTCGCCCGATCGCCAGCGTCGGTATTCAACGAATTCGTACATATCGCGTCTGGTGGAACGCGGCAGCAGCACTTGCACCTTGTCGAGAAGCGAATATGCAGAACCGATGCCATAGAGCAGCGCCGCCGTTGCTCCACAAAACACGGCATCCGGTTCAACGACCGCAATAGCGGATGCCAATTGAAAGATGCGATCTTCGACGCCGAGGTCATTCCAATATGCGGGATCAGCGTAGACATGGTTGTAGAGTCGAATAATCATCTCTTTTTGCATGAGCGCATAGGCACAGCGTTCATCCCATTTTTTGGCGGCTACAAACAGATGCCCGCCATGATGGGCCTCGAATAACCGGAAGAACAGCTCTACTTGCGGTTTGGAACAGCGTTTATCATGGCTCATTTTCGACCCCATGGTCTCGAGGGGGAGTGAATGACACTACGCTATCCCATATTTGGTTCGCCAGACCTTGCCATGAACTGACCAAAAGCTTGACGGGGCAGGTCAGAGTCATGAGTCAGAGCCAAACATATCGGCAAACGGTTGATTAGCGCCCCTCGGCGGTATTAAAAACCACCCTTACAGAAAGTTGCGGTGAAATAGTTCCTGAAAAGCTCGAATAAGCCTAAATCCAGGAACTATTTCACCGCAACTTAGGAGGGGATGGGGCTGAGGGGCGGGCGATGCCGTTGTCTGTCGGTTAGCTGCGGGGGCGGTGGCGGAGTTTGTCGATGGCGGCGTCGGTACTGTGGCCGCGGGCGTCGGTGCTGCGGCTGCGGGCTTCGGCTGTGGTTTGGCGCTTGCGGCGGTAATCGATCATGCCTTGGATGATGGGCTTGCCAAAGCTCACGACATCATCGTTGTAGATGGCGGTTCGGGCTGCGAGGAGGCAGTCGGTAAAGTCCATATGGGTCTTGCCAAAGAGTTTGATGGCAAGGGCGACAACGGTGGGCTCGTCGACCATGACGTCATCGAGCAGCCTTCTCATGGCCGTAGCAATCTCAGCGCGGGGAACCTTATAGACGTCGCGCAGCGTGACCACGACGCGCGTGATGATCTCGGGGTAGACGCGAGCGGTGCGCGTGGCGATGACCTTGGCGGCGCGCGGTGACAGAACTTCGTCGTCGTCAAGCAGGTAGCGTAGGATGACGGTCTCGTCGATGATGGTGCTACTCATGGATATCTACTTCCTCGGGACCCAAAATCGAATCGTCGCTTTCCGTGACAAGGTATTCAATCCAGGCATTGCGCTCCTCGGAGCGGCGATTGGGGTCCCCATATGCTTTGAGCGATCCATAGGCGGCGGTGCCGTCCTTTGAGCGTACGGCGACCGGCTGAAAGGGGAGCTTGCGCATCAAAATGCTTTGCGCGACAAAAAGACGGACAGCCTCGGCGATTGGGGTCCCCATATGCTTTGAGCGATCCATAGGCGGCGGTGCCGTCCT
>JAXXEN010000004.1:0-4852 GCA_037237765.1 Collinsella sp. | reverse complement strand
TGGCGCATGGCGGTAGCATAGAGGTTGCCGCGGCGGACCCGCACGGCTCGGTCTTTACGATTGAGCTTCCCGTCGCCGATGTTTCGTTTGATAAGGAGTAGCGCCGTGCCGAACTCTGCCGTAAAACCGCTCATCTTGGTCGTTGAGGACGACCCCGCTGTCCGCAACCTTATCGTTGCCGCGCTCGAGGCGCACGGCTTGCGTCATATGGCCGTGGAGACCGCCCATGCCGCTATCGCTGCCGCCTCATCGCAAGCGCCGAGCATTGTGTTGCTCGATCTGGGCCTGCCCGATATGGACGGCGTCAAGGTGGTGGAGTCGGTGCGCGCATGGTCGGGCATGCCGATCATCGTGGTCTCGGCGCGCAGCGAGGATGCGGACAAGATTCGTGCGCTCGATGCCGGCGCCGACGACTACCTGACCAAGCCGTTTTCGGTCGAGGAGCTGCTCGCGCGCATTCGCACGACGCTCAGGCGCCTTTCGTATGCGCAAACGGGTGGCGTTGCCTCCGAGGGCTCGTTCGATACCGGTGAGCTGCATATCGATTTTGATGCCGGCATCGCCACGATGGATGGCGAGGAGCTGCATCTGACGCCGATCGAGTACAAGCTCTTGTGCCTGCTGGCGCACAACGCCGACAAGGTGCTGACGCACCAGTTTATCCTGCACGAGATTTGGGGCACGGCAACTAAGAGCGACCTGGCGAGCCTGCGTGTCTTTATGGGCACGCTGCGTAAGAAGATAGAGTCCGACCCCGCGCACCCGCGCTATATCCAGACGCATGTGGGTATCGGCTATCGCCTGGTCACCCAAGGCTAGATCGCCAACCACCATCCCAATATGAGTTGCGGTGAAATACGGACGGAAATGGCCTATTTGGCGGCCAAACAGTCCATATTCCACCGCAACTTTGTTATTTGCCCTTGGGCTTGCTGGCGTAGAACTTCTTCTTTTTGGACTTGCCGGCAGGGGAGGGTTTGCCGGCAAAGTTTGATTTGCCGTTGCCGGCCTGCGTGGGCGCGGGCGCTGCTGCACGAGGCTTGCGCGCCTCGGGGTTGCGCAGCTCCTCGGTTCGCTCGGCAATCTCCTCGGCGCTAAAGCCGACCTCGGCCATGGCGTCCTCGATGGGCAGTCGGCGCACGATATAGCAGTGGTGCACCTTCTGGTTGCGCGCGAAGTCCTCGGGGATGGTCTGTGCCGTAATGTCCTCCAGCACGACGCCCGCGCGCGCGAGCTTGCGCGTTTCGGGGCGGAAGCCGCGCAGGTTGCAGCTAAAGATGGCATGTCCGCCCTGTGCAAGCAGGCGAGATACGCCGGCCAAAAGCTCAACATGGTCGCGCTGGACATCCCAGGTGCGGCGGCCCATCTTGGACGAGTTCGAGAACGTGGGCGGGTCGACAAAGATCAAGTCCCAGCGGTTGCGCGTCTGGCGCTGGTCGCGAATCCAGGCGAGCACGTCGTCGCGCACAAAATGATGCTGCGGACCAACAAAGCCGTTCTGGCGCATATTGCGCTCGGCCCAGTCCAGGTAGGTGTTGGAAAGGTCGACTGTCACGGTTTCCTCGACGCCGCCGTCGGCCGCATAGCAGGTGGCGGTGCCGGTATAGGCGAACAGATTGAGGAAGCGGCGTGCCTGTTTGGCGTGTTCGCGCACCAGGTTGCGGGTGACGCGGTGATCCAGGAAGATGCCCACATCCAGGTAGTCGTCAAAGTTGACGGCAAAGGTGAGCCCGCCTTCTTCGATGAGCGGCAGACGCCGGCGCGCGATGTTGGCGCGCTCGCCCGATCCGCCCTTGCCGGCGCCCTGCTTGCCGTACTGCGAGCCGCCGCGCGAACGCATGCGGGCCTTGGCGTGCACATGTTCGGCCGGAACATCAAGGATGCGCGGCGCGATGGCCAAGATGTCGAGCATGCGGGCCTGGGCCAGCGCGGGATCGATGGTCTTGGGCGCGGCGTATTCGGCGATGACGAGCCAGCGGCCCGGCGTCTGCGGGCAACCCTCGTACAGGTCGATGGCAGCGGAGTAGTCGGGCAGGTCGGCATCGTAGACGCGATAGCAGCTCACGCCCTCGCGCTTGGCCCACTTGCGGCGCAGACGGGCATTCTTGCGCAGGCGGTTGGCGAACTGCTCGGACTCCGGGATGAGCACGGGCAGCGGCTTGCCGTCGCCCAAGTCGAGCGTGGCGGCAGGTTCGGGCATGGAGGAAGCGGCGGCTTCGTCGTTGGCTTCGTTGGCATCCGCAACCTCGGCCTCGGCATCCGCGCTGGTCGCAGCCTCAAACGCTGCAGCGGCGTGGTCGAGTGAGGGCCAAACCTCAAGAGCCGCCTCCTCGTTATTGGGCATGACGGCGATCGAGCGCTCGGGCTCGGCGTGGAGCGCGCGGGCCAGCAAGCCGTCGCGGGTGAGAGCGGCGACCGGCGCCGAAGCGAGCTCGGGGGCGCGGCGCAGCTCGCCGATGAGCGTCATGGCATCGTGCATGAGCGAAAGCGGGGTCTCGGTCGTGTCCGCGACCAGGGCGGCACCGGCGACGGCGCCCGCATGGTCCAGCACGGTGGCGGGCTTGGCGGCACAAAAGTCGACAAAACGCTTGTAGCCGGCGCACTTGACCATGCGCTCGGCAGTCTTGCGGGCGGCGGGGTCGATGTCTACGGCCACGATGCGCGCCTGGCGCTCGCGCGCTGCCGCCTCGCGCTCGCGCGCCTCGGCAAGCAGCTGCTCCCACAGGACAGCGTCGCGCAGCTGCCAGCCCTCAAAGCCCCAGCGCTCGCGTGCGGCGCCCGGGGCGCGGTCGGTCAGAATGTTCACGGCCTCCAGCAGCAGACCGCCGCCGGCGCACGAGGCATCGATCAGCGTGGGAAGGGCTTCGTTTTCGTAATCGTCGGCCGTCAGCTCGCGCTCGCATAGTGCGGTCCAGCCGACCTGCGCCAGCACCAGGGCGGCGTAGTCGGGGCGCAACACGTGTGCGCCCTCGCCGGCACGAGTCGCAGCGGGCGGCAGACGCTTGAACAGCGGGTCGCCCGAAAGGTCCAGGCTGATGCTCGCGCGGCGCTGACGCAGCGAAAGCAACAGGTGAACATCGGGGTCGGCGGCATCGACGTCGGCGCGACGGCCCGTGGTCTCGGCCAGACGGTCGCACAGCGCGTCTTTGGCGCGCAGGGCAGAGAAGCGCGTGTTGCGCAGCTGCTCGGTCACGCCGCGGGCGGTGATGGCGATGGTGGCGCCGGGGCGGATGATGGTCTCCCAGGCGATGTCGTAAACGCTATCGTACAGTTCATCGGCATCCTGCGCCTCAAAGCGCCCGAGTACCACGAACACACGGCTCGCCAGGCGCGACCACAGACAGGCGCGGTAGCCTTCTTCGAGCTCGCCCTCAAATGTAGCGCGGCCCTTCAGCCGGCGAACATGCGAAAGCCCGAGGCGTTTAAGCTCATCGGCGAGTGCGGACTCAAAGCCCTCGGGGCAGCTTGCGTAAAATTCCATGGGTGACCTCTCTGGTTGCGTCGCTCCATTATATGATGGATACTTCGTTTACTCTCGCCCCCGAAAGGAACCCATATGATTGATGCGTGCCCCGATTCCGCCGTGCTCTTTTTTGACGTGGACGGCACGCTGACGTCGTTCGATCCCGACAACATGACCGACAAGGACTTTTCGGCGGTTCACCCCTCGCAGGCGGTCGTCGAGGCGTTTCATCGTCTGCGCGACGCGGGACACCATGCATTTATCTGCACGGGTCGTCCCTTGTGGCTGATTGCCGATGGCCTGCGCGCGCTGAACCCGGCGGGTGTCGTTGCCATGGCGGGAGCGACGCTCGAGGTCGAGGGCCGCGTGGTGCATGAGGACTGCTTTGACGAGGACGTTATTGAGGAGCTTGCGCGCCGTATGGCCGCGGCAGGGATTGAAGCCTTTTTCGAGACCAACGTGGCTACCTTTGCCCTGGAACCCGCGGGCGTTGAGCAGCCGTCTCTGATCGGCACTTCTGTGGTGCACAGCGCCGAGGAGATGCGCGTCGACGGCCGTCTGCGCGTGGGCAAGGTGTGCATCGTCGCGAGCTACCTGGCTCGCGTAGCCAACGATGACGGCTTTATCGATCGCGAGTTTGAGCTGTGCAACACCGGTGGTCAGAATCGCGAGCTGAGCCCCAAGGGCATTGACAAGGGCGTGGGCGTGGCGCGAGCGCTGGCGTATCTGGGCCGCGAGGGAAATGCGCGCACCTTTGGCTTTGGCGATTCGGGCAACGACCTGGGCATGCTCGCCGCAGTCGAGACGGCCGTGGCCATGGGTAACGCCATGCCCGAGGTCAAGGCGGTCGCCGACTACGTGACCGACGATGTCGCACACGACGGTACCGTCACAGCGATGCAACATTTCGGCCTCATCTAATGAATCCCGCGTTCTGACGTTTGCCCAAACTGCGACTCTTTGCTTTTGCATGCTCAATCGATTTATCAATCCAAACACTGAGGTGTTTATACCGTTCGCCGAGAAGATAAAAAACTGCAGCTCACGCCTTGATAAACGTAGGTAAAGTGTTTAGCAGTTTATTGGCCGTATGCTAACGAAAGGAATCAGGCAGATGGCAATCAAGGTGTTCGCTGACGGTGCAAACCTCGAGGGCATGCTCGACATGTACGAGAACGGCAACGTTCAGGGTTTCACGACCAACCCGTCCCTTATGAAGAAGGGCGGCGTGACGGATTACCGCGCGTTTGCCAAGGAGGTCCTGGCCCACATCACCGATGTGTCCGTCTCGTTTGAGGTCTTTGCCGACGACGTCGAGACCATGGAGGTCGAGGCGCGCGAGATCGCTACCTGGGCCGAGAACGTCTACGTCAAGATTCCGTGCGTGAC
>JAXXEN010000040.1:0-44630 GCA_037237765.1 Collinsella sp. | reverse complement strand
CACCGCAACTTCCATGACCCCGTTACACCAACAAAGACTGTCCCAAACGACTAGTCGTTTAAGAACGTCCCCAATGACTACAAGGAGTGTCCCAAACTGCCGGCAGAAAAGGAACGTCCCTAACTGCCGCATCCGGAGCAAGACAGCGCCGCAGGTAGAGGACGGACAGCGAGCGGGTCGCATTTGAGGCAAGGTGACGTGAAACGAGAGGGCGCTGACCTTCTGGTCGCGCCCTTGAAGTTGAACGTCAGATTGTCCAAATGCGGCCCGCGCAGCGTCGGCCCGTTACGGCGTTTGGTAAAACGCCGTAACTAAAAACGGTTACCGCGGAAGCCGCCACCGTTGCGGCCGCCACGGTCGCCACCGCGACCGCCGCGGTCGTTACCACGGTTGCCGCCGAAGCCGCCACGGTTGCCGCCGCGGTCGCCATAGCCACCACGGTTGCCACCAAAGCCGCCGCGACCGCCACGGTCGCCGCCACGGTCACCAAAGCCGCCGCGGCCACCGCGATCGCCACCGCGACCGCCACGGTCGCCGCCACGGCCGCCACGATCGCCAAAGCCGCCGCGACCGCCACGGTCGCCGCCACGGCCACCACGGTCGTCACGGCCGCCGCGAGGACCGCGATCCTCGTCCAGGCCCATGGCGACGAGCGGAGCGATAACCTTATCGAGAGCGGCCATCAGCTCGGTGGCCTCCTCGTAAGAAAGCTCGGGCAGGAGCTTCTCCTTCTTGTTGGCAAGCTCGACCAGGCCCTCAGCGGCATCCTCGGCAGCGAAGACGACGATCTTGCGCATATCGCCCTCGGCGTCGTCGATGCGGCCGACCAGATCGGCAGCCTCGGCCTCGGCCATCAGGCCATCGAGCTCACGGAGGCGCATGCCCAGCAGGTCGGACATTTCCTTCTGCTCCATCTTGGGCTTGAGGTCAAGAAGCTTGATGGCGCGCTCGATGTTCGCCATGCGCTCGGCCTTGGCCTCCTCCTCCTTAGAAATAGCAAAGCGACGGCTACGCAGCAGGCGGGCGGCCTTCTGCATCTTGTCCATCAGCTCTTCGTCATCGTAATCAACGGCGGCCTCGACAACCTCGGCCTCCTCCTCGGCGGAAACCTCGTCAGCAGCCTCAACCTCGGCAGCTTCGGTCTCCACGGTCTCGACTGCCTCGACCTCGGCAGCCATGGTCTCGTTCTCGGTCTCGTTCATGATCTCTTCGTTCTCGGACATGAGACTCCTTCTTGGCCCTCTCGGGCATCATCGCCCCATTCGCGGGGCCCGTCGCGCACTCTTTGCGCTTTAAACATTCATGCCTCTCGGCAAAACGTCCATTAGTTTATGGTGTCGCCATCCAATCTAGCTGCAGAATCTATGTGCACACATTAATGCGACATGTGTGACTCGCGACGAGCGTACACCAGCGACGCCACGAACCCGACCACGGCAATTACAGCCGCTACACGCACGGCAGCTGCAAATCCAATCGCCTGGGCAACGTCTGTCGCAGCGCCAGCGGCGCCGGCGGTCGCAGCAGAACTCGAGAGCAGACCGATAAACAGCGACGGGCCAAACGATGCGGCAATCATATTCCACGTGTTAAGCAATGCCGTTCCGTGAGGATGTTCAGCGGCGGGTAGCGTCTCCAAGCCGGCCGTTTGCGAGGGGCTCAGCACCAAACCGACTCCGGCATACACCACAACGGTCAGCGCCACGACGACGCCGATGTTCATGCTTGCCGCCGTCATCGAGATGGCAGTCTGCCCCACGGCAATCAGGGCAAAACCGACCGGCAGCAGCGGCCATGCGCCACGGGCGTCCATCACGCGTCCGCCCACAATCGAGGTCACGGCGTTGCAGGCAATCGCCGGCAAAATGAGCAAGCCCGCAATAAGTGCGGTCATGCCGTATGCGCCCTCAAAATAGAGCGGCAACAAAACACTCATCGAGAACGTCGTCATCATCGACACCACCACAAGCAGGCACGCAGGCCAAAAGCGAACGCTCGCCATGGGACGCACGTTAAGCACCGGATGCTCGAGCTTGAGCTGACGGGCCGCAAACAGGCCGAGCAGCACAACGGCGGCGAAGAGCGTCGCGATGCCGGTGGTCAGATTGGTCGAGAACTCGCCTACGGAATACACAAATGCCGTAATGCCGGCGGCGAGCAAAACAACCGACAGAATATCAAGCGTGGTGTTCGAGCGCTCCCCGACATTCTGAACATGCTTTACGCCCGCCGCAGCGACCACAATGCCGCCCACCAGCGGCACTACGAACACCGCCCTCCAGCCAAATAACGTGCACATGAGACCGCTGATCACGGGTCCAAACGCCGGCCCCAGCGTAATACAGGCACCGCCCAGGCTCAGATACAGGCCGAGCTTCTCGCGCGGAGCGCAAGACAGCACAACGTTCATCATGAGCGGGAACAAGACGCCCGATCCCGCAGCCTGCAAAATACGACTTGGCAGCAAAACGCTAAACGACGGAGCGATCAGACACAGGACTTCGCCGGCGACCATACATCCGCATGCGAAAAACAACAGCTTGCGCGTCGAGAAACGGCCGGACAGGAAGGCCATGATGGCCGTAAAAATCGACGTCACGATCATGTAGCCCGAAACGAGCCACTGTGCCGTGGTGGCACTCACCGAAAAGGCTGCCATAATGTCGTGCAACGCCACGTTAATGATGTTCTCGTTAAACGCGGCAACAAAGGCTGCAATATACATTACGACGAGAATCGCCGCAGAGGCCGATGGCGTTACTTGAACTTGTTGCTGAGATTTGCTCCCCATGCATTTCCTTCCTCTTGGAACGACAGTCGCATCGCCCCAGAGGAACGGTCCAGGGCGAAAAATGAGCCCTAGACTTACGCCAGACGCCGTACACGACGAATCTGGCAACATGGTCCAACGTTGAAAGATTGTAACGCGGACGCGCAGCTTTCCTTCCGCGCTATTATTAAAAGTCCACGAAAGCATAAGACATGAGGAGCCCGCCATGATTAAGCCCATCATGAAATCCGAGTTCTTTTTGCGCCTGCCTTCCGAAGACGCGGGACCCGACGATGCCGTGACCGGGCAGGATCTCCTGGATACACTCCACGAGCATGAGCACGAGTGCGTGGGGCTCGCCGCCAACATGATCGGTGTGCGCAAGCGCATCATCTGCGTAAAGGACGGCAACAGGACACTCCTGATGTACAACCCTCAAATTCTTGAGCAGGTCAATGCCTATCAGACGAGCGAAGGATGCCTCTCGCTGATCGGCGAGCGCCCCTGTACCCGCTATCGCCGCATTAAGGTTGAGTATTTGGACGAGAACTTCGTCCACCGCATCAAAAACTTCTCGGGCTACACCGCCGAGATCATCCAACACGAAATCGACCACTGCAACGGCGTCGTGGTTTAGGCCACCTGCCAAAATGAGGGTACCGGAGGCCTCCCTATGGATATCAGCCGCTTTGGCGAATTCGCCATCTTAGCGCAGTCACGCACGTTTCTTGATGCGGCGGAACTGCTTTTCATGTCGCAATCAACCCTCTCTAAGCACATCATGGCAATGGAGCACGAACTCGGCTGCAAGCTCATCGATCGAAGCCAGCGCCACGTAACACTCACCGCGCAAGGTGAAGCGCTCCTCCCCTATGCGCAAAAAATTGCGACGCTTCAGCACCGCTATCTTGCCGCCATTCAAATAGGCGCAGGTGAGCCGCTCGAGCACCTCACCGTAGGTTCTATCCCCATTATGGCCCCTTATGGGATCACGGACGCCGTCATCGATTTTCAGCAGGCGAACCCCTCATATTCCGTTGAGCTCATCGAGGGCGAGGGCGACACACTCAAGCGCATGCTCCTGCACGAGGACATTGACCTGGCCTTCATCCGTGACGGCGGCGCCATCGAGCCGGAGTTCAAAAAGATTCCCTTTACGACCGACCGGCTCGTGGCCGTCCTTCCACTCGACCATCCGCTCGCCGAACGTGACACCGTCGAGATAGACGACCTTATCGACGAGAATTTCCTCATGCTTCCCCAAGGCTCGTTCGTAAGCGAGCTCGTCCTTTCCCTTTGTCGCGAAGCTGGATTTGGCCCACGTGTTACGTTCACCGGCAAACGAGCCGAGAACATCATCTCCCTTGTCGCGCGCGGCGCCGGCGTCTCATTCCTCATGCGCAAGCCGGCGGAATCGCTCGCCAGCGGAAAGGTAGCCCTGGTGCCGCTCGAGCCCGCGACGACCTCCGAGGTCAGGCTCTACCTCAAGCGAAACGCCGCGCACTCGCAGGCGGTCGTCTCGTTCATCGGCTTCCTCCCCTACCGTCAGCTCCTGCAGGGCGACCGTACGTCTTCCACCGCGGCACGACCGTCATAATCCCCGCTGCCCCACAACGGCAGACTTGTGTCCGCAAACACGCTGGCAGCGGCACGAAACACAAATATGCCTCGGGCGGCACGTCGCCGTCCGAGGCATATTTAATCAAAGTGCGCAAAAAGACTAGTCCACCGAGATGTTGAGTGCCTTACCGCCCTTGTCCTTCCTGGTACCGATCACCATAGCGGCGACAAGAGCCAGAACGAAAGCGACCACACCGGAGATGACAAGGCCGATAAAGCCCATGTCGATGCCGGCAGGGTTAATAAAGCTCGGGAAACCGAGCGGGCCGGAGGCACCGAAGGCATAGAGTTTGGCACCCATGAGGCCGGCAATGGCGCCGCCTACACCAGCGGAAATAAAGGTTGCCCACATAAGGCGCTTACGCGGCAGCAAGATGGCGTAAAGCGCAGGCTCGTTGACACCAAAAATCGAAGAGACAAGGGCGGGAATGTTGACGGCAGCATTTTCCTCGGAGTCCTTGGTTCGGATGACCATGCCAAGCACAGCGCCGGCGATGGCACAACCGCCTGCATACACGAGCGGGTTAATGAGGTCATAGCCGTAGGTTGCGACATCGAGGAACCACAGCGGGATGATACCCCAGTGCAGGCCGAACATGACGAGCAGGCTCCAGAACGTGCCGATGACGAAGCCGGCGATGGCGGGCTGGAAGTTGATGAGCATCAAGATGATCTGGGCAACGATGTTGGAGAGGACCGTCATGACCGGACCGACCACAAGCAGGCCAAGGATGCCGCAAATGAGGAGCGTCAGGATGTTGGAGAAGAACGAGCTCACAAGCGCGGGCAGCGCGTTAGAAAGGACCTTGTGCACCTTGGAGGCAATCCAGACGATAAAGATCGCAGGCAGAATCGTCGATGAGTAATTCTGCATGATCAGCGGGATGCCAAAAATATCACCGTAGACATTGGACTCGAAGACCGTGCCGGCGCCGAGCGTGTAGAGCGGATCTCCGCCCATAAGGGCAACGAGCGTCGGGTAGACGAGGATACCACCGAGCGCCATTCCCATAACGGGCTTAAGTCCGAACTTCTTGGCCGACGTCCAGCCAATGATTAGCGGAAAGTAATAGAAGACCGAATCTCCGATTGCCGAGAGCGTCACATACGTATTGCTGTCCTTGGCAAGCCAACCGGCAACCGCGCAGAGCGCGAGCATCGACTTGATAAAGCCACCGGCCATAAGCACGCCAAGAACCGGTTGCAGAATCTCGGAGATGATGGCAAGCAGACGCGAGAATGGATCGCTCTTTTTGACGTCGTCGCCTTCATCGATATCGAGCGCGGGTTTGGAGTCGAACCCGCCAATCTGAACAAGGTCGTTGTAGACGGCCTCGACAGTGGCACCAATCACGACCTGATACTGTCCGCCGGCCTGGATAACGTCAACGACGCCCTTCGTCGCCTTAAGCTCATTGGTCTGGGCGAGCGATTCATCCTTGAGGTGGAAGCGGAGACGCGTAATGCAGTGGCTCACGTCTAACACATTGTCTCGACCACCGACCTTTGTGATGATTTCATCGCAAAGCTTCTGGTATTTCATGGAATTCTCCTTTTTCTGAGCGGGGTATAGCATCGATTTCATGCCTCCGTAGTCGACGTGGGAGGACAAGGAACCCGCTTCCCCCTTTGAAATCCGCGGACGCACGTACGCCCGGGATGGGAAACGGCAGAGAAGATGGAAGATACCGATCACATGGCAGCGAGCCTCATTGGCCCATGCCACGCAATCAGGCCTACAGACGCGAAGCTGCTGCGCCGAGAAGTCTCGTCGTCTGGCAGAACTTGTCACACAGACGTTCCGGTTCGCCCTGGGGAATCTGAGTACGCTCGGTCTCAAAGGAGAGGCCGTACTCGCGCGCCGGAAGGAAATACTCAAAATAGCCGTTGGTGTAACCGCAGACTATTCCCTCGACCGGGCATTCGTGCTTCATGCGAATGCCCAGGTCGCTGCCAAGCTCACTCGGGAACACAAAGAGATGCAGGCCGCCCAGACTGATGACGGCACACTTAAGCGTGAGCGAAAAGTCGTCATGGGCAACGGTGTGATAGAACGTCTGAGGCTCGATGCGGTCAAGAACGACCTCACGATCGAGCTTGATCTGGGAAATCGCCTCGGCAAGACCGGTCGAAACGCGCTCGACCTCGGGAATGCCGCGCCCTTGGCGAAAATTGCGGTCGCTACAGTCGCCAGCAGCACCGACGACCATAGCCGGATAGTAACCAAGACTCTGAGCGAGCTTTTTGCCGGTAAGACCGGCGAGTTCGCTCGTGAGCTCCGTGCAGTCGGGTCCGACGCAGGCAGAATGCACTGCCCAGTTCACAAAGCCCGCAAACGATTTGCCTTCGTCATCGAAGAACGACACCACGATAACCTCATTGTCGGCAAGCTCTCCGGGAATGATGCGGTTGTCGTAGAAACCGGTGATGACTTTTTTGCCTATGCGACAGGTCGCAGGTCGCGCGTTGGCGCGGCACTCTTCGAAGCATTGACAGATGGTATCGAGGAACCAGCGATAGTAGTCCTCGTTGAATTTTCCCGTCCACCAGCTGCGATGGTAGGCGACGATCGAAGTGTGGTCGTGCGTCGCGGAGAGCAGAACGCAATCACGGTCGATTCCGTAGCGCTCGGCGAGCATCGTCTTAACCTCCTCGGCCATGCTCTCCTCAAACTCGAGAACATCGGCGTTGAAGAGAAAAACTTCGCGGTCGTCCTGTTGGAAAAGAATCGCGTTGGCGAAGACGTCATCATGGACGCCTGTCGCAGGCTCCAGACGGTTGGGGATGTTACGGTATCCGATTAGATAGATGTCGCCTTGCGGGGTAATCTTGCGGCGTGCATGTCCGATATTCATGCAAGTTCTCCTTTTTGTCGCGCCGCGTTCAAAGCGGCAAGGATGGTTTGGAGGAGGCGCTCATGGGAGCCGGCGGCAAAGCCGGAGTTCATGGCCTCATAGGTGATTTTCTCGTACGCATCGGGGGCCGGCAGATACTTCTGCCCTCCGTTGACAAGCGTGGCAAAGAGCACGGGGCAGAATCGGGCGGCGCGCACGGCGGCGCCAAACGAGCTCGAAACCTCGGGCTGGATACCAACGAACTCGGCATTTCCCAGCCGAAGTAAATAGACCCTCGTACGCTGTTCGCCTGCCGCATGAAACTCATAAGTTCGATGCGGGGCCAATGAGCAGAAGTCGGCGCGCGTCTGGGCGGGCAAAAGGACGTCGACCGTGCGAGCATCGACGCCGATGGCATCGTCCTCACGCGCCGCACGGACGGCCTCAATCAACGCATCGCTCATAGCGCGACCCTGTCGATGCAGCATGCGATATCCACTCTCGTGAGCATCTAACGTTTGCTTCGCCCCGGTCGAATCGAACGCAACGGTCACGGCGCGCTCCGCCGGACTCTGATCCCCCGCGGCACCGGGCAGCAGCAACACGACTCCGCCCAATTCGCGCTCGAGAGCCGTGGCGGCAAAGCCAAAGAGGTCCCCGCTCACCAAGCGCTTCCCCTGAGAATCGTGCGATCCGTCGAGCACGGAAGACTGGACATCAGCCGTCGCAAGCATGGCAACGAGCCCGCCCTCGGCATCCCTCGCGACAAGTATGGGCATCGCGTGGTCGGCAAACCCCTTGGGGTCTACTCCCAGCCACCAGCCGGCCGGCGTCTCAATGTCGCGGTTAACGTTCACAGGACAGTAGCCCTCCGCCGAGGCGAGCGTGACAGAGCGAATGCCCGCAACCGCCTGCTCAACGGCCGCGCGTGTCGCGGCGATGAGCGCGGCACGATAGCGCTCATTTCGATCGCGGGCATCGGTGTCGGCCAGATGCCCAAGGGTGCGCACGTGAGGCGCAGAAAACGTGTGGGTCGGGACCACCCAAGAAAAGGCGCCGTCGCAATTGGAGACATCCTTGACAACCTCACGCAGATCGACGAGTAGGGCCGGAGCGATCGAGGTAACCTCAAGTGAAAGGATGCAAGCGCGCCGTCCCATCCCTTCGACCACGAAGGCACGGGCAAAGATTTCATGACGGAGTGCGTCGAAACCGTCGAACGGCAATACGTCCTCTAAGTTAATGGCCACCCGGGCGGCTCCGGCCTTCATCTCTCCCTTATCCATGGCGAACGCCCTCCTTTATCTGTCGCTCACTCGATGCCGTACAAGCGCTGTGCCGTGCCGCCAAGCATAAGGTCCTTGTCCGTATCACTTAAATCTGTGGCGCGGACGCAGGCGACACCCTCTGTTAGCCACTCGCGTTTAACGGGATAACTCGTACCAAAGACAATATGGTCTGCACCAAGGACTTCAACCGCACAGGCAAGAAGCGTATCGCCCCAGGGCTGAGCATGGGACATGTCGAAATAGATGTTGTTCTCGAGGCGCCTGGAAACGGTCTCGGTATCGACCTGAAAACGGCCAGAAGCATCAGGGCGCTTGGGACCATGAGGCAGTAGCATCTCCTTAAACGCAAAGTATGCGCCGCCGAGCATGGAGTGGACCATCTTGATATTGGGGTAGCGTTCAAAGAAATCGCCAAAGATCTCTCGGCCGATCGCCGTAGTTTGGTCGACGCAGCGGCCATAAGAGCGGCGAAGGTTGTCGTACGCGAGAAGCGATTCGTTCTCGACCGGCACGGGAACATGGTGCACGTAAACGGTGACATGGCGTTCGTTCAGGTGCTCGAAAAAGCTCGAGAAGACCTGGTCGTCGAGATAGCGCTTGCCGTAGTGAGCGCAGAGCTGCACACCCGCAAAACCATCGTCGAGCCTGCGGTCGAGCTCCTCCAAATTCGCTTTGGTGCCAAAGGGCGGCACGGCGACAAGCGGAATCAGACGGCCACTTGACGCCTTCGCGTCAGCAGCCATACCGTCGTTGAAACGCCGGCACATCTCGAGCGACATCCACTCATGGCAGCCGGGGAGCTTGAGAATCGCTTTATCGACCCCCGCCTCGTCCATGTCTGCCAGACGCTTCTCAAGGGTGTAGTCTCCCTCGATATAGTTGAGGCCTGGGAAGCCAGCGGGCTTTTCGATCACAATCTGTCGCTTGCCCGTGGGGCTTACGGTCAGGTAGCCCTCGGTGTCGTAAGCGCGGGGCACCTCGGCCAAAAACTGTTCACAGAGTGTCTCGTCATGGAAGATGCGCTCGTCAAACCAGTAGGAATTTGCATCGATAATCATTGGTGGGGACCGCCTTTCATCTTGTCGAGAACATTCTAAAAAAGCGGACACACGGACATCAATTCCAGTTGAAGCACACTGTATTCCATTTTGGAATATAGTTTTCCGTTCACACGCGATTCCCACTCGCCCAAACGATCGAGACGCCGACAACGCGAGCTTTAACAGAAAACGGGCGACCCGAATCTGTTACGGGCCGCCCGTTAAATGACAGACTATCTCTGTCGTTATGATTGACGGTAATGGTCAAAGAAGTCGGCGAGGTCTTCAAGGGACTCTTTGAGTACTTCCATGCGCGGCAGGTACACGATGCGGAAGTGGTCGGGCTCAGCCCAGTTGAAGCCGCCGCCGCGCGTGATCAGGATCTTCTTCTCGTGCAGCAGGTCAAGGGCGAACTGCTCGTCATCGGTGATGTTGAACTTTTTAACATCCATCTTGGGGAAGATGTAGAACGCCGCACGCGGCTTAACCACCGAGATGCCGTCGATCTTGTTGAGCGCCTCATACACAAAGTTGCGCTGCTCGTAGACACGGCCGCCGGGACGGATGTAGTCGTTGACGGACTGATGGCCACCGAGTGCCGTCTGAACGATCGACTGAGCCGGCACGTTGGAGCACAGGCGCATGTTAGAGAGCATGTTGATGCCCATGATGAAGTCGCTCATGCAGCGCTGGTTGCCCGAAAGCACCATCCAGCCAATACGATAGCCCGCAATCATGTGCGACTTGGACAGACCGCTAAAGGTAACGCAGGGCAGGTCGGGGGCGAGCGAGGCAATCGAGACGTGCTCGTAGCCGTCCATGCACAGGCGGTCGTAGATCTCATCGGCAAAGATCATCAGCTGATGCCTGCGTGCAATCTCGACGATGCCCTCGAGCACCTCGCGCGGATAGACGGAACCCGTAGGGTTGTTGGGGTTGATGATGACGAGGGCTTTGGTCGCGCTCGTAATCTTGGACTCCATATCCTCCAAGTCGGGATACCAATCCGCCTGCTCATCGCACAGATAATGTACGGGATGACCGCCGGCAAGGGTTGCGCACGCCGTCCAGAGCGGATAGTCGGGGCTGGGGATCAGAATCTCGTCGCCGTTGTCGAGCAGCGCGTTCATCGAAAGCTGAATGAGCTCGGACACACCGTTGCCCGTGTAGATATGCTCCATCTGAACGTTGGGCAGGCCCTTGATCTGCGAATACTGCATGATCGCCTTGCGCGCGGAGAACAGGCCACGCGAGTTGGAATAGCCTTCGCAGTCGGGCAGCTGCTGGCGCATGTCCTTGATGACCTCATCGGGCGTGCGGAAACCGAAGGGCGCCGGGTTGCCGATATTGAGCTTGAGGATGCGCTCGCCCTCGTCCTCCATACGGGCGGCCTCGTCGACGACGGGACCGCGCACGTCATACAGGACGTTGTCGAGTTTGGTGGATTTAGAAAAAGTACGCATGGTGGTGCTCCTTGCAATTTGAGCTGAGGGATGGGGTTCGGGCTTGGAATCGTTGCGGGGTGATGATGCCTCGCCTTGATCGGCGTCGCCGGCAAGCAGCCAGGTAACATCGACCTCCAAAATACGGGCGAGCAGCTCGGCCACATCGCGCCGCGGGATCGTCTTGCCGCTCACATATTGGCTCATCTGACTCTTGCCGAGTTTTTTGCCGAGCATCTCCGATGCGCGGATCACGTCCGACTGGCGAACGTCGCGATCGGACATAGCCTGTCGCAGGCGATCGCTAAACGTCTCTTGGGCCACTAGAACCTCCTTGCTGGCAAAGTTCAATTTATAGAACACGAATTGAACCATGGTTCAATTTAGCAAGCAGTATAACGCGGCGCTTCATTCGAAAGTTCAATTTCATAAGAAAATGTATCGGACTCCGAGATCTGCCCAAAGCAAACAATGGCGTGTACACGTTTAGAGGTATTCGAGAAAACGGGCGGCGGCAAGCGAAACATCGGCCGTTCGATATATGGCGTTGATCTGCCGATGGGGATGTCCCTCGAGCGAACGCACGGCAACATCGAACTGACAACGACGCAAGATGAGCGCGGGAAGAATGCTCACGCCCAAGCCGTCCTCGACCATAGCCATAATCGCATAGTCATCCCAAGTCGACAGCTTAGAGCGCACCGCCAGGCCCGCGCGGCGAAACAGCGGCGTAATCTCGTCATCGGTGCCGCGTTCTAGCAGAATAAACTGCTCGTTGGCTAAATCGGCAAGAGAAACGACCTCCGCCGTGGCAAGCAAAGAGTCTGCCGGTACTACCGCCATCAACTCGTCGCGCACCAAAGACCGCGATGCCATGCCGTTTTCTCGGGGCTCACGCGGGATAAAGCCCAGGTCACAACGACCCTCAGCCACCCATTGTTCAATCTCTGAGTAATCACCCATCAGCAACTCATAATCGACGTCCGGATGATCGGCACGAAAGCGCGCAATCACCGGCGGCAGCACGTGGGTCGCCACGCTCGAAAACGTACCGATGCAGATTTTGCCGCGCATGAGCCCGCGCATCTCATCCACCCGTCGCTGCAAGCGAGTGAATTCCTCGCAGAGCGCCTCGACAGCCGGCATGACCTGCCGCCCGTCGGCAGAAAGCACTACGCCCTCGCGACTGCGGTCGAGCACCTTAAAGCCCCAATCGGCCTCAAGATCGGCCACCATACGGCTCACGCCCGACTGCGAATAGCTCAGGCGCTCGGCAGCACGCGTAAAGCTTCCGGCGCGCACCGTCTCCAGCAGCACCTGCATCTTTTGAATATTCGTTTCCACGACACGCCTCCACCTTTGCATGAGTTTTTGTCATGTTTTCCATGCATTATATTCGCTTTTCTTCTAAAGCCAGTTCACCCATAGTGAACATGTTCAGATATAAAGGGGATGTCAGCGCATGAACAACGGACTGTTTACGTACTTAGCAGCATTGCTATTGTTTGGCTCCAACGGCATCATCGCCGCTGCCATCGCGCTGCCGAGCTCCGATATCGTGCTACTACGCACGTTTTTGGGCGCCCTTACCCTTGCCGCCATCCTCTTCATAACCAGGCGCCATAACCTGCAGGCACCATCTCGTCCCCGCGAAGCCGCAGCACTCCTTCTCTCGGGAGCCGCGCTGGGCGCCAGCTGGATTTTTCTGTTCCGCGCCTACCAGACGATCGGCGTCGGCGTATCCTCGCTGCTGTACTACTGTGGCCCCATCATTGTCATGGCGCTCTCCCCACTCATCTTTGGTGAAAAACTGACCAGCGGCAAAATCGCCGGGTTTATCGCCGTCGCCTGCGGTGCTTTTCTCATTGCAGCACAAGGTCTAGGCGGCAATATGCCCATTGCGGGTATCGCCTGCGGTATCGCCTCGGCATTTTGCTATGCGCTGATGGTCATCGCTAGCAAGGGTGCGCCGCACATCGAAGGTCTCGAGAACTCCGCGCTCCAGGTGAGCGCCGCTTTTGTGACCGCGCTGGTCCTCACGCTCATCACGCAGGGCACTCCCTCATTCCTGTCCGCCGATGTCGCCGCCAGCATTGATTGGCGCGCCGTCGTCATGCTCGGCGTCGTCAACACCGGACTCGGTTGTCTGCTCTACTTTAGTGCCGTCGCCAAACTGCCCGTGCAGACCGTCGCGGTCGTCGGCTACCTCGAGCCGCTTTCGGCCGTCGTGTTCTCGGCCGTCCTTTTGGGCGAAGCCATAACACCGGTCCGCCTGATGGGCGCCGCACTTATCATCGGCGGTGCGCTCTTTTGCGAACTCGCCGGCAAACGCGCAAGCGCCAAGGCTGGCATAGCCCAGACAGCACGTGCTTAAAAGCCCCTGTTTCGAAATGCTACCCACGTACATAAATAATCCCCAGCTGGGGATTATTGTCTAAAATAACCTGATGTGCCAAACTGCTCTTGTATGTATAAAGACGGCATAAAGGTCTACTGCTCGTGGCAGAGGCCAGATGTCCAAGGGAGTCCACGTGGCACACAACAAACTGGAGGCAAGCCCCCAAGACCAGCGTGGTCAAGGCGGGCACGGAGCCATTCCCCTCTCCGCTGGCATGCTGCTCGTAACGCTCGGCGTCGTCTATGGCGACATCGGCACGAGCCCCATGTACACCATGAAATCAATCGTCGCCAACAACGGCGGCATCGGTACCGTCAGCGAGGACATGATCCTGGGCGCGCTTTCGCTCGTCATCTGGACCATGACACTCGTGACCACGGTCAAGTACGTGGTAATCGCCATGAAGGCCGACAACCACAACGAAGGCGGCATCTTCGCCCTGTTTAGCCTGGTGCGCAAGGTGGCACCGTGGCTGATTCTCCCCGCCATGATCGGCGGTGCGGCGCTGCTCGCCGACGGCATCCTCACCCCCGCTGTCACGGTTACCACGGCCATCGAGGGTCTGCGCACCATCGAATGGGGCCATGCGCTGCTGGGTGACGGCCAGACCAATGTGATCATCATCACCATCATCATTATCTGTGGTCTGTTTGCCATGCAGCGCGCCGGCACCTCGTCAATCGGCAAGCTGTTCGGCCCGCTTATGACGCTATGGTTCCTGTTCCTGGCGGGCGCCGGCCTGTTCAACATGCTCGGCAACCTGTCCATCCTACGCGCGCTCAACCCCATCCGCGGCATCATGTTCCTGTTCTCGCCCATCAACCACTCGGGCATCATGGTGCTCGGCTTCGTCTTCCTGTCGACGACTGGCGCCGAGGCGCTCTATTCGGACATGGGTCACGTGGGCAAAGCTAACATTTACGCATCCTGGCCGTTTGTTAAGGCGGCCCTCATCCTCAACTATCTGGGTCAGGGAGCTTGGCTGCTCGCCAATAACTCCAACCCCCAGATGCTCGCGATGAATATCGTCAACCCGTTCTATATGATGCTTCCCGAGCCCCTGCGCCCCTTTGCCATTGTGCTTTCGGCCGTGGCGGCCATCATTGCCTCGCAGGCGCTCATCACCGGCTCGTTCTCGCTGGTATCCGAGGCCACGCGTCTCAACCTTATGCCGCATCTGCGCATCCACTACCCCAGCGACACCAAGGGCCAGCTCTATATTCCGCTCGTCAACAACATCATGTGGGTCGGCTGCATCTTCATCGTGCTGCTGTTCCAAAACTCCGAGCGCATGGAGAGCGCCTACGGCCTCGCCATTACCGTGACCATGCTCATGACCACGACGCTTTTGACGAGCTATATCGCCGGCATTCTCAAGCACAAGCTGGGCGCCTGCGTCTTCGCCCTGCTCTTCGGTGCCATTGAGCTGTGCTTCTTCGCCTCGTGCCTCACCATGTTCTTTGACGGCGGCTACGTCATGATCTTCCTGGCCGCACTGCTGTTCGGCCTTATGTATGTGTGGCGTCGCGGCACCGCCATCGAGCGCACGCAGACGATTCTGCTGCCCGTCTCCAAGTACATCGACCAGCTCAACCGCCTGCGCAATGACGAGACCTATCCCGTACTCGCCGACAACCTGGTGTTCCTCACCAACAGCCCCGACCCGCTCACGCTCGACCGCGACGTGCTCTATTCCATCCTGGACAAACATCCCAAGCGTGCCAAGGCATATTGGTTCATTAACGTGCATGTCACCGATGAGCCCTATACGCACGAGTATTGCGTTGAGACCTTTGGCACAGACTTCCTGTTCCGCGTGCGCTTGGACCTGGGCTTTAAGGTCAATCAGCGCATCAACGCCTACCTGCGCCAGATCGTTGGAGACCTGATGGCCTCGGGTGAGTTGCCGCCGCAGCACCACACCTACTCCATCTACGAGACGCGCGGCAACGTGGGCGACTTCCGTTTTTGCATGCTGCGCAAGATGCTTGCCCCCGAAACGGACATCAACCGCAATGACCACCGCGTGATGGCCATCAAGTACGCCGTCCGCCGCGCTTGCGGAAGCCCGGCGCGCTGGTACGGTCTCGAGAACTCTGCCATCATCATCGAGTACGTGCCGCTGTTTGCCCGCATGCGCCCGGCCGTTAAGCTCGTGCGCACCCAGGTGCCGCTCGAGGTTCAGATTGAAGAGGCCGAGGAAATGGAAGTCGACATCTTCTCGGACGACTTGGTCAACGGCAACGAGGCCGGTAGGGACATGAACGTCGATCCCACCGAGCTGCTCGAGAGCGTCGCCGATACGCCCGAACAGCAACAGCTCGACGGCCTCGAAAGTGAACAACTCAACGACGCCAACTTCTAGCGGCGCCATAAATCAACGACAGCGGCCCTGCACCTCACGGGAGATGCAGGGCCGCTTTGCATTGCAGTAAAGCTAGCGGCTACGAACGGCGCGGCTCGGGAACCACGAGCCTATCGGGGCTCGCACCCTCGGCATCCATCAGGCTCACGTAGCGAATCGACGGATCCCCATACATCGCGTAGTAATAATTGCCCGTGCGCGCGCTAAAGCATCCGGTGTAGATAGTCTTCTCGAACTTGCCATCGCCCATCCTGGACGCTCCCTCGATCATCACCACGCCCTCGAGCGAGCGGAACATGCGAACGACGTTTTCGGTCTCGCTCTCCTTTTGCGGGTAATTGGCATTGAGGTACGCCGCCTTTACAAAACGGCTCGGCGAATAGCAATCGCCCGGAATGCCGCGCATGCCGGCACCGGCTCCATAGGGCTTGAGCTCGGCGCCACGCCATGTCGCCGTCTGCGGAAAATCGCTTGTGGCGGTGATATAGGTGCGCAGGTTTTCCATGTGCCACGGGAAGGTCGGCTGGTTGGCAAGGGTGTCGACCGGATCGTCGTATACATGCAGGCCGTCAGCCATCATCTCGACCACGATGCTGCGTTGGCTGTCGCCGATAATCCAATGGAGCAGCGACACGCCCAGCCCCTCTCCGGCAGATTTGGCGACAATCACCGTGTCACGCAGCGCGGCCTCGACCTCATCGACCGTCGAGAACGTCGCTGCCACCCACAGGGGGAACTCATAGGCCGCGATATTGGTCTTGCCGTCGACAGGGTCCTCGGCATACTCGGCATAACCCGGGAAATTGAGACCCGCCACGGCGAGGCCCGCATCGTTACCGCAATCGAAAAACATGGGATAGTTCTTGTAATCGATGCACATACCGATCACCGCGTGCGCCGCCGACGCATCATCGATAAACGAATACGGAATGTGAAACCCGCGCGGCATCACGCGAACCTGTTGGCCGTAGTCAAAGCTCCAGTCGAGGTTGCGGCCCAAATACATGTGGCCAGAATTATCGGTAAATCGAATACTCGTACACATAGCGCCTCCTAGCTTTACGTTCTTGCTAATTTCATTGTCTCCAAACAAAAAGGCGCTAAACACAAAAGCCCGGACATGACAACAATGTCACGCCCGGACTATTCAAGCAGGATAAACTCAACCAAGTTAACCCCGCAGGTCGTCTAAGGGGTCAAAGTGCCGCAGATTGCCACGAAAGAGGAGCGAAGCGTACTTAAGGTACGCGAGCGACGATTGAGCGGCAAGGTGCGGTGCTTTGGTCCCCTTAGACCAACTTTCCAAGACAGTGGTCGATCATATGCTGGATCATCTGTGCCTCAAAGCCCGCGTAGTCGCGGCGGCACTCCTTCATCTTGCCGTCGACAATCTGGTCAAAGGCAACCTTGCACTTGATATAGCGCGTGGACTTGGTGACCTCCTCGTGCGTCAGGCAACTCTCCTCCATCTTGCTGGCGCCCAGGCCAAACACCAGACGGGGGTTGTAGAGCACGTGGGGCTCGCCGGCGTCGTCCAGATAGACGCAAACCTTCTTGGTAACGCCAATCTGGTTAGCGGCAAGGCAGCCGGCATCGTCGAGCGACTTGATGGTATCGATCAGGTCCTGTGCGACCGACTCGTCCTCGACGGTCGCAACCTCGCAACGCTGGGACAGGATAGCCTCGTCGTGGCAAAGCTCTTTAATCATACGTTCCTCCATAGGGGTCGTTGTAACCGCTTAAGTATACGGTACCCACACATTTTCATGCGAAAAATACCGTCCGTCTGCTACGAAGCGCCGAACATCAACATGCGAGGAACAACAGCGTCGTAAAGGGGCTATAGTGGGAGCGTTCGTGTCAATCGGCCTAAACTCGGGGCCGAACAAGGAAAGGGTATGCATGGACGAACTATTTCACGTCAGCGAGCGCAAGTCCACAATCGGGACCGAACTCCGCGCTGGACTGACAACATTCCTGGCGATGGCCTACATCATCGCCGTCAACCCTGCGGTGCTCTCGGGCGCCGGCATCGATGCGGGAGCGCTCGCCTGCGCCACCTGCCTGGGCGCCGGCATCATGACCATCTGCATGGGCATCTTCGCCAACCGCCCGCTCGCCTGCGCGTCGGGCTTAGGCGTCAACGCGATGATTGCTGGAATCACCACCACCGTCTGCGGCGGTGACTGGCACGTGGCCATGAGCGTCATCTTCCTTGAGGGCGTCGTCATCTTGCTGCTCGTGCTTTGTGGCCTACGCGAGGCCATCATGGACGCCATCCCGGTTGTCCTGCGTCACGCCATCTCGGTGGGTCTGGGCCTGTTCATCGCCATGATTGGCCTGTGCGATGCCGGCATTATCACCGCTGGCGCCGGTACACTCGTCGGTCTGGGCGACATCACCTCCCCCACCTTCATCGTCGGCATCATCTCCATCCTGGTGACGGTCGCCCTCGCCTGCCGCAACGTCCCCGGCTCGCTGCTCATCGGCATCGTCGTCGCCGTCATCGCCGGTATCCCCCTAGGTGTGACCCAGGCTCCGACCGGTATCATCGCCCCGCTCGACTTCTCGAGCATCGGTGGCCCCATCGCCGACGCCGGCGGCGTGCCCGCCATCGTCAAGGTCCTTACCGACCCCGCGCTCCTCGTCATCTCGTTCTCGCTGCTCATGAGTGACTTCTTCGACACCATGGGCACCGCGATGGCCGTGGCCAAGCAGGGCGAGTTCCTCACCGACGACGGCAACGTCGAGAATATCAAGGAGATCCTGATCGTCGACTCCGCCGCCGCTGCTGTGGGCGGTTTCATGGGCGTCTCCTCCATCACCACCTTCGTCGAGTCCACCTCTGGCGCTGCCGACGGTGGCCGCACGGGTCTCACCTCCGTCACCACCGGCGTGCTGTTCATTCTCGCCGCGTTCTTCTCCCCCATCGTCACCATCGTTTCCAGCGCCGCCACCTGCGGTGCTCTGGTCTACGTCGGCTACCTCATGATGAGCGAGGCCTCCGAGATCGACTGGTCCGACGTGTCGCAGGGTTTCCCGGCGTTCATGATTGTCGCCGGCGTGCCCTTCACCTACTCCATCTCTGCCGGCATTGGCCTGGGCTTTATCGCCTACGTGATCGTCGCGCTCTTTAAGGGCGAGGCCTCCAAGATCAAGCCGCTCATGTGGATCGCAGCCCTCGCCTTCCTCGTCTACTTCTTCGTAGCGTAGCGGCAAAGCTGCCAAAGCAGAACACCAAAGCGCGGAGTCGCATCGAGCGGCTCCGCGCCTTTCTTTTAGCGTCTGCCCCCGTGCCAGCGTGCGACAATTGAGGCTGTCAATATCACAACACCGAGAGAAGCCTGCCTTGGAAGCGCATCATAAGCAGATAACCGTTTATTCAGAGTGTGTGGAAGGCGCGCCCGTCATCTACCTCCCCGTGGTTATGGGCGACGGTAGTGAAGTCTACGAGCGCTGCCGAGAGCTCGACTGCCCGCCGTTCACCCTTGTCGCCATTGGAGGGCTCGATTGGAATCGCGAGCTGAGCCCCTGGGAATGCGACGGAACTAAACGAGATGCCGAGCCCTTTGGCGGACAGGCTGCTGGTTTTCTTGACGAGTTGTTGAAGCAGATAATCCCCCAGGCCGAATCATCGCTCCCGCAACCGCCCGCCTGGCGCGGCGTTGCCGGCTACTCGTTGGCGGGTCTTTTTGCACTGTGGGCACTTTGGCAAACAGATGTCTTTGAGCGCGCGGCGAGTGCATCGGGGTCGTTGTGGTTCCCCGGCTTTATCGACTACGCGCGCGAGCGCACGATGACGGCTACGCCCGACGCCGCCTATCTGTCGCTCGGTAAAAGGGAAACCAAGACGCCCAACCGCATGATGCGGCACGTACTCGACGATACGCGCGCGATGGAAGAGCTGTTTATCGAGCGCGACATCCCAACAACGCTGGAGCTCAACCCCGGCAATCATTTTGCCCAAACTGACCTGCGCATGGCGCGCGGCATCCACTGGATACTGACGCATTAAAAATGGCGTCCACGCGTACGCACGGGCGCCATTTTTTGATTTAGCTGAACACAACTACTATTCGACAGTCTCCTCGAGTTCAGATACGGCGGGCGTCGAGGATTGGGACATGGAAGTCCTTTCATGATGGAAGGGCGATCAGGCATATCGGATAACCTGCCCGAACGATACGATCCGGACCATTGTACGTGATACGTCATGTCTCGCGCGCGCCGTCACCTGCAAGCGGTAGCGTTACTTCCAAACGCGCTCGGCAATGCGCTTGACCAGCGCGATCTTTGCCCACTGTTCGTCCTCGGTCAGCTTGTTGCCAATCTCGCAGCTGGCAAAGCCGCACTGGGGCGACAGGTACAGGTTCTCGAGCGGCACATACTTTGCGGCCTCGTGGATACGTTCGACGATAACGTCCTCGTCCTCAAGCTCAGCCGCCTTGGTGGTCACCAGGCCCAGCACGACCTTCTTGCCGGGAGCAACGTACTTGAGCGGCTCAAAGCCACCGGCGCGTGGCGTATCGAACTCAAGGTAGAACGCGTCGACGTTCTCATGTGCGAACAGGTACGGCGCAATGGGATCGTAACCACCCTCGAAGGCATACGTGGAGTGATAGTTGCCGCGGCACACGTGCGTGTTGATAACCAGATCGTCGGGCTTGCCCGCGATGGCGGCATTGTTGAGCGCCACGCCCAGCTCGCTCACCTTTTGCAGGTCAACCGGGCTCATGCCGGTCTTGGACACAAAGTCGGTATCGCAATAGATGCCCCAGGTGCAGTCATCAAATTGGATGTTGCGGCAGCCTGCTGCGTACAGGTCGGCGATCACCGTGCGATAAACGGCCGCAATGGCGTCGGCAAGTTCCTCATCGGTCTTATAGACAGCGCGCAGGCTCTCCTGCTGGCCGTCGCAGCGATCGAGCGTGACCTCAGAGAACGTCTGGATCGGCGCCGGAATGGTCTGGCGTGCGACCTGGCCCTCCCCCTCAAGCGCCTTGACGAACTTAAAATGCTCGACGAACGGGTGGTTCTCGCCGCTAATGGGACCGGTAACCACGGCGGTGTCGGCCGTCGTCTCCTCATCATGGAACATATAACCCGTGCGTGAGGTGCGGCGCTCAATGCCGTTAAGGCCCCACATAAAATCGAGGTGCCAGTAGCTGCGGCGGAACTCGCCATCGGTGATCACCTGCAGGCCGGCGGCCTTCTGCTTGACCACCAAATCGCGAATGGCATCGTCCTCGACGGCCTTAAGGCCGGAAGCGTCGAGTTTACCCGCGACATAGGCGGCACGGGCGTCCTTTACAGCCTGCGGACGAAGAAAGCTGCCGACGATATCGGCGCGAAACGGCGCGTTCGGTTGAATCGAAGTGCTCATAGATATCTCCCTTTGCATTGGTTGCTTTACTGGGACAGAGTATGAGCGCTCATATGACCATCGTAAAATATACGTTTATAACAGTTTGATATAGATGTTTCCTATATCAGTCTGGACTGTCATAAAGAGACTTGAACCGTGCGGAGCACAGCAGCCTAGATATGCTGACGAATCGCGTCGATATAGGCCCGACCGTAGCGCGTAAGCGTCGTGTTCTTGCGCGTGATGATGCCAATCTCCATGTACTCGTCCACGTCGAGCGGAATCGAGATAATGCCGGGGCCGTTGAGCTCGTGGCTGATCACGCCCGAGCATACCGTGTAGCCGTTGAGGCCCATGGCCAAATTGAACAACGTCGCACGGTCGCGCACGCGGATATTTTTGCGACGCTCGAACGTCGAGGTCAGCTCCTCGGAATAGTAAAACGAGTTGTAGCTGCCCTGCTCGTAGGACAGGAACGGGTAGTCTTCCAGATCCTCGAGCGTCACGCTGGCGCGGTCCGCCAGCGGATGGTCGGCGCAGACGAAGACATGCGGCGTGGCGCAGAAGAGTCCTTCGAACACGAGCTCGTTGGCCACCAGCATGCGCTCGATGACCTCGCGGTTATGCTCGGACAAGTACAGGATGCCCAGTTCGCTTTTCATATGCGCGACATCCTCGATAATCTCGTGAGTCTGCTCCTCGCGCAGGGTGAAGTCGTAACGCGCGGCATCGAACTCGCGGATCACGTCGACAAACGCGTTGACGGCAAAGGAATAATGCTGGCAGCTCACACTAAAGTGCGGCACCTGCTCGGATGCGCCCTTGTACTTGCCCTCGAGCAGGTCGGCCTGGTCGAGCACCTGGCGCGCATAGCCCAAGAAGGTCTCGCCTTCCTCGGACACAATGACGCCCTTGTTGGTGCGCTCGAAGATATGCACGCCCATCTCGTTTTCGAGGTCGCGGATCGACGCGGTAATCGAAGGCTGCGACACAAAGAGTCGGCGCGAGGCCTCGGTGATGCTGCCGCATTCGGCAACTTTGACGACATATCTGAGCTGCTGGAGCTTCATGGCTGTCTCCTTAGCTGTTCGCGAGATTCACGTCGGCTGCACCCTCCTGACGCATAAACGACGGCATCTCCCCCGTCGCGGCGCAGGCGGCAATCTGATGCAGAGCCCCGGCGACCGCATCATCTGCCGCGGCGCCGATATGCCAGCGCGCGGCAGCCGTGACGGCCTCGTTGGCATTGGCGACTGCAACGGAGTTGGGAACGGCATCGATCATGGGCAAATCGTTATCGGAATCGCCAAATACAGCCACCTCATCGGGCGTCAGGCCCAAAGCGCGCGCCAGCTCCAGCGCAGCGCAGCCCTTGTCCCAACCGGCCGGAAGGATGTCAAACAGGCGCACACGGTTGTTGGGAAACACAAGCGAGAGTTCCGGCACCTCAGCGGCAACGCGCTCGCGTAGCTCCGCGAGCTCCTCACGTGAACGGGCACTCCAGATATTCGCCTTAAACACCGGCGTCTCATCGACGACGGGGCGGCACGGGGCCTCTTCGCCTTTGAGCCACGCGTTGCCGCCCGACTCCATGGCGCGACGCACGCGCTCGGGATCGCTCGTCACGCAATAGGCATCGTTGTCCCAAAAATCATCACCCAGACTGTAGACCTTCAGGTACGTATCGTCGGTCTCTTGCTCCAAGTAGTCAGCCAAACGCATAAGGGCGGCGTTGCCGGTCGCATGCGAGGCTACCACCTCGCCGTCCACAAACATCACCTGGCCGTTACAGAACGCACCGGTCGAAAAACACTCGGAACGGTTTTTGAACATCCAGCCCATCGCGGACGGCTGACGACCCGAAACCGGCCCAAAGTGCAAACCCGCCGCCTGCATGGCATGAATACCCTCAATGGCGTAGTCGCTGGCGCCGTCATGCCCGGCTGGAATCAGCGTATCGTCCATATCGGTCAGCACAAGTTTGATCATAGAGTCCCCCAGTCATTTTCACCGTAACCATTGTAACGGTGCGCTAGTATAGGGAACAACAGATTCGATGCGGGAGTGCCGGCGGTGCAAACCACAAGGCTGAGAGGGCAATGGGCCCAATCCTTTGAACCTGTCAGTTAATGCTGGCGTAGGGAGCATGCCGCCTTTACAGGGGCGCTGTCTATGCACAGCGCCCCTTTTCTATGCCAAGGAGGCATGTGCAGTGATTGATTCGGAACAGCTTAAGCAACATATGGTCAAGGCCGTGGAGGAGATTCGCGCCACCAATCCGATGGCCGGTTCCATCACCAACACGGTGACGATCGACTTTGTCGCCAACGCGCAGCTCGCCGTGGGCGGTTCGGCCGCTATGGTCTATCTGCCCGACGAGGGCGAGGCACTCGTTGCCGGCGGCGGCGCCATCTATCTCAATATGGGCACGCTCTTCCCCATCTACGAGCAGACGATTCCCCGCGCGGCCAAGGCGGCACATGACGCCGGCAAGCCCTGGGTGCTCGATCCGGTGGGCCTGGGCATCGGTAGCCTGCGCACCCAGTTGGTAAACGAGCTCAAGCAGTACAAGCCCGCCATCGTGCGCGGCAACGCCTCCGAGATCATCGCGCTCGCCGGCCTGTGGGGTCTTGAGGGCGAGGCGGCCGATCTGAGCCGCGTACGCGGTGTCGATACCACCGACACGGTAGACGCTGCCCGCGACGCCGCCGTGGCGCTCGCCCGCTACACCGGCGGCGCCGTAGTGGTCTCGGGCGAAGTCGACCTGATTACCGACGGCACGACGGTGGCCAAGTCCCACGGCGGCAGCCCGCTCATGTCCAAGATCACCGGCTGCGGCTGCTCGCAGGGCGGCGTGCTGGCCGTGTACGCCTGCGCCGCCGACCCGTTTACGGCAGCCGTCTGCGGCACCGCCGTCTACAACGTGGCCGGCACGCGTGCCGCCGCTGTCGCCGACGCCCCGGCAAGCTTTAAGGTCGCCTTTATCGACGAACTCTACCGCGCGACCGCCCAAGACATTGCCGATAACCAACTCGAGCTCGAGGAGGCATAGGCCATGTCCGAGCCCGTAACCAATGCCGGCATGAACACGCTCGTCGCCGTCGCCATCGCCCCGTGCGGCACCGGCGACGAGCTGTCCGCCGAGGTCGCCGAGGTCGTGCGCGTCATTCGCGAGAGCGGCCTTCCCAACCGCACCACCTCGATGTTCACCGAGATCGAGGGCGACTGGGACGAGGTCATGCAGGTCGTGCGCGACGCAACCTTTGTGTTGGCGAGCAAGGGCATCCGCACCGAAGTCGTGCTCAAGGCCGATATTCGACCCGGATTTACCGACACCATGACCGGCAAACTCGAGCGCATGGAAGCACAGATCAAAAAGCAGGAGGAAGCACGATGAGCATCCGCGACAACCTTGATATCTCGGCCTATCTAGTACTCGGCCCCGAAAACACGCTGGGACGTCCCGTGGGCGATGTGGTGGCCCAGGCGCTCGACGCCGGCTTTACCTGCATCCAGGTGCGCTCCAAGGTGGCAAGCGCCCGCGAGATCATCGCGCTGACCGGCGACGCCGCGCAGGCAATCGCACAGGCTGGCAAGACCGGTCAGGTCGCCTTGCTGATCGACGACCGCCTGGACTGCGTACTTGCCGCGCGCGAGCAGGGCATCGCTGTCGACGGCGTGCACGTGGGTCAGAGCGATATTCCCGTCGAGGTCTGCCGCAAGCTTCTGGGCCCCGACGCCATCGTGGGCCTTTCGGCCCGTTGCGAGGAGATGCTCGAGTACGTCAAGACCGCCGACATGAGCCTAGTCGACTACCTGGGCATCGGCCCGCTCCACGAGACCGAGACCAAGCGCGACTGCGGACGCGCGGCCGACGGCTCTATCATCACCAAGAGCTTTGAGGACCTGGCCGCCCTCCACGCGGCAAGCCCCGTGCCCATCGTGGTGGGCGGCGGCGTTAAGACAGCCGACTTGCCGCAGCTCAAGGCCACCGGCGTCGACGGCTTCTTTGTGGTGAGTGCCGTCTGCAGCGCCGATGACCCCTACGCCGCGGCCAAGGAGCTCGTCGACACCTGGCAGCAGGCATAGGCATAGGCCGAGCAGTTGCTCCGCGACCCCATAACTTCAGCAATGGAAAACGCATCCCAGTTTGGATCTCCATTCCGGGATGCGCTTTCCGCCGAGATGGCGGCAGCAGCCTCTACCCTGCCAGATATGCCTCCAGTGCCGGCAAGGTCGCCTCCGCATCGCGGCGACCAATCTGGTAGATGCGCTCAAGTTCATCGGGCTCGCGACACAGCGACGGCACCTTCACCGATTCGCTCGGCCGCACCACAAAGATTTCGCCGGCGGCCTCGCGACGTGCCAGGTCATCGAGCGTGGCATTGTAGACCTCATGCCGATGCTCGAGCGCTGCGACAAACTCCGGATAGTGACGGAACACGCGCCGCAGCATGGGCATCACGCTGTTGGGCTGCTTCACAAAGCCCGCCGGCTGCGTGAGTACCACGATATTGCGGTCATACCCCTGCGCAAACAGCCATGCGCTGGGAATAGAATCAGCCACGCCACCATCCAGATACTTATGCCCGTCAATAGCAACGGGACGCGTCGCCACGGGAATTGCCGACGACGCCCGGATCCACTCGATATCGCGCTCGTCGCCATACGGCAGATCGTGATAGACGGCCTTGCCCGTCTCGATATCGGTACACACGCACGTAAACCGCATGGGGCAGGCGCGATATGTCTCCAAGTCGATGGGGTCGCGCTCGATGGGCACCTCGTGATAGGCAAAGTCGGCATTGAACATATCGCCGGTTCGCAGCCAGCTGGTCACGCTCGCATAGCGTTTGTCGGCGCAATAGGCCTTGTTGTAGCGAATGGCGCGGCCGATCTGGCGCGATTTAAAATTGTAGCCAAACGCCGCGCCCGCCGAGACACCCACCATATGGTCGCAAGTTAAGCCGTGCTCCATCCAAACGTCGAGCACGCCCGCCGTATACATACCGCGGTAGCCGCCTCCCTCGAGTGCCAGCCCCACCGTGCGCATCGTATTTGACTGTGCCATGCGACCATCTCCGTCCCCACAAATTCAAACGGAACAAGTATACCCGTCAACATATATCGTCTCAGTCGCATTTTCATCGAACATCGCATCGTCGCGCTACCGCCTGTCGAATAATAGCCGCCCACAGCATGTGCACCCATATATAATTGTGTATTGTTGTTTACACTACTCAGCTGTTATCAACAGCGAACATTAGCCGACAAATTAACTCAACAACGCAGCAAGGCGGGGCCTGGATACACGCAAAACGCCGAGCAACGACGCGTGTACACAACGAGCTCGCCCGACGCAATCCGCCCCGACCTCAGAAAGCCGCTTAGAACATGGATACTGTCAGCAATTACACCGAAACGCTCGAAAAGACCGTCCGTGACCTTCTCAAGCGGCAGGAGGATCTGATCAGGACTGCCTTTACCGACCAGCTTACTGGGCTTGGCAACCGTGGCGGCTTTGCCCGTTCCCTCGAGGAGCTCTGGGAGCAGGACGCCCCCGTTACCATGGCGTTCATCGATATCGACAATCTCAAGCACTGCAACGACGTCTTTGGGCATGACGAGGGCAACCGCTATATCTTGCAGGTAAGTCTCTATCTTAAGCTGTATATGAAGGTGGGCGAAGCGGCGTTTCGCATAGGCGGCGACGAGTTTGCCATCCTATCTACGATTGCAACCGAGGACGACCTCGCCGAACGTCTGAAACACTGCCGAACGGTTCTGCTCAAAAACAACGATTCCGAGATGCCCCGCTCGTTTAGCTACGGAGTGTCACATGCCGACCCCGCCCTGGGCGAAGCTTCCAATCGCATGACGCTCGATGCCGACCATCGCATGTACGACTACAAGCTACGTCATGCCATGCACCTCGATCGACGCAATATCACGCAAGTTCACGCCGACGACTTCGAAATAAGCGATCGTATTTTTGACGCCTTTTCGATGCTCAACGAGGGCCGTTATTTCTTTATCGAGAACTTGGACAAACATCGCACCCTTTGGTCACAAGGTGCCTTGCGCGATCTTGGCCTTCCCTCGGAGCACATAGACAACTGTCGCGATTACTGGAAAACGCGCGTCCATCCCGACGACCTTGAGGCCTGCATCAACGACATCGACCAAGTCTACAACGGCACCAAGCACCGTCGCGTCATGCAGTATCGTGTGCGCAACGCCGTCGGCGACTACGTCCTTTGCCGTGCTCGCGGGTTTCGTATCGACGGCGACGGAAATGTCCCCTCGCTCTATGTCGGCGAGCTCGTCAACCACTCACTTGCCGAAACCGTCGACGCCGCCACAGGCCTCGGAACGCAGCGCATGCTGGCCAACGCCATCGACGCCTGCCGCCGCGATCGTTGCGAGACAGGGCTTATAGCGGTGCGCGTTCGTGGCACGACAAAGCTCAACGAGCTCTACGGGGCCGAGGCTGTCGACAACATGCTTGCCGAATACGCAGGCCGCATGCTGTCGATCACTCGCGGCAGGAGCCGGGTCTACCGTTCACGAAGCGTTCAGTTCGTCGTGCTCAGCAACGACCTAGACCACGAGGCATTCGAGCAACTGACCCGCCACCTTAAAGAGGCCGTTTTCGCTCCTGTTCGAATCGCAGGCGACACCATTACTCCCGTCTGCCTTGTCGTCCCGGCCTTTTACGAGCACTTAACCCATCAAGCGACCGCCGTTTTAGGCGAACTCGACCGTCGCCTTCGCACGGCCGGCGGGCTTGTTCCCAACGACAGCCTCCCCATACCCGAGGCGGAGCGCAAAAGCGCCATAGCCGAACGTATCGACTCGCTCACGGGTCTCTATCGACCCAGCGAGTTTATGCGGCGCGCCAACGCATTTCTCGAGGCAAGGCGCAACGGCACCTGGTGCATCGCCACGATCGACATGGGCCACATGCGCCTGTTTAATGAATGGTATGGACAGGCCGAAGGCGACCGCCTGCTTGCCGATGTGGGCACGGTCCTCAAGGACATCGAGAATGCCGATATGGGCGTCGCAGGGTACTGGGGCCAAGATGACTTTTGCGTACTCATCCCCTTTAAGCACATCACCGTCCATCAAATCTACAACCGCGTTCGCGAGGCAGTAGCCAGGCATGATGGCGGCGTAGGTTTTTGGCCGTCCATGGGCGTTTACCCCATCGATTCCAATGAGGAGATCACCATCGATGCGCAGGCAAAGGCCATGTTTACCAATCGGCGCGCAAAAAACGACTTTAAGGAGCGCATTGCCATTTTTTGCCCCGAGGAGTACAAGCGCGAAATCGTGTTCAACCGCACGCTGACCGAATTCCAGTACGCGCTGTCAAATGGTCGCATCACGTACTATCTTCAGCCCCAGGTCGATATGGAAACCGGCGAGATTATTGGCGCCGAAGCACTCACCCGCTGGATTGACAAGAACGGCTCTCTCATTTCGCCCGCAACGTTTATCCCCGCACTCGAGGAAAGCGGCTTTGTAGTGACGCTCGACAAATATGTTTGGCAGGGCGTCGCCATGTGGCTCCGCGAGCGCCTCAATCGAGGACTTCGCGTGGTTCCGATTTCCCTCAATGTGTCGCGCGTAGACATTCTTGCCTGCGATGTCGCCGAGCATATGGGGTCGCTCGCCGCCCAGTACAACCTGCCGCCCGAACTCATGCACATCGAGATCACCGAGACCGCCTATACCGGAGAGTCCGAGGCCGTGGATAAGCTGACCGCGGATCTGCACACCCGTGGCTTCTCGACCTACATGGACGATTTTGGCACCGGCCAGTCCACGCTCGCGATGCTCAAGAACGTCAACGTCGACGTCATCAAGCTCGACCGCACCTTTGTGCCCACCGACCGCGATCAAGGCCGCAGCGCGCAGATCGTGTCATCGATGCTCGAGATGGCGCAGTCGCTCCATCTGCCCGTCGTGGTTGAAGGCGTCGAGACAAATGAGCAGGCAAACATGCTACGACAAATGGGCGCCCGCTACGCTCAGGGCTTCCTCTACTACCGCCCCATGCCGGCGAAGAATTTTGAGGCATTGCTCGATGGCGGCAATAACAACTGATACGCTCGCGCGCAAAACGCCACCGCCGAAGGGGGCATTTGTCCCCATTGGCTAACTTATATCCCCACTTCAAACCAAATTGGGGATATGATACAAACCGTTGTTCCGCCCAAGGAGGTTATCCATCATGAACGAGTCATATCGCCTGGGCGAGCAATCGATTATTGCCTATCTTCAGCGACTTGCGAACGGCGTCTCGACCGCCGAACTCGATGTTGCCGCGCTGCCTGCTGAGCTACGCGCCGTTGGTGAGCAACTGCAAAAGACGCATGCCATCCTGCAACAAGAGCGCCAGCTGCTTGAGCGCAACGCCTATATCGATCCGCTCACCAACTTGGGCAACCGCAACGGATTCGACCGTCACGTCGAGCAACTCTGGCGCAAAGGCGATCCCTTCACCTGCGCCTATATTGACATCGACCATATCAAGCATTGCAATGATAGGTTTGGCCACGCCGAAGGCAATCGCTATATTCTGGGCATCTGCCGCACGCTCTCCGAAACCATGGAGCACGATGAGATGCTGTTCCGTATCGGTGGAGACGAGTTTGTGCTTATCTCGCTCTCCGCAAACGAGACCGAACTCGAGCAGCGCTTGGAGCAGGTACGTACCAGGCTGATCGAGGCGAGCTCAGGTGGCAAGGCGCCCATGATCGGCAGCTTTAGCTTTGGCTGCTCGCGCGTCGATCCACTTGCTGGCGACACGCGTCGCCAGATGACAATGGATGCCGATCGCAAGATGTATCGCTATAAGCTTATGCATCGTGTGCAGCAACCGAAAGACGATGACGCGCCGCAACGCCCAATCGTCGATCAGCTTCCCTGCAACGACCGGGTGTTCCAAGCGATCTCCATGAGCTCCGAGACGCGCTATCCGTTTATCCTCAATCTCGATACGGGAGAATCGCAATGGTCGGTTAACGCCGTGCGCGATTTTGACCTGCCCTCCCAGCACCCTTTTAACTCACTCGACATGTGGCTCGCCCGCGTTCATCCCGAGGACCGCGACAACGTACGTGTCGAGCTCGACATGGTGATAAACGGCACGTGGCACTTCCACTACATGCAGTATCGCGTAATGGATGCCACCGGAAAATACGTGCTTTGCGACTGCACGGGCTACCGCTTGGACGGCACCGATACCGAGCCCGGCATGTATGTGGGCATTATCATCAACCGAAGCTTGGCAGATACGACCGATTCCGTGACCGGCTTGGGCGATATTCACGCCCTGGTCAACGCCATTGGCGAAATGCGTCGCGTGGCGCGCAAGGCTGGTTTGATCGCCATCAAAATCGACGATATCGCTCAGGTCAATGCCCGCTTTGGCTTTGATGCGGGCGACCGCGTTTTGGCAGAATGTGCCGCCTGTCTGGTGGAATGCTCGCGCGGTAAGGGTCGTATGTTCCGCTCGACGGGGCCGATGTTCGTGGCTCTTTTCGACGACTTTGATCCCGAAGAAACCGATGCGATTGCAGAGGAAATCGAGCGGTTCCTGGGTTCGCCCGTGCTCTTTGGCCCATTTGAATATCAGCCGCCCATTCGCGTGGCCACGCTCCATCTGGACGGCGTCGACCGTCAGCCCGTTTCGATTTTGAACGAGCTCAAAGCGCTGCTCGGGAAAGCCGTGCAGGTGCCAGGTACCAAACTGGATTAGCACCGCGCCCACACCGCCTCCCCCATCGTGCGATAATCCTCTGCAGAAGTCACCGACAGCAGAGGGAGTTTGTGATGAAGGTTCTTTTGGTCAATGGCAGCCCCAAGGCAAACGGCAACACCGCCCGCGCACTCGCCGAGGTCGCCGAGCAACTCAATGCCGAAGGCATTGATACCGAGGTGTTTCAGCTGGGCACCAAGCCCATTCGCGACTGCATTGGCTGTGGTCAGTGCGGCAAGCTCGATTGCCGCTGCACCTTTGACGATGACGTGGTGAACGAGCTGATCGCTGCCGCCGAGCAGGCAGATGGCTTTGTCTTTGGCTCGCCCGTCTACTATGCGCACCCCAGCGGACGCATCCTTTCGGCCCTCGATCGCGCATTCTATGCCGGCAGCAAAGCCTTTGCACACAAGCCGGGCGCTGCCGTCGCCGTTGCCCGTCGCGGCGGCACGTCGACCACCTTCGACGTGCTCAATAAGTACTTCACCATCAACCAGATGCCCGTGGTTGCTTCCACGTACTGGAACAACGTGTTTGGCGCCATGCCGGGCGAGGCCGCCCAGGACGCCGAGGGCCTGGCCACCATGCGCAACATCGGCAAGAACATGGCCTGGCTCCTGCATTGTATCGAGGCAGGACAGGCCGCCGGTATCGAAGCCCCCGAAGCCGATCGCGAGCGCACCAACTTCATCAGGTAGAACGGCGGAACATGAATATCCAGATTTTTGGCACCAAAAAGTCTTTCGACACCAAGAAGGCGCAGCGTTATTTTAAGGAGCGCCGCATTAAGGTGCAATTTATCGACCTTAAGGAAAAGGAGATGAGCAAGGGCGAGCTCACGAGCGTGATGCAGGCGGTCGGCGGCATCGACAAACTGCTCAACCCCAAGGCCAAGGACGAGGAGACACTCGCACTCATTCAGCACCTTACCCCCAGTCAGCGCTTCGACAAGCTGCTCGAGAACCAGCAGGTCTTGGCCGAGCCCATCGTGCGCAACGGCAAAAAGGCCACCGTCGGTTATTGCCCCGATGTATGGGGAGCCTGGGAGTAGCCTGTGTTATTTGCCAGCGCGTGGGTATAAGAGCAGGCGTTTGGCATATGATTCAACTGTAAGCCATGTCTAACAAAGGAGGGCACATGCCCAACAAACCCGTGAAGATCATCATGCTTACCGGCTACCTCGGTGCCGGCAAGACCACACTGCTCAACCACATCCTCGCTAACGACGGCGGCATCCGCGCCGCCGTGATCGTCAACGATATCGGCGAGATCAACGTCGACGCCAGCCTCATCGCCGACGGCGGCCTTTCCGAGACCGATGACCTCATCCCGCTCACCAACGGCTGCATCTGCTGCACACTTTCGGATGACCTGGCCAACCAGCTGCAAGGCATCGCCGATTCGGGCGACTTCGATTACATCATCATCGAGGCCTCGGGCATTTGCGAGCCCATCCCCATCGCCTACACCATCTCGAGCTTCTGCGACGAGGCCAAGGTGGGCGGCGAGCCCAAGCTCGCGCTCGACAACATCGTGGCCGTGGTTGATTGCGCCCGTATGTACGACGAGTTCAACGGCGGCCGCGACCTGCTGGCCGAGGATATCGACGAGGACGACATCGAGAGCCTGCTCATCCAGCAGATCGAATTCTGCTCTACGCTGATCCTCAACAAGACCGATACCGTGAGTCCTGAGCAGATCGCCGAGCTCAAGGCCATCGTGCGCAGCCTGCAGAAAGATGCCGTGATCGTCGAGGCCCAAAACGGCGAGGTCCCCATGGAGGAGCTGCTCGACACCGACCGCTTCGACTTTATGCGCGCCTACAACTCCGCCGCCTGGATCGATGCCATGGAGCATCCCGAGGAGCACGATGACCCCGAGGTGCTCGAGTACGACATCGAGACCTTTGTTTACTCGCGCCGCAAGCCGTTTGACCTGCAGAAGTTCACCGATTTTGTTGAGCAGGAGTGGCCCGACGAGGTCATTCGCGTCAAGGGTCCGCTGTGGCAGACCGGCGATCCGGACATGTGCTACATGTTTGAGCAGGCCGGCCACCAGATGCGCCTGATGGAGAACGGCCTGTTCGTTGACTCCGCGCCCGAGGGCGAGAAGCAGAAGATCATCGACGAGAACCCCGAGATCATGCAGATTTGGGACGACGAGACGGGCGACCGCATGACGAGCCTGTGCATCATCGGCCGTCACATGGACAAGGATGCGCTCATCGCCTCCCTCGATGCCTGCCTGACCGACTGGCACCGCGCCTAGTTTTATCCAAGCGGGCATTTTTCCGCCTACGTAACCGCCAAACCACCACGAAGGTGCCCTTCGTGGTGGTTTTTCGTTCTGAGCCAAGGAGATTCATGTTCAACATTGTGCTGTATGCGCCCGAGATTCCGGCCAATACGGGCAATATCGGCCGCACCTGCGTGGTTACCGGCGCCCGCCTGCATCTGGTGGAGCCGCTGGGGTTTTCGCTCGACGACAAGACGGTGCGTCGCGCCGGACTGGGCTACTGGCAAAACTTGGACGTGACGACCTATGCCAGCTGGGAGGATTTCCTTGCGCGTAACGGCCTCTCCCCTACCGACGAGCGTCTGCATCTGCTGACCAAAAAGGCGCGCAGGACCTATGCGCAAAGCACCTACCGTGACGGTGACTACTTGGTCTTTGGCAGCGAGAGCTCGGGCATTCCCGAGGAGCTGCTCGCCGCGGCGCCCGAGCGCTGCGAGCGCATCCCCATGCTGCGCGATTGCGACTCACTCGATAACGCCGAGACTTGGGAAGCTCACGAGGAATCGCTGGGGCATACCGAGGACAGCCACGAGGCCATCCTGCAGCAGGATATCTGCGGCAACTTCGTTAACCCCGACGACTACCGCATCAGCGCGCTCAACCTCTCCAACAGCGCCGCCATCGTCCTCTACGAGGCCCTACGCCAGGCAGGCTTTCCGGGAATGTGACAAAGGGACTATCCTTTTGCCACATTCGAGCGCCACGTCGATGGCACACACGCCTAATTGATGCTCTAGATAAAGGCCCTCACTTTTAATCAGAATTAACTAAAGTAAAATGAAGTTAAACGGCGGTGTGAAAGGAGAGCCGTGTGAAATATCTCGAGAACCCGTTTACCCCCAGTTTTGGTGAGGTTCCTGCCCATCTCGCTGGCAGACAACAGATTATTCGGGATTTGGACCGCGCCTTCTTGAGCCAGCGCAGGCGCCCAGAATTGACCTCGATCTTCTCAGGCGCGCGTGGAACCGGTAAAACCGCTCTCATGTCATCGCTCGCGACAAGGGCGGAATCCCACGGCTGGATAGCCGTAAAGACGACCGCGCTCCCGGGAATGCTTGAGGAAATCGAGTTCGGGACGAAACGCGCCGCAGCCCATCTCATCGACTCGTCCTACCACTTCGAAGTCACCGGCCTCGGAATTGCACCGCTCGGCAGCATCGAGGTCAATCGCGTTCACGATGCCTCAACCTGGCGTTATCGCATGAGCGATATCATCGACCAGCTCAACGGGGCCGGTACCGGTCTGCTCGTCACGGTTGACGAGGTGGACCCGACACTCGACGAGATGATTCAGCTCGCAGCGACGTATCAGCACTTTGTGACCGATGGGAAACGCGTCGCCCTGCTCATGGCGGGACTTCCCAACAATGTCTCGACGTTGCTGAACCACAAGACGGTCTCGTTCCTTCGCCGCGCCCAACAATATCATCTGGGTCGCATTGCCGACTATGACGTGCGCGAGGCCTTGATTCGCACAATCCAGGAAAACGATCGCCTGGCAGATGCCGAGGGAATCGATAGAGCCGTTCGCTCGATCTCTGGTTTTCCCTTCCTATTGCAACTCGTAGGCTACCGTGCCTGGGATCTCACAAGCGATTCGAAGGAAATCTCGTCACGCGACTTTGACCTGGGAATCAAAATCGCGCGCGACGAGATGGACGACCGAATCCTCGCGGCAACCTATCGGGAACTCACTGCAGAGGACAAGCGATTCCTCATCGCCATGCTCGATGACGAAGAAGAGTCCACCACCGCCGACCTTATCGAGCGCCTTAAGCGTTCGCCGCAGCAGGTCTCCCGCTACCGACGCCGCATGATAGATGCCGGCATCATCGGAGAACGAGGACGAGGGCTCGTCGCATTTGAATTGCCATTCTTCCGCGACTATCTCGCGGCTCAATGCGTGAAATAGAAATCAATGTGACAAAGAGGCAGTCCCTTTGTCACATTGCCTATAGGTAGCGACCGGTAATGCTCTTGGAGCAGGCCGCGATGTCGCCCGGCGTGCCGGCGCAGACGATTTGCCCGCCGGCGTCGCCACCGCCTGGGCCCATGTCGATTACGTAATCGGCGTTACGGATAAGGTCGAGATCGTGTTCGATCACGATAACCGTGGCGCCCTTGGCAACGAGGCCGTCGAACACACTCAGCAACACCTGAACATCGAGCGGATGCAGGCCGATCGTGGGTTCGTCGAACAAGAATACAGCATCATCCTGCACGCGGCCCATCTCGCTCGCAAGCTTTAGACGCTGTGCCTCACCGCCCGAAAGCGCCGGTGTGGGCTCGCCAAGCGTGAGATAACCCAGGCCCAGATCGTGCAAGGTCTGCAAACGCGTCTGAACTTTCTTGAGCCCCACCGTGGCGTCGATAGCCTCGTCCACACTCATATCCATGAGCTGCGGCAACGTAAGCAGGCTCCCGTCCTTGCCCTCACGATGGATATGCGAAGCCGCGTCTGCATAACGTGAGCCGCGGCATGCCGGGCAGACGATCTCGACATCGGGCAAAAACTGCACGTCGAGCGATATCGATCCCGTGCCGTCGCACGTAGGGCACCGCAAGGCGCCAGTGTTGTAGCTAAAGGCACCCGCCTTGTAGCCGGCTGCCTTGGCCTCGGGCGTACGGGCGAAGGCGCGGCGCAGCTCATCATGGATGTCGGCATAGGTTGCCACCGTCGAGCGAACATTGGCGCCGATGGGCGTGGCGTCAATCAGGTTGGCACGCGCAATGCCCTCGGCATCGACCCAACGCACGTGCCCCGGCAGGCGCTCGCCAGCTGCCTGCGCCTTGAGTGCCGGGATGAGCGTCTCAAGCACCAACGTCGTCTTACCCGAACCCGAAACACCCGTCACCGCGACGAGACGGCCACGCGGGATATCGACTTCGAGCGGCTTGACGGTATGGATGGCATCGGTCGCCATGCGGATATGGCCCTGGTCGAACATTTCGTCGTCAATCACCTGCGGACGCAAGCGCTTGGGCTCGGCGCGCAAAAACGGCGCGATACGGCTGTCCTGCGATTGCTCAACCTCGTCTACCGTACCAGCGGCGATTACATTGCCGCCGCCTGCTCCGGCAACGGGGCCCATCTCAACCAGATAGTCGGCTTCCGCCAGTACGCGCGTATCGTGGTCGACAACAACCACGGTGTTGCCGTCATCCACCAGATCGCGCATCACGCCCACCAGGCCGTCGACATTGGCAGGATGCAGGCCGATCGAAGGCTCGTCCAGCACATAAA
Organism: Collinsella sp.; assembly: GCA_037237765.1. Lineage (GTDB taxonomy): Bacteria > Actinomycetota > Coriobacteriia > Coriobacteriales > Coriobacteriaceae > Collinsella. The sequence continues at coordinate 8,199 of JAXXEN010000040.1, read as the reverse complement.
GCACGCCCGTCGATCGGTTGCGCACCACGCGAGCAAGCTGTACGCGCTGGCGCTCACCCGTGGAGAGCGTGGCACCGGCGCGATCGAGTGAAAGGTAATCGAGACCCAGGTCGACCAGACGACGGGCCGCGCTCAAAAACGAATCGCAGATATCCGTCGCCATGGGCCGCATCTCGGGCGGCAAGGATGCGGGCACCCCGCGCACCCACTCAATCGCCCCGCCCAGCGTCATGGCCGCCGCTTGCGCCAGATTGATACCGCGCACCTGGGGCTGGCGCGCAGCCTCGGAGAGACGCGTGCCGCCGCAATCGCGGCATGCTCCCTCGCGCAAAAAGCGCGCAACGCGTTTTAAACCCTTATCGTCCTTGACCTTGGCGAGCGCATTCTCGACGGTATAGACGGCGTTGTAATAGGTGAAGTCGAGCGGCGTGGCGCCCTCACCGTTTTTGGGAACGTAGAGAATGTGCTTCTTAACCGCCGGACCATGAAACACGATGTCGCGCTCTTGAGGCGTGAGCTGGTTAAACGGCACGTCGGTGCGTACGCCCATCTCACCTGCCACCTGCTTCATCAGATCCCACATGAGCGTACCCCAGGGAAGCACCGCGCCCTCGTTGATAGTCTTTGACTCGTCGGGCACCAGGCTCGCTTCGTCCACCTCGCGCATGACACCGGTGCCGCCACATGTGGGGCATGCACCGCCGCTATTGAAAGCCAAATCCTCGGCACTCGGCGCGTAGAACTCGCGGCCGCATGTCGGACACGTGAGCGACAGGCCAGCCGCTACGTTAAGGCTCGGCTCCACACGCGCCCCGCAATGCGGGCACACGTGATGGGCACAGCGGCTAAAGAGTAGGCGCAGGCTGTTGTTGAGCTCGGTCATGGTGCCAAAGGTAGAGCGCACGCCCGGCACGCTCGGACGCTGGTGTAGCGCGAGCGCTGCCGGCACGTGCAGCACCTCGTCCACCTGGGCGTGTTCGGCCTGCGTTAGGCGACGTCGAGTATAGGTGCTGAGTGCTTCCAAGTAGCGACGCGAGCCCTCGGCATAAAGAACCCCCAGCGCCAGCGAACTCTTGCCCGAACCCGACACGCCGGCAATGCCCACGAGCTTTCCCAGCGGAATATCGATATCGATGTCTTTAAGGTTATGAACGCGCGCGCCACGCACCTCGATAGCCTGCGGGCTCATCTTCTGTTCCGTCACCTTTATCACCCTACTCATGCCATAAAACTCGATCGCGAACGTACGCGCCCAGCATGGGCACGGTAAACCGGACGAGGCCGTATCCGGCAGCCTCGATGACGCGCTCGCGAATCAGGCTTGCGCGATATTTACTCGCCCAGCTCTGGGTACGATCACAACGCTCAATGATATCCGCCATGCGCGTCGGTTTGTTCTCGTCAACCGCCATAGCCTCGATAAAAAGGCGCTGTGGACTGCGCAGCCCGTAATACAGGGGCGCGTCAACCGCTTCGTAGAACTCGGAGACGGCATCCGCATGGCCATCCTCGACATCGCGCCTTTCGATGACCTGCGAGCCACGCCGGACAGCAGACCGCCACATGTAATATCCCACCAGCTGAACCATGTAGGGATGCCCCATGCTCTTGCGCGCCGCAAGGTCCGCCGTCTCCGCGTCAACGTAAAGACCAGCGTCTTTGACCGTCTGGATATACGAATCGCGCACCTTGGGCAAAGATATCGCCCCCAACGTACGCTGCTGGGCACGCCGCAAAAACGTCACGCTCGGCTCTTCGAGCAAGTCATCAACCATACTGGGCAAGCCGGCGAACGCCAGCGCAAGACCGCGCTGGTCGCTATCGGGCAAGCCCGTGGCATCTTGATCTCCGAGCACCTGCTGATAGAGAACGGCAAGAGCCGCCAGTTCCTCGATAGACGCCGATTGCGCCTCGTCAATCGCAAACAGTATGCCCTTGCCTGGACCGAGCCTCTTGAGGCGCTCGTTAACCAGCCCTCGCAACGTCTCGCCCTTTGCTCGCGCCGCCTCGACCGACATCCGGCCAAACGACGGACCGAACTCCATTGACGTCACAACGGGTTTATTCGAACGAAGCGCGTCGGCCAAGCGGTCGCATAAGCCAAGCGAAGCGGAATCGGAGACAACCGCCCATCCACGCTCATTGGCTAGACGTTGCAGCTCCCGTAGGAGAACCGTCTTGCCACAGCCGCGGTTTCCCGTAATGAGCATGAGCCTACCCGGCGCTCCGGCGCCGTTATCGAGCCCTTCCTCAAAATCTTCGATGACCGACTCGCGACCGATGAGTATCGGAGGCCGCTTGCCAGCCGTGGGCTTAAAGGGATTTGGATTCATGTCGGCCTCCTCGGATTGGCAAACCCTGGTAATAGTTATACCAACTTATACCGAGTTATACCAATAGCATGTGACAAAGGAACTGTCCCTTTGTCACATGTGGCCGAAAAACTCGGCGTCTGCTGCTCGCCAGGGGCGGAAGGTGGCGGGATCGATCTTTACGTGCGCCGCGGCGGGTACGTCGTACCATTTGACCGTGTAACCGGCGCCGTGAGAGCAAAAGACCGAGTCGGGCGTGTTGGGCAGATCGGCCTCGGGCCCATAGGCGGCCGTCTCGATGACGCGCTCGGCATCATGGCAAGCCGCATAGCCGGCAAACTCTAGGTACAGATGTCCGCGGCCACTCGTATAGGCAGCCACCTCCAGCGCGTAATCCTGCACTTCGGATGCCGGCACGCGACCCACAAGCTTCGCCCGGTCTCCCGCCATCGTCGGCGGCTCGTACTCGGCACCCATACGCGTGGCATCCGAGAGCGCCCGGCCCACGCACTCCCCCGGCACCTCGAGCTCAAAGCGATACCACGGCTCCAACAGTACCGCCGCGCCAGCCTCACGCGCCTGCATGAGCCCCTGGCGAATCGCGCGGTACGTGGCCTGGCGAAAATCGCCGCCCTCGGTGTGTTTGGCATGCGCACGGCCGCCCGTGAGCGTAATGCACACATCGGTGATGGGCGAGCCGGTCAGCGCGCCCAGGTGATCGCGCTCCATGGCGTTGGTGAGTGCCAAACGCTGCCAGTTAAGATCGAGTTCGTCGGTCGAGGTCACGGTGCCAAACTGCACGCCCGAACCCGCTGGCAACGGCTCCAGGCGCAGATGTACCTCGGCATAGTGGCGCAGCGGCTCAAAATGGCCCACGCCCTCGACCGGCTGCGAAATAGTCTCCTTATAGAGAATGCCGCCAGACTCAAACGCAACCGAAAGGCCAAAGCGATCGGCCAACACCCGCTGCACGACCTCGAGTTGCACGGCGCCCATCAGCTGCAAATGAATCTGCTCAAGATGAGTGTTCCAGCTTACGCCGAGCATGGGATCTTCGTCCGCCAACTCTGTCAGTGCTTTGAACACCGCGTGGACATCGTGTTCGCCCGGAAGCACCGTATAGGTGAGGACCGGAGCGATGACAGGCGCATCGCCCACGGGCTCCGCGCCCAAGGCATCCCCTGGGCGAACGTGCGCAAGGCCCGTCACGGCACAAATACCGCCAGCAGCAACTTCTTGGGCAAGCTCATACTTCTCGCCGTTATAGATGCGGACCTGATCGACCTTCTGCTCCCATGTCTCGGCACCGGAACGTCCGTCAATCACCTGCTTGGCATGCAGCGTGCCGCCGGTCACTTTAACCCAAGCCAAGCGCTCGCCGCGATCCCCGCGGCTGACACGATAGACGCGCGCGGCAAACTCCGGGAGCCACGTCTGTTCACGCATCAGTGTACACATGCCATCTAGCAGCTCGTCCACGCCTTGGTCCTTGAGCGCCGACCCGGCAAAGCAGGGAAAGAGCTTGCGCTCGGCAACCATGCGCGACAGCGTTGCGACGGAAAGCTCACCCGCCTCAAGAAACTCCTCGAGCGCAGCCTCGTCCAACGCAGCAGCGTCCTCCTGAACGGTGCCGCCCGCCAACAATTCGTTGGCATCCAGGCAGCCTTCGGAAAGACGCTGCCCAAGCTGTGCCAGCAAAACATCGCGGCCGGGATTCTCCAAATCGATCTTGTTGATGAAGATGAATGTCGGGATGTCATAACGTGCAAGCAGGCGCCACAGGGTTTCGGTGTGCCCCTGCACGCCGTCGTTGGCGCCCACAACCAAAATCGCATAGTCGAGCGCGCGCAGCGTGCGCTCCGCCTCGGCCGAAAAATCGACATGCCCCGGTGCATCCACGAGCATGACATGGGTATCGCCATGGTCGAGCACGGCCTGCGACGAGAAGATCGTAATGCCGCGCTCGCGCTCGATCGCGTTAGTGTCCAGGTGCGAATCGCCATCGTCAACGCGGCCGCGCTTGCGAATGCGACCCGCGTTGAACAGCATGGCCTCGGCCAACGTGGTCTTGCCGGCATCGACATGCGCCAAGATTCCAACGACCGCTTGCTTCGACATGGCTCTCCTCTTATTACAAGCCCATCGCACGCGGCAACGGGCGTTCACGCTCCACACTGGATGATACAATTTACGGGCCGGCGGGCGAAGCGGGCCCTATCCCCCGACCGAGCTCATCGCCCCGCGTTGCCGCGCGGCGATTTTCGTAGGTTCGCGCCTTGCGAAAGCCGGCTTGCAAAACAGCGCAGCGAACGAAAATGGCCCCACCCGGAGCCATTTTCGTTCGCGCGAATTGTTGATACGCGTCTTTGCTCTTATGCCTCGCGCAGCCAATCGAACGCGACACGCGGCGTACCGTCCGACACATATACGATACCGGCGCGCTCAAACCCGGCCTTGGCGATGGCGCCCTGCATAGGCAGGTTGTCTTGGTGTGTGTCGATACGCAGATGGTCAATGCGTTCCTTGGCAAAGGCAAACATCGCAGCCGCGACGCCATGCGTGGTGCCGTCGGATGCCACGCGGTGCAGCACGGCGTATGGAGTGTCGCTGCGCCATTGACCGTCCTCAATTACGTCATAGCACTCGTCCGGGCCCGGTAAAAAGGCAAACGTCGCCACCACGCGACCGTCGACTTCGCACACGTAGCTGCCACCGGCGGCGATATCGGCAGCCAGCTGCTCGGCAGAAGGCGTGCCCTCGGGCCACTGCGTGGCGTTGCCATGCGCGCGCATAAAGGCGCGGGCCGCGTCATAGATAGCCATGACAGTGGGAATGTCGGTATCGAGGGTTTTTCTGATCATCACGCGGCAACCTCACGTTTATTGGTATCACTTTGATTGAGCAATGATACCAACGTTTTGAGAAGGGCGCGAAGCAGATGGGAAGCAAAAAGCGAGCCGCCTGGTCAAAGGCAAAAAGCGAGTTTTTGGGCGCTGCCACCGGCGGCGATATGAGCGACCTGTTTGCGCGCGAGGACGAGCGCCGCGACGCCCTGGACGCCGAGCGCGATGAGGCCTGGCGCTACAAGTCGTGCGAGCGCAAGAACCGTTACGACACACGCGCCGAGGCCGAGGCAGTTATGGCCGACTGCGAAAACCGCGGACGGCGCGGTTTGGCCTGCTACAAATGCGAATACTGCGGTGGATGGCACCTGACGTCGCACCCTTGGAAATAGGCGCCGCATCGGCACGGCATTGACGGAGTGTCAGCCATCGTACGCAAGCTACGGACGTGGCGGCACCAAAACATCGTAACGAACGGCCTTGCCCGCAAGCTGATAGCTCGGCTTAACGCCGGCAAGCAGTGGCCCCTTCACCGGTCGTTTGATAACGACCTTGCGCGGGTGCACGGCAAGCGCAGCTTCGACCAGCGTCTCCTCATCGGCGCACGGCTGTTCCAGATGATGCAAGAGTTGGAACTTCTTTTTAACCGCCGCGCTCTTGGTGCGCCCGGGAAACATGGGGTCCAGATACGCCACGTCGGGAGCCGCGAGCTCGTCCTGCTCGATCAGCCCAGCTGTATGGCGAAGGCCGGCAATGCTGTCCTCGCCCGCGTGTAAGCGCATGCGCGCCACGGCAGCCGCAAGCGCCGGATCATCCGCCGCGCGATCCAAGGCATCCTTGAGGAGCGCCGCAATCACGCAATCCTGCTCATACAGATCGACGGTAAAGCCCGCGGCCGCCAACAGCAGCGAATCCTCGCCAAAGCCTGCCGTGGCATCAATCGCCCATGGGCTCTCGATGCCTTTTGCACGTGCAGCCTTCACCAGCAGCTCTTGCTGCAGGCGGCCCTGCTTGAGCCGCGGAAGCATGCGGGTAAAATCGGCGCGCAGCTCCATCGTGCCGTCGGTGAGCGTGAGGCCCTCGGGCTTCCCGGTCAGCTCAAGCCCCGCGGCCCGAGCAACAGAAAAGGGATCGACAACGCCCATGGACACTCCTTAGCAAGCAAAACGAATACGTGAGCGCCGTTTGCGTCGGCACCCAACCGTCCGCTATTGTCCCACATGCGACATGGCCCACAGCATCGCAATGCAAAGCACCGCCATCAATCCCGTGCACACGGCAGCGATCACAGAATCGCCCATGCGCCTTCCCAACGACCGCGGCTCACGCACTTGCCCTGTTCCGTACATCATGGCTCCTCCTTGAGACCAGCTCCTTGTTACGGCCTCATCATCGCAGCGCCGCACATGGGCTGCCATCGATTTGGCTTACGTCCAGCTTTCCTTTTTGAAAGGTTGGGTTGGGCTGCGCGGGCTCAAAGCGCTTTCAGGCGCATGCATCGCTGCGTTGAACTACAATGTGCTTCACCATATGTGCAGTACATTGGGTGCGCCAAGTTGGCGTACTCGTATCGAAAGGACCAGCCATGAGCTTCACTCGCAAGACTCTCAAAATCCTTGCTCTCATCTACTTTGTTTTGGGCATCGCCAGCCTCGTCACCGCCGGCGTCGGTATCGCCACGGGCGGTCTCGATTCCACGTACGGTTCGTACGCCATGCTCGCAGCGGTCGTGCTTATCGCCAAGGGTCTCGTCGACCTTGCCGCAGGCGTCGCCGGTATCAAGGGCGCCAACAAGCCTTCGCAGGTGGACGGCGCGTTTAAGCTCGGTATTGTTGCCGCGGTCGCCACGCTTGCCCAAGCGGTGCTCACGCTTCCCGCGTTTGGCGGCGACGCCATCAACTTTGGCGCCTTTGTCATCGTGGTGTACGACCTGTTCTTTGTTCAGCAGGCACACGCCGTTAAGGCCGAAAACAAGGACCGCCTGTAAGCGCTCGCTTCTCATAACCTCTGTAGCCAAGCAACTAAAAAGGGCCGATCGCACATCTCTGCGGTCGGCCCTTTACGTTTGCCTAGATAAAACCTACCAAAATAAACCTGTCCCTTTTTTGGCAGGTTGTTAGCTGTGGCGGTACTCGGCGATGATGAAGTCGATGTCGGTTTGAAGGGTGTCCAAATTTGCCAGGCGTTCTTTGTCGGAAGGGCGCGTACGGTAGTAGTACGGCGTCATCTGGAACACTGCCTCGATGTCGGCCTGGGTCTGAAGCGTAATATTCGCAGACACCCGCTGCATTCCGACTAACTCGAGCTCGGTGGTCTTCGGCAGCTTCTCATCGTTAAGGTACGGCGTGTCGTAGAGCACCTCCTTAAGCCCAAAGAGATGACGGGCGCCCGGCACCACGGTGTAGAGCGAGCCCTCTGGCGCCAGCACGCGGGCAAATTCGCGCTCGTTAAAGGGAGCAAAGAGCTCGGTCACCATATCGAAGGCGCCATCGGCCACGGGGATATCCTTCATGTTGGCCACGAAATAGGTCGCATCGCCGCGCTTGGCGGCCAGGCGCACCATCTCCTTGCCCAAGTCGAAACCGTAAGCATCCACGCCCGGCACCGCGCCCATGGCACTGGTGTAGTAGCCCTCGCCGCAGCAAATATCGAGCAGCGTCATGGGGCCGTTCGCAGACGCTGCACGCCCAGACACCCGCTCGCGCACCAGTTCAACCATCGCATCGCGCAACGGCGCATAGTACCCGCGGTTCAGAAAGTCACGACGACTGCGCGCCTGTGACTTGGGATCGCCCATAGAGTCGCCGCTCTTGGACGAGCGCAGTAGATATAGATAGCCCTCGCGAGCACGGTCAAACCGGTGTCCGCCCGCGCATGCAGCACCGCGCTCGTTATCCACCAGCGGCTCATGGCAAACGGGACACAACAACATGGCAACTCCTTAGCGCGAACAACACAACGCCCACCATTGTCGCACGCCTTCCCCACCTAGTCATTGGGTGTTCCTATAGTTTTGTCAACCGTCGGGGCTACTCCCGGTAGGG
>JAXXEN010000001.1:0-44656 GCA_037237765.1 Collinsella sp. | reverse complement strand
AATGGATTCTAAAAAACACCTTGCCAAATAGGAGCGTCAGGACGCAAAGAGGCTCCGCAGCGCGAAGCGCGATGCGGAGCCTCTTTGCATGTCCGAGGACGTTCCGGAGAGAAACCCCCGTCACGCCCCCGGATTCCCGGTGGGAGTTCTAGACCTTGTCGGCCTTAGTACATACCGCCGCCCTGCTGACCAGCGGTGGCAGCAGCGATAGCGTCCTCAAGCTGAGTGTTCTTGGGCACATCGGAGACGGTGGCCTCGGTGATGAGGATCAGGCTGGCGACAGAAGCAGCGTTCTGCAGGGTGACGCGGCTGACCTTGACGGGGTCGAGGACGCCCATCTCGATCATGTCGCCCCACTCACCGTTGGCAGAGTTGAGACCCTGGCCAGCAGGCAGCTCGGCAACCTTGTCGACCACGACAGCGCCCTCAAAGCCAGCGTTCTTGGCGATGGTGGCGACCGGAGCGGTCAGAGCCTTCTTGACGATGTCGACGCCGATCTTCTCCTCGGGGTCGTCGATCTCGACAGCGTCGAGCGCAGGAGCAGCGTCCATGAAGGCGACGCCGCCACCAGCGACAATGCCCTCCTCGACAGCAGCGCGGGTAGCCTGCAGGGCGTCCTCGACGCGATGCTTGATCTCCTTGAGCTCGGACTCGGTAGCAGCGCCAACCTTGATGACGGCAACGCCACCGGAGAGCTTGGCCAGGCGCTCCTGGAGCTTCTCGCGGTCGAAGTCAGAGGTGGTGTTCTCCATCTCGCCCTTGATCTGAGCGATACGGGCGTCGATGGCCTCCTTGGAGCCAGCGCCGCCGACGACGACGGTGTTGTCCTTGGAGATGGTGACGGACTTAGCGGTACCGAGCATATCGGCAGTGATGTCAGCAACCTTCACGCCCAGCTCGTCCAGAGCGGCCTGACCACCGGTGAGGACAGCGATGTCCTCGAGGATGCGCTTGCGGCGATCGCCGTAGCCCGGGGCCTTGACGGCGCAGACGTTGAGAGCGCCACGGATCTTGTTGAGGACGAGGGTGGGCAGAGCCTCGCCGTCGATGTCCTCAGCGATGATGAGCAGGCCACGACCAGCGCGCTGGACAGCCTCGAGAACGGGCATGATGTCCTGGACGCTGGAGATCTTCTGGTCGGTGATGAGGATGTACGGATCCTTCATCACGGCCTCCATGCGGTCATTATCCGTGACGAAGTAAGCGGAGACATAGCCCTTGTCGAACTGCATACCCTCGACGGTGTCGATGGTGATGTCGAACGTCTGGGAATCCTCGACGGTGATGACGCCGTCCTTGCCCACGACCTCCATGGCCTCGGCGATCTTCTCGCCGACCTCGGGGTCACCGGCGGAGATGGTACCGACGGAGGCAATCTGCTCCTTGGTCTCGACCGGCTTGGCCTGCTTCTTCATCTCGGCGACGGCGGCGTTGACGGCCTTGTCGATGCCGCGACGGATGGCCAGCGGGTTGGCGCCAGCGGCGACGTTGCGCAGACCGTCGTTGACGATGGCCTGGGCGAGCAGGGTTGCGGTGGTGGTGCCGTCACCCACGGTGTCGTTGGTCTTGGTGGCGACCTCCTTCACCAGCTGGGCGCCCATGTTCTCGATGTTGTCCTCGAGTTCGATCTCCTTAGCGACGGAAACGCCGTCGTTGGTGATGGTCGGGGCACCGAACGTGCGCTGCAGCGCAACGTAGCGGCCCTTGGGGCCCATGGTGACGGTAACGGCGTCGGCCAGGGTGTTGACGCCCTTGGCGAGCTTAGCGCGGGCATCGGTGTTGAACGTAATGTTCTTTGCCATAGTGGGTAATCCTCCAAAAGAAATGTGACTCGCGTCGCCGCTTCCGAGTCCTATGCGACGGCGCGCTCAAAGACGAATCAGAGAGTCTGACGAGACTAGGCCTCAACGACGGCGTAGATGTCGTCGGCACGCATCAGCAGATACTTCTCGCCGTCGACCTTGACCTCGTTGCCACCGAACTTACCGTAGATGACAACGTCGCCGACCTGAACGTCCATGGGGATGCGCTCACCCTTGTCGTTGACCTTGCCGGCGCCAACGGCAACGATGGTGCCGCGCTGCGGCTTCTCCTGAGCGTTGCTGGCGATATACAGACCAGAAGCGGTCTTCTGCTCGGCCTCGTCGGGCTTGACCAGAACACGATCTGCAAGCGGCTTCAAAGACGACATGCTTGTCTCCTCCTTTTTGGGCCGCGTGGTTATGCCACGCGAATTAACCCTTTTTTGTTTGCGTACGCGTTGAATGGTACCCACGAATGGCGGGTTATACAACACAGAGTCAAAAAATCTTATTTTTTGGCACTTAGATTTTCTGAATGCCGGGGGATAACTTAGCAGTGCCTCCCGGGGCGGACCGGAGGGCATGAAGTTTGCTGCTCTACAGTCCTGCGCAAGACGGAAAGCACATTAAGTGCTTTCCTTTGCGTGCGGAACTCGCGACAAATTTCATGCCCTCCGGTCCGCCCCGGGAGCCAGGTTGACTAATTCAGCCCCGGCATTCAGGAAAGTCAGTGCAGCAAAATGGCGATGCAGATGGTGCGAATAAGAAAGGGGCACGTTGCTGAAACGTGCCCCCTATGAGTGAGGTATGAGGCTAGCGCTCGTAGATTACGTTACCTGCCAGGTAGGTGACCTGGACCTTGGTGGCTTGGAGCTCTTGGGGGTCGATGGTGAGCGGGTTTTGGTCCAGGACTACCAGGTCGGCGTACTTGCCAGGCTCCAAGCTGCCGAGGTTTTGCTCGTCGCCCGCTGCATAGGCGCTACCCAGGGTGTAGTTGCGCAGAGCCGTTGCTGCATCGATGCGCTCGCTCGGCAACCAGCCGCCCTCGGGCCAGTGGCTTTTGGGGTCCTGGCGCGTGATAGCCGTGTAGAGCACGTTCATGCTGGTAACGGGCGTGATAGGGCTGTCGGTACCGAAGGCTTGGCGAATGCCGCGCTGCTTATAGGTTGCGAACGGCCACATGATGCGGCTGCGCTCCAGGCCCAGATCGCGCTCCGGTCCACCCGGATCGAGCGTAATATGGCAGGGCTGGCTCGAGGCGACCACGTTGAGCTTGCGCAGGCGGTCGATGTCCTCGGGCAGAAGGTTCTCTAGGTGCTCGAGCGTGTTATGGCCGTGCTGGGGCAGGCCGTACAGGTCGGCCGCTTCCTCGAAGATATCCAGCGCGGCATGAATCGCACCGTCACCAATAACGTGGATGCGTACGGTATGACCGCGCTCCGCGGCCGCCAGAACCAGTTTGCGCATGCGCTCAGCCGGGACCGTCAGACGACCCTGGTCGCCCGGGAAGCGCGGATTGGTATAGGGCTCGGTGAGATATGCCGTGTGTTCGCTCGACACGCCGTCGAAGAACTGCTTAAAACCTGGCGCCGAAAGCAGCGCGTTGTTCGCGTAACGTACCTGGAGCTCTTCTAGACGCGACTGGTCATCCAGCAGCGTGGGGAACAGATGGGCACGAATGCCCAGCTTGCCGGTCGTCTGCAGCTTGTCGTAGACATCGTCGCGGATAAAATCACAGCCCGGCATGGGCATGAGCGACATATCGCAGATCGAGGTGATGCCCTGCTCGGCCATGCGCCTCATTTGATCGGCGTAAGCGCTTGCGATGCGATCTTCGCCCAGCCACTCAAGACAGCGCGGCAACAGCTGCATGGCAGCCGCTTCGTGAGCAATGCCCGTGAGCTCGCCGTTTGCGTCCTTGTCGTAGCTGCCGCCCGCCGGCGGCTCGCTGTCGCGCGTGACGCCGAGCGCCTCGAGTGCGCGGCTGTTGAGCCACAGCGTGTGGCCGTCGCCCGAGTACATAACGCAGGGACGATCGGGGAATGCCGCATCGAGCGACGCCTTGGTAGGATGCTCGGGCGGGTCCCAACGGTAGTCGCGCCAGCCCTGCGTCACAACCCAAGCGTCGTCGGGCAGGTCCTGGGAAAACTCGAGCGCGTGCTGTACCAGCGCCGCCTCGGACGTGCCCATATCCATGAGCATGTACGGCGAGGAACCGACCGAGGTATGGAAGAAGTGCAGATGAGCGTCATGGAAACCGGGGCAGACAAACTGCTCGCCGTAGTCGAGAACCGGCGTGGCGGCGGGAGCGGCGGCGATCACGTCATCGGGCTTGCCGACTGCGACGATACGGTCACCTGCGATGGCAATCGCCAGCTCACGAGCAGTATCGATGCCGTCTTGCGCGGTAAAGACGTTCTTGGAGCGGATAATCCGATCGATATGTTGCATGGGCATCCCCATCTCTGGCAAGAAATTCAACACCCCCGAGTGTACTCCCCCGTCTCGGTTACAAAATGCCAAGCGGCAAACGGCAGCTTTGCCAGCCCTAGCGGCAGGTGGCATACTGGAGAGAGCCTGTACGATTTTGCGATCAACCCAGCAAGGAGCAAATCGATCATGACGAAGACCAAGGCACAGCAGATTATGGCGGCGACCGAGGCTCGCGCGGCAGACGACGTCACCGCGGCCATCCGAGATATCGCCGCCGAGTTTGAGCCCTATATCATCAAACAGCGTCGGCACTTCCATAAGCACCCGGAGCTAAGCCTCGCCGAGGAGCGCACAACCTCCGACATCGCCAACCAGCTCGACGCCATGAATATCCCCTACGAGCGTCCGCTCAAGACCGGCTTGGTGGCAACGCTTCGCGGTACCGCGCCGGATGCCTACCGCGAGGACGGCACGCCGCGCCGCCGTATCCTGCTGCGCGCCGATATCGACGCCCTGCCCGTCACCGAGCAGACCGGCGAGGAGTTCGCCAGCGTCAACGAGGGTTGCATGCACGCCTGCGGCCACGACTGCCACATCGCCATGATGCTCGGCACGCTGCAAATCCTGCGCCATATGACTGACGACATCCACGGCGAGGTCCGCATCGTCTTCCAGCCCAGCGAGGAAAACGGTCAGGGCGCGAAACTCATGATCGGCACGGGCGTTCTCGACGGCGTCGATGGTGCCTACGCCGCGCACATCTGGAGCGAGGTCGACGCCGGCACCGTAAGCTGCGAGCCCGGCCCGCGCATGGCCAATACCGACTGGTTCCGCATCGACGTCCGCGGCACCTCATGCCACGGCGCCATGCCCCAGCGCGGCCACGACGCCGTTATGGTTGCCGCCGAGATCGTCAACGCCCTGCAGACCATCGTTTCGCGCGAGATCAGCCCCTACGAACCGGCTGTCATCACCGTCGGCGAGCTGCACGGCGGCACCGCGCGCAACGTTATCGCCGGCACGGCCTACCTCGCCGGCACGGTGCGCACCTACGGCGATTCGACCCACGAGGAAATGCCGGAGCTTATGCGACGCATCGTGGAGCATACCGCAGCAGCTCTGGGCGCCGAGGCAGAGCTCACCGACTACACCATCGCCAACTACAAGGTCGAAAACGACGCAGCTTCGAGCGAGCGCTGCCGTCAGGCCGTAATCAAGTGCCTGGGCCCCACCGGTCAAGGCCATTACCGTGGCACGCTCTCGGGCGAGGATTTTTCGGAGTACCTGCGCCGCGTGCCGGGCGTGCTCGCCTTTGTAGGTACGCGTAACCCCAAGATTGGCGCCACGTACGCCCAGCATTCCTGCTTTTACAAGATCGACGAGACCGTGCTGGCAAAGGGCTCCATGGTGGCCGCCCAGTATGCTATCGACTTTTTGGCCGAGCCCACGCAAGAGGAGCTCGACGGCCCCACGATCGCCGCGGTTGCCGAGACCAACCCCGACTTGGCCGCCAAGCTGCGCTCTGCCAAGGCCACGGCCGCTGAGGCGCGCGACGCCATGCACGATGCTCGCACCGCCCGCCATGCTGCAATCAAGGGCATCCACGATGCGCGGGCTGCCGCTCGCCACGAGGAAAAGCGCGACGAGTAGCCGTCACGCCCATCCATAACAGCCTGGCTAAAGCAAAGCGGGGGCGGACGTTATCTCAACGTTCGCCCCCGCTTATGTGTCGACCGTTTTTCTAGCGCGTCCTCCGTCACGCCAGGTAAGAGCGAAGGATGGTGAGCCAGCGTGGGGGTTCGAGGTGGATGATATCGTCGGGAACTCCGGCGGGCGCATAGCCGCCAAAGAGCAGACCGGCATCTGCCGGATTGACGAGGCGCACGATCCATACGACGACGACCAGCACGCACAACACGGTGACCGCAATGTCGATACCACGCTTTAGCTTGCTCGATGCCACCTCCTCGCGCACGAACGCGAGCACAAACGCAATCGGCACCACCCAAAACAGCGGATGGTAGGCAAAGGCAGCCGCATAATCGAGGCGCAGCGCCGCCAGCCACGCCCTCGTCATGCCGCATCCCGGACAAGGAATGCCCGTCATCAATCGAAAAATGCAGCCAATGTCGAGCAGGTAGAGCGCGAGCCAGGCGACAAAGAGCGCGCCGGTGCAAAAAAGGGCGCGGCGAAGGAGCTCTGCCGTGCCCCTATGTCCCTGGAAGCTGTTCACGCCGCCCTTATTGTTAGGCACGAGCGCCAAGGCGAGTGTTGTAAGCCGTTGCCATGGCATTGGTATTATTGATGACGATGTTCATAGCGAAGATGGGACCAAGGCCGCACAGGAGCGCGCCGAAGATCTGCCACAGAAGAACGGTGGTGCCGTTTTCCTGGAACACCAGGCCGTAGCGAGGAGCGTTGGCCTGCAGGCGGTTGCCAATCTTGTAATACCAGTAGTACGCGTAGAAGCCGCAGGTCACAAACGATAGAAGGATGAATTCCGCCAGACCCGGCGTGTAATCGCCGTCATCCTGACACAACGTGTTGACGTCGCGTGCCAAGCAATACAGGAAGTAGAACGAATAGATACCGCAGGTCACAAGAGAGAGCAGCAGCCAGCCGATCAGGCTGCGGTCAGCCTTAATGGGGTCATAGCCCATCGGAGCGGATGCGGACTGTTGGGCGTATTGACCGGTGTACTGCTGCTGAGGCTGGGGCGCGGGCTGAATAGCCTGGGCCGGAGCGGGCTGGGGCTGCGGGGCCGCAGCGGCAGAAGCGGCACCAACGGCGGATCCGCAAACAGGGCAGAATTTGGCATCATCCGAAATGGGAGAACCACAAGTGGGACAGAACATGAGCCTCTCCTTTTCCTAAGGCGTCGCACGCCTTCAAACCTTACACGTCTACGTTCTCAACAATAGCCGCGACGTTGTTGCGCAACATTGACCAATTTCCGAGAAATTTTGCTGCAACCGTTTTCCCAGGCATTTTCTTGCTTTCGCAGTAGAAAAAGGCACCCCGGGCTCAGTTGCCCAGGGCGCCTCGACCGGCTATTCGGTTTGATTGTTTTCGGCAGCAGGATTATCGCCCGGCTCATCCGCCGGCGTGGCAACGGCATCCCAATCGGGCTCCGCAGGCGTCGCCTCGGACGCCGGTGCGGGGACAGGAGCAGGTGCCGGGGCAGGGGCAGGCGCGGGTGCCGGGGCAGGTGCAGGCGCGGGCGCCGGGGCAGGCGCAGCACCAGTGGCTGCCGTGGGATTGAATCCCGCAGGAGCAGGCTTCTTCTCACCCGGGAGCACAAAAGTCAAAACGTCGTCCTTGTCCTCATCGGCCCATTCGCTTGCATAACGTGCAGCCCAATAGCCAACGGCACGGTGCTTGAGCATCTTGCCAAAGACCGTAAGGAACACCGTGACGAATGCAATCAGCACCAGGAACAATACGAGCGTGACACCACCGGCGGTAACAATCGCCTCGATACCCGTGGGGCGATAGTAATAGCCGTACGCGCCAATTCCGGCGATGGCACCAAAGACAGCTGTCAAGATCCACGTAATGGCGTTGGAAACCAGGCCCGTCAAAAACTCGGGAAGGAACGAAGCACAGAACAGCTTGGTCTTGTTGTGCTTAAAGGCCGCCCAGACCTTATCGAGCGAAAACGCGCTCTCGACGCGCCCGGTCACCGCAAAGTGCATCACGGCAATGTCGGCGAACATCTTAAAGAAGACACCCAGAATCGCCGAGGCAATTAGCGCCAGGACAAGCAGGCCAAGCGAGCCAAACAGCGCAGCCTCGAGCGCATAAGAGCCGTAATAAGAATACGAGCCCGCGGCGCCAATTACCACGCCCTCCACCAGCGAAAGCACTACACCGATAATGGGAATGGCAGCGATAACCTCGAGCACGACCGAAATAACGCTCGAAAAGATTCCGAGACCAAACGACGTGGAACGCATCAACGGACGACCCATGCCGTCATCGATCTTAAGCGACAGGTCGCGACCCCACTCGATGCCAAAGCCCGAACCGCACACGCTCGCCACGTAGGCAGCCAAAAAGCCGATGGCAGCCGCAATACCGCCGATAACGGGGATGAACAGCACGAGTACCGACACGACACAGATAAGCGCCGGCAAAAAGGCAATCTGGCACACGCGCTGCAGCACGCCCGGAGTCTTGGTCATATCCTCAAACGCCTGAGCCGTGCAGCCCTTGGACGCGTTCGCGACAGGTTGAGGAACAAACTGCTGAGGCTGAGGCTGACCCTGAGGGGCGGAAGCTGCAGCACCGGCATTGGGGGCACCACACACGCCACAGAACTTGTCGTTATCGCCCATGGGGGCGCCACACTGCGAACAGAACATCGAAATCATCCCTTCGTATCTAGAGCGAATCACCTGGATCGCAAACGATGTCATTGGCATCATTATCGCCCAATGTGGGGACAAATACTCTTAGATGACGTATTTGCAACGCGCGAGGCGCTTTTCGATTGTTTGATGAGTGCGTCCGCGTTAGTTCGTTCCGCGGAAACCCTTGCCGACGATCTCGGAGCTGTCGACGATCGTGATAAAGGCACCCGGATCGACCTCGCGCGCATAACGGCGCAGCTGCACGGCCTCGCGACGGCTCAGCACGCTCATGATCACCGTCACGCACTTGCCCGAGAAGGCACCGTAGCCGCGACTGATGGTCGCCGTGCGGTTGAGATGCTTGACGATAAACTCCTCGACCTTAAGGGGCTCGGAACAAATGATCGTGCAGACCTTACGAAGATGAATGCTCTCGATGGCCTTGTCGACCACAAGCGTCTTGGCAAACAGGCCGAGCACGCAATACAGACCGATACGCGGACCATACAAAAAGGCCGCGATGGTCACGATGCCGATATCGACCAGCAACAGCGCGCGACCAATCTCGAGTGTGGTACGGCGTTTGAGGATCATAGCGAGGATGTCCGTGCCGCCCGTCGAGGCGCCGATATCAAAGACGATGGCGCTGCCGAGCGCCGGCAGAATCACGGCAAAGCACAGGTCGAGCCACATATCGCCCGTCATCGAGACACTGGTCGGGATAAAGAGCTCGAAAAGCGAAACAAAGGCGGACAGCGCAAACGAGGCGAAGACACTCCACAGAATTGCCTTGCGCTCCAAAAAGATAAAGCCCAAAACGACGAGAACCGCGTTGATAATCCACATAAAGACGCCGACGGGCAGGGTCGGGAACAGCGTGGACAGAATAACCGACACGCCCGAGGTGCCGCCAAAAGCAAAGTGATTAGGGGTTTTAAACGCAACGATGGCAAAAGCCGTAAGAATCAGGCCCAGATTGAGCTCGGCGAAAAAGCGCGGGAAGCCTGGCTCCTGGCTACGCTTTTGGCCGGCACGCTCGCCGCGCTCGATATCGGTGCGATCAACCACGCGCTCCATCGGCACCACGGGAGGACGATGTACCTCCTCGGCAGCTCGCGATGCCGCCTCTGCCGCGGCAGCCTCAATCGCCCATGCCTGGCTTTCTGTTTCGTGCTCGTCAGCCATTACGGCAACCCCTCGTTAACAATTTGGAAACAATGCGCCCATTAGGGTAACGCGGAACACGACGATTGCAACCCCTAGTTAGACGAGCGGTATGCCTACATCGGGGACATACAAATAACGGCCGGCCGCACATACATCCGTGCGGCCGGCCGTTTGACGTTTTCGCAGATAAAACCTGCCAAAATAAACATCCCTTTTTGGTAGGTTACTCGTGCTGGTTGGTGCGGTGCTCGTACTCCTCGGGGGTGATGACATCCTCGATGCGCAGGTTGACGCCTGCCACCTCAAGACCGGTCATCGCGGCCAGACGCTCGGTCACGCGCGCCTTAACGTCGTCGAAAATCGCGGGCGCGTAGGCGCCGTACTCGATAATGACGGAAATGTTGACGACCACGCGGTTGTCATCGGTGACCTCGACCGTCACGCCCTTGGTCAGATTCTCGGCACCGAACTGCTCCTGCACAAAGTGCATGAGGTTGCCCTTCATGCCCAGGACGTGCGGTACCTCGCGGGTGGCCATGGCGACGATCTTCTCGATCACACCGTTGGAATAGGTCAGCGAGTCCTCGGACTCGTCCGCTTCCCCATCATCCCCATCCGCATCGTCGGCGGGTTCGGCCTCGACGAGCGCCTCGTCCTCGAGCGTTACGTCCTCGGCCTCGGCGGTGACGGTCTCGTCTACCTCGAGCTCGGTATCGGCCACATCGACCTTCGTGTTAAAAGCCATGGTTCCTCCTTATGCCCACCGCACACGCGGCGGTCGAATACATGCTAGCGGCCGCTAAACAGACGGCCGAAGAAGTTGACGATCCCGTTCTCGCCGTCGCGGATCTGGCCAATCACGGCGCCGATCAGCACAAAGAAAGCGATGACGAGCGTATCCCACAGGCCGAGCGTGAGCACCAGCACGGCGAGCACAAAACCAGCGACGGCTCCAAGCGTGGTGTTGGGATGACGGACGGCATAGCTCCAGATGGCTGCCCCCGTACCCTTGATGAGACCCATGGCCTCATCAAAATCATCGGCGACCGCGTCATGTGACTCGGTACCCTCCACCTTAGGATCGACGACCTCGCCTGCCGGCGCGGCGCTCTGATCGATAGTCAGGCGCGGGGTGCGGACGGTCTTGTCTTGATTGGTATCACTCACCGGAAACCTCCACGGTCTGGACGGTAGTCTTGGACGGCAAAAAACGAACGCGCGCAGTCGTGCCCGGCGTGCCGAGCATAGTGTCGCAGGCCTCCTCGATACGTTGCTGCATCGCGATAGCTTGGGAGGCCACATCCCGGTCGTCGAGCGCGATGGCGTCGACCTTAAAACGGACGTGCGATTCGTCGGAGCCCTGCACGCGCGCCTCGACATGCTCGATCATCACTCGGTCGTCGCGCTCTGCCGCGGTACGAGCACACGAGGAGAGGGCAGCGAGCGTGACCTCGATATTGCGCTCCCCCGCCGGATGCACGCAGGACGGCTCGCGACGAGCAAACATCAGGCGGAAGAAACCCACGAGCACGCCGAGCGCCACGACACCGCCGCACGCCGTAACAACGATGCGAGGCAGCGGATCGCGCATCAACAGCATAAAGCGATAGGTATATGGCCCCCAAAACTGGCAGACTAACGTACCCAGCGCCACGACGGCGGCGGCAAGATACACGATCGCCAGGGCTCGTTTGAGCACGCGCATGCAGCGCTCCCTTCAAATCTCGATCCACAGAATGCAAAACGATTCGCATCATTATAAAAGAGCCGGGTCCGGTGCCTCATTGCACGCGGATCCGGCTCATCTATTCCACGAGGCTTGCATGCTCGCTTCATTATGCCCAGATATGCACGGCTCAATCCGTGCGGGCCTACTCCTCCTCGAGGGCAGCGATGACCTCGTCGGTCATGTCCATGGTGCTGTAAACATCCTGGACGTCGTCGAGCTCCTCAAGACGGTCGATGAGGCGCTGGACCTTCTTGGCATCGGCGCCGGAAACCTCGGTCGGGGTGGTCGGGACCATGGTGGTCTCGGAGCCCTTGACCTGGATGCCCTGCTCCTCGAGTGCCTTGGAAACAGCCATGACGTCGTTGGCAGCGGTCCAGACGATCCACTCCTCACCGGCGTCCTCGTAGTCCTCGCCACCGGCCTCGGCGATCGCCATCATGAACTCATCCTCGTCACCGGCAGCACCGTTGGCGATCATGGTTTCCTTCTTGGCGTTCTCGTCCAGGACCTCCTTGGCAACGACGATCTGGCCCTTACGCTCAAACTGGAAGGCGACGGAACCGGAGGTGCCCAGGTTGCCACCAGCGTGGGAGAAGGCGGAACGGACGTCGGCAGCGGTGCGGTTGCGGTTGTCGGTCAGGCAGTCGACGTAGACGGCGACACCGGCGGGACCGTAGCCCTCGTACACGATGTTCTCGTAGACGGCGGCATCGGCACCCGAACCAAAGGCCTTATCGATAGCGGACTTGATCTTGTCCTTAGGCATGGACTGAGCCTTGGCCTTGGCGACGGCAGCGGCGAGGCTGGCGTTGTTCTCGGGCAGCGGGTCGCCGCCGAGACGGGCAGCAACGGTGATGTTGCGGCTGAGCTTGGAGAAGAGGGCGGAACGCTTGGCGTCCTGCGCGCCCTTACGATGCTTGGTTGTGGCCCACTTAGAGTGTCCGGACATACGTGTCTCCTATCGGTTTCGACCTAAAGCCCAGCGTGAATGCTCGGGCAATATAAACAAACGCTATAAATGATATACCTACTAGCCTGTGAGATAAACAAAAAAATGAAGCCACCATGATGATGCAACCCCTTGGCGCAAAGCAACCTGTCCCCGATATACCAATCTTGGGCTAGGCCCAGAGGAAGTCGCTGCGGGTGACGGTGGCGCCGATGGCAAAAGGCATGCAGGCGATGACCGGATACAGGTAGCGCATGTAGGTCGATCCGTTACATGGACCGATCAGGCACACGGCGAGCACGCCCAGCAGCGGTATCCAGATGGCCAGCGCGCGCCACGAATGGCGGCGCAACAGGTAGACCACCACGGCGATCATAATCCACACGTAGGTGGCCGAGCTCATGGTGAGCGAGATAAACGGAATACGCTGCACCGCCACGCGGTATAGGTTAATCAGGTGGTCGCACCAACGCACGGCCTTGCTATCGGCCGGATGGAAGTCAAAGTACTTGAGGTTATCGGGCTTCGCCATAATCTCGGCACTGCGCGCCGTGCTGTAGACCCAGGCATCGCGAGCGCTCGGATAGAAGTACCCGTAGTAGTTATTGACGAGCGCCGAGATATAGCACTCGGGGTCCTTTTTGAACATCTGGGCCCACACCTCAAAATAGGCCTTGATATCCTCCTGCGAGGCGTACTCATTAAAGCAGTTTTTGACGGCATCCGACTTGTCGGGGTTGTAGCGACGGCCCAGGTTCTCGTACTTAAGCACGCGATCGATCACAGCGCGCTCCTCATCGGTCACCAAGCCGTCGCAGGGAGCTTCCTCGATCGTGCCATCGTCTTTGACCTTGGGGTTAACGCCCGAATTAAGGCCGTCGTGCTTTTGGACGAAACGCGCCGTCTGTTGAAACGGAATCGAGAGGATCTCGCGCTTGGAGCCCGGCGTGATATCGTGCGCCGGCATAAATACCTTGGTGAAATACATGTTGGAGACAAGGCAGAGCGCAAGCACTGCGAGCACGCCGACCCAGCGGAAGCGCGGCGTGGCGCATGAGACCGTGGTGCCCATCTGCTTAGCCGCACGACGAGCGACACGTACATCCCAGGCGCAAAACGCCGCCGCAATCACGCAGGCCGTCAACGGAAAGACCAGGCCGCCATTGCGCAAAAACGTGGAACCCATGGCACCCAACACGAGCAACAGCCAGTCGTGGCGCGCAAAGAGCACAGGAGCCTGTTCACCCGCGCGCTCGGCATTGGCATCGCGGCGGGGCAGGCCACATGCCACGAGCTTGACGGTCGGAACGAGCAGCACCAAAAACGCATCGGCGAAAAGTACATCTTTGGTCAGCAGCACCGCGTAGTTGGAGAACATCGGCATAAACGCAAAGAACAGCAAGATGACGCCGCGGACCGGCAGGCTCACGCCCAGCTTGCGCAGCGACGATATGGAATAGGCCATGCAGGCGGCCGTGATGACAAATTGGGCACAGGTGTAGATGGCAAGTCCCGCATTGGCGCTGTTGAATAGCGAAAGCCCCAGTTGCACACACGAGCCGATGATGGCCGTGTGCACTACCGGATGATGGCCGTTGAGCAGCACGTTGGGGTTAAGCAGGCGTAGGTAATCGCTCGTGCCGTTGGGGTAGTTGAACCATTGGCGGATCTGGGCGCCTGTATCTCCCATAAAGAGGCCGGGCAGCGAGGCGATAAGCGTGGGCGCCCAGACAATCATGAGCACAAGAAACGGCCCGACAAAAGGATGGACTGAGAGCACGGCGTGGGCAACACGCCACACGCGGCCAAAGTGGGTTTCCGAAAACGGAATGCGGCGGGAGCTCAACCAATCCAAAAACTCAAAAGCCAGATAGAAGGCCACAATCGCCAGAAGCATCCAGCCCGCGCCGCCAATCCAGGCGCAGATAACGCGCGCTTTGTCGCCCAGCACAATCTCGGCCGAATCGGTAAGGTCGTAGCTACGGCCAAACACCATGCAAACGGCAAAGAACAGCGATGGCAGCACGACCGACGGGCGCCAAGCGTCACCGCGGCCAAAGAACACATAGCGAAACGGCAGCGTGAGCAAGCAGGCAAGCGCGAGCAGCATCACTGCGTCGGTATGGCCGGCAAACGAGAGAAGTACCTCGTAGCACACGTAGAGCGTGCCCGTCGCCTTGGGGTCGATCGCCAGGACCGCATTGCTCGACACCGGGGCGGGATCGATGGAAAACGCCGTAGTCGCCAGCAGAGCGAGCAAAAATGCGATGAGCGTCTGCTTGGCGGGATAGCGCTTAAACCAAACGATGCGGGCGGCGTCGCGCGCAGCCGTTGCGGAGAGGTCGGAATCCTTCACAGTCCGAATAGCCTTTCTAGAAACCTGCCAAAAAGGGACAGGTTTATTTTGGCAGGTTTTATCTGGGGAAACGTTACGGTTCTGTCATCGTTGCCCGGCAAAACCACCACAAAGGTGCCTGTCCCCCTTGTGGTGGTATGTGGCGGCTAGGCGTCGAGGTAGATGCGCTGGGGACGGTTGCGGCGGAGGGCAAAGATGACGAGCGCCAGGCCCGCAATCACGAGTGGCAGACTCAACAGCTGACCCATGGTGATGACGCCGCCCAGCAGATAGCCCAGCTGGGCATCGGGCACGCGCACAAACTCAATGAGGAAGCGGACGATGCCGTAACCCATCACAAACGCGCCCATAAACGTGCCCTGGGGCAGCAGCGGTTTTTTGCGGCTGAGCACCTGCAAGATGCAAAAGAGCACAATGCCCTCGAGAAATGCCTCGTAGAGCTGGGAGGGATGGCGCGGCATATCGCCCGCGGCGCCGCCAAAGATCACGCCCCAGGGCAGATCGGTCGGCTTGCCCCACAGCTCGCCGTTGACAAAGTTGGCGCAGCGCCCCAGGCACAGGGCCAGCGGAGCACCGATAACGGCAAGGTCGGCGATAGTCCAGGCATCGAGCTTGTACATACGGCACACGAGCGCGCCACCGATGATACCGCCCACCAGGCCGCCATGAAAGCTCATGCCGCCCTCGTTGGTGGCAAAGATCTCGAGCGGATGCGCCCAGTAGTAGCCATCACCGTAAAAGATGACGTAGAACAGGCGGGCGCCAATGATAAGGCCAAAGACCACACCGACCACGACGCTCGTCAGGTCGTCGACCGTAATGTCGAAACCCCAGCGACGCTGCGTGCGATACATGACGACCGCCGTGAGCAGAGCGCCGACCACGTAGGCCAAGCCGTACCAGTAGATGGTGATGGGCCCCGCCGAAATCGCGACGGGATCAAGCATATGGTAGAGGTCGTTGAGCATATCGGTCCCCTTGCTCCCTACATACAAATGCGGCCGCGGGCCTTGCGCTCGCAGCCGCATATTTGGGCGTAACGTCTATGCGGAGTACGCCGTCCGCAGCTTTCGCATCTTAGAACGGCGCGTACTCGTCGTACAGGTCCTCGGTCTCGCCGGAGGCATTGACCTGCTCGACACGGGTAACGCCGGGTACGTGCTCCTTGAGGATACGCTCGATACCCATGGACAGGGTCAGTGCGCTCATAGGGCAGCCGGCGCAGGCACCCTGCAGTTCCAGCTGGACGACGCCCTCGTCGTCGACGCCCACATACTCCATATCGCCGCCGTCAGCCTGCAGGTTGGGGCGGATCTCCTCAAGAACCTTCTTAAGCAGCTCTTCGTTAACAGCCACAGGGGCTCCTTTCTCACAATAACGCGGGCGCGCCCGCGGACAGAGCTATGTTACTACAGCCATGTACCCGCTCACGAGCCGTCCATGCGCGCGGACACGACTTTCACGAGCAGTCAATTTGGGACGGGGCTTTTAGCTGCTTTTGCCGGCGGCCGGCGCTAGCACACGTTGCCGCTACTACCGAGCCTGTCCCCCGGTACCAATCTGGACATCGACGATGACCTGGCGGTAGCTAATACCGCAGGAGTCGAGAATGCGACGGCTGATACGGCCGTCATCGGTATCGGCGTACTTATTGTCCAGGTAGACGACCTCGCCCACGCCCACCTGCGCCAGGATCTTGGCGCAATCGTGGCACGGGAACAGCGTGACGTAGACCGTGGAACCCTCGAGGTCTTTGAGCGAGCCGCGATAGTTGAGCACGGCGTTGGCCTCGGCATGGACTACGTAGTTATGCTTGTCCTGCAGCGGGTCATCGCTCGTGCCCCATGGGAAAAAGTCGTCGTTGAGCGCCGAGGGCGTACCGTTGTAGCCCACCGAAAGGATGCGGTGGTTGGTGCTGGCGATGCACGCGCCCACCTGCGTATTGGGGTCCTTGCTGCGGCGCTGCGCGGCGATGGCCACGCTCATAAAGAACTCGTCCCAGCTAATAACGTCGCGGCGCTTGCCCGACGCGGTTTGATGAAGATCGTCCGACATGGCAGACACCTCCGAAATCGCAATAGTTTGACCCATTGTAGCAGGTGAAAGGTGGGGCTGTTTCCTCTCCCGCCGACGTCCTCGGCTTTATGCGCGACGAGGCTTTTGGTTGATGCGGTACAGCTCGGCGAGACCCCGCAGCGTCAGTGCGTCGTCTACCGTCAGGCTATGGCCGACCAACGCCGCGAGCGCCTCGGCATCATCGCCGGTAATGACGATGGGCACGTCGCCCTCCCCCGCGGCCTTGGTCGCGCGCATCTCGGCGAGCACCATGTCGAGCATGCCGTCGATGCGGGCTACCTCGCCCAAGACCACGCCCGAGCGCATGGCCTCGCGTGTGTTGCGGCCGATCACACGCGTCGGTGCCGAGGGCTCGACCTGAGGCAAACGCGCCGCAGCGGCCGAAAGCGAGCGGGCGCCAAGTGCCAGACCCGGCGCGATAACGCCGCCGACAAAGGTTCCGTGCGCATCGATGACCTCGATATTGGTCGTAGTGCCCAGGTCGATCACGATGCACGGAGAGCCGTAGACGGCACGGGCCGCCACGGCGTCGGCGATGCGGTCGGGACCGATCTCTGCCGGATCGTCGTAATGCACGGGCATACCGGTCTTGAGGCCCGGCCCCACGGTGAGCACGCGCCCCGTGCAAGTGCGGGAAAGCGCCGCCTTCCATGGGCGCTCGAGCGCCGGCACCACGCAACTCAGCACTGCGGCTGCGGGAACGAGCGCACCCGGCATGCCTGCATCGGCTGCCAGTGCGCCCATAACCTGCACAAGTCGCATGCGCGCTTCGTCGGCCGTGATGCTCGACGGCGTCGTGATCTCGCACGTCGCAAGCGGGCATTCCTGTGCCGCGGCCGAATCCTCGGCAAACAGGCCAAAGCGAATGAACGTGTTGCCCACGTCGACCGTCAATATGTATGCGCAGCCATTAAGCATCGTCGGCGCTCCTTTCGTCTGACCAGCAGTATATCGCCTACCTAAACCAGTCATCCCAAAATGACTAGCTTGCGGCTATACTGATGCGCGGTCGTGCGCGAGCTCACGCGGCGGCCCTTGGTAACCCGACTTCCCGCGCCGTATCCGTAGCGGCGCTTGCGGGGGAAGCGGATATACGCAAAGGAGTTCTATATGAGCAATCCCTCGAACCGCACCTCGATGCGCGGTCAACTCACGCTGCGCGGCGTCGTCATCGGCGTCCTTGGCTGCGTGATCATCACGGCAAGCTCGGCCTACACGGCCCTCAAGATGGGCGCCCTCCCCTGGCCGATCATCTTCGCTGCCGTCATTTCGCTGTTCTTCCTGAAGCTCATGGGCAACGCCAGCCTCAACGAGGCCAACGTCACCCACACCATCATGTCTGCGGGCGCCATGGTCGCTGGCGGCCTGGCGTTTACCATCCCGGGCGCCTGGATGCTGGGCTATGCCGACCAGATCAGTTGGCTCGACATGTTTATCGTGGCGCTCGCCGGCACCATCTTGGGCCTTCTGGCAACAGCGCTCATCCACCGTCACTTTATCGTGGACGCCGCGCTGGAGTTCCCCACCGGCAACGCCGCAGCTCAGACCCTGCGCGCCACCGAGGCCGGCGGCAAGACCGGCAAGCAGCTCTTTGGCTCCATGGCCATCGCAGGCATCTACAGCGTGCTGCGCGACGCCCTGGGCGTGGTGCCCAGCATGCTGTGCACGCTCAATATCCCCGGCGTGACCTTTGCCATCTACAACTCGCCCATGCTGCTGTCCATTGGCTTTTTGGTGGGCTTCGCCCCCGTCGCGTTCTGGTTTGCCGGCGCGCTGCTGGGCAACTTTGGCATCATCGTCGGCGGCACCGCTGCCGGCCTGTTCGATATTGCGACCGCGCAGGGTATCGTCAAGTCCTTAGGTATGGGCCTTATGATGGGCTTTGGCGTCGCCGTCGTCCTCAAGGACATCCTGCCGCAGGTCGCCGGTATCGTCCGTGGCCTCGCCGCCGACAGCTCCACCGACACCGACGAGCAGTCGCTCATCTCGGGCTCGCTTAAGCTCGACGCCGGCATCATCGGCCTGGGCACCGCAGCCATCGCTGTGATCGTTGCCATCGCACTCGACCTTGGCCCTGTCCCGGCCGTCATCGTCACGCTATTCACCTTTGTCACCACCATCATGAGCGCTCAGAGCTGCGGCCAGACGGGCATCGATCCCATGGAGATCTTTGGCCTCATCGTCATGCTCATCGTGGCAGCTTTCGCGCAGCTCGCGCAGGTCAAGCTGTTCTTTATCGCCGGCATCGTGGCCGTGGCGTGCGGCCTTGCGGGCGACGTCATGAACGACTTTAAGGCCGGTGCCGTGCTGGGCACCAACCCGCGCGCACAGTGGGTCGGTCAGGCCATCGGCGGCATCGTGGGCGCCCTGGTCGCTGCCGCTGTCATGGTCGCGCTCGTCACCGCCTATGGTCCGGACGCCTTCGGCCCCGACAAGAGCTTTGTGGCCGCGCAGGCAAGCGTGGTCGCCACCATGGTCTCGGGCATCCCGAGCGTGCCATGGTTTGCAGGTGGTTTTATCGCCGGCATCGTCATGTACTGGCTCGGTATTCCGGCCATGATGATCGGTCTGGGCGTGTACCTGCCGTTCTACATGTCGCTCACGGCTTTCCTGGGCTCCTGCGTCAAGCTCGCCTACGACAAGTGGGCCGCTCGCCGCGACGCCACCGCCGGTCTTTCGGACGAGGAAAAGGCCGCCAAGGACGCCGCCTTCCAGGAGCAGGGCCTGGTTGTCGCCAGCGGCCTGCTGGGCGGCGAGTCCATCGTCGGCGTTATCCTGGCGTTTGTCTCCGTGGGCCTGAGCCTGCTGGGCTAAGTCGAGCGGCCGCTCGACAGCGACCATATTGCCTACGGCTTGCCCGGTCGGTAGCTTTCGCGGCTGCCGACCAGGCTTTTTGATATCGAAACAAAGAAAGGCCGGCGCGCTGCGTTTAACAGCGCACCGGCCTTATCGGTTAAGCTATCGAAGCGTTCCCGCTATGAACCGAAGTTCGTTGCAGAAACTACGCTCGAAACGCTACATCTGCTTGCGACGACGATCGCTCAGCGTCACACCAGCGGCCACGAGGGTGATACCGCCGATGACGAACACCTCACCTGCAAGTGCGGAGTCATCGCCAGTCTGGGCGAGCTTGTCCGACGCAGCCTTCTGTTTGCCCGCGGGAGCCTTTGCAGCTGCCTGCGTGACCTGGGGCTTTGCCTGCGGCTTGGTCTGCGGCTCGGCCTTGGGGTGGTACTTGTCGTACTCGGCCTGTGCGGCAGCCAGAGCGTCCTTGGCATCGCCAAATTCGGCCAGCGCGGCGGCATAGACGCCGTTGGCATCAGACAGCTTGGCGTCGGCATCGGCAGCCGCCTGCTTGAGACCCGCCTCGGCGTCGACGGCAGCCTTATAGCGCGCGTAGGCAGCATCGAGCTTGGGCAGCTGGTTCTTGGGCGTCCAGCCCGCATTGAACACCGTGGTGCCGGCAGCGAGAGAGGCCTTATCATCAACGTTTTCGAGGTCTGCCTTGAGCTCCTCGGTGGCTGCGAGCTCGGCCTTGGCCCTGACGATCTCGAGATTCGCATCGACTACTGCCTCGCTTGCTGCGTCGAGCTGCTTTTGGGCCTCGCCAACGCCGGCGTCGGCGACATCATAAGCTGCCTGGGCGTCGTCAACAGCCTTCTGGGCCGTGACGTAGCGCTGGAATGCCTCGTTCGCCGCGTCGAGCGCGGTCTGCACGGTCGCGGCCTTGCCCCGAGCGGCGACCAGAGCCTGCTGCTTGTCGGAGACCTCCTGCTGAGCATTTGCGAGAGTCGTTGCGGCAGCGGTCTGTGCAGCCTGGGCACGCTCCACCTCGGCCTGAGCGGCGGCGTCGACCTTCGTGGCGTCATCGAGCGCACTCTTTTTGCTTTCAAGATCCGCCCTTGCGGCCTCGCGCTTGGCGGTGAGATCCTTGACCGAAGCGGTAGCATCCTTATAGGCCTTGTTGGCCTTGTCGGACTTCGCCTGGGCGGCATCGAGCGCAGTCTGCGCCTCGGTCTTGCGGGCAGCAGTCTCCTGCGCCTTCTCCTGGCATTCGGAGAGCTTTGCGTTAGCGGCGTCGAGCGCGGACTTGGCAGCGGCGGCCTCGCTCTTGGCGGCATCAAGGTTCGCCTTCGGCGTCGCGATGTCGATACGCTTCAAATTTGCATCGGCCGCGTCATAGGCGGTCTTGGCCGCAGCGGTAGCAAACTTTGCCTTCTCGTACTCGCCCTTGGCGGTATTCACGCTCGTATCGGCCGCGGTGAGGGCATCCCGCGCAGCGGTTTGCCTGCTCGTGGCGGCTTGATACGATGTATCGGCAGCGGCGGAAGCCCGTTCTGCCTCTGCCAGCTTATTCTGCAGCTGCTTGAGTTGCTCCTTCTGCTCCTGCGTGCCGCCTGCATTGTAGGCGGAATCGATGTAGTCGTTGACGAGCTTCTTGAACTCGGAGACAGTGAAATCAGCCTGAGTGTCATCCTCGCTGTAATCGAATGCGGTTACCTCGGAATCGGCGTTCTTTCCGCTACCCGTTGCAATACCGATTGCGACCGTAGCGGAATCGACGATGTTAAGATAGTGCCCGCACTCATGGTAGATGCTGTTGTAGTTCTGATAGATGTAATAGGACTCATATCGGTATTTGCCGAGTTCGTCGCCATACTGCTCTACATACTTGTCGAAGATCTTCTTCTCCCAAGTATAGAGCCTAGTGTAGGGCCAGCCGAGGGTATCCTCAGTCTCACCGCCGGTATATGCTCCGCCGCCATCTGCGAGATTTTCTCCATTGTCCCAGTAGCAGTTCGAGTGCTTCAAATCATTATTCGATGAATAGGACGCGTTCAGTGCAGCGGCAACAATCATGCGAAGGCTGACGCTGAGCGCCGACTGGCCGTTCGCCTTGCGGAGGTTGTTCTGGGTGTCGAGGTAGGTCAGGGCGTTGCGCATCTGCTCCAAGGAAAGCGGGTTGGTGTCGCGAGACATGTCCTGATCGACGTACTCGTCATACCATTCGGCCTTGTCATCAGCACCGGTCAGCATCGATACGGCATCCTTGGCGTTCTTTTTCTGCATGGCCGTGAACTGGCTGCCGCCGCTGATATAGCTCAAGAAGCCGAACATACCCTGGTTGATGACATTCTGGTCTACGGTCATGTTCGACTTGAGGTCGGCAATCTGCTGGTTAAGCTTCTCGACCTCGGCGTTCGCAGCGTCGCGGGCTTTTCCCGCAGCAGTGACGTCGGCGTTGGCGGCATCGTAGGCCTTCTGCTTCTGCTTGCGAACCTCGACGAGTCGGTCGTACTCGGCCTTCTTATCGCCCTCGGTCTGCTGAGCTTGCTCGTATGCATCCTTGGCGGTGGTGTACTTGCCCTTCGCGTCGCTGAACTTCGCGTTCGCCTCGTCGTATGCAGCCTGCGCGGATGACACGGCAGTATTAGCGGAGTTGACACGCTCCTGAGCAGTAGGAACGGCAGCCTGGGCATTTTTGAGATTCGACTGTGCAGTAGCGTCGGCGGCAGTCGCGGCGTCAAGGGCGCTCTTCGCGGTAGCAAGCTCGTTGGCAGCGGTAATCTTCGCGGCCTCGAGCGCACCCAGATCGACGCCCGTGCCAGAAGTAGCGGCATCGAGCTCAGCCTGCGCCTGATCCAGCTTCAGCTGGGCGTTGTCATGTGCGGTTTTTGCAGCAACGAGGGCAGCGGCGGTCTGCTTTTTCTTTGTCTGAGCGGACGTCAGAGCAGACTCGGCATCGCTCTTTGCCTTCTCGGCATTGGAGAGAGCCGTCTTGGCGGCATCGAGCTCACCCTCGGCAGTCTTCACATCGGCGTTCGCTGCATCGAGCTTTGCCTGTGCGTCCTCGACGGCCTTCTTGGCGGCCTCGTACTCGTCCATACCCATGGCCTCGAGCTTGGCCTGGGCATCATCGAGGGCCTTCTTGGCCTCATCCTGCTTTGCCTTGGCGTCCTTGAGCGCCTGGGTCTTATCCTCGACACTCTTGTTGGCTTGATCGAGCTGATCGTTCAGGTCGCCCAGCTTCTTCTGCTGCTGCTCGGTCTTTTCGACGGCGGCTTTGAGCTCGTCAATCTTCTCCTGGAGCGCGGCGACTTCTGCTGCGTTCTGCTCGATTTCGTTGTCGCTCACAGCCTGCGAGGCCTGATTCTTTTGCTGCTGCGCCTGCTTTTGAGACTGGCCCGCCGCGTCGGCCTTCTTCTGGGCGGCATCGTAGGCGGCCTGAGCGTCCTTGAGCTGCTTTGCCGACTCCTCGGCCAGCTGGGCAGCCGTCTTTACGACCGCTTGGTTACCGGCGGCAACGGTATTCTCTACAGAACTACCCCCCCCCTGAACAGAATCGCCGTTATCGGTTGACGGTGCGGCGATTGCCGCCAGCGGCGACATGAGCGGCTGAGCGATGAGGCCCGCCGTCAAAACGGTTGCGACGGCGCGGTTGGCAACGCCCTTGACGTTGACGGCCTTGGCCCGAGGCTCAAAGTGTTGTGGACTGTAGTTTGTCATGGCTTTCTCCCTTTGACACGGATGTATCCATACGTATCAAACAGTAGCTGTCGATTTTTGAATTCTGTTGCGCAACATTGGCGACCAGCGTTTTTTTGAAATTCACGCTCTCGTGCTTCACAGTTTCGTCACATTTGAAGGAGCTGGTGCATCATATTCCCGCGGGATGGAATTGAGCCTGTGATTTGCATTTGCTCCCGCGTCATCCGCCCTATCGGATTCCGCATCCAACAGACACCCCGCCCGCCACGGTGTAGAGTTAAGACAACGGGCGCGTTGCGCGGACCGCGCTGGAACGAGGTGGACATGGAACTCGACAAACAACAGATCAAGCGACTACGCGAACGCCATCACCGGCGCCACGGCATCCGCCCTGCTCATAGCGAGGCCATGGAGAACATCACCCGCTTCCTCAAGCGCGCATTCAACATTCGCGAGGGTCGCGCGCCCTACCACGTAATCCGCAAGCGCTTTATAAACGGGGCACGCCTGACCGGCTCCCACCTATGCATCCTCATCATCGCCATGCTCATCGCGAGCATCGGCCTCGATATCGACTCGGACATCGCCATCGTGGGCGCCATGCTCATCTGCCCGCTCATGGGCTCGGTTCTTGCCATGGCATACGGCATTGCCACGCTCGACCGCGAGATCACCGTCGAGGCCATTGCCAGCCTCGCACTGCAGATGGTCTTTTGCCTGGTCACGTCCACGCTGTATTTTAAGCTCTCGCCCCTTGGCACCACCACGGCCGCCATCATCGACAACTCGACACCCACCATATGGGACCTTGCCGTCGCGCTCGCGGGCGGCTTTGCGGGCGGGCTGGGCAACTCGCGCGACCAGGAACCCGCCACGCTCATCGCCGGCGTGGCCGTAGCGACCGCGCTCATGCCGCCCCTGTGCGCGGCGGGCTACGGCATCGCCATCGCAAGCGGGTCGCTGTTTCTCTCGGCGCTTTATGAGTTTGGCATCAACGTGGTCTTTATCGCACTGGCTGCCGAAGCCGTGCTGCTTCTTTTGCGCGTGCCGCTCAAGCGCGACCTGAACGGCGACGGTATTGTGACCGCTGAGGAAGACGCCGAGGTCGACGAGCTGTCACGCAAGGTGCGCCGCCGCATCATTGTGGGTACGGTAGTCTTTGCCATCCCCTGCATCGTTATGACGGCGGGGTCTATTGGCTCGGCGCAGACCGGCGTGCAGGACGGCTACGGTGTCACCGAAACTACGCGCGAACTTGCCGCGGTGCTGCCGGGCTTTAAGGATTACACCGTCGCCGTCGAGACCTCAGCTGCCGAGGGCGAGGAAGAGGGCATCGTCGAGCGCGAGGTTGTCGCCCACGTGACGACAAGCGAGGCGCTCGGGGCGCACGACCGCCACGTCGCCCGCAAGCTCATAGACCTCAACGTACCCGAACTCGATCGCGTGGAGTTTGATGTGGAGTAATGCGGAGCATGGGATGGCTCCCGCGCACAGGCGCAAGTCGCGGCGAGGCTCAGACGCGACGCAGGCACATGCAAAAAGCGGGACGTAGTTCACACCCGCGCCCCGCTCGCTGTTTTATTGCCGTGAATCAACTGTCCGGATCGACATCGCCAGACTCCACCGTAAACGCCGGATCGGTGCTCACAAGATAAAATCGGGTCACCTTAGTATTTCTAATTAGGTAAATCTGCCCTTGATTGCGTCGGCGCGATATATATGCAACGTGAACCGTGCCGAATTCTTCGCCGTTTTCCTTCTTTAATACCAGGATATTGGGATCGTCCGTACGCTTAAACTGCCCGTCAACGCAGCTGCCGTCTTTGTCGACCAGTTGCCACCGATGGTTATCCTCTTCAAGAAAGGCCAGGGTTTCCAGACTCGTCTTGTCGTCCCGATAGTAACCGTCAATGGCAAACCCTTCGGAAGCGCATTCCCGCATATAGGACGTTTCTCGGCTTATAGCAAACAGCCCTGTAACGCCCAGGAGCACAGCCAAGCAGACCACTGCAAGGGTTATCAAAATAGCACGGCGACCCATGTTAGCCCAACCGATAGTTGTTTAACGGAGCGTGAAACATACCTGGAACCTCCGATATTAGGGGGAACGTCGCCAGCAGGCTGGCGACAACTATATGTTTCTAACATCAAACCATATGGCTGCCACTCGCGGAGGGGGCAACGGCGAACGGCGTGTTTTCATACTCCATTGGTCAAACCTAAGCGCAGCGCTACAGCTCGTACTTGTACACGCGGTAGATGTACTTCTCGGCTTCCATCTCGTAGGTGGCGATGGGTAGACCGTAGCGGTCGTCTCGTCGTTTGGCAGATAGGTCACACTGTGCTGGCCTGCGTTGAGCGAAAAATCGCCTTGGGCCTGCAGTAACTTGTCCTCAAAGCCCGAACCGGCCCAGAAATCGGGCAAGCCCACGGAAGGCTGTAGCAAGGTCATTTGCGCAACATATGTCCAGCAAAAACGGGTGGTAGCCGGTACGGCCACCACCCGTTTGTCTCATATCTAGCCCATAGCAGGCAAGCTACTTCTTAATGCCGCGTCCCAGGCGCTCAGCGACCGACGCCACAGCACTCTCATCGACCGAGCCGCAGCTCACGCAGCCATCATGGGCACGCATCTGGCCGGTGACCTCGTCCATCGTGAGCGGCGCCACCTTCTCGAGCTTAAAGCCCTTGCCGGCGCGCATGTTCTCCTTGGCCACGCTAATCATGAGCTTAATACGGTTGAGCTGGTTGACCTCGGACGCGCCGGGGTCGTAGTCCACCGCGACGATGTTGCTCTCGGGATGTTGGCGGCGCAGCTCCTTGATCACGGCCTTGCCCACCACGTGATTGGGCAGGCACGCGAAGGGCTGCGTGCAGATGATATTGGGTGCGCCATGATCGATCAGGTCGAGCATCTCGGCCGTGAGCAGCCAGCCCTCGCCCATGTTGTTGCACACCGAAAGCACCGTGCGGGCCTTGTCGGCCATGGTGCCGATGCGCTCGGGCGCCTCGAAGCGGCGGGACTTCTCGAGCATCTCCTCCACCGGCGTGCGCATCCAGTCCACGAGCTTGATGAGCGCCTGCATACCAGCGCGCGTGGTAGCGGAGCTTCCCAACTCGTCCTTCTGCAGCTCGGCGTTGCTCATGGAGTACAGGAAAAAGTCGAGCAGACCCGGCACCACGGCCTCGCAGCCCTCGCGCTCGATGACATCGACCACGTGGTTGTTGGCTGTGGGATGGAACTTGACCAGGATCTCGCCGACCACGCCCACGCGCGGCTTGGTACCCTCGCCCACGAGCGGCATGGTGTCGAACGCGCGGATGGCCTCGCGGCACAGCTTGGTGTAGTTGTGGCGGTTAAACTTGGGCGCCAGCTTGCGAGCGCGCGCCATGTACTCCTCGTAGAGCGCGTTGGCGGCACCGGGCGTAGCCTCGTACGGGCGGCAGCGATAGAGCATCTGCATCATCACGTCGCCAAAGAGCACCGCGTAGACTGCCTGCTTAAGCAGCGCCGGCGTAATCTTAAAGCCAGGGTTGTCCTCGCCCAGCGCCACGGCCGAAAGCGAGATCACCGGGATCTCGGGGTGGCCGCTCTCGCGCAGGGCCTTGCGGATGAGTGCGATGTAGTTGGTGGCACGGCAGCCGCCGCCGGTCTGGCTGATAACCACGGCTGTCTTGGACAGGTCGTATCGACCGCTCTCGATGGCCTCCATAATCTGGCCCGTTACCAGGATCGACGGATAGCAAATATCATTGTTCACATAGCGCAGGCCGGCCTCGACGGCATCGTGATCGGTCGAGGGCAGCAGCTCCAAGTTGTAGCCAGCACCACGGAACACCTCTTTGACCAGGTCAAAGTGGATCGGCGCCATCTGCGGGCACAGGATGGTGTAGCCCTCCTCGCGCATCTGCTCGGTAAAGGGCACCTTGGGCCACGCGGTCGAAGCACTCTCGCGCTGCGCCTCGAACGTGTACTTACGGCTCGCGAACGCGGGGGCATCCGTGGAGGGCGCCACCGGCGCGGCATCGCCCTGCTCGTAAGTCTCGCCCGCGGCCGTAGCCTCGGCCAAGCGCTCGGCCTCCTGGTCCTTGAGCGCCGCCATGAGCGAGCGAATACGGATACGCGCGGCGCCCAAGTTGGACACCTCGTCAATCTTGAGCACGGTGTAAATCTTGCCGCTGGCCTCCAGGATCTCCTGCACCTGATCAGTGGTCAGAGCGTCCAGGCCGCAGCCGAAGGAATTGAGCTGGATCAGGTCCAGGTCGTTGCGCATCGTCACAAAACGGGCGACGGCGTACAGGCGGCTGTGATACATCCACTGATCGACGACGCGAATCGGACGCTCGGGCTTCACCAGATGCGCGAGCGAATCCTCGGTAAAGACCGCAAAGCCAAAGCTCGAGATAAGCTCGGGCAGGGCATGGTTGATCTCGGGGTCGTTATGGTAGGGACGACCGGCGAGCACGATGCCGTGACCGCCGTGGTCCTCGACCCACTTGAGAGCCTCCTCGCCCATGGTCTGGATATCCTCGTGGAAGCGCGCGTCGGCCTCAAAAGCAGCGTTGACGGCGGCATCAACCTCGGAGCGCGTGATTTTAGGACCGCGCACGCGACCGCGACCGGCCTCAGCATCGGCCACACGGTCGACGGCGAGCACCTGGTACAGGCGGCGCTTGAGCTCGGTCTTGTCGTGATACGGCACAAACGGATACAGGAACTCGATGTTCTGCTCGCGGATCTCGTCAATATTGAGCGCCAGCGCCGTGGGGTAGCTCATGACGATGGGGCAGTTATAGCAGTTGCCAGCCGTCGGATCCTCCTTGCGCTCCCAACGCACGCACGGCATCCAGATAAAGTCGACGTCACGGTCGATGAGGTTCATCACGTGGCCATGGCTCATCTTGGCCGGATAGCATACGCTCTCGGACGGCATGGACTCAATGCCCGCCTGGTAGGTCTTTTTGCTCGACTGGTCGGACAGCTGCACGCTAAAGCCCAGGCGCGTAAAGAACGCGTGCCAGAAGGGGTAGTTCTCGTACATGTTGAGTGCGCGCGGGATACCCACGGTGCCGCGCGGGGCCTCGTCGGGGCTCAGCACCTCGCGGTTAAAGAGCAGCTCGTTTTTCTTTTTGAAGAGGTTGGGGGCCTCGGTCTTCTGCTTTTTGTGGCCGGCACCCTTCTCGCAGCGGTTACCGGTAATGAAGCGCCTACCGCCGCCAAAATCGTTGACGGTGAGCTGACAGTTGTTGGAGCAACGACCGCAGCGGACGTGTTTTTGCGTCACGGTGAGGTGCGCGATGTCCTCGGCAGAAAGAATGGTCGAAGTGCCGTCGGCGCCGGCGCGGTCGCGGGCGAGCAGGGCCGCACCATAGGCGCCCATGCAGCCGGCGATGTCGGGGCGCACGGCGTGAACGCCGGTGAGCTGCTCAAACGCGCGCAGCGTGGCATCGGACATAAAGGTGCCGCCCTGAACGATTACCTGGCTGCCGATCTCCTTGGGATCGCGCAGCTTAATGACCTTGAACAGAGCGTTCTTGATGACGGAATAGGACAGGCCGGCCGCGATGTCGCCCACCGTGGCGCCTTCCTTTTGCGCCTGCTTGACGCGCGAGTTCATAAAGACCGTGCAGCGGCTGCCCAGGTCGACGGGGGCCTTAGCATGGATGGCAGCATCGGCGAACGCGCGCACGTCCATGTTCATAGACACGGCGAAGCTCTCGATAAAGCTGCCGCAGCCCGACGAGCAAGCCTCGTTGAGCATGATGTGCTCGATGACGCCGTCCTTGACGCGCAGGCACTTCATGTCCTGTCCGCCAATGTCCAGAATGAACTCGACGCCGGGCAGGAACGCCTTGGCGCCGCGCAGGTGCGCGACGGTCTCGATCTCGCCGGAATCGGCCTTGAGGGCCTCAATGAGAAGCGCCTCACCGTAGCCCGTGGTGGTCACGTGGCCGATGGTACAGCCGGCAGGAATGTGGTTGTAGAAATCGGCCATGATGACCTTGGCCGTGCCCAGGATGTCGCCGTTGTTGTTGCCGTACCAGGTGTGCAGCAGCTGACCGTCCTCGCCCACGAGCGCGGCCTTCATGGTGGTGGAACCGGCGTCGATGCCGATGAACACGCGGCCGGTGTAGCCTTCGAGCTTGCCCTTGGGGACGACCTCGGTGTCGTGGCGGCCCTTGAACTCGGCAAAGTCCTCGTCGGTGGCAAAGAGCGGATCCAGACGCTCAACCTCGGCACCCTGCGTGTCACCCAGGGCATCGATGGCCCCGATGAGCTGCGGGAACGTGCTGAGCTTGTTGGACTCGTGCGCCATGGCGGCGCCGCTCGCCACAAACAGGTGAGCGTTTTGGGGCACGATACGGTGCTCCTCGTCCAGATTGAGCGTGAGGTAGAAGCGGTGGCGCAGCTCGGAGAGATACTGCAGCGGGCCGCCCAGGAAGGCGACGTTGCCGCGGATGGGACGGCCGCACGCCAGGCCCGAGATGGTCTGGGTCACGACAGCCTGGAAGATGGAGGCGGCCACGTCCTCGGGGCGGGCGCCCTCGTTGAGCAGCGGCTGCACGTCGGTCTTGGCAAAAACGCCGCAGCGGCTGGCGATGGGATAGATGGTGGTGGCGTTGGCCGCGAGTTCGTTAAGGCCGCTGGCATCGGTGTGCAGCAGGGTTGCCATCTGGTCGATGAACGCGCCCGTACCGCCGGCGCAGGTGCCGTTCATGCGCTGCTCGATGCCGTTGTCAAAGTAGATGATCTTGGCGTCCTCGCCGCCCAGCTCGATGGCGACGTCGGTGGCCGGGATGAGGGTCTCGACAGCGCGCTTGCTGGCGATGACCTCCTGGACAAACTCCAGGTCGAGCCACTGGGACAGCAGCAGGCCGCCCGAACCGGTAATGGCGCAGGTCATTTGGGCCGTCGGCAGCACGGTCGCGGCACCCTCGAACAAGTCGCGGGCGCAAGCGCGGACGTCGGTGTGGTGACGCTGGTACTTGGCGTAGACAATCTGGTTGTCGTCGTTGAGCACAGCGAGCTTAACGGTGGTGGAGCCCACGTCGATGCCCAGGTGCAGGTTGCCGCGGGCGGCCTCGGGGTTGAAGATCGCGCCTTCGGGGGCCTGGGCGGCGGTGGCGACTAGGGGCTCAGCGTCGGTGGCGGGCTCGCTAGCGACGGACGTCTCCCCTGCCGCGTTCTTGGCATCGGCAACTGCCTCGGCAACTTTCTCGGCAGCCGCGGTCGCGGCCTTCTGCGCGGCGTCCACCACGGCGGGCGCGGCCTCGCGTGCAGCAGCGACCACGCGGTCTTTAATGCCCTCGACGAGTTTGCTCATTGTCTCTCCTCTTAGTTGTTGGACTCGACGGTTGCGGTGGTGTCGACCGCGTCCTCGAGCTGCAGGTTCAATAGCTTCATGCCGTATTCCGGCACGTTGATATCGATGGGTTGGCCATACAGGTCGCCGGGGCGCACAAAGGCGATAACCGTCATAATGCGCGCCATGGTCTCGGGCGATTCGGTGAGCCCACGCTCAAACCAGCGCTGAATCAGGCCGACCTCGGCACTCACGACATAGGTAACGTAGTAGTCAAAGAAGGTGCCCAGTGCCAGGCCCAAGATGCCCGTCTGTGCACGCGGCACCACGGCCTCGCGTGCGGTATCGATGATCTTTTTAATAAAGGCGGGGTCGCCGCCCGGGCCCAGTAGGGCCCCGATAAGGTCGCGATTAGCCGCAAGATAGCGAAGCAGCTCAACCGAACCGGGTGCCGGCTCGAGCTCGTCGATGTTGCGGTAAAGATCGGGTAATTGAGCTGCGGTGATAAGCTCCACCCGCTCGCGAATCTCGGCAAGCAGGCCGTCCTCGATCTGGCTGATAAAGTCGGGGATATCGCGGTAGTGCGAATAGAACGTTCGACGCGTAAGACCGGCGCGCTCGGTGAGCGACGCGACGTTAATGCGCGAAAGGTCGCCGCTTTCGGCAAGCTCGCTGGCAAGCGCCTGGCGAAGGGCGCGCTGCGAGCGAAGGGACCGGCGATCGCATTTCTCGAGCTGGGACAAGCGTCCTCCTTGTTACTCAGCCTGTGCGCTATTGCACAGTGCGAGTATTATTGCACACCGTGTGCATCAACACGTAAAGGCAATATTTGGGATGTGACGAAGGGCAGTCCCTTTGTCACATTCAGCGACCGCCTAGGTTGTGCCAGTTGTGCCTGGCTTTTGGAGCGGCATTGCCGATTGTTCAAAATGTCATTCGTGGGTAGAATAGTGTCGACGGCAGCCCAAGTTCTGGAAAGCTGGGCAGCGCCGTTGCTTGGATTAAGGGGTCAACGCCTTAGCGGCGGCGACCCCTTTTACGTTGCTTCGAACGTTGCTTGAGTGCCTCGGAAAGCCCGACGAGCGCCGTGGAGAACGAGACCAAAGCGGTCAGAAGTCTCACGAAATCAATCAGATCGGTCATGGGCATCACCTCCCATCAGATGGAGGGCGTTGCCCGGCACATGGAACTGCCGCCAACAGTATCAATTCTATCAAAGCGCAGTTAGATATGCGAATGTTTGTTCGTATTTCAAGTGACCAGCGTCACCTGCGACAAAGGGGCTGTCCCTTTGTCACATTATTCGATTACGGTGCAGGAATTCTGCTTGTGCATGGTGGCAAGCATGTGTTTGGGAACGGCGTGGGCCATGCAGCTACCGATAGTCGCGCTTGCGGCGGCCTTGGCCGCGTCACTGCCGTTTTTGGTCGCGTAGCTGTGGCGGAAGCGTTTGAGCATGGCAATGTCGTTGCCGCCGTCGCCGTAGACCGCGACCTCGTCCTCGGCAATGCCGTAGTAGCCCGCCAGCCAGGCCACGCTCTCGCCCTTGTTGCATGCCACATCCGTGATCTCAAACATCACCGGGTCAAACGGCGCGTTGACCACGCGGTCCGAGCGCTCGGCCAAATACGCCTTAAGGTCGCGCTCCAGCTCGGGCGAGATCACACGGCAGTTGATCTTGCACACATCGTGGCGCAGAATGTCACCGATCGACTGGTCGAAATACTGTTCCTCGTGATACCCGCCACGTGCACGCATGCCGCGCATCACGATGCGCTTGATAGGACTGTCCTTTTTAAAGCCCGCCTGATGCATCTCGAACGATCCGCTCGAGAACATGCCATCGGGCGTGGAGCAATCAAAGCAAATGTCCGGGAACTCCTTGAGCAGCTCCTCGGTGATCTGCGGATCGATGGTCCAGGTCTTGAGCACCTCGCCATGACTGTCGCGCACAATGGAGCCGTTAGAGCAGCAGGCATCGAGCGCCAGCCCCGTAAAGCCATGTTCGCCGATCGGCAACGTCGAGCGCCCGGTCGCAGGAACCACATGCAGGCCAGCCTCGGTCAACTCGCGAATGGCACGGCGGATGGTCCCATCTGCCTCGTGCAGGGCGTTCAGCAGTGTTCCGTCTAAGTCACTCGCAAACATCTTGATCATGGATACGCCTCTCCTTCGTCTGCACGATATTGTAGACGAGAACGGGCGCATCCCAAGAGAGGCACGCCCGTCAGGCGAAAGATTGTCCTACACCGCGGCGGGGCCGTGTTCGCCGGTGCGGATGCGGATAACTTCCTCGACCGGCTCGACCCAGATCTTGCCGTCTCCAACGGCACCGGTGCGAGCAGCATTGCAGATAATCTCGACAATTCCGTCGACATGCTCATCGGCGCAAATGAGCGTGAACTGCACCTTAGGGATCGTGTTGACAAGCAACTCGTTGCCGCGCACGTATTCCTTCCAGCCATGCTGTGCACCGCAGCCCTGCACCTGGTTGATAGTCATGCCGCGAACATCGGCAGCAAACAGCGCATCTTTAAGAACCTCAAGCTTTTCCTGGCGCACGATAGCCGTGATCTTTTTCATAATGAATTCCTCTCTTTATCAAATAAATGAATTGCCATTCAATGACGCGGGTTTCCCAGGTGCCGCAGATTGGGTTGAAAGAGGAGCGCCGCGTACTTTTGTACGCAAGCGACGGTTTGAAACCCAAGGTGCGGTGCCTGGGGAAGCCGCTAGTCAAGTCCCGAGAAGGAGGGATATGCGCTCTCGCCGTGTTGACTCGCGTCCAGGCCCAGTGCCTCGTCGGCCTCGTCCACGCGCAGGCTGCCGTGGAACAGCGCCTTGACCACCGTGGCGATCACCAAGTCGAGCACCAGCACAATAGCGACCGTCACCACAATGCCCAAAATCTGCGAGACGAGCAGCGACACGTCGCCCGTGTAGAACAGGCCACCCTTACCGGTCCACGAGAGCTCCGGCACACAGAACAGGCCCGTGAGCACGCCGCCCAAGATGCCGCCGATGCCGTGGCAACCGAACGCGTCGAGCGCATCGTCGTAGCCAAACTTGGTCTTAAGATGGCTGATAGCCAGATAGCAGACGGGCGATACGATCAGACCCATGACCAGCGCTGCCCACGGCTCGACAAAGCCCGCACCCGGCGTGACCACCACAAGGCCCGCAACCAGACCGGTGCTGGCGCCCACCAGCGTGGGGCGACCGGTATGCACGCGCTCGACGGCAAGCCACGAGACCATGCCCGCTGCGCTGGCCGTCACGGTGTTGAGGATGGCGAGCGCCGCCACGGCGTCGGCCTTAAACTCGCTGCCGCCGTTAAAGCCAAACCAGCCAAACCAAAGCAGGCCGGCGCCCAACGCCACAAACGGCACGTTATGCGGACGATAGCTCACCATGCCAAAACCGCGACGACGGCCGAGCATTAAGCAAAGGATCAGGCCGGTAAGACCGGACGAAATGTGCACCACGTCGCCGCCAGCAAAGTCGAGCGCGCCGATAATGTCACCGATAAAGGAGCCCTCGCCGCCCCAAACCATGTGGGCAAGCGGCGCATAGACCACGAGCAGCCAAATGCCCAGGAAGGCCGCCATGGCACCAAACTTAACGCGGCCGGCCAGGCTGCCCGTGACGATAGCGGCAGTGATCATGGCAAACGCCATCTGAAAGGCGATGTTGATGATCTGAGGGTAGACGACACCGTCCGCAGCATTGCCCTCGGCCGCATGAAGCACCTGGTTGAGTACCGGCATGCACAGCAGCTGGTCAAGGCCCCCAATAAACGGGCTGGAACCGTCGCCGCCGTAGGCCAGCGACCAGCCGGCAACAATCCACAGCACACCAACCAGCCCAATAGCGCCAAAGCACATGAGCATGGTGTTAATGACATTTTTGCGCCTGGACAGGCCGCCATAGAAAAACGCCAGACCCGGTGTCATTAAAAACACGAGCATGGTGCAGATGAGCATAAACGTTGTCGAACCCGTATCGTACATTCGCTCTCCCTTGGTCGCATGAACGTTGTCGGCGCCCATAATGCGGCTGAGGGACAACTGGTGTAGACCAGATACGGCGTTGTTAAACGCAGCGTTGTCGAATGGAAACGGTGCCGCAATCTTGGAAACGGCGCGGCAACGGACGCGAAACGGACGGGAAATACGCGAGCAAGAAAGCCGTGAGCGTGCCCGTCCCGGCTAGTGGCGGAACAGCTCGCGGGCTCGGTCACGGAGGTCGGTAGCTCGGATGACGCCCTCGTAGCGGTTGATGCGCAAGCGCGGGAAGGCATTGAAGAAGCGCAGGTCGCGTCGGCTGAGCGACACGCTTGGCACCGGACGACTCATGCGCTTGCCGGCAAGGCAACGGCTGAGCGACGGACGTGGCATGTTCGGCGCGGCATCGGCCACGCGGCGGGCGGCAAGCGCCAGGCCGCGAGCACCATCCGCGATAAACGTCGGCATCGAAGCCTTCTCGCGCAGGGCATCGAGCGTCGCATCGCCCAGCTCCGCCAGCCACGCGTTAACGGCACGGCTGCGGATGTGCGTCTGTGCCACCGAGTCAATCGTAGAATCGGGAATACGTTCGAGCATTGAGTCCGAGGCATCGGCAAGCGACTCATTGATGCGGTCGGCAAGGTCGGCCCGGACGCGCTCCAGCTGATCAGACAGACGCCGCCAGCTCGCCAACGAGCACACCGCGTCGACCATCATCGCGACCGCGACGATAAAGGCGGACAGTCGCACAATCAGCACCGGCAGATGGCCAAGCAGCCCCAGCAATGCCGGCTCCACTAAACGGCAAATACACAACGCACCCAAGCCAAACGCGCAGGCCCAGTACAGACAGATGCGTCCGTGCAGGTTAAACGGCAGGTGCGAGTAATCCCAAAAGCGAGCGCCCGTTGTTTTTTCCAACAGCACGCCCACGCTGTACTCAATCACGCTGCATACGAGCGCTGCAGCGACAAACTGGCTCGAGGCATCCGGAATCCCGCGCAACAGCAGCCAGCAGGCAATGCCGCCCACACCATAGATAGGACAACACGGCCCCAGCAAAAAGCCACTGTTGGCAAATCGTCCGTGATTGAGCATGGCGCATACTGTCGACTCCCATGCCCAACCGCAAAACCCGTAAAAGGCAAACGAGAGCACCAGTGCCGAGAGTGGGCAGTCGGCAAGCGTCGCGCCGCAAAACGCAGTATCAATCGCGGTCCCCACCGTCTACCCTCTCCTCTTTTCGCTCGATTCTTTACTCACGCTATCGTCCGTCTCGTCCTTGCGCGGTAGGCGGCCGGCGACCGTCTCACGCAGAGCACACCATTTATCCGCCAGGCAAACAATCCACGCCTCGCGACACGTCGGCGGCACGGGCACCAGCGGAAACATATGCCGCACGATGATATTCCGCTCGCGCAACGTCAGCTCAAAATCTTCCTCGGCACGCGCCAGGGCAAAAAACGGATGCCGAAATCCGTGCAGGCGATGGCTCGGATCGGGATCGTGCCAGTCATAGAGAAAGTAATCGTGTAACAAGGCTCCGCGCAGCAGCGAGGCACGGTCGATCGAAATGCCAACACGGCCCAAGTGCTCGGCAAAGGACAGACTTGCCCGTGCCACCGAGGTCACATGTGCATAGACCGTCACGTCGCCATGCTGGATAAACTCGCGCGTCAGGTCCAAGCGGCCCGCCTGGGCGAGCTGGCGGGCGGCATCGTCGACCTCGTGCGCGATTTTCTCGGCACGAACGGCAT
This sequence comes from Collinsella sp., assembly GCA_037237765.1. GTDB lineage: Bacteria > Actinomycetota > Coriobacteriia > Coriobacteriales > Coriobacteriaceae > Collinsella. Next base: position 8,238 of record JAXXEN010000001.1, on the reverse strand, counting down.
CGGACATGCTGCCTCCTTCCAGCGGCTCACGGCGGCAAGCCACGGCCTGCACGTATTGAAAAAATCATCATCGAATCTATCAGTATGGCATCGGACAAAACGTTTTGCCCCACCAGTTGTCGAATTACCGCGCCGCCGTCACATATCAAACGCCAAAATGTGCGAGACTGTCTTGTGCAATTGTGTCGGCCGAGGGAGCGCCGGCGCTCGATTCGCATGGAGTAACCCACAACGATGCTGCTTACGCAAACGACAACGCCCGAGGACGTCAAGGCTCTCGACCGCGCCGAGCTTCCGCTGCTCTGCGGCGAGATTCGCCACGCCATCCTCGAAAGCTCCGCCGCTGTCGGCGGACACGTTGCCCCCAACCTGGGCGTCGTTGAGCTTACGGTTGCGCTTCATCGCGTGTTTAACTCCCCTATCGACAAGATTGTCTTTGACGTTTCGCACCAGACCTACGCCCACAAGGCGCTGACCGGGCGCGCGTATACCTATATCGATCCGGAACGTTTTGGCGAGGCTTCTGGCTTTGCCAATCCCGACGAGTCCGAGCACGACCTGTTCGCCATGGGCCACACCTCCACATCGGTGAGCCTGGGCTGCGGCTTGGCACACGCCCGCGATCTGGCGGGCGACAGCTACAACGTCATCACCATCATTGGCGACGGCTCGCTTTCGGGCGGCTTGGCGTTTGAGGGCTTCAACAATGCCGCCGAACTCGACAGCAACCTGATCATCATCGTCAACGATAACGACCAGTCCATTGCCGAGAACCATGGCGGCCTGTATCGCAACCTGGCCGAGCTGCGCGCCAGCAACGGCACCTGTGAGCGCAACGTTTTCCGCGCGATGGGGCTCGACTACCGCTATCTGGACGCCGGTAACGATGTGTTGGCCCTCGTCGACGCGCTGCAGGAACTGCGCAATATCGATCATCCCATCGTGCTGCACGTCTCCACCGCCAAGGGCAAGGGCTTTGAGCCAGCCCAGAACGACCCCGAACGCTGGCATCACGTGGGTCCGTTTGACATGGCGACCGGCCGCAAGCTCTGCCCGGGCCATCCAAGCGAGCCTGCGCCGCGCACCTATGCTGACATTACGGGCGAGGCGCTCAGCGCCGCCATCGAGCGCGATCCACAGGTCGTTGGCATCACGGCCGCCACGCCCTACATCATGGGCTTTACACCCGAGCTTCGCGCTGCCGCCGGCAAACAGTTCGTCGATGTGGGCATTGCCGAGGAGCACGCCGTGACCTTTGCCACCGCGCTTGCGCGCTCGGGCGCCAAGCCAGTCTTTGGTGTGTACGGTACGTTTTTGCAGCGCGCCTACGACGAGCTGTGGCACGACCTGTGCCTCAACGACGCCCCGGCAACCATTTTGGTGTTTGGTGCGTCGATCTTTGGCACCACGTCCGAGACGCACCTTTCGTTCTTTGATATTTCCATGCTGGGCGCTCTTCCCAACATGCACTACCTAGCGCCGACCTGCATGGAGGAATACCTGTCCATGCTGAGCTGGTCGCTCGACCACCGCGAGCATCCCGTGGCGATTCGTGTGCCTGGTATTGGCCTGGTAAGCCGCCCCGATTTGGCACCTGCCGAGGACACCGATTACGGCATCGCGCGCTACAACGTGGTGCGCCAAGGTCGCGACGTTGCCGTGCTCGCGCTTGGCGATTTCTTTGAGCTGGGTGAGCGCGTGGCAAACCGTCTGACTGCCGAGTACGGCATCGAGGCCACGCTCGTCAACCCGCGCTTTGCAACCGAGCTCGACCGCGAGTTCCTCGACAGTCTTGCCGCCGAGCATCGCGTTGTCGTCACCCTCGAGGACGGCATCTTGGACGGCGGCTGGGGCGAGCGCGTGGCGTGCTACCTGGCCTGCACGCCCGTGCGCACGCGCACCTTCGGCATCGCCAAGGGCTTCCCCGACCGCTACGAGCCCAACGAACTGCTCGCTCAGAACGGCATGACGGTCGAGAACATGGCCGCCGAAGCCGTGAGACTACTCAACGAGTAAGAAAACCTCCGCAAGGGAAGCACCCCTGCGGAGGTTTTTGTTTTCACGATGCGATTATCTCAATCTGTAACATCTAGGGCCCGAATTTCCGTCTAACTGTTACAGATCTAGATAAGACGTCGTAGTCCCAGACCTTTGTCTCAATCTGTAACAGATAGGGACCTTTTGACCGTCCAGATGTTACAGATTGAGACATTCGAATTCCCCTGAAGAGAAAATCTCAATCTGTAACAGTTACTCGGCAAAAATGGCTGCAGATGTTACAGATCGAGACAAACCGCCAAAGTGTCCCCTTTGTGGTGGTTAGCGGTAGCTTAGCTTGAGAATTTCGACGACGTCGGGGTCGGTCAGCGTCACGGGGTCGTGGCTGAACAGGACGCCGTTGGTCGTCAGAGCGTTGTGCGCGATGGCCGGCAGCTCTTCGACCGTAATCCCCCACTCACTCATGGCGAGGTCGGCCATATGGCAAGCCCCCATCAGGCGCGTGAGCTCAATCACAAAATCGTGCGGATCATCCGCGGCGGCATTGCCCATCAGACGCGCCATGTCGATATAGCGCTCTGGTGCAACACCGTGATCGATCATCCACGTGTGGTAGGCACGGGCGATCATGATGAGGCCGGCGCCGTGCGGCAGGTCGTGATGATGCGCGCTCATGCCATGTTCAAGACCATGCGAGTCCGTGGTGCCCGAGGCATCCATGGCATAGCCGCCGAGCGTGTTGGCAAACGCAAGGCTCGAGCGCGCCTCCAGGTCATCGCCATTATTGATGCACGTAGGCAGCGCCGCGGCGGCTCGGCGGATGCCTTCGCGGCAAACCATGTCACCCATGGGCGTGTTGGTATTTGAGATGTAGCACTCAACGCAATGGAACAGAGCGTCGAATCCCTGATAGGCGGTCAGACGCGCCGGGACGCTCACCATGAGCTCGGGATCAACGATCGAAAGTACCGGGAACAGGCGCGGATCGCCCAGGCGAAGCTTCTCGTCATTGTCCTCGCAGGACAGGACACCGCCCGCATCGACCTCGGAGCCGGTACCCGCCGTGGTGGTTACGCAAACAAGCGGCAGCGGATCGTTGGGGATCGGCAGGCCGAGCGCAGTACCGCCATTCACAAAATCCCAGATGTCACCAAGGCATTCGTTACCCTCGGCATCGGTATGCGGGTTGGCCGCCACCGCGCAGATGCCCTTGCTGCCGTCCATGACCGAGCCGCCGCCGAGCGCCAGGACAAAGTCGCAGCCATGGGTGCGCGCCATCCAGCCACCCGCATTGACGGTCTCGCGCAGGGGATTGGGCTCAATGCGATCGAACAGCTCATGCGCCACGCCGGCGCGTTCGAGCTCGGCCTCCACGCGTCTCAGGTATCCAAAGCGCTTGGCCGAGTTGCCGCCGGTCGTAACGATGAGCGCTTTGGTGCCGGGCAGCTTCTGCGTGCCCAGCTCGCCCAACTTGCCCGCGCCAAACAGCACCTTGGTCGGTGCGAAAAACGAATAACCGTTCATACGCGATCTCCTTACTCATATATGTGTCGCGTTGCCGCCATTATAGCGACCGCCGCGAGCGGCCACGCCGTCTGCAAAGCGCTATCTCAGCTGCAATAAGCGACGTTTACCCAGATAAAACCTGCCAAAATAAACCTGTCCTTTTTTGGTAGGTAGAATTACCCATAAGGCAAGTATGTTTCTGAGTTATTTCGTGTTGACCCGTCCGAGCGCGATAGGGTATAACTCTACTCAACCGCTAGGGATTTTATTGAGAAAGGTGTTCTACCATGAGCAAGAACCTCTCCCAGCAGGTCATTCTCGACCGCCGCGGCTTCGTTGCCGCCACCTTCGCAACCGTCGCCGGCCTTGGTCTTGCCGGCTGCTCCGACACCAGCGCCGAGGCCGACAAGGGTTCCGCCGCCGGCTCCTCCAAGAGCTCCGAGGATACCGAAGTTTCCGCCACGCTCGATGCCAAGGCATTCGACAAGCTCGTAGACAACGGTCCCAAGGCCGATGACGATGCCATCGCCGCCAGCGCCTGGGCCACGGCCGTCAAGGACGCCGGCGTCTTTAAGATCGGTGGCGTTCAGACCTCTACGCTTTTCTCCCTCCTCAACGAGAAAGACGGCCAGACCCGCGGCTTCGACGCCGGTATCGCACAGCTCCTGTCCAACTACATTCTGGGCGAGAACAAGGTCGAGATCACCCAGGTGACCTCGGACACGCGCGAGTCCGTCCTGCAAAACGGCCAGGTCGACGCCGTCTTCGCCACCTACACCATTACCGACGAGCGCAAGAAGCTCGTCTCCTTTGCCGGTCCCTATTACTACACGCAGCAGGCCATCCTGGTGCTCGCCGACAACGACGACATCAAGAGCGTCGACGACCTGGCCGACAAGAACGTCGCCGTCCAGTCCGGCTCCAACGGTCCCGCCATCCTGGAGGAGTTCGCCCCCAAGGCCAGCCAGCAGGAGTTCAAGACCGATGAGGAGGCACGCCAGGCACTCCAGCAGGGCCGCGTTGATGCCTACGTCATCGATAACAACATGCAGCAGAGCGCCTTGGTCCGCGAGCCCGGTAAGTACAAGATTGCCGGCAAGCCCTTCGGCAGCAAGGAGCCCTATGGCATCGGTCTGCCGCTCGATTCCGACGGCGTCGCCTTTGTCAACGACTTCCTTAAGAAGATCGAGGACGACGGCACCTGGACTGAGCTGTGGCAGATCTGCATCGGTGACCGTACGGGCGACACCAATGTTCCCGAGCTGCCCGAGATCGGCGCCTAGGCAGCGAGCCTGGTAACGGCCGCAACGAAACCATACGGAAACGCATGATGCGCTTTATTGCGGTAAACTGTTTCCTCACTGAGTTGTCGGGGCTTCCGTACACACGGGGGCCCCTTTCCTTACCGGCGGGAGGTCCGCATGAGTCTCTCCGAGCTCTGGTCGCTCTATGGCCAGAACTATATCGACGCGCTGCTAGCAACCTGGGGCATGACGCTTGAGTCGTTTGCCATCGCCATGGTGCTGGCCGTCGCCGTCACCGTGATGCGCGTGTCGCCGCTCAAGCCGCTGCGCGTCTTTGGCGACCTGTATGTCCAGGTCTTCCGTAACATCCCCGGCATCGCGCTGCTCATTATCGTCGTCTATGCGCTGCCGCCGCTCAAGGTCGTCCTGCCCTACCGCACCTGCGTTATCGTCGCCACGGTCCTTTTGGGCTCGGCCTTTGGCTCCGAGAACTTTATGAGCGGCATCAACACCGTAGGCGTCGGCCAAGTCGAAGCTGCACGCTCGCTCGGCATGAGCTTCAGCCGTATCCTCGCCAAGATCGTGATTCCGCAGGCGCTGCGCTCAAGCGTATTGCCCATGACCAACCTCTTTATCGCCGTCATGCTCACTACCGCCTTGGGCAGCCAGGTGCCGCTTAAGCCGCAAGAGCTTACCGGCGTGGTGAGCTACATCAACACGCGCTCGCTCGGCGGCGTCGCCGCGTTCTTTATCTCGGCGCTCGGCTACCTGGGCACGGCCTTTGTGGTGAGCCACATTGGCAACTACATCGATAAGAAGGTGAGGATCCTCCGATGAGCAAGCATTCCTCCCCTGCACTCACCATGCGCGATGCGCTCTACGAGGCTCCCGGCCCCAAGATGCGCGCTAAGATTCGCATCGGCACCGCCATCTCACTCGTCACCGTGGCCGCGCTCGTCGCCCTGGTACTGCAGCGCTTTTATGTGACCGGTCAGCTTTCGGTCCACTATTGGTATTTCTTTACACACCTCACCACCTGGAAGTTCCTGCTTGCCGGCTTTGAGGGCACCGTCAAGGTCGCACTCACCGCTGGCGCCATCGCGCTGGTGCTGGGCTTAGCCCTTATGCTCGGCCGCACCAGCGACATTAAGCCGCTGCAGCTGGTCTGCCGCGTGCTTACCGACTTCTTCCGCGGTGTGCCGAGCCTGCTGTTTATCTACTTCTTCTTTTTGGTGCTGCCCCAGTACAAGATCTCGCTGCCGTCGTTTTGGATGCTCACGCTGCCTGTCGCGCTCGCTGCGGCCGGCGTGCTGGCCGAGATTTTCCGCGCCGGCGTCAATGCCGTGCCGCGCGGTCAGGTCGAGGCAGCCCAGGCGCTCGGTCTCTCCAAGGCCAAAATCACCTTTAAAATCGTGTTGCCGCAGGCTATTCGGTTTATCATTCCGTCGTTGATTTCGCAGCTCGTGGTCGTAGTCAAAGACACCACCGTCGCCTATGTGGTGAGCTACCCCGACCTCATGCAAAACGCCCGCGTGCTCATTACCAACTACGACGCCCTCGTGTCGGTCTACCTGGTTATCGCGGTCATCTACATCCTCATCAACGTCGCGATCAACAAGGCCGCTGTCTATGTTTCGCACAAGACCGGCGCGATCATCATCCGCTAACGCTTTACCATTTCGAGTCATAAGGAGCCGAGCACCATGGCACAAAGCACTTCCGCTTCCGGCAATCAGCCGCTGATCGAGCTCAGACACGTCGATAAGCACTACGGCGATCTGCATGTCCTCAACGACATTAACCTCTCTGTTGACCGCGGCGAGGTCGTCGTTGTGATTGGACCCTCGGGCTCGGGCAAGTCGACCATGTGCCGCACCATCAACCGCCTGGAGACCATCGACTCGGGCGAGATCCTCATCGAGGGCGAGCCCCTGCCGCAGGAAGGCAAGGACCTCGCCCGCATGCGTGCTGAGCTGGGCATGGTGTTCCAACAGTTCAACCTGTTCGCACATATGACCGTACTGCAAAACGTCATGCTGGGACCGGTCGATGTGCTGGGTGTCTCCAAGGACGAGGCCCGCGAGCGCGCCATGGACCTGCTGGGCCGCGTGGGCGTGGCCGAGCAGGCCGACAAGGTGCCCGCACAGCTTTCGGGCGGCCAGCAGCAGCGCGTGGCCATCGCCCGTTCACTCGCCATGCAGCCCAAGGCCATGCTTTTTGACGAGCCCACGAGCGCCCTCGATCCCGAAATGATCAACGAGGTGCTCGAGGTCATGGTCCGTCTGGCCCAGAAGGGCATGACGATGATCGTCATCACGCACGAGATGAACTTCGCCCGCCGCGTGGCCGATCGCGTCGTCTTTATGGCCGACGGCCAGATTGTGGAAACCGGCACACCCGACGAGTTCTTCGACCACCCCCAGACCAAGCGCGCCCAGGACTTCCTCAACTCCATCAAGGGCCACTAACCAGACCGCCCACCCGCCCGCCATGCCCATCCAAACTCGAAAGTTACACCTATGATCGGAACTCGCACTTCATCGTCCTACACCCCGCACGTCGACGTCGCCCCCGCCGACCGCCCACTCATCCTCGTCGCACCGCGCTGGGAAGAGGCAGAGCCATTTTTAACCGAGATGCTCTCCCCCAACGAGGAAATCGCAAGTGTCTTTGTCGATGCCATCCTTGCCGCTGGCGGCCTGCCGCTGCAGATGTCCATCACCGAGGACATTGAGGTCATCCGTCATTACGTCGATATCGCCGACGGCATCGCCATTCCCGGCGGCCCCGATGTCAATCCCAAACGCTGGGGCGATGATCGACCCTACGACCCCACCCTCTGCTGCGAGATCCGCGATAGCTTTGAGTTTAAGCTGGTCGGCGAGGTGCTTCGCGCCAAAAAGCCGCTCTTTACCACCTGCCGCGGCACGCAGCTGCTCAACGTCGCCACCGGCGGCACCCTGTGCATGGACGTGCCGAGCCTGGGTGCTCGCGAGGGCCGCACGCAGTGGCGCCATACCCACGTGCTCAACGACCCCGTGCATCCCGTCGAGGTCGTGCCGGGTTCGCTGTTGGAGCGCGCGCTTGGCGGGCACAGGCTGATCCAGACCAACTCCGCACACCACTGCTGCGTCGATCGTCTGGGTAAAAGCACGCGCTTGGTCGCCAAGGCAACCGACGGCGTTCCTGAGTGCATCGAGGTCGAAGGCCAGCCATTCTGTCTAGGCGTGCAATGGCACCCTGAGTACACGTGGAAGACGCTCGAGGCCGACTTTAACCTGTGGAAGTCGTTTGTCGAGGCAGCGGCAAAGGTTAAGCAGGCGCGCTAGCTCGCGAATCACTCAGTTTAAAGCCTCCTATGCCAGGTGGGCGGACACCAGCCACGGTGCCCGCCCACCTGTATTTGGTATGCTCGGTATGATTATCCCTCACAAACAATCAGAACCACCCTTAAAAAGGGTGGTTTGCTCTTAGGGTATAACCCACGGGC
>JAXXEN010000024.1:0-49261 GCA_037237765.1 Collinsella sp. | reverse complement strand
GGTGCCCTACCGGGAGTAGCCCCGACGGTTGACAAAACTATAGGAACACCCAACGGCTACCCAAGGAGTGTCCCAAACCGCCGGCAGAAAAGGAGCGTCCCTAACCGCCACATCCGGAGCAAGATAACGCCGCAGGTAGAGGACGGACAGCGAGCGGGTCGCATTTGAGACAAGGTGACGTGAAACGAAAGGGCGCTGACCTTCTGGTCGCGCCCTTGAAGTTGAACATCAGATTGTCCAAATGCGGCCCGCGCAGCGTCGAGCCGTTACGGCGTTTGGTAAAACGCCGTAACCTACACCCGTTCCGCGATCTCGTGGATGAGGTAGTCGGTCTTTTCCCAGCCCAGGCACGGGTCGGTGATCGACTTACCAAAGACGCCGCCATCGACCGGCTGGTTGCCGTCCTCAAGGTAAGACTCGATCATAAAGCCCTTGACCAGCTTGGAGATGGACTCGTTGCGGCGGCAGCTGTCGAGCACCTCCTTGCAAATGCGATATTGCTCCAGCGGACGCTTGCCCGAGTTGTCGTGGTTGCAGTCGATGACCGCTGCCGGATTGGCATAGCCGGCGTGCTCGGTATAGCGCTCGGCCAGGCGTTCCAGGTGCTCGTAGTGGTAGTTGGGGTAGGTGCGACCGTCGAGACCGATGTAGCCACGCATGACGGCGTGCGCGAGCGGGTTACCGTCACACTCGACCTCCCAGTTGCGGAAGATGAAGCTCTGGTGCGCCTGCGCGGCGTAAATGGAGTTGAGCATAACGGTGGTAGAGCCGGCAGTGGGATTCTTCATGCCGACGGGTACCGAAATGCCGCTCGACACCAGGCGATGCTCCTGGTTCTCGACCGAGCGTGCGCCCACGGCAACATAGCTCAGCAGGTCAACGAGGTACTGGTAGTTTGACGGATAGAGCATCTCGTCGGCGGTGAAGAAGCCCGTTTCCTTAATAACGCGCAGGTGCATATGGCGGATGGCCTTGACGCCCTCGAGCAGGTCGTCGGGCGCCTCGGGGTTAGGGTTGTGCAGAAGACCTTTGTAACCGGTGCCCTTGGTACGCGGCTTATTGGTGTAGACGCGCGGAATGATGATGAGCTTGTCCTTGACCTCCTCGGCGGTCTTGGCCAGTCGGTTCATGTACTCAAGCACCGAATCCTCGCGGTCGGCAGAGCACGGGCCGATGATGAGCACCTTGCGTGCGTCCTCGCCGGTAAAGACTTTGGCGACCTCGGCGTCAAATACTTGCTTTTTGGCGGTAAGCTCGGCGGAAAGCGGCATTTCCTCGCGGATCTCCATGGGGATCGGCAACTTGCGTTTGAATTCCATGGCCATAAGGGCCTCCTCAATCTATAGAAAGAGCAATAAGCGTATTGTCGAGTGTTCGGCATTATCCGCTGTCGCACGCTAAAGTGCAAGCCCTTGTCACCCCGAAACCTACCAAAAAGGGACAGGTTTATTTTGGCAGGTTTTATATGGGGGAACGTCGGCGGATACCGGGAGGGAGTGGCGTCGCGCGGGACCCTAAGGCTATTGTCGGTTCCCCAGGAAACACCCTGTGGGCAAAAAATGCCAAATATGAGTACGGTTGCTATCTTAGTATCATATTGCCTTCGCAAAATAATAGACAAAATGCAAAATATGTTCATTAACACAAACACATATAAGTCCGCTATAGGGCTGTTTGATCAATTTAGGGACGCGTGTAAGCCGTGAGAACGGTATTTGGGGCTGTTTTGGCTGATACTAAAAAGGTAACAGTACTCATATTTGCCATTTTTTGCCCACAGGACCTCGAAGGGGCTGTCAATCAGGTCTCAGGGGAGGCGGTTCAAGGGCCGTAGAACAAAAACGGGGGCGCAGGTTGTCCTGCGTCCCCGTTTTCTTGGCATTGCGGTTGTTTGCCGCCGGTTTTTACGCCGCTTCGTCGAACTGCGAATTGTACAGGTCGGCGTAGAAGCCGCCCTGGGCGAGCAGCTCGTCGTGCGTGCCCTTCTCGACGATGTCGCCGTCGCGAATTACCAAGATCACGTCGGCGTTGCGGATCGTGGACAGGCGGTGCGCGATGACAAAGCTCGTGCGGCCCTGCATCAGCGCATCCATGGCGCGCTGGATGAGCTCCTCGGTGCGGGTATCGACGTTGGAGGTCGCCTCGTCCAGAATCAGCGCCGGACGGTCGGCCAAAATGGCGCGGGCGATGGTCACGAGCTGGCGCTGACCCTGCGACAGGTTAGTGCCCTCCTCGTTGATCATAAAGTCGTAGCCACCGGCGAGCGTATGGATAAAGTGATCACAGCGCGCTGCGCGTGCAGCGGCTTCGACCTCGGCGTCGGTCGCATCGGGGCGTCCGTAGCGGATGTTCTCGCGGATGGTGCCGTTAAACAGCCAGGTGTCCTGCAGCACCATGGCAAACTCGCCGCGCAGCGCCGCGCGGTCCCAGTCGCGCACGTCGACGCCCTCGACGCGCAGCGAACCGCCGTCCACGTCGTAAAAGCGCTGCAGCAGCTTAATGAGCGTGGTCTTGCCGGCGCCGGTGGGGCCGACGATGGCAATGGTCTGGCCGGGCTGCGCCTCGCAGCTAAAGTCGTGGATGATGGTCTTGTCGGGCGTGTAGCCAAACTTGACGTGGTCGAACTCCACGTGGCCAGGGCGCTTCTCGGGAATCTGCGCGTCGGCCTTCTGCTCCTCCTCGGGCGCGGCTAGGAACTCAAAGACGCGCTCGGTGGCGGCTGCCATCGACTGCATCGTGTTGCTCACGTTGCCCAGCTGCTGCACGGGCTGCGTAAAGTTGCGAACGTACTGGATAAAGCTCTGGATGTCGCCGGGCGTGGCGTTGCCGGTCAGTGCGAGCTGTGCGCCCACCACGACAACGCCCACGTAGCCCATGTTACCCACCAGGCTCATAAGCGGCATCATCAGGCCCGACAGGAACTGCGAGCGCCAGCCACTAATAAAGAGGCGGTCGTTTTGACGGTCGAACTCTTCGATCGAGGCCTCGGCGCGGTCGAACACCTGGATGACGTTCTGGCCGGCAAAGTCCTCCTCGATAATGCCGTTGACGGCGCCCAGAACCTGCTGTTGCTCGCGGAAGTACGGCTGCGAGAAGTGAATCATCACGGTCAGGATAATCGCAGCGGCCGGCAGCGTGAGCACGGTGACGCCGGTAAGCGGCAGGCTGATCGAAAGCATCATGACGAGCACGCCGATAATCTGCGTCACCGACGTGATGAGCTGCGTCACGCTCTGGTTGAGCGACTGACCCAGCGTATCGACGTCGTTGGTGATGCGGCTGAGTACGTCTCCCTTGCTGTGGCCGTTGAAGTAACTCATCGGCACGACGGCAATCTTGGCGGCGATTTCCTTGCGCATGCGGTAGCAGATCTTTTGCGTGACGCCGGTCATGAGCCAGCCCTGGACCAGGCTGCAGACAGAGCTCGCCAGATACAGGCAGAGCAAAAAGCCGAGCGTCTTGGCGATCCAGTCAAAGTCAACGTCGCCGGTGCCGTTGACCTTGGCGACCAGGCCTTCGAACAGCTTGGTCGTAACCTGGCCGAGCACCTTAGGTCCCACAATGTTAAAGATGACCGAGCACACGGCAAAGGCGACGGCGGCAAACACGGCAATCTTGTGCTGGCCGATATAGCCGAGCAGCTGCCTCATGGTGCCCTTAAAGTCCTTGGCCTTTTCGCCACGACGCATGCCACCCATGCGGCCCATGGGACCACGCTGGCGGGTGGGCTTGGGAATCTGAGTCTTGGTCTCGTCTGCCATTAGCGCTCGCCTCCTTCCATGACGGCTGCAATTTCTTCTTGGGTAAGCCCCAGCTCCTCGGCGGAAAGCTGCGACTGTGCGATCTCTAGGTACGCCGGGCAGCTGCGCAGCAGCTCCTCGTGCGTGCCGGTGCCCACTACGTGGCCGTCGTCGAGCACGATGATCTGGTCGGCGTGCATGATGGTCGCGATGCGCTGGGCCACGACCACGAGTGCGGCGTCGGTAACGTTTTTAGCCAGCTCCTCGCGCAGGCGCGCGTCGGTCTTGTAGTCGAGGGCACTAAACGAGTCATCGAACACCACGACCTCGGGCTTTTTGGCCAATGCGCGGGCGATGGCCAGACGCTGGCGCTGACCACCCGAAACATTGGAGCCGCCCTGGCTGATGGGGGAGTCGTAACCGCCCTCGCGCTCGGCGATAAAGTCCTCGGCCTGGGCGATGCATGCCGCCTTGTGCATGTCGTCATCGCTTACCATGTCGCCGGCAAACTTGAGGTTGCTCTCGACGGTGCCCGAGAACAGACGCCCCTGCTGCGGGATGTAACCAATGCGGCGGCGCAGCTCGGAAAGGGTCATGTCGCGCACGTCGATGCCGTCGAGCGAAATGCTGCCGCCCGTGACGTCGTACAGGCGCGGAATCAGCTGTACGAGCGTGGACTTGCCCGAGCCCGTGGAGCCAATGATGCCGAGCATCTGACCGGCATGCGTGGTGAAGTTCACACCGCTAATGACGTCGGCGCGGGCATCGGGGTACTGGAAGCTCACGTCGCGGAAGGTGAGCTCACCGCGCGGCGAGCTGGCCGCGGGCAGTTTGGGCGAGGCAGGGTCGTTGATGCTCGTGGGGCAGGTGATGACCTCATCTACGCGCTCGGCTGCGACCTCGGCACGGGGCAGGATGACCGAAACCATGGTGAGGATCATAAACGCCATGACGATCTGCATGGTGTAGGAGATAAACGCCATCATGTTGCCGACCTGCATCACGCCGTCGGACACGCCCTGCGCACCAAACCAGACGATGAGCACGGTGATGCAGTTCATGACGAGCATCATGAGCGGCATCATAAAGCTCATGGCGCGGTTGGTGTAGAGCTGCGTGGTCATCAGGTCGAGCGATGCCTTGTCAAAACGCTCGAGTTCATGTTCCTCGCGGTTGAACGAGCGGATGGGCATAAGGCCGTCGAGCAGCTCGCGGGCGGTAAGGTTCACGCGGTCAACAAAGCTTTGCATCTTTTTGAACTTGGGCATGGTGAGGCCCATGAGCACGCCGACGACGGCCGAGACCGCGATGATGGCAACGGCGATGGTCCACTCCAGGCCGGTATGGTTGGCCAGGACGCGCATGACGGCGACGATGCCCATGACGGGGGCCATCAGACACATGCGGATAAACAGAGTTGCGGCCATCTGGATCTGCTGAATGTCGTTGGTGCAGCGGGTGATGAGCGAGGCCTGGCTAAACTTGCCCACCTCGGCCGGCGAGAAGTGCATAACCTTGTTGAAGGTCTCGCGGCGCAGGTCGCGGGCGATGGAGCAGGCGGTGCGCGAAGCCACGGCACCGGTCAGGATGGTGGCGACGAGCGACACGAGGCACAGTCCAAACATCGTGGTCGCCATGCGGCTCAGGTAGGCGTTCTGCACGTCGGCGGGGTCGATGCCCTGCGCCTTGTACTCGTCCTGTACATAGCTCACGGCGCGCTGGGTGACGATGGAGCCCGACATGGAGCCCATTTTGTCCGCCATTTGGTTGGCGCCCTCGACGAGCTTGCTTTGGTCTACCAGACCGCCCTCGACACCCAGGCGCAGGCTCTTCATAGTGATCTTACCGCCGTCGGCATCAATCTGCTTTTGCATGTTCTGCGCCGCCGCGGCCTTCTGCTGCATCTCGGCGAGCTGCTCGGGCGTCATCGCTGCCATTTGCTCGGGGGTGGGCATGGCCTGGGCAGCGTCGTTGTCTTTCTCGCTGGACGAGCCCATCATGTCGCCCATGGAGTTGGCGTCAATGCCCTGGTTGAGCGAAAGGACGACAGTCTCGGGCAGGCTCATAATGTCGGCAATCTTGCCTCCATCGGCACGCTCTTCCTCGGTGCCCTTGTACGTTCGAATGCCGTTTTTGTCAGCCTTGCTAAACACGGCCTCCACAGCTTTGGCGTCCTTGGCGCTCATAAAGAGTTCGAGGTCGTCGAGCGATTCGGCGCGAATGGTGTCGGGCACGGGCGAGGCGATGCCGCCTTGCTGCACACCCACGTCGACGATGTCGCTCATATAGGTAGGCAGTGCCAGATCGGCGTTGCAGCTGATTACGATAAGTACGATAGCTGCGAATAGTGCCAGGATATGCTTTTTAAAGAGCTTGAGAATCCTCACTCGGCATCTCTCCTTTCTTGATTGCGGTCGATAATTTCGTTGGCACGCCTTAGAAGACGCACCATCTCTTGGGTATCTGTTTCGCCGAGCTGCTCGAGGAAAGCCGCAGTGCGGTTCTCGAATTCCCGACGTTTGATTTCTAGATCCTGGAATCCTTTGTCGGTCACCGTGACGTGTACGCGACGACGGTCGGTCTTTGAGTGCTCGCGCTCGACCCAGCCCTTGGCTTCGAGAGCGCGTAGGATATTGGCGATGCGGGCACTCGAGACCCAGGCGCGATCAGCGAGTTCGCTTGGCGTGAGCGAGCCGCCGGCGAGTATGAGGGCGCGCATGACGGCCATCTCGCCGCCGAGGGCTTTGTCCGCAAAACGCGAAATGCGCTGATGCATGCTGCCGAACTCGGTAAGGAGCTGACGCCCAAGCTCACGAAAATCGGTATCTTCCACCGAAAACCCCTAACACTAGAAACTATTTTCGCTGGAAGATGATACCCCCATACGCGGGCCTCATACAGTGGGCAATATTAAGAGCTCATTAAGACTTAAAATCATTCAATTGCTGAAGCGTTTCAAAGAACTATTATGCCCGCGGTTAGGCGAGGGGTTGTCACCACCATGACGACTGGGACTCATATAATCGCCACGTGCGATGCTCCAACTTCCCGCAAGGAGACACCTTACATAAAGGGGGATGGAGTCATGGCATTTGACTTCACGGGTAAAACCGCGATCGTTACCGGTGGCACTCAGGGCATTGGCCTCGAGATCGCCAAGGGTATCGTTGCGGGCGGCGGACACGTCGCGCTCATCGCAAGGAACGCTGCTAAGGGCGAGGCCGCTGTGGCCGAGCTTGGCGAGGGCAACAAGTTCTATCAGCTCGATGTTGCCGATGCGCCCAAGGCGCGCGAGACCGTCGAGCAGATTTTTACGGACCTGCCGCAAACCAACATCCTGATCAACTGCGCTGGCGTCATCAGCACCAAGAAGTTCGACGAGATCGATGACACCGAGTGGCGTCGCACCATCGACATCAACCTCAACGGTACCTTCACTATGATGAACGCCGTGTACCCGCACTTTAAGGCGGCGCATGCCGGCACTATCGTCAACGTGAGTTCCGTTGCTGGCAAGATCGGCGGCGGCCTGCTTGGCACCGCTGCCTACGCGAGCTCCAAGGCCGGTGTCAACGGCCTTACCAAGGCGGTCGCCAAGGAGGGCGGCAAGTTTGGCGTTCGCTGCAACGCCGTGTGCCCGTCGCTCACGTTGACCGATATGACCTCGATTCTCTCTGACGAGAACTCTCAGCGCATCATCAACGGTATTCCTCTGGGCCGCGCTGCCCAGGCCAGCGAGCCTGCGCAGATGGTGCTGTTCTTCGCTTCCGACCTCGCCAGCTTCGTGAACGGCGAGATCGGTGACTGCGACGGCGGCATCGTCCTGGACGGGTAATACCCCGCGATGATTATTCGGCGACGGCTCCTGCGACTCGGGACCGTCGCCTTCTTTCTGACATAGGCGCGTGCGGCTACGATTCGCATGCATCCAAAGGAGATATATATGAGTGAATCGACTGCGGTGGAGGCGCCGGCGGCAAAGGAGCCGTTCTTTAAGATGTCCTCCATCCCGGGTGCCAATATTTTGGTGCCGCTTTTGTTGGGCTGCCTGCTCAACACGCTGTTCCCTGACCTGTTTAAAACGCTCGGCAGCTTTACGCTTGGCATGACCCAGCAGGGTGCAGGCCCGCTCGTGGGCGCTTTTTTGCTTATCGTCGGTACGACGATTTCGTTTAAGAGTGCTCCTGCCGCCGCTGCCCGCGGTGCCATCATCATCGCCGTCAAGCAAATCGTGGTCGTTGCCGTGTCGCTGCTCATCCTTTATGTGTTCAACGACAACCTGTTTGGCATCTCTGCCATGGTGATGCTGGCGGCTTGCACCGGCGCCAACAACGCTATGTACGCTGGTCTGATGGGCACCATGGGCAATGAGGCCGAGCGTGGCGCTGTCGCAATCACCACGCTCGTTGTCGGCCCTCCGGTCACGATGATCGTGCTCGGCGCTGCCGGCCAGGCTCCGATCGGCTGGTCGCTCGTGGGTGCCATCCTGCCGATCGTCGTCGGCATTATTCTGGGCAACCTCTTCCCGAGCTTTAAGAAGATGATGGCCCCGGCGCTTTCCGCTATCGTCGTGCTCGTCTTCTTTGCCATGGGCTCGACCATGACCTTTGGCCAGCTCATTAATGGCGGTCTCCCCGGTATTCTGCTCGGCGTGATCTGCTCGGTGGTCTTTGCAATTCCCGTTATCGCGGTCGATAAGCTCACGGGCGGTACGGGTGTCGCAGGTGCGGCCATTTCGAGCTGCGCCGGAGCCAATGTGGCCACGCCTGCTGCCATGGCAAGCGTCAACGAGGCCTTGTACGGCGGAGCGGTGCTCGCGACGGCCACGGCACAGGTTGCTGCCTGCGCAATCGTGACGGCTATTTTGACCCCGCTGGTCACCAGCTGGTGCTACAAGCATTTTGAGGGCCAGCAGAGCAACGGCAAGACAACGACCGACAAGGCCTCCGCAGCCGCCTAATGCCAAACGGTAATCAAAGCTAAAAACTAGCTACGCCACAGGGCGGCCACGGGGGATCCCGTGGCCGCCCTGCAGTTTCTGTAGGGTCTTTGGGACACTTTACCCTGCTAAAGCTGGCATAACAGCTAGAGCGAACGTCGTACAAAGGCAAGGAAAAATAACATACAAATCGGTGAACGGTAGTTGTTCGCGCTCGCATTTCCTGCGGGTTTGTAAAAAACGCCTTTATGATATAAAAAAAGAAACATATAACAGCCCAGATGGAGAGGGTCGCTATGTTATCCTTCTCAGACGGGTGAAATCTTGGGTTTTGGGTTGTAGTTCCAAGGTGGACAAACGTTTTTCCCTGCACCGACGTGTGGTGAAGAACGGAAGAAGCCGGTAGTGCAAGCCGAACATTCAAGAATTCAATAAGCAGCGGTGTGAGAGAGCGCCGCATTACACGTAACTAGGAGCGTGGTTACACAATGCAGGAGGCATGGGAAGGCTTCAAGGAAGGCATCTGGACGGGAGAAGTTGACGTCCGAGACTTCATCCAGAAGAACTACACCCCCTACGAGGGCGACGAGTCGTTCCTCGTCGGTCCGACCGAGCGTACCAAGGAGCTGTGGGGCGAGGTTCTCGACCTGCTGCTTAAGGAGCGCGAGCAGGGTGGTGTCCTCGATATGGACACCAAGATCGTCACGGGTATCGTGAGCCACCCCGCTGGCTACATCGATAACGCCCACCGCGAGAAGGAGACCATCGTCGGTCTCCAGACTGACAAGCCGCTCAAGCGCGCGCTGCACGTTAACGGTGGTATCCGCATCGCTTGTCAGGCTGCCAGCCAGCACGGCTATAAGGTCGACGAGAACGTTGTCGAGCGCTACACCTTCGAGCGTAAGACCCACAACGCTGGCGTCTTCGATGTTTACACTCCCGAGATGCGTGCTTGCCGCTCGGCTCACATCATCACCGGTCTGCCCGATGGCTATGGCCGCGGCCGCATCATCGGCGACTACCGTCGTGTCGCCCTGTACGGCGTCGACTACCTGATCAAGGACAAGGAGGCCCAGAAGGCTTCCACCCCGACGGTCATGACCGCCGACAACATCCGCGATCGTGAGGAGCTGCAGGAGCAGATCCGCGCCCTCGGCGAGCTCAAGATGATGGCCGAGACCTATGGTTTCGACATTTCCAACCCTGCTACCAACACGCAGGAGGCCATCCAGTGGATGTACTTCGCCTACCTTGCTGCCGTCAAGGAGCAGAACGGCGCTGCCATGTCCATCGGCCGCACCTCTACGTTCATCGACATCTACGCTGAGCGCGACCTTGCCAACGGTACCTTCACCGAGGAGCAGATCCAGGAGTTCGTGGATCACTTCATCATGAAGCTTCGCATGGTCAAGTTTGCCCGTACCCCTGAGTACCAGGCCCTGTTCACCGGCGACCCGCAGTGGGTCACCGAGTCCATCGGCGGCATGGGTGTCGACGGCCGTACGCTCGTTACCAAGATGAGCTACCGCTACCTGCACACGCTCGAGAACATGGGCACCAGCCCCGAGCCCAACATGACCGTTCTGTGGTCGACCCGTCTGCCCGAGAACTTCAAGAAGTTCTGCGCCAAGACTTCTGTCGCCAGCTCCTCGATCCAGTACGAGAACGACGACCTCATGCGCGTCTATCATGGCGACGACTACGGCATCGCCTGCTGCGTGTCCTCCATGCGCATCGGCAAGGAGATGCAGTTCTTCGGCGCTCGCGCCAACCTGGCCAAGTGCCTGCTCTACGCACTCAACGGCGGTGTTGACGAGGTCTCCAAGAAGCAGGTCGGCCCCAAGTATCGCGCCGTCGAGGGCGATACGCTCGATTACGACGACGTTGTGGCCAAGTACAACGACATGATGAAGTGGCTCGCTGGCGTGTACGTCAACTCGCTGAACATCATTCACTACATGCACGACAAGTACTGCTACGAGCGCATCCAGATGGCTCTGCACGACAAGCACGTGCACCGCTGGTTCGCTACGGGCATCGCTGGCCTTTCCGTCGTGGCTGACTCCCTGTCCGCCATCAAGTACGCCAAGGTCCACCCCGTCCGTGACGAGAACGGCATCATCGTCGACTTCGAGACCGAGGGCGAGTTCCCCAAGTACGGTAACGACGACGACCGCGTCGACCAGATCGCTCACGACGTTGTGCACCAGTTCATGGAGTACATCCGCATGAACGACACCTACCGCAACTCCGTGCCTACGACCTCGGTTCTGACCATTACCTCCAACGTCGTGTACGGTAAGAAGACCGGCTCCACGCCCGACGGCCGCAAGGCTGGCCAGCCGTTCGCCCCGGGTGCTAACCCCATGCACAAGCGCGATAGCCACGGCGCCATCGCTTCGCTGTCTTCGGTTTCCAAGCTCCCGTTCCGCGATGCTCAGGACGGCATCTCCAACACCTTCTCCATCATCCCGAGTGCGCTCGGCAAGGAGGACCAGGTGTTCTTTGGCGATATCGACCTTGATCAGCTGGGCGAGTAACTATTGTTAGTGCTATACTAACAGTAACGATTACTGATTAGTGCGCCGGTTTCGGCCGGCGCCTATTAATCGAAGGAGACACATTATGAAGGTTTCTGAAGTTTCCGAGACCCAGGCCGATAACCTGGTCCACATGCTCGACGCTTACGCCGAGAAGGGTGGCCACCACCTGAACATCAACGTCTTCAACCGTGAGACGCTGCTCGACGCTCAGGCTCACCCCGAGAAGTACCCGCAGCTGACCATCCGCGTTTCCGGCTATGCCGTGAACTTCCACACGCTCACCAAGGAGCAGCAGGACGAGGTCATTGCGCGTACCTTCCACGACAAGTTCTAAAGGGATTTAACTCCCGCGGGATCGCCGGGCCGTCTTGGGTTACTTTCCAAAACGTCCTCGGACATGCAAAGGGCTCCGCTGCGCGCTTCGCGCGGCGGAGCCCTTTGCGTCCTACGGATTTTTTTTGGAAAGTAACCCAAGACGGCCCGGCTGGGTCCTGTGTAGTCACCCTTTAGGCGGAACTCTCCTAATTATTTGGATGAGTCGTTTACTTACTTGTACTGTTACCGTCTTCCCGCTCTTGTTGGGGTATGCTTTGTTCGTATGTAAACGTATGACATGTTGATGGGGGAGGGTGCTATGGCTCGCGAGGGCGCTCGTTCTAAGGATTCGGCTAAGCCTGGCATCAAGGAAGTTGCAGCGGTGGCGGGGGTTTCGCCTACTACGGTATCTCGCGTGCTTAATAATCGCGGCTATATTAGCCAAGAGACCCGCGATAAGGTCCATGCCGCGATGAAGCGCATCAACTATACGCCCAACGATATCGCCCGTGCCATGCTCAACGGTCGCCTGAATCTAATAGGTATGATCGTCCCCTATGTCAGCAGCCCGTTTCATGCCCAAGCGGTCCAAGCCGTTGAGCGTACCCTGGCCGAAAACGGTTTTAAGATGTTGCTGTGCAATAGCGCCAATCGACCTGATCTTGAGCGTTCTTATATCGATATGCTTCGGCGCAATATGGTTGATGGCGTCATCGTCAACTCGCTTAATATCGGTGCCGAGGCGTATGCCGAGATGGGCTTGAGTCTGGTTGGTATCGACTGCGACCTTGGCGAGACCTCTGTTCAGATTGCGAGCGACAGCTATGGCATCGGCGAACTTGCCACGCGTCGCCTGATCGATGACGGGTGTTCGCGCATCTTGTGTCTGCGTAACAATAGCCGCATGCGTATGCCTGCCAATAAGCGTACCGATGCCTACCACGATGTTGTGGAGCAGGCCGGTTTGCCCGTGCTTGTCCGTGAGGTCGAGTTCGTTAAGTCCGACGACGAAAAGAGTGCGGTCGTTGCGAAGATCCTCGATGAGAACCCCGATATTGACGGCATCTTTGCGGGAGACGACACGATGGCGGCCATCTGCCTCAACGTGATGAAGCGGCGCGGCTTGAGCGCTCCGGACGATATTAAGGTCGTGGGCGCGGATGGCGCCCGCCGCACTATGACGTTTATGCCTGACTTAACAACCGTTCGTCAAGATATCGATCGCATCGGAGAGCTCGCGGCGCAATCCATCATCGCTCTTGTTAACGGTGAAAAGCCCGAATCGAATACCAAGCTCCCCGTTGAACTCATTGAGGGCAAAACCGCGTAGTTCATCCCGTGCCAAAAGAATTCCTCAAACGCCTCTGATGACCGTTCGCCGGCATATGTCAATCGTTTGCCGACGACTGGAACTGCGAAAAGACGTATTGATGTGAAAACGTTTGACATATGAAAACGATTGACATATCTTGCAGATGTACCGAGTTAGTATCTCGTGGGAAAGGAAGTCTCGGATGCATAAGGTGTATTACCAGCCTGAGGGAATTTGGGTAGGCGACATCATGCCGTACGGCGAGGATGGCACGTTCTATCTCTATCATCAGCGCGACACGCGTAACCCCGGACCTTTCGGAGAGCCGTTTGGTTGGGCACTCGCTACGACCAAGGACTTCGTCAATTACAAGGACTTTGGCGAGAGCCTTGAGCGCGGCGGCGACGAGGAGGTCGACCAGTACGTTTATGCCGGCACGGTGTTTAAGGTGGGCGACAAGTACCATGCGCTCTACACTGGTTGCAATCGCGATAAGGTCCGCGCACGTTTGATGAAGCAAGTTCTTCTTCACGCAACGAGTGACGACGCCGTCAAGTGGGAGAAGAACATCGCCGAGACGCTGCTTCCGCCCCAGGAGGGTTACGATGACCGCAACTGGCGCGATCCCTTTGTGCTTTGGGATGAGGAGAACGAAGAGTACATGCTCATCCTCGGCACGCGTGTGGGCGAGGACAAGCGTCTGATGACCGGTCGTCTGGTCAAGTTCACCTCCAAGGACCTGGATACCTGGGAGTTCCAGGGCGACTGGTGGAATCCGGGCCTGTACACCATGTTTGAGATGCCTGATCTCTTTAAGATGGGCGACTGGTGGTATCTGGTGTTCTCTGAGTACAGTGATGGCAACAAGACCCGTTACCGCATGTCTCGCTCTATCAACGGTCCCTGGATCACTCCCGCGGACGATTCCTTCGATGGCCGCGCGTACTATGCCGCACGTACCGCATTTGATGGCGAGCGCCGCGTTCTGTTTGGTTGGGTTCCTACGCGTGACGAGGGCGGCGACCCCAGCTCTTACCTGTGGGGTGGCACCTTTATGCCCCTCGAGATCGTTCAGCGTGCCGACGGAACGCTTGGCACCAAACTCCCCGACAGCATGCTTGGCGCCTTTGGCGAGGCTAAGGCAGTCGAGGCCTTTGAGCTTTCCTGCGAGTCGGGCAAGGTCGAGCAGGTGCTCGCTGCGGATGCCGGTTCCACCTATATGCTCGACGCCGACATCGAGCTCGCCGGTGACGCTGCCGGCTTCTCGGTTAAGCTCGCCGAGGACGCCGAGTCCGGTCTTGCCTATGAGTTCCGCGCCAACCTGCGTGAGGGCAAGCTCGAGTTTACGGCGGCCCCCCAGTATCCGTGGTTCCAGGTCAACAACATGGGCCTCGAGCGTCCGTTGTTCTTTAAGGGCGAGGGCACTCATCATGTGCGCCTGGTCGTTGACGACGATATCGCGACCATCTTTGTCGATGATGTTGCGCTTAACGCGCGCTTCTGCAATAAGCAGGGCCAGGGTGTGGCGCTGACGGTCACCGACGGTACGCTCAAGTGCGCAAATGCAACGATCGCGTCTCTGTAATGGCATCAAAACGTTTTATGATTTCGTAAGGGAATGGAGAGGAACATGGACTACAAAGTAGTGTCTCAGCAAGTCGTCGATAACGTCGGCGGTCTGGAGAACATCGAGGGCGCCACGCATTGCGTTACGCGTTTGCGTCTGGTGCTCAAGGATACGAGCAAGTACAACAAGGCCGAGCTCGAGAACATCGATGGCGTCAAGGGCGTGCTGTACAACAGCGGCCAGCTCATGATCATCTTCGGTACCGGTACCGTCAACAAGGTCTACGATGAGTTTATGGCTCTGACGGGCGTTAAGGAGATCAGCGCTTCCGAGGTCAAGGGCGCCGAGGCGGACAAGAAGGGCAAGTTCTTCTCGGTCCTCAAGGTATTCTCGGACATCTTTATCCCGATCATTCCCGCTTTCGTCGGCGCTGCTATCATCATCGGCCTTAAGTCGCTGATCGTTGCCAACGGCCTCTTCGGCATGGAGGGCAGCCTTGCCGACCACAGCGAGTTCCTCAAGAACCTCGCAAGCTTCTTTGCCATTATCGCCACCACGTTTGACTACCTGCCTGTCCTGGTTATGTACAGCGCGGTGAAGCGTTTTGGCGGTAACCCGATTCTGGGCATCCTCGTCGGTATCGTCATGGTTCACCCGAGCCTTATGAACCGCAACACGTTCGTTATGGACCCGACGGGTGCTGAGTACTGGAACTTTGGTCCGCTCTCCATTCCCATGGTTGCTTTCCAGGGCGGCGTGTTCCCTGCAATCCTGACTGCCTGGTTTATGGCCAAGGTCGAAAAGATTGCCCAGAAGTACATCCCCGAGGTCGTTTCGTTCGTCTTTGTCCCGACCGTTACCCTGATTCTAGCTAACGTCGCCCTGTTCACCGTGTTCGGCCCGCTCGGCAACCTGATCGGCGACGTCCTCGCTGGCGTAATCGATGTCCTGTACAACAGGATGGGCGTCTTTGGCGCCTTTGTCTTCGCCGCGTTCCTGCAGCCGCTCGTCGTTACCGGTACACATCAGTTCATCCAGGGTATTGAGGCCAACCTCGTTGCCACGACCGGCTTCAACTACATCCAGGCCATCTGGTCGGTTTCCATCATCGCCCAGGGCGGCGGCGCCATCGGCATGTATCTCATTCACAAGAAGCATTCCAAAGAGCGCAACATCTGTATGTCGTCCTTTATCCCGACGCTGGTCGGTATCTCCGAGCCCGCAATCTTTGCTGCAAACATGCGCTACTCGATCATCCCGTTCGTCTGCGCTTGCATCGGTGCAGGCTGCGGCGGTGCCTTCGTGAAGCTCTTTGAGGTGCGCGCTATCGGTCAGGGTCTGACCGGTGTGCTTGGCCTGCTCATCGTTACGCCCGAGACGCTCGTGTGGTATGTGGCCGGCAATCTCATCGCCTTTATCGTGCCGATCGTCTTGATTTTTGCCTACAACAAGGCAAAGGGCGTGCCGACCACCGATGAAGAGGGCGCTGGCGCTGGCTTCGACGTTAGCTTCTAGTTGAGCCGTTCGGCGTAATCTGAGGATAAGTCCATTTGAGGAAGGGCGTTCGGCTCGTGTGAGTCGAGCGTCCTTCCCTATAGACGAGAAAGCCAATGGCGATGTTTAATCAAAAAAATAAGGTGACGCGCACGGACTATGGGCAGTGGCGTGCCGGACAGGATGAGACGGCAGGTCGCATCGCGTCCGACCCCGATAGGCTCCTGTTCCATGTGGAGCCTGAGCTTGGCTGGCTCAACGACCCCAACGGTTTGGTGCAGATCGGTGATACGTATCACATTTATCACCAATACGATCCATTCGATGCTGCGCATGGCGGTCCAGTGCTTTGGAATCATCTGACAACAAAGGATTTTGTGACGTACGAGAATTGCGGCCCTGTGCTGTTCCCCGATTCCGATTTGGATTCGAGCGGAGCGTATTCTGGTTCTGCCTTTGTACACGACGGCAAGATTCACTACTTCTATACCGGTAACGTCAAGCATTTTGACCGCGATGATTACGACTACGTGTTGACGGGCCGTGAGCAAAACCAAATTCATATGGTTGCCGAGAATCCTGACGAATTGGGCGAGAAGCATATGGCTGTTGGGCCGGTCGATTACCCCGACGATATCGGTACGCACGTACGCGACCCCAAGATCCTTGAGCACGATGGTATCTACTACATGGTTTTGGGCGCTCGTACGAAAGACGACCGTGGCTGTGTGCTTGTCTATACCTCGAGCGATCTAGAGGGCTGGAGCTATGCGACGCGCATTGAGCTGGGCGAGAAGTTTGGTTTTATGTGGGAGTGCCCTGATCTATTTGAGCTTGATGGCGAGCTAATTCTCGTTTGCTGTCCGCAGGGCGTGCCCGCCGATGGTTGGCGTTACCGCAATCCGCACCAGTGCGTGTGGTTCTCCATCGAGGCCGATTGGGAGGCGCCGAGCTTTAAGATCACCGGGCAGGGCATGCCCCCGATGGTCGATGCCGGCTTTGATTTCTACGCACCGCAGTCCTTTGAGGATGCTGCGGGTCGGCGTTTGATGATCGGGTGGTCTGGTTGCCCCGATGCGACGGCAGAAAACCCGACGGTGGCACGCGGGTGGCAGTGCGCGTTGACGGTGCCGCGAGAGCTGAGCATACGCGATGGTAAGCTCTGTCAGCAGCCGGCGCACGAGATTGAGAAGATGCGCGGCGACTGCGTTCGCGCGACAGGCGGTGAAACCGTTGAGGAGCCGGGCCGCCTGTTTGATCTTGTGGTTTCCTGTGAGGGCGCCAAGATGGTCGAGCTCGAAATCCGCAAGGGTGTCTTTGTGCGTTATACGGACGGGATGCTTACCCTCGATATGGGTGACGAAGGCTATGGGCGCGACCAGAGGTCGATTGAGCTCGGCGAGCTTCGCGACCTACGCGTGCTTTCGGACACTACGATGGTCGAGATTTTTGCAAATGGCGGCGAGGCGGCACTTACGAGCCGTACCTATTCGCCGGCGGTTCCGGCGATGGAGCTGCACGCCGAGGGTGCGGCATCGATGAATTTCTACCGCCTCGTGCATTAACCGTGCGTGGAGCACGATTGGATTTGCTGGACGGAATGTGTCGCAGTTGTCGCGGCCAACTACCGCTTACCGCATATAGCGACCGTTTGCGGAATAAGTAACCCTCCTTAATAAACCGTGTGGAATCCTAGATAAGCACGGAGTTTTCCAGGGAGACGCTGTCCTTTGTTGTGTGCAAGGGGCGGCGTCTCTTTGGTGCTTGGACACTGTTGTACAACAGTGCGGCGGCGCGTGCCATGTATTGAAAAGCCAATGTTGAGATGGGTCGTGATAATAATGGGCAAGTACGTAATCGTGGTTGAGTCTGGGTCGGATGTGACGCCGGAGCTTTGCGAACGCTACGGCATCGTGCGCGTGCCCATGCATGTCACGATTGGTGACGAGACCGTCGAGGACGGTTCGATCGATCCGCTCGAGATTTACTCACGCTGCAACGAGTTTGGCGTGATGCCCAAGACCAGTGGCTGCGCGCCTGCGGATTTTGCTCACGTGTACGATCGTATCCATGCCGAGCAGCCCGATGCGACCATTCTACATCTTGCGTACTCCGAGGCCACGACCTGCTCGCATCAATCATCGAAGATCGCCGCCAAGGGTCGCGACTACGTCTACTCCATGGACACGCGCTTTGTCTCGGTGGGGCAGTCGCTCGTTGTCGTCGAGACCGCCAAATACATCGAGACTCACCCCAATGCCACCGTCGACGAGATCTTCGCCTTCGCGAACTCCGTCATGGACCGCGTGCTGCTGGGCTTTGTTCCTACGGACCTTGCCTTCCTTAAGGCGGGCGGTCGCTTGTCCAACGTCGCATTCCTTGGCGCCCACCTGCTCAAGATTAAGCCCTGCATTGAGGTGACGGGCGGTAAGTTTGTGGCGACCAAGAAGTTCCGCGGCTCTATGCTCAAGTGCGCCCGCGCCTTTATTGACCACATGGTTGCGAAGGGCGAGATCGACTACTCGCACATTGGCCTGGCGTATTCGGTAGGCCTTTCCCAGGAGCTGCGCGATGACATGGAAGTCTATGCGCATGACCTGGGCTTTAAGGACGTTACCTGGGCTCAGGTCGGCGGCGTCATCTCGAGCCATTGCGGCCCGACCGCCTTCGGTGCGGTGCTCACGCTTAAGGCGTAAAGGCCTCAGGCGAGCGTTCTTCAGCCTGACATCTCGACGTAGACCCCAACCATGGTGATGGGGAATAGATTAAAACGTGCCATTCTAGCCCGAGACGTTTAAACGCAAACGCATGGGCTAGAATGGCTCTGGCATTTTAATTGGTTACATCCAAGGAGAGGCAAGGTAGCGCGAATGGCAGAAATGACGCTTGAGGGTGTGGACGCTCGTCCCGAGGACTCTGCGTTTGCCCTTGGCCGCGTGCATTCGATCGAGACGATGGGAACGGTCGACGGACCCGGCATCCGCTTTGTGGTGTTTGTTCAGGGCTGTCCCATGCGCTGCGCGTATTGCCACAATCCCGATACCTGGTCGGTTAGCGGCGGCACCATGGTGACCGTCGAACACCTGATGGATGAGTTCCAGAGTAACCATGAGTTTTACCGCAGCGGCGGCATTACCGTTTCGGGCGGCGAGCCGCTCCTGCAGCCCGAGTTTTTGGCCGACCTGTTCCGTGCAATGCACAACAACCCCGATGGCCGTGTACATACCTGCCTAGATAGCTGTGGCTATGCATTTGACCCCAACCACCCCGAGAAGTTCGATGCCGTGCTCAACGAGACCGACATGGTACTGCTCGATATTAAGCATGCCGACCCAGTCGAGCATAAAAAGCTGACCGGTTGCGATCCCGCACGCATTCTGGCGTTTGGTGATGAGCTCGCGCGTCGCAAGATTAAGGTCGTTATCCGCCACGTGGTGGTGCCGGGCATTACCGACACGGTGGAGGAGTGCGAGAAGCTCGGTCGCCTCATCGCTCCATGGCACAACGTGGTGGGCCTGGAAATGCTGCCGTATCACACGATGGGTGTCGTCAAGTACGAGCAACTGGGCATTCCCTATAAGCTCGAGGGCGTGCCCCAGATGGATACCGCGCGCATGCCCGAGTTGCGCAATGCCGTTATGACCGGCATGAAAAAGCGCCGCGCGGAGCTAAAAAACGCCATCGGCTAGCAAGTCTTTTGCTCCTCTACGATACCCGCGCTGCGGTGGTCTAGCGGCTTCGTATTGCGCGGTTGAGTCAAAATGCTGGTACCATACCGTGGATAGCAGTTTTCACGGGTTTGGGGGATGGTATGCCTACCATCGCAATCATCGGTGCACTCGAAAAAGAGGTTGCGCAGATTAAAGAAGAACTGAACGGCGCTCGTGTGGCACAAGAGGCGGGCTTGACCGTTGTCAACGGCGAGCTCGACGGTTTGTCCGTTGTTGCTACGACCGCTGGCATGGGAACCGTAAACGCCGCGGCGGCAACGCAGCATCTCATCAGCAAATATGCCCCGCAGGCCGTTGTGTTTTCGGGCATTGCGGGTGGCCTAAACCCTAAGCTCCATATTAACGACGTGGTTATAGGCAAGTGCCTGCGCTATCTCGATACTGACACGGCGCTCATCGCCGAGTCGGCGCCGGGACTCGAGGAGTTTGTCTCGACGCCGGCGTTGGCTGATGTTGCCGCCGCCGTGCTTGCCGAGCATGGATTTGTGGATGCCTCGGCGGATGAGAATTCTGCGGAGAAGGACCCCAAGCAGTTCCTGTGTGGCACTATCGCCACGGGTGACCGCTTTGTTACGGGTGACGCCATGCGTAACGCTGCGATTGAGGCCACGCATGCCGATTGCGTCGAGATGGAGGGCGCGGCAATTGCGCACATCGCGGCCAAGAATGGTGTCGATTGCCTGGTGCTGCGCGCTATCAGCGATAATTGTGACGAGGCATATGACGCGTTTTGCGAGCGCGAGTTCGATCTGGATGAGTACGCTCGCACCGCGAGCGGCATCACGCTTGACATCGTTCGTCGTATCGCCGCCGCGCAATAGCACACCCGTTTTGTAAAAATCTACGACCAAGGAGTATCCATGGCCGATTCCATTAACTATCAGCTTGCCAAGTTTGTTGCCAGCTACGGCAAGGTTTCGCAGATCCCCGAGTCCACCTGTCCCGAGGTGAGCTTTGTGGGCCGCTCCAATGTGGGCAAGTCGTCTATCATGAACAAACTCTTTGGCCGCAAGAACCTGGTCAAGGTTTCGAGCACGCCGGGCAAGACGAGCAATATCAATTTCTTCGAGGCCGACGACGTGCACTTTGTGGACCTGCCGGGCTACGGCTTCGCGCGTCGCTCCAAGGCCGAGCGCGACCGCTGGGCCGAGCTTATCGGCGACTTCTTCGACTCGGAGCGTAGCTTTAACCTGGTTGTGTCGCTGGTGGATATTCGTCACGACCCGAGCAAGCTCGACCATGACATGATCGACTATCTGCAGGGCAACGAGTTCAACTTTATCGTCTGCCTCACCAAGGCCGACAAGCTCAGCCGCACCCAACAGGCCCGCCAGTCAGCAGCCATCAAAAAGCAGCTCAACGTCCCGGCCGAGAACGTAATCATCACAAGCTCCCAAACCGGCGTGGGCATCGACGAACTCAAAAAGCGCATCGCCGAGGCTTGCCTCTAATAAGTGCTCCTATCAATAAAATGCAGAACATCAGCCCGGCGACTTTCCAGAGCGTAGGTCCCTGTAGCCGCCGCCGGCGAAGTTAACATAGGGGAGGCCAGGGGCTTTGCCCCCAAATCTTTCCGCAGGACGGCAGGACCCCCGCCGCACGAAGTGCACAGCGGGGGTCCTGCCATGTCCGAGGACGATTTGGGGGCAAAGCCCCTGGCCTCCCCGGCGAGTATACGGGACGGCGACTACAGGTATTCGATCTGGGCGCCTTCCGTGTCGCACGTGAGGATATGCGTGTCGCACTTGGGGAACTGCTCGCGCAGCTTGACCTGCAGGAACTTTGCCACGATGGTGTCGTCGGTCACAGCCATGAGGGTCGAGCCGGAGCCACTGATCCAGATGGTCTTGGCGCCGCCGTTAAGGCAGGTGTCGCGCACGGCGTTGTAGTCGGGAATCAGACGGCGACGATAGGGTTCCTGGATGCGGTCGTCATTGGCGGCGGCAATCAGGTCGAGGTCACCAGTCTCCAAGCCGCGCGTCATACCGGCGATGCGGCCCATCTGCCACACGGCGGTGGAGAGCGGAATCTCCTGCGGCACGACCTTGCGCGCCTCGCTCGTGTGTACCTCGTAGGGCGGAATCACGGTAATAAAACGCAGGCGATCGCTCACCTCGTAGCGCAGGCACTGGGGGAGCGAATCGGTCGGCGTAAAGGAGCAGACGGCGCCGCCCAGGATGGCGGGGGCGACGTTATCGGGATGGCCCTCGACTTCGGTGGCAATGCGAACAAGCTCGGCGCGGTCGACGGTGTGGCCTGTCAGTGCGGCGGCGGCCATAATGCCGGCGACGACGCAGGTGGAGCTGGAGCCTAGGCCGCGGGCGACGGGAACGTCAGTCTGAATGTCGATGGCAACGGGAAAAGCCGGCTCGCCCCATGCGGCCAGTGCATCGACAAAGCTGACGTAGACCAGGTTGTCCTCGTTTTGGAACTCTTCGGGGCAGCCCGTGATGGCGAGTTTATCGGCGCGCTCAAAGGTAAAGTGCGAGTAGAGGCTGACGGCCATGCCGAGGGTATCGTAGCCAATGCCCAAGTTGGCGCTGGTTGCTGGGACGGTGATTTTGATCATGTGGGTCCTCCTGGCGTGCCTGGCTGTTTAGTTCGCTGCTCGGGCAGTCCTGCGCAAGACGGAAAGCACATTAAGTGCTTCCTTTGCGTGCGGAACTCGCGACGAACTAAACAGCCAGGCACGCTGTGCGCGTTCGTCATCATCCCGGGGGTTATCTGATGAAAGAAAGTGCGCCGGCTTTCGCCGGCGCTTAATAAGGGATCTAGTTGGTGCTCATTCGTTTTGCTGCGGATTCGACGTAGCTTGCCATCTCATCGACGTTGCAGACGTCTTCGAAGCGGACGGGCTTGGATTCGAGTTCGGCGAGCTGGGTCGGGGCGACCGTGTTGGTGGCCTGCTCGAGTACGCGCATAGCCTCAAAGTCGTCCTCGGGAACGTCGAGCCCCAGGGCGTCGCAGCAGGCGCGCGGGAACTTGTAGGGGCTGGCGGTCGAAAGCAGCACACGGGCCTTGGCGCCCTCGGCGGGGGCGACCTTGTCAAAGACGTGATAGCCGCAAGCGGTGTGCGGGTCGATCACGTAGCCGTTCGCGTCCCAGCAGCTCTTGATGGCAGCGCGGACCTCGTCTTCGCTTGCCCAACCGCAGCCAAAGACACTCTGAATCTTTGCCAGCAGGTCGGCGGGAACCTCGTAGCGACCAGTTTGTGCCAGCTGCTCCATAAGGCCGGCAACGAGTTCGCAGTCGCCATCGGACAGGAAGTAGAGCATGCGCTCCAGGTTGGAGCTGATGAGGATGTCCATCGACGGCGAGATGGTCGTGAAGAACGGACGGTTGCGGTCGTAGACGCCGGTGGTCAGGAAGTCAGCCAGCACGTTGTTCTTGTCGCTTGCGACGATGAGCTTGGCGACGGGCAGGCCCATGCGCTTGGCATAGTAGCCGGCCAGGATATCGCCAAAGTTGCCGGTCGGTACGCAGAACTCCACGGCGTCGCCGGCCTCGATGGCGCCGGCGCGCAGCAGCTGCGCATAGGCGGCAAAGTAGTAGACGACCTGCGGCACCAGGCGGCCGACGTTGATGGAGTTGGCGCTCGAAAGCACCGTACCGGCGGCCTCTAGACGTTCGGCAAGCTCCTTATCGGCAAAGATGCGCTTGACGGCGCTCTGGGCGTCGTCGAAGTTGCCGCGGATGCCGCAGACGGCGACGTTGTCGCCCTCCTGTGTGGACATCTGCAGGTTCTGGACGCGGCTGACCTTGCCCTCGGGATAAAAGACGGTGATGCCCGTGCCTGGGGCGTCGGCAAAACCGGCGAGCGCGGCCTTGCCCGTGTCGCCCGACGTGGCGGTGACGATCATGATGCGCTCGGCGCCGCCGTCCTTGGCGGAGGTGCGGGCCATGAGGCGGGGGAGCATCTGCAGGGCGACGTCCTTAAAGGCGCTCGTGGGGCCGCCAAAGAGCTCCATCACATAGGTTTGAGGAGCGTCGGCGCCCGGCGCTGCGTCGAGTTTGACGAGCGGCGTAACCTCTTCACTCGCGAACGTACCGCGGTATGCCTCGTCGACACAAGCTGAAATTTCTTCGGCCGTGTAATCATTCAGTAACATTCCCAACACATCTTGAGCGATTTCAAAGTACGATTTATCTGCAAGCGAGCTGATATCGACCTGCTGGGTGCCGAGCTCGTCCGAGACAAACAAACCCCCGTCGGGAGCGATGCCAGTGCGGATTGCCACCTTACTTGAGCACGATAAAGTGCGTCCTCGTGTACTATGATAAGTTCCCATATAACACTGCTCCTCGATGCCTTGGTCCCAATCGGTGAAACCATGGTATCAGAGCGCGCAAAATAGGTTCGCAGAGGCTTTTTAGAAAGGTAACCTCCAGCCCATGATTAAGATTGCCAAGTTTGGCGGCTCGTCGGTCGCCGACGCCGAACACTTTAAGAAGATCAAGGCCATTGTCGATGCCGACCCGGCCCGCCGTTTTGTGGTGGTTTCTGCCTGCGGTCGCCGCTTTAAGGGCGACACCAAGGTGACCGACCTGCTCTACCTGGTTAACGCGCACGTTAAGTATCACGTGTCGTGCGAGGAGCTGCTCGAGGACATCGGCCAGCGCTACTTTGATATTGCCGACGAGCTGGAGCTCACCTATCCCATCCGTGAGGAGTTCGCGGCCTTTGCCGAGCGCGCCCGCTCGGGCGGATACTCCACCGAGGAGCTTGTGAGCCGCGGCGAGTACTTCACTGCTCGCCTGATGGCTGAGTACCTGGGTCTGCCGTTCCTGGACGCCGCGACGGTTGTCGCGTTCCATCACGACGGTACGCTCAGCATGAACCGCACCTCCGAGCTGGTGCAAGAGTACGGTCAGCAGGGCGGCTTTGTTATGCCCGGTTTCTACGGCGCGACACGTGAGGGCCAAATCAAGCTGCTCGATCGTGGCGGCGGCGATATCTCGGGCTCGATCCTGGCCAAGTGTCTGGGTGCCGATCTGTACGAGAACTGGACCGACGTCTCGGGCTTCTACTCTGCCGATCCGCGCATCGTGCCCGAGGCTCAGCCCATCGCCCGCGTTACCTACGAGGAACTGCGCGAGCTTTCGTACATGGGCGCGAGCGTCCTGCACGAGGAGGCTGTGTTCCCCGTGCGCGAGGCCGGTATTCCGCTGGTCATCAAGAACACCAATGCGCCGCAGGACCCCGGCACTATCATTAGCGAGACGGCCGATGAGGGCGAGGCAGAGCCCATCATTACCGGCGTGACCGGCAAGCGCGGCTTTGTCGCCATCAACGTTGCCCGCGACCGTACCAAGCCCCGTGTCGGCTTTATGCGCCGTGCACTTTCGGTGTTCGAGCGCTATGACGTTTCCGTCGAGCATATGCCCACCGGCGTCGACCGCTTTGGCGCCGTGGTGCAGGAGCAGGACGTGCACGACTCGCTGTACTCGCTCGTGGGCGACATCCAGCAGGAGGTCGAGCCGCTTGAGATCGAGGTTGTCGAGGGCTTGGCGCTCATCGCGACTGTCGGCCGTAACCTGCGCGGCCGCGCGGGTATCTCGGGCCACCTGTTTGGCATGCTTGGTCAGGCCGGCGTGAGCGTGCGAATGATTTCGCAGAGCTGCGATGAGATTAACATCATTATCGGTGTCGAGGAGAAGGACTTTGACCTGGCGATTCGGACCATTTACCGTGCCTTCTCCGACGAGAACGGCATTGTGAAGGTCTCCGACCTGGAGGCTCCCGCGCCGGCCGATCCCACCTTGGCCGCGCTCCACAAGTAGTTGCTATCTCGCTAGATTTTGGGTTATGTCTCAAAAATCTACGGCGGGGCGTTTCGTTTCGGTTTCGTTTCGACGGGGCGGGTTTCGTGCCCGCCCCGTTCTTGTATACACTGGCAACAATAATCGGCCTGCTCGGCGTGCGGGCAAAAGCCACAACCTTTAAAGGGGGAAGCATGAAACAGTACACGGTTGCTATTTTGGGCGCGACGGGAGCCGTGGGCACCCAGATGCTTGAGTGCCTCAACGAGCAGGAGTTTCCGGTCGGTAAGCTCAAGCTGCTGGCGAGCGCGCGCTCTGCGGGCAAGACCGTCGAGTTCCGCGGCGAGCAGGTTGTGATCGAAGAGGCTTGCCCCGAGGCCTTTGAGGGCTGCGACATCGTGCTCGGCGCTGCCGGCGACGATATCGCCAAGGAGCTGCTGCCCGAGGCCGTCAAGCGCGGCGCCGTCGTGGTCGATAACAGCCACGCCTTCCGTCTGGATCCCGAGGTGCCGCTGGTCGTGCCCGAGATCAACGCCGATGACATTAAGTGGCACCACGGCCTGATCGCCAACCCCAACTGCGCGACCATCATCGGTCTGGTTCCTACGTGGCCGCTGCATCAGCTCGCCGGCGTGAAGCGCATGATCGTCTCGACGTACCAGGCGGCTTCGGGTGCTGGTGCTCCCGGTATGGCCGAGCTCGAGGCTCAGCTGGCCGCTCTGGGCCGTGGCGAGGAGATTCCCGAGCCGCGCGCATTTGCCGCCCAGCTTGCGAGCAACCTGATTCCGCAGATTGGCGGCGTCAAGGAGGAGGGCTTTACCTCCGAGGAGATGAAGCTGCAAAACGAGGGCCGCAAGATCATGCACCTGCCCGAGCTGCGTGTGAACTGCACCTGCGTGCGCGTGCCCGTGCTGCGCTCGCACTCCGAGAGCATTACGCTCGAGTTTGAGCGCGACATTACGGTTGAGGAGGCCCGTGCCGCGTTGGCTGCCGCTCCGGGTGTCAAGCTGGTTGACGACATGAGCGCCGAGGATGCGCACGACCGCTTCCCCATGCCGATGGACACCTCCGACCAGGACCTGATCTGGGTCGGTCGCGTGCGCCGCGACATCTCGAACCCCGAGGCTGCGCGCGGCATCACTTTCTGGTGCTGCGGCGACCAAATCCGTAAGGGCGCGGCAACCAACGCCGTCCAGATCGCTAAGCTGCTCTGCGAGTAGTGTGGCCTGTCCGGCGGGGGCCTCGGCGCTTCGTGCCTGCTGCCTTTGGGGACTGTGGGGCGCGGCCGGCAGCTGCGGCGCGTTGCGCCTGCTGCCTGCGGGGACTTTGGGGTCGTGCGACAGCTGCGGCGTTGCGCGCCTGCTGCCTGAGGTGACTTTGGGGTCGATTGGGGTTGTCTGCACAATTCGCGGTATTATGTTGCGGAGTTTTGAAAGGAGCCGCTGGTGGTCACGACGACGTTTGCTTCGCCTTTGGGCGAAATCTTGCTTGCCGCTGATGGCCGCGGTCTGACGGGGCTTTGGTTTGAGGGACAGGAGCATTTTGGCTCCACGCTTCTCAAAGAAGATCCTGAACATGTTGAAGGCGCCGATGCAGTTTCTGGTGCTGGCGGCATGTCGTCGGTGAGTCCTGCAAATGGTGCGGCGTCTTCGGTGCTTGAGCGTTCCTGGGCTTGGCTGAATGCTTATTTTGCAGGGCAGGATCCTCGGTTTACGCCGCCGTTGCATATGATCGGCACGGCGTTTCAGCGTGAAGTTTGGTATGAGCTGCTTTCCATTCCGCGCGGCGAGGTTGCCACGTATGGCGAGATCGCCCAGCGTGTTGCGGCTCGACATCGTGTACCGGGAAACGAGGACCCCGCTGTGTCTCCTCGTGCGGTGGGGGCTGCGGTCGCGCGTAATCCCATTTCGATTATTGTGCCGTGCCATCGCGTGGTTGCCGCCGACGGGTCGCTTAACGGGTATGCCGGCGGGCTTGACCGCAAGGAGTGGCTGCTTCGGCTTGAGGGCGCTTACGAGGACTAACGTTCGAGCACTTTGCATGGCCAAGACACCCTGAAAGAACGAGTCGCCGTCCTTTCGCGGCCGGCATGCGTCCAAGCGCTCGGCATATGCGCCTTAAGTTTGGCTAAGCCATATCCTGCGAATTTAAAAACGCACAGGTTGAGCAGCTAAGGCTGCGCTAAGGCGGCTGACGGTGCGCTATTATCGGCAGTATCAAAACCTGTATAGCCGTGCGCTGAAGGAACAACTATGAAGCTGATGCTTGCCGAGGACGAACCCGGCCTCTCCCATGCCCTCACCGCGATTCTTCAACATAGCGACTACGAGGTCGACACCGCCCTCGACGGCCTGACGGCGCTCGAGTATCTACTCACCAACGATTACGACGCCGCAATCCTGGACATCATGATGCCCGGCATGGACGGTATCGAGGTGCTCAAGCGCACGCGTGAGGCCGGCAAACGCCTGCCCATCATCATGCTTACGGCCAAAAGCGAGGTGTCCGATAAGGTCGAGGGTCTGGATGCCGGTGCCAACGATTACCTGACCAAGCCGTTTGCCGCCAAGGAACTGCTCGCGCGCATTCGTGTTATGACGCGCGCCGCGACGGCAATTGACGCCACGACGCTCAGCGTGGGCAACGTGCGCCTCGACACGGCATCGTGCACACTTGTGGGTCCCTTGGGCGAGGAACATCTGGCTAATCGTGAGTTTCAGCTTATGGAGCTCTTTATGCGCAACGCCAGCACGCGCATGCCTACCGAGCGTTTGATGCTCGAGGTTTGGGGTGAGGACGCGCCCGAAGGCGCCAACGTGGTGTGGGTCTACATCTCATACCTGCGCAAAAAGCTGACGGCGTTGGGTGCCAATGTGGCCATCCGCGCGTCGCGCAATCAGGGCTATTCGCTTGAGGTTGTCGAGGAGGGCGAATAAGCGTGAGCGCGAGCGCGTGGTGGGAGCGCATGACGGAGCGGTTTCACGCTGCCTCGAGTGGTACAGGGCGGGCAAATTCTGCTGACGCATTGGGCCGCCGTCTGCGTTGCAAATTCATCCTGGTTGCCATGGGTGCTGTGACCGTGGTGCTCACGCTCATCATCGCCGCTATCAACATCGTCAATTATTCGCATGTCTGCAAGATGGCCGATGCGCGTCTGGGCTATATCCTGGCGGACAAGGGCAGCATCGATTGGGGGGATGAGTCTAAAGACGATCCCGGTCAGGATGCGGTTGCCGGCAAGGTTGCTACCGGTAACCGGGCGGCCGTTCGCGATGGGCATTTTGAAGGCATGACGGCGGAGTCTCCCTTCGACACGCGTTACTTTACGGTGTCGATTGCCGGTGGACAGGTGACCGATGTCAATACGGCCCGCATTGCCGCGGTGGGCGCCAAGCGTGCCGCCCGCATCGCTGCAGGACTGTATTCCAAGGGTTTGACCTCGGGCTTTTCTGGTAACTACCGCTATACGGTTACGGTTCAGGGCGACGAGACAACCTATGTATTCGTCGACTGTTCGCGCGAGCTCACAAGCTTCCATTCGTTTTTAAGTGCGAGCGTGGCCATCAGCTGCATTGGCTGGCTGGCGGTATTGGCGATTGTGATGGTGGCCTCGGGTGCTGTAATTCGGCCGATGGTCGAGAGTTATAGCAAACAGAAGCGCTTCATTACCGACGCGAGCCACGAGATCAAGACGCCGCTGGCCGTGATTGATGCCGCTAACGAGGTGCAGGAAATCGAGAGCGGCGAGAGCGAGTGGACGCAGAGCATTCACGAGCAGGTCGCGCGGTTGACGGCGCTCACGGAGCGTCTGGTGTTTTTGGCACGTATGGACGAGGGCTCGGCGGGCTTTACCATGACATCGATCGATCTTTCGGAGGCCGTGGACAAGGCTGCGGCGCCGTTTGAATCGGTGGCGGTTTCGCGTGGCAAGCGTCTGTCGACGTCGATCGCGAGCGGTGTGCGGGCCCATGCCGACGCTGCAGCGGTGGCGCAGGTGGTTGAGTTGCTGCTGGATAACGCCACGCGCTATGCGAGTGAGGGCAGTGTAATTGAGTTGATCCTGCGTGTCGCCTCGCGCGGTCAGGGTAAGGGCGTCACCGAGCTTGTTGTTTCGAACGCCGTGGACGAGCTGCCCGAGGGTGACCTGGACCGACTATTCGACCGCTTCTACCGCGCAGATGTCTCGCGCAGCTCCAAGACAGGTGGCTCGGGCGTGGGCCTATCCGTGGTGCGTGCCATCGCCGAAGCCCATGGCGGCTCTGCTACCGTATCCGGCCACGATCATCAGATCGCCTTCACCGTCCGCCTCTAAAACCTGCCAAAAAGGGACAGGTCTATTTTGGCAGGTTTTATCTGGGGAAACGTCGACGGAGGAGGTTGTGGGCTGAGGGTACGTTCCGGCGTGACGCTGCGGAGTGGGACGCACTTTCCTCTTGGGGCGTCTAGCGGAAACTGCATCCCAGTTTGAGGCTTCAGAACGGGACGCAGTTTCCCCTAGGGGATCGTTCCGGAAACGGTATCCCATTTTGGACCCCCGGAACGGGACAAGCTTTCCGAATGGCTTGCTCTCTTGATAGAAAAAGAGCTGGAGTTGCGCATCGTTGAGAGGCTTTCCAGCTTTAGCAAAACAAACTTATAAGATGCGACGGGCCGCGTCAAGATTATTACCGGACGGCCTAGGAGGCGGCTGGTTGGCTGGCTTAAACCTAGCGCGTGAAATGACGCTCCACGCTATTCAGCGCGCTTGATAGGATGACGAACCACAGTCTTAAGTTTCTCCGGTGCGCATTTGCGTGGATCGGAGAGATAGATTTCGTGATGTAAACGGGTGTCTGAGAAGTCGGGGACATAGCCCTGCTCGGCCGTATATTCATGCATAGCGTCTACGGTTGCCGGCTCGCTGTCATAGGGCCCGGTGTGCATGCATTGAACGCAGAGACCCTCGTCAACTTTAAGCAGCTCGACGGCGGAAAAGTCCAGTTTCTTTTTGGTTGTGGCTTCCGCGACTGCCCAGTCAAAGTCATCTCGGGTGACGAAATCGGGCAGGCGGATGCACGAGATAAAGTTGAAATCGTCC
The DNA here is from genome assembly GCA_037237765.1 of Collinsella sp. Classification (GTDB taxonomy): domain Bacteria; phylum Actinomycetota; class Coriobacteriia; order Coriobacteriales; family Coriobacteriaceae; genus Collinsella. The sequence goes on along the minus strand of JAXXEN010000024.1, from coordinate 18,783 downwards.
TTGCGTACATAATCGATGTCGTCGCTCGGGGAGTCTTGCCACCAGAAACCCTCGAGCGGCGGTACCACAAAGTCGAAATAGCCTTCGATACTCCTTGAGCCTTTCTTCGACATCTTAACGGTATAGGCGATGCCGTAAAGCAGCGGCAGGGCATTTTGATACTCGCCACCTTCGGTATTTGGGTCGCCCTTTCCGCGAACGGCAACGTAGCTCATAGGCGGGACAGTTATGATACTCGGCTTGCTTGCGGGTTTGTAGAGCTCCTTGCATTCCTTCTTAAAGTCGAACGCCATGTTGGCCGCCTTTCTGCGTATTGGCCTGCTTAGATAGCTGAATCATATCATAGAAACGAACAGCTGTTCGAATGATTTGGCTGACAGATTGAGATGCGTGCGTTGTGTTTGGCGGTCGGCCTGACTCCGTCGATGATTTCTCTGCCTCCCCGGCGCCTCATTTATAGCTGCCATTTCCCCATATAAAACCTGCCAAAATAAACCTGTCCCTTTTTGGTGGGTGCGAAATGGGTAATACTAAAGAGTTATCCGACCAGATGGGAATTAATCGATGGCCTATATCGAATTCAAAGACGTCATCAAGGCGTACGGCGAGGGCGATGCCCGCATTCACGCGCTCGACGGCGCGAGCTTTACCGTTGAGCGCGGCGAGCTCGCCATTATCCTGGGCGCCTCGGGTGCCGGCAAGACTACGGCGCTCAACATCCTGGGTGGCATGGATACGGTAACCTCCGGCACTGTGACGGTGGACGGGCGCGACGTGAGCTCCGCCAACGAGGCGCAGCTCGTGGAATACCGCCGTGCCGACGTCGGCTTTGTCTTCCAGTTCTACAATCTGGTCCCCAACCTGACGGCGCTCGAAAATGTCGAGCTTGCGGCGCAGATTTGCCCCGATTCGCTCGATGCCGAGCAAACGCTTCGTCAGGTTGGCCTGGGCGACCGTCTTGCTAACTTTCCGGCGCAGCTTTCGGGCGGCGAGCAGCAGCGTGTGTCCATTGCACGTGCACTGGCCAAGAACCCCAAGCTGCTCCTGTGCGACGAGCCCACGGGCGCACTCGACTACAAAACCGGCAAGCAGATCTTGCAGCTGCTACAGGACACCTGTCGCAAGCAGGGCATCACGGTCATCATCATCACCCATAACTCCGCGCTGGCGCCCATGGCCGATCGCCTGATCCGCTTTAAGAGCGGCCGCGTGGAGAGCGAGACGGTCCAGCAAAATCCCGTGCCTATCGAGACGATCGAGTGGTAGCGCCCATGGATCAGGACCGCCAAAACAGCCAACGCCGCGACGCGCGGAACACGGAGCGCGAGCAGGATTTTACGACCTACCGCACTGCCCAAAGCTCAAACGACATGGTGCCGACGGTGTTTCGCCGCGGTGTCTACCGCACGATTCGCGGCAGCCTCAAACGCTTCTTGTCTATCGTCGTGATCACCGCGCTCGGCGTGAGCGTGATGTGCGGCCTTAAGGCGGGTTGCGAGGACCTGTGCGATTCGGTTGACGCCTACTTTGACCAGCAAAATGTCTATGACATTAACGTGCAGTCGACCTATGGCCTGACTGACGATGATCTCGACGCCATCCAAGAGGTCGATGGCGTCGAAACGGCCGAGGGCATCTACACCGAGACCGCCTACACCGCCGTGGGCACAACGCGCGAGCGCGTGGTCGTGCAAAGTCTCTCCAAGGAGAACATCGATCAGCCAGTGCTCGTGAACGGCGATTTGCCCGAGAGCGCCGATGAGGTCGCGGTGACTTCGAAGTTCCTGAAGGCTTCGGGCAAAAAGCTCGGCGATACGGTGAGCTTTGCTGCCAACGATGCGAGCTCGTCGAACCAAAGCGCCAAGGATCAGTTTGCCGATGGCGATTACACCATCACGGCCGAGGTTCTCGATCCCACTGATGTGAGCTCCGACTCGACAGTTAACGCCTTTCGCGCTGCTTCGGCGGCGGACTATAAGTTCTATGTGAGCGAGGACGCCGCGACATCTTCTTCCTACTCCGCTGTCCACGTGATCGTCGAGGGAGCCAAGGATCTCAACTCCTATTCGGATGCCTACGCGGCAAAGATCAATGAGGTCAAGGGCAATATAGAGAAGATCCGCGAGGAGCGTGAGAAGGCGCGCGCTCAGGAGCTGACGGTCGACACGCCGACAAGCTTGGATGCGGCCGAGCGCCAGGCGAATATGCTCTTTGGGATTGAGCAGGACAACATCAACCGCATGGCAGAGGGCAGTGAGGAGCGCGTGCAAGCGCAGGCCGACCTGGATCAGCGCCGTGCCGCCGCCGACCAGCAGTTTGCCGATGCCCGCGCCGAGCTTTCCGATCTGGGAGAATGCACCTGGTACATCCAGGACCGCGGCAATATCGCAAGCTACTCGAGCGTGGAGAGCGATAGCTCGTCAATTGAAGCCATCGCCACGGTGTTCCCGTTCATCTTCTTTATCGTCGCCGTGCTCATCAGCCTTACCACCGCCACGCGTATGGTCGAGGAGGAGCGCACGCTCATCGGCCTGTATAAGGCGCTCGGCTATTCGCGCGGACGCATCCTGTCCAAATACGTGGACTATGCGCTGTGGGCTTGTCTGATCGGCGGCGTGCTCGGCAACATCATCGGATTTGTGGGCCTGCCGCTGTTCTTGTTTACGGTGTTCGACGACATGTACTCGCTGCCCCAGATGTTGCTTTCGTACGACATCGTGTCCTCGATCGTTTCGGTGGCGCTGTTTGCCGTGGGCGTGGTGGGCGCCACGATTATCGCCTGCCGCCACGAGATGGCCGAGACCCCGGCCTCGCTCATGCGCCCCAAGGCCCCGCGCGCCGGCTCGCGTATCTTGCTCGAGCGCATCGGCTTTATCTGGCGCCGCATGGGCTTTTTGAACAAGGTGGCAGCACGTAACCTGTTCCGCTACAAAAAGCGCGCCTTTATGACCATCTTTGGCATCGCGGGCTGTACGGCGCTTGTGATTTGCGGCATGGGCATTCGTGATACGTCGGTCGCGCTTTCGCCCAAGCAGTACGGGCATATCACGCGCTACGACCTGCTGGCTGTCGCCAATCCCGACGATTTTTCGCAGACGTGCGCGGCATTGGATGAGCGCAGCGCGGCCAATGATTTCAACGTGACCGTGACCTCGACCCTGCCGATTATGACCGACAACGTCACCTTTACATTCGGCGGCAAGAGCGAGACCGTGCAGCTGATAGTGGTGCCAGATGACCGCACGAACGACCTGGACGACTACGTGTGTCTCGAGGACGAGTCCAAAGAGCCGCTATCTTTGCGCGACGGAGATGTGTATCTGAGCAAGAGTTCACAGCTGGTTCTTGGGATTCAGCCGGGCGACACGGCGCAGGTCCAGGATTCGTCGCTCAACGTCGCCAAGGTCAAGGTTAGCGACATCTCGCTCAACTATCTGGGCAACACGCTTTACATGACACAGGGCACCTATGAGCGCGCGTTCGGTCGAAGCGTGCGCCTTAACGGCGTCTTTGTGCTGCTTAAGGGCTCATCTTCTGACCAGATTGCGTTTAGCAAGAAGATTAAGAGCGACGGTTGGCTCACCATCTCGAGCACGGCCGAACATTGGCAGAACTACGAGGCGAACTTTACGATTATCAATTCTGTCGTGGTGCTCGTGACCTTTATGGCGGCGTGCCTGTCGTTTGTGGTGGTGTTTACGCTGTCCAACACTAACATCTCCGAGCGCGAACGCGAGCTGGCGACCATCAAGGTGCTGGGCTTCCGCCGTGGCGAGGTGCACCACTACGTCAACAAGGAGACGTTGATCCTCACGGCGATTGGCACTGCACTGGGCGTGCCGCTGGGTGGCCTGCTTGCCGAGAGCTTTACGTACATCCTGCAGATGCCGTCGCTGTACTTTGACGTCGAAGTCGAGCCGCTGAGCTACGTGCTTGCCGTGGTGCTTTCCTTCGGCTTTACGATCATCGTCAACCTCGCCACCAACCGAACCCTCAACAAGATCGACATGGTCGGCGCCCTCAAGAGCGCCGAGTAACCTGTCCTGGGATTCAAGTTCTAGCGAGCTGCCGACGCGCCCGCAGCAGTATTTTTGCATAAACCGCTCCGCCAAATGCATACTTTGACGGGGCGGTTGCTTTTTGCCCACAGGTACCCCAGGGGGCGCCGTGCAAATTCCGGAGTATTCAGCATCCCGGGGTCCGCGGGCGCGGGGGCGGGTGCACAAAACCGCGCTGAAAGCCCCGATTCTGAGTCCCAACGCCTCTAGAGCCGCTCGTTTTTTTACAGGATGCGGCCCATGGTGCCTGCCTTTCGCCCAAAATCCAGTATGCAGGCACCCTCGGCTGCTGAATACTCCCAAAAATGCACGCCGCATCCTACCCCAGGCACCCGTAGCAAGAAGACGAATAGCCTCGGCCTCCCTAGTTACCGCAGGAGGCCCCAGGGCTTACCTCCCAAATCTTTCCGCAGGACGGAAGGACCCCGCCGCGCGAAGCGCACGGCGGGGTCCTGACATGTCCGAGGACGATTTGGGAGGTAAGCCCTGGGGCCTCCGATGAGAGCAGTTCCAGCCGAGGCTATTCGTCGCCGAAGCTGATGCCCAACGCCTTGGCCTCGCGTACCAGATCGCTCTGGGGGTCGACATACTTGAGCTTGCCGGCGACCTCCTCGAGCGGCATGTGGCACATCTTGCCGTCGCGCAGGGCAATCATGTAGCCAAACTCGCCGCGCAGGCAGCCGAGCGCCGCCTCGACGCCGCACTGGGTCGCAAAGATGCGGTCCTGGGCATCGGGCTGACCGCCGCGCTGCGTGTGGCCGGGGATGGCGACGCGGGTCTCGCGACCGGTCTTGGTCTCAATCTCCTTGGCGATGTCGTAGACAATCGACGGGCTCGTGCGCTCGGCGAGCTTCTTCTTGTACTCTTTCTTGGACAGAGCCGCGTCCTCCTTGGAGATAGCGCCCTCGGCGACGGCCACGATGGTAAAGCGGCTGCCGGTCTCCATGCGATGTTCGATGGTCTTGATGACGTTGTCCATGTCGTAGGGGATCTCGGGAATCAGGATGACGTCCGCGCCGCCCGCGACGCCGGCGTACAGCGGAATCCAGCCGACCTTGTGGCCCATGATCTCGATAACGAACACGCGGCCGTGACTCGAGGCAGTGGTGTGGATGTCGTCGATGCACTTGGTGGCGACGTCGATGGCGCTCGTAAAGCCAAACGTCAACTCGGTGCCCCAGGTGTCGTTATCGATGGTCTTGGGCAGGGCGATAACGTTGAGGCCCTCTTCGCGCAGGCGGTTGGCGGTCTTGGTGGAGCCGTTACCGCCTAGCATAAACAGGCAGTCGAGCTGCAGCTTATGATAGGTGTGGACCATCGCCGGCACCTTCTCGACACCATCGGCCTCGGGGGTATCCAGACGCTTGAACGGTGTGCGGCTTGTGCCCAGGATGGTGCCGCCGCGGGTGAGGATACCGCTAAAATCGGCGGGCGTCATGACGCGGAACCTGCTGTAGATAAGGCCCTGGTAGCCGTCCTCAAAACCGTAGATCTCGATAGGTTCTTCGCTATTGGTCATAAGCGTTTTGACGATGCCGCGCATGGTGGCGTTGAGCGCCTGGCAGTCGCCGCCACTGGTAAGAAGACCGATCCTGAGCATGATGAATCCTTCCGGGCAAGTTATAACATGCGCATAAGTTTACCCCCGCACACTGTTGATACGGGGGTAAAACGTGTTAGCTCAAGCGTATGGAAATGTAAGCAACGTCAGGGAACGTAAGGTCGACGGGCCTGGCTCCTTACAGTGCGAAGGCATCGACGTTGCCCCAGTGACGGCGCAGCGTGATGGCGGCAGCGGGCTCGGTATTGTCAAAGACGACCGACCATTGCGTGTTGCTGGTGATATCTTCCGGATTGGGCTCTTGCGCTGCGGCACGCAGGGCTTCCCAGGCAATCGTTTCGTCCTGGGCGCCGGCATGGGCGTCGAGGACATCGGCGATTGCGACGGCGCGCTCTTTACCATGGCCCAGCTCGCCATTCTTTTGGTTGGGCAGCACTTCGTCACCATAGCAGGCGTAGAAGTTCGTGACCTGGCGCACGGGCGTCGCCTTGCATGCGCGGTCGGGATCGCGCGGATCCCACTCCACCACCCGTGCGTCACCGGCGGCGTCGTTGATAAAGAAGTGGTAATCGCGTCCTGCCATGGCGTGCATGTCGTAGGCGGAAAGCAGGTCGACGGCCTCTTGCGTGGTAGCCGCGCGGTCGAGCACCAGACGGATGGCGAGCGAAGTGTTGATGACGGGGCGTTGCGTGTCCTGGTCACAGGGCTTGGAATCCAGGGTGAGTACGGCAATGGACACGCCGCATTCGTTAACACCGTCGAGCTGGGCAAACGGTCCCATGAGTGCGGCGGCGCGTCCGGCGACGGAGTCAAGCGGAGTGTTGGCGCCCAGGTTGTTAAGGGCGGCAAACCCGATGGAGGCATAGCCGACGCGTGGGTGATTGCGCACCAGCAGCGCCGAGGTGTCGTCCTTAAAGTCGTAATTGCGACCGGTGCGCACGCGGCCTTCGGCATCTACGGCGACAAAAGCGCTGCAGGCAAACTGGGGCGCCTGGACATGTACCGGCACACCGGGCAGCACCTGCGCCACCACGGCATCGATGTAGGCCTGGTCGTCGCGCACGCCAGCGGCGATGATGCGATCAAGATCGTAGTCGTAGGCGATGTCGATTGCGTACAGGTCATAGCCATCCGCGTAGCCGGTCAAGCGTTTGAGCGACGCGGCGGACTTGATTTGCTTGTGATAAACGATACCGGTGGCAGCGGCAAGGCCGACGGCGACTCCCGCGACACCGCAGGCGATGGCAATGTTACGTGGCTTCATGACGGCTCCTCTCGTCCTGTTAGCGTAATTGTCGCAAAAGGAACGCGGGCATGATGGCTCAAGTTGGTGAGCGGTGCGGGATTAAACACGGAATGAAGAGTGCAGCGCTGGCGCGGCGGGGTATGCTGGAAGGGACCATCAACCCAGCGAAAGGGGAGAGCATGACGGATCAGGAAACGCCCGAGCGCGCGCATGTGACGGCCGATGATATCGAGGCCGCCAACGACCTTATCGACTTTATCGAGGCATGCCCCAGCATGTTCCATACGGCGGCGACCATTATGGCCGAGCTCGACGAGGCGGGCTTTACCTACCTGTCCGAGAACGCGGCGTGGGACATCGAGCCGGGCGGGCGTTATTACACGCAGCGCAACACCTCGAGCGTCGTTGCCTTTAAGGTGGGCGAGGACCTGGCTGCTACGTGGGGCGAGGACGGCGTTGCCGGCGACTACCATTTTCAGCTGACGGCGTCGCACAGCGACTCGCCGACGTTTAAGGTTAAGGCCGTGCCCGAGCTCGACGGCGCGGGCGAGACGCTGCGCCTGAACACCGAGGCCTACGGCGGCATGATCGACTACACCTGGTTCGACCGTCCGCTGGCACTCGCGGGCCGCGTGCTGGTACGCGAGGGCGACCGTATTGAGAGCCGCCTGCTTGCCACCGAGCGCGAGGTCGCTATTATCCCGAGCCTTGCCATCCACATGAACCGCGGCGTTAACGAGGGCTTTGCGCCTAATCGTGCTGTCGACCTGTGCCCGCTCATCAGCGCCGGTGACCTTAAGCAGGGCGACTTTGATGCTCTGATCGCCGACGAGTTGGACGTTGAGCCCGAGCAAATTTTGGGCCGCGATCTGTTCCTGGTCAATCGTCAGGATGCGCGCATTTGGGGCTGGGCCGATGAGTTTATCTCGACGCCCAAGCTCGACGACCTGGCATGCGCCTACACCTCTCTGCAGGCATTTTTGGGTGCCGAGAACGCGCACGATGTCTCGGTCTTTTGCTGCTTTGATAACGAGGAGGTTGGCTCCGAGACCAAGCAGGGCGCCATGTCGACGTTCTTGGCCGATGCGCTGCGCCGCATTAACGGCTCGCTGGGCTTTGACGACGAGTCGTACCACCGCGCGCTTGCCGCCTCGATGCTCGTGAGCTGCGACAACGCACATGCCGTGCATCCCAACCATGCTGAGAAGTGCGATGCCCGCAACCAGGTGGTGCTTAACGGCGGCATCGTCGTCAAGGAAGCTGCTAACCAGCACTACTGCACCGATGCCTTTAGCCGCGCGGTGTTCCAGGCCATCTGCGATGACGCCGACGTGCCCACGCAGGCCTTCGCCAACAAGAGCGATATGGCCGGCGGCTCCACCCTGGGCAACCTGTCGAATATGCAGGCGAGCATGCATGCCGTAGACGTGGGCCTGCCGCAGCTTGCCATGCACTCGAGCTACGAGACCGGCGGCGTGCGCGACGTGATGTACGCCATCCGCGCCCTCACGGCCTTCTACGAGCGCGACCTAACCATCAACGGCGCCGAAAGTGTGGAACTCTAAAATCTGCCAAAAAGGGACAGGTTTACTTTGGCCGGTTTTATTTGGGCAAATGCCGCAATGCCAACAGCTGGACAGAATTGTTATGACACCGCAGGTTGAGCAAACGTCAGCGAGCGATGTCCAGAGCGAACAAGTTGGCATGAAAAAGGCAAGGCATAGACCTTCTGGTCATGCCTTGCCTTTTGAATGGCAATTTGTCGCTCTGGGCGGCGCGCAGCGTCGACCGGTCCGCCGTTCGTAAGAACGGCGGAACCCTAGTGTTCGATCCAGCAGCGCAGGGTCTCGCCTGCCTGCAGGTGACGCAGATTCTCCGCGGCAATGTCGACCACATTGTTGAGCGTGGCTGCCAGGTGGAACCAGCCGGAGACGTGTGGCGTGATGAGCATGTTGGGCGCATCCCACAGTGGACTTGTCTCAGGCAACGGTTCGGGGTCGGTGACGTCGACCGCGGCGCCGGCGAGATGTCCCGACTCCAGGGCGGCAACCAAGTCGTCGGCGACCACAAGGTCGCCGCGACCGCCGTTGGCAAAGAACGCGCCCGGCTTCATCGCGGCGAAGAACTCGGCGTTCGCCAGGCCGCGGGTCTCGGGTGTGCTGGGCATAAAGGATGCGACGATGTCAGCCTCGGCCAGGCGCTCAGACAGGGCATCCATGCCGTCCATGTCCTCAAACACAATGGGGTAGACGAGCGGATGGCGCTTGATGCCGCGGACGTGCGCGCCCATGCTGCGGCAGAGCGTGGCAAAGTGGCCACCGATGTCGCCCGCGCCCAGCACCAGCACGTTGGCGTTTTTGAGCGAGGTGATCGGCCCTAAATCCTCCCAGCGATGCTCGCGCTGCAAGTCGTGATAGTCGGGCAGGCGCTTCATCATGGAAAGGACCATGGCAAACATGTGCTCGCTCACAGCCTGGCCGTAGGCGCCCACCGAGCAGGAAAGCTTAGCGTCGGCTGGCACGGTGCCGGCGGCCAAGTAATCGTCATAGCCCGCGGTCTGCAGCTGCAACAGCTGGAGATGCTCGCATGCCGTGAGCATGTCAGGGTCGATGTTGCCCAAGATCACGTCGGCATCGGCGACCTGCTCGCGCGTGATGGCGTCGGCACTCGTGTAGATAAAGTCCTCGCCCGGAGCGCTCGACTCGAGGATCGCGCGATGGCGGTCGTTGACGGGCAGCAAAACCAGGATGTTCACAAGCAGTCCTCTCCGCTCGACCTGCCAAAAAGGGACAGGTTTATTTTGGCAGGTTTTATCAGGCAAAACGTTCAAATAAAAACGCCGGATGCAAGACGAGCGTACCCGTCAGCATCCGGCGCATCCGCAGCTACCAGCTGAGCAGCTCGTAGCCGTCCTCGGTCACCACGAGCTGTACCTCGCACTGGGCCGAATCGCTGCCGTCCTTGGTGCGCACACACCAGCCGTCACCCTTGCTGATCTTGATGTCGGGCGCTCCGGCGTTGACCATGGGCTCGATGGTAAAGACCATGCCCGGAGCCATGATGGTGTCCACATCGGGCGCCTCGGTGGTAAAGCCCACAAACGGGTCCTCGTGGAACTCCTTACCGATACCGTGTCCGCCGTACTCGCGCACCACGCTAAAGCCGGCGTCCTCGACCGTCTTTTGCACGGCCTCGGCCATCACGGACAACGGCAGCCATGGCTTGACGGCTGCCAGGCCCGCCTCCACGCTGGCGCGGGTGACGTCGACCAGGCGCTGACGCTCGGCCGAGACCTCGCCGATGCAGAACATGCGGCTCGAGTCGCTAAAGTAGCCGTCCAGGATCGTGGAGCAATCGACGTTGATGATGTCGCCCTCGTGCAGCACGTCCGTATCACAGGGGATACCGTGGCAGACCACGTCGTTGATTGAGGTGCACACGCTCTTGGGATAGCCCTCGTAGTTGAGATCGGCCGGCGTGCCACCGTGCTCGACGGTGTAGTCGTAGATCATCTGGTCAATCTGGTTGGTGGTCATGCCCGCGGCGATGTGCTCGCCTACGTAGTCGAGCACGCCCACGTTGATGGCTGCCGAGCGCTTGATGCCCTCGATATCGGCGGGTGTCTTGTAGAGCGTGCGGGGCAGAACCTCCCAGCCCTCTTCCCACAAGCGCTCGAGGCGCTCATCAAAGGTGCTATGGCATTTCTTATATTTCTTGCCGCTGCCGCACCAGCAAGCGTCGTTGCGGCCAGGCACGGGTCCTTTGTCATACATGGCTAACTTCCTTTCATCCGCAGCTAGTATAGCCCACCCACGCGTCCATAAGAGTTGCGGTGATATAGTTCCGATTTAAGCGGTTTAACAGCATAAACAGGAACTATATCACCGCAACTGATGGAGCGGGGTGGCGGGCACTAGCTGCTGCGTGGTTTTGCTAGTAGCTCACCTGGCAGGGGATGCCGAGGGCGCGCACGCGTGCAGCGATCGTGTCGAGCACCTCGGGTGCTGCCTTGGCAAGGCCGGCGACCGGTGTCTCGCGCGCTACCGTGTAGATGGTTGCTTCTTGTGGGCGAATGCGCTCAAGCGCCGCGAGCCAGGGGGCAACGTACTCCTCGCCGGTGTTGTCGATGGGCTTGCCCTGATACTCGCCGGTCAAAAAGATCGTCTGGATAATAACGTGACCGTCAAAGCTTGCGAACGTCTCGATCTGGTGCTCGACGTCGTAGGGGCCAACAGGCTGGTCGAGCAGCTGGATAAACGCCGGGTCGACGGTATCGAGCTTAAGAATGTTGTCGTCGACCATCATGAGCGCGTCGTGCACCTCGGGACGGTCGGCGCGCGTGCCGTTGGAAAGCACGGCGATCTTGGAGTTTGGGGCAAGCTCGTCGCGCAGCGCGACGGCGTCGGCGATGGCCTGCGGAAACTCCGGCGCGGCGGTGGGCTCGCCGTTGCCGGCAAACGTGATCACATCGGGGAGCTCGCCCTCAGCTGCCATCTCGCGCAGCTTTGCTTCGAGCGCGTCGAGTACTACGGCAGCTGTGTTGTACGGCTCATGGCAGGGGCGTTCGGCGTTAAGACCGTTCTCACAGTAGATGCAGTCGAACGTGCAGATCTTGCCGCTCGCCGGCATCATGTTGACACCGAGCGAAAGGCCCAGGCGACGGCTGCGAACGGGCCCAAAGATGGGGCTGGCATTCAAAAACGTAGACATAGGCATATGCTCCTCAAGACAATTGTGCCTAAGCATAGCATCGGCTCCAAAGCAAGGTGCGGGCTCTTGCTTTACAAGTTTCGTTTTTTCACGTCGCTCATTATGCCGTGCCATGAAAAGCCTCGGGTCGGGTACAGTTAATCTGTTAACAAGGCGTAAGGCAATGCGGGTCCATCCAACCGCACCGACGTGCAACTGGATGAGCATTGATGATGGGGGCACAACATGGATTTTACGGTCGAGAATGCGGGCACCACGATTGCCTGTCGCGAATATGCCGGTCCGGATGTGTCGCCTGATGCTCCTGCCTTGGTGTGCGTGCACGGCGCTTGTGTCGACGGCACATTTTTCGACGGTATCGCTTGTGAGCTCAGCCGCAACTACCGCGTAATTGCCTACGACCGCCGCGGCTGCGGTGGCAGCAGCGATGCGGCAGACGGCAGCTATGATCTTGCCGCTCAGGCCGCCGACCTGCAAGCCGTGATCGAACACGTCGGCGCTCCGGCAAATGTGCTTGCGCACAGCGCCGGTACGTTGGTGGCGCTGGAGCTTCTTCGTACCGAACCCCATCTCGTCGCCCGTGCGATTCTGCATGAGCCGGCTGTGTCGGCCGAAGGCGTCGGCATGGGCGCAGCTCCGGTTTTGCTCGATATGATTGCGGCTGGAAAGGTTTCAAGGGCGCTCCGGCTTTTCTTGGGAGCCCTCGGCGACTTGGACCCCGAGGCTCCTGGGACGACCGAAGCGGAAGTCAAACATGCCCTGCGCAATGGTCGTTGCTTTATGGCCAATGAATACGGAACAAATATGACATATGCTCCCGACTGGGAGCGCGCCCGCGCGTCAAAGGCGGTGTCGGCCGTGTTTTTGGGCGAGCTTTCGGTCGATACGCCCCGCGAGGCTGGCACACGAGCGGCTGCCGAATATCTCGATTGCCCTCTCGTGACGATCCCGGGCGCGCATAACGGTTTGCGCGATCGCCCCGTTACGGCGGCAAACGCCGTTCGCGATGTCTTGGAGCGTTAGCACGCTCGATGACCTGCGGGGAGAGGGGTCGTTAGCGTTTCGTCATTGTTAACGAATGCGCTCATAACCGCGCACCCGCGGCTCCATTACCGCCGCTTGCCAGGTCAGAAAAATGTAACGATAATCGCGCGTTTGCCTTCAGCTGTTAGATGTTACCCTTGTACCAATTGATATGCACCGTTGCCGTGCGTAACGATAGAAAGGGCCCCATATGCTCAATAATCACGAGGTCAATCTAACCGACGAGGAGGCTGCCGCCGAGGTCGCCCGCGTCGCGAAGACCTACCCCGTGGTGCGCTTACTGTCGGCCGATCAGATTAAGAGCGAGCCTAACTGCCTGCTCGCCGGCAATCGGTGCCCTTGTCTGCGTCAGTCGAGTCTTGAGGCCTTGGCAGATTCCGATGAGGTGTCGGAGCAACTGCTCAACGATGGTGTTGAGTACCGCGCCCGCCTACGCCCTCTGAAGGTCGAGGGCGAGCCTCACGTCCTGCTGATGGTGCGTCCGATCGATGAGCAAGAGGCCGCAGAAGAGGACCTTGTCTACACCGATGTGCTGACGAGTGTGCGCAATCGCCGATATTACGAGGAAAAGCTCCGTAGCGCCCGCATGAATGCCGGCGTTGCGGTGATCGACCTTGATGATTTTAGGGTCTTCAACGATACGTGTGGCCGTCATGCCGGCGACCTTGCGCTCGGTGCTGTGGCGACGGCCATACGCAGCGGAATTCGTTCGACTGACGAGCTCGTACGCTATGGCTGCGACAAGTTTGTGGTCGTCATGCCCAATATTCCTTCCGATGACTTCACCCGTCGCCTGCATCAGGTGTCCGATGCCGTTCATTCCACGATTGTTCCGGGCCATGAGTACGCGAGCTTGACGGCATGTGTTGGTGGCGTTCGCATTCATGGCGAGACGGTCGATGAGGGCGTTGGCCGCGCTGTCCAGTTATTGGGCCGCGCTAAGGCAAAAGCCGGTACGGTCGTGACCGATGCCGATTCCATCGAAGCCTTTCAAAGCGAAAAGCCTTTGGTGCTTATTGTCGATGACTCCGAGATGAACCGAGCCATTCTCAACGAGATGCTCAAGGACGAGTATTGCATCCTCGAGGCCGATAACGGTCGTACGGCGCTCGACATGGTCGACCGCTATGGCGATGAGTTGTCGCTCGTGCTGCTGGATATTGTCATGCCGGGCGTGAGCGGCTTTGAGGTGCTGGCCGATCTGTCGCGCCGATCGGGTATCGACAATCTGCCTTTCATCATGATATCGAGCGAAGATTCCGATGATATGGTTCTGCGCGCGTACGAGCTGGGCGCCTCGGACTATATCAACCGCCCGTTTGACTCCCGTGTCGTGCGCCGCCGTGTAAGCAACACCATCCGCCTATACGCCAAACAGCGCCGCCTGACGAGCCTGCTGTCCCAGCAGTACAACGAGCGCGTCAAGAACAGTCGCATGCTCATTGACATCATGGCCGGCGTCATGGAGCTTCGCAACGGCGAGAGCGGCAGGCACGTTACGAATATCGAAAAACTGACCGAGCTGCTGCTTGACTGTCTGGTCCAGCGTAGCGACACGATCTCCCTCGACAATGAGGAGCGCTCCACGATTGCCCTGGCTTCGGCGCTGCACGATATTGGCAAGATGGCGATTGACGATGCGATCCTCAACAAACCCGGGCGCCTTACGCCCGAGGAGTTCGAGATTATGAAGACGCATACCACGATCGGCGCCGATATGTTGCTTGAGCTGGGTCGCCATCACGTCGGCAATGCGCTTATGGAATATGCGTACCAGATTGCACGTTGGCATCACGAGCGCTGGGACGGCAAGGGTTATCCCGATGGCCTTAAGGGCAACCAGATTCCCATCGCCGCACAGGTGGTTTCGGTAGCTGACGTGTACGATGCGCTGACGAGCGTGCGTGTGTACAAGGACGCTATCCCGCACAAGGAGGCGATCCAGATGATCCTGGACGGTAAGTGCGGCACCTTTAACCCGCTGTTGCTCGACTGCCTGCTCGAGGTGCAAGACCGTATCGCCGAGACGTTGACGCGCCCCGCCGACGTTGTCGCGTTTCCCACGATTTAGTTTGACCAAAGGAGTTTTAATCCATGATTTCCATGCGTGAGGCGTATGAGAAGATCGACGCCAATTATGACGACGCGTGCGCTCGGCTGATGGGCGAGGAAATGCTTGCCCGCTTTGCCCTCAAGTTTTTGGATGACGAGAGCATGGACAAGCTGGAGGCCGCCATGGCGGCGGGAGACGCCGAAGGTGCGTTTATGGCAGCGCACACGCTCAAGGGCGTGAGCCAGAACCTGGGATTCGATAATCTGTACGAGCCGGCGGTCGTGGTGACCGAGGCGCTGCGCGGCGCCGATGCCGTTGACGGCGCTCGCGAGGGAACGCATGCGCTGCAGCAGCAATATGCGGCAACGATGTCGGCCCTGCGCGAGGCGGCTGAATAAGAGCTTGCGGGCCTTGATGACTATGAGAGTGGATAATCTCCCGTTTTAGGCCCGGTGGCGGCCTCAAAGTGGGAGATTATCCACTCTCGTTCGATATGTGTCCAAAAATCCACGCTCACCCCTCCGGGTTAGTAAATGGCCTATGCGCACTGGCGGGGCTTTCCGCATGCAATCAATATCGTTGTTCGATAAACTGTTCGAATAACGATAGAGTCGATGAGGGTGAGTGTATGTCTAACAGCGTTCAGCGTATGGCCAAAGCGGGCGAAAATATCAGGAAGCTTGGCTTTTGCATGGCAGCCGTTTTTGCAGGGATGCTCGTCGCTTTTGCCGCGTTGGTTGTTTACGTGATCTGGTATGCGGTTGCAAACGTTGCCTCTGTCGATTCTTTCGGCGTCGTGACGCTTCTCGATGGCGGGTGCATCGTTATCCCAAGCGGACTGTGCCTGGCACTCGTCGTGGGTATTTCGCTTGTCGTTCTGTGTGGGATCAGCCGTAACATCTCGCGAGGCGTCTCGCCCTTTACCAAGACGCATGTGCGGCTTATCCGTGTTCTTGCGCTTGCCTTTGCTGTTAACGCCGCGGTTTCGCTTATTGGTGCCTACGGATCGGTCAATCTTACCATTGGTGGGCTGGAGCTTTACGTCGTGCCTCATTCCTTCGTTATTGAGATTTGCCAAGGCGTTGCCTTTGATGCGGGGTCGCTTATCGGCGCGGCTGTCTGTCTGTGTATCTCGGTGATCTGGAGTTATGCCTCGCTGCTCCAAGAGCAGTCTGACGAGCTTGTGTAGGAGGAAACATGAGCTATCTCATCATCGAGCTTGAGACGCAACTGCTTAAGACCGGAAAGACCAGCGCTGATCTGATTCGGGCGACGGGGCATACTCCGGCTAATATTTCAAAGCTTAGAAACGGAAAGATAAAAGCTATTCGCCTAAAGACGCTTCTCGATATCTGTGATGAGCTTGATTGTCAACCGGGAGATATTATTCAGCGCGTGAGCGAGAAAGAGCTTGAGGAGCTTATTGTCGAGCGCGCAAAAAATGTCGTGAGACAGATGCGGGACGGCGGAGGCAATGAGGTATCGCTTCCGACATCCGTCTTTGCTGTCGATTTGAGTGACGAGTAGCTTAAGGCGAACAACTAAAACGAAGTATCAGCGTGAAGGGACTCGTGTCTAACACGGGTCCCTTCTTTTAGATTATCTTGACAAATATGAGTTATCGAAAAACAATAACAACCATGGAAAACGATAAAGGAAAGAAGGAACGATATGAGCGGTATTTCTATCAAGCAGAACGGGGGTCCAATGAACGCATCAGCGATAAAGCTATCAAAAGTTTCAAAACGCTACGGGAAACGGCACGTTTTGCATGATGTTTCCTTCGAGGTGCACCAGTCTGAGCTTTGCGCCCTTGTTGGTGCAAACGGGGCGGGCAAAAGCACGCTTATTAAAATAGTGCTGGGCCTCTGCGAGCCATCGTCGGGGAGCGTGGAGCTCTTTGGAGGCAAATCAAAGAGAGAGCTTAGCCTGATGCGGACGCGTGTCGGCTATGTGCCAGATTCCAGCGGAGCATACCAGTCCCTCAGTGCGGTTGAGAATCTTCGGATCCGATGTGCGGAATGGGGGCTTGATGAGAAACGTGAGGTTCCTCGCGTTTTGAGTCTAGTTGGACTGGACGTCGAAGAGAAAAAGAGCGTAAGCAGTTTTTCTCTGGGAATGAAACGGCGACTGGATATAGCTACGGCTTTGTTGGGCGACACCGACGTACTAATTTTCGATGAGCCGGCAAATGGATTGGATCCGTTGGGCATCGAGAGTATATGGACCCTTATCGGTCGATTGAATCGGGAGCAGGGCAAAACCATGCTTATCTCTAGCCACGACTTGGATGAGTTGGCATCAGTTGCAACAAGTTGCGTGTTTATTCATGACGGCGAACTGCTGAAAATGGAATCGATGGACGTCATAAGGGATGAGGCGCCATCCCTAAAAGAGTATTACAGGCGCTTGATGAAGGCGGTCTCGCTATGAAGCGGGCGATCCATCCCATAAAGGCAGATATGATGCGTTTGCACAGGATGTTTCCGGCGAAGTTTGGTCTTGCGCTTATTCTGGCGTTCGGCCTTCTCTTCGGTGTCTTTCTAAAAAACGGAACAACGTTGCTCGCCTTTGGCAATAGCGTTTTTGGGGAGGATATTGGTTTCTGCTGGAATGTAATCGATCCTTCTGCACCCGATGAGTCCCTTGTGCGCAGTGCTTTTGCCGGCACGTCTCTGTTCGTTCCGCTCATCGTTTGCCTGGCGATTTTACAGGAGCGCGGCTATGGAGAGGGACACCGAATTTCTTCAGCAAGAGGTCTTACCCGCTTTAATGGGGTCCTAGCACATGTGCTTTCGTTTGCTTTAATAATTGGCGTAGCATATAGTGCGCTTTGCCTTCTTCTTTTTGCAATAGCCATAATACGTGGAGGGCATAACCTCTCGCACGATATGCTAACTGCATTTTTGCCTGCAATGATAGTCAACGCTGTATTGGTGATATCGGTTGCGCTGGAGACGGTGACCATCTATCGGATCACAGGCAGCGCTGTATTGAGCGGGGCTGTGCTAATAGTTGGATTTGTCATGAGCTTGACGCTCTACGGAACTTGCCTTCAGACGCCCATACCGTCCTTGCGATGGATCTTCTTTCTTCCGGGGCCGTACCTTGGAGTCGGATGTGCCCTTGGGTATAGCGATATGGGGCAGCTGACGCTTCTGGGATATGGCGCGGCAGCCAGCTGTCTATCGGTATTGATTTACGCTCTCGTGAGCTTTCGTGCTGGGGGTGTGCTCAATGGCTCGTCAGACTAGAAGATTCCTTCATTCAGAATTGAAGCATGTGAGCAAATGGACGTACGCCTTAATCCTGGTAATTTATGCGTGCATGGTGGTATTGCAGCTTAATTCTTTCCCGATGTGGTTCTGTAGCCTCCGTGAGAACAGTTTCTTGGGCTTTTTCCCAGACCCGACGCTTCGGCTATCGGCAGAGGATGTCCTTCTATTTGGTAATGCAGAGGTTTTTCGCGGTCTGCTGTTCAACGTAGCCCCGTTGGCTCATGCATTGTTTTTTCCGTTCATCGCGGCTTGCATTGTGCCGCGCTTTGTCAGTTCGGGCTTTATTGAGGAACCGTGGGGGTTGTCGGAGGCTCGGGGAGGGAAGCGTGTGTGCGCTATCGTTGCGCGAGTGGTGCTGTCTTCTTTTGCCCTTTTGGGCGCGTTTATCCTGTCGAGTGTCGTTTTGTACTGCCTTAACTGCGCGATCGTTTTAGATGCTCAGCAGTATTTCGACCTGAATATTTTTTGCTATCGACTTCTTCTGGCGAGTGTCGTCTGCCTTGCATACGTGGTCTCTTGCGTGATCGCTGTTTCCTATTTTGGGTCCGGCTTCGGTCCGATTGGCATGCTGTTGCTTGTCAACGTTGTAGCGATCTACATACAGCTCGGGGCCAATTCCATGCTTCCGCTTCCAGCCTCGATGCTCATGCGGATTTGCGGCGTGACCCCGTTGGGGAATAGTCAATGCATTTCGATTTTAATTGGCTGTTTAATTAACGTAGCAAGCGTTTTTATCATTTGCTTTACCGTCGACCGATTGCGGTCGAGATTTTTTTGATTTTTCAAGACTTTAGTCCGCTGGCCGCGCAGCGGCCAGCTTTAAACCACCCGCT
>JAXXEN010000014.1:0-51620 GCA_037237765.1 Collinsella sp. | reverse complement strand
ATATAGGCACACAAGGTCAAAGGCGGCACCATGATCCTCCTGGTCGACAAGATCGTGCGTTGAACGGGTGCAGCGCGCATGGTAGTATTTCACATCGTGGTTCAAAGCGTTGGAGGCTGTTCTGCCACCCCAACTGCAAGTGTCACTTTATAAGGGCTCTTGGCGCAACGGTTAGCGCAGGGGACTCATAATCCCTGGGTTCTGGGTTCGAATCCCGGAGGGCCCACCAGGTTTTTCAACAGGTCAGACAATATGTCTGGCCTGTTTTCTTTTTCATGGCAGTAGTTTTCACTTGCGAATAGCCTGCTTGCTCACTTCCGGGCGCCCTCGGTCGGCTGCCTGCGATGCCGCCGCCCCCGGAAAGTTTTTCCAAAAATGTCCTTGCATCGGCGGGGGAGTTCCCGTATAGTACTTCTTCGCACGGGGGCGTAGCTCAGCTGGGAGAGCGCTTGACTGGCAGTCAAGAGGTCAGGGGTTCGATCCCCCTCGTCTCCACCCGAGCATTGAATGAGGCTCCAACGCAAGTTGGGGCCTTTTTTCATATAGGCACACAAGGTCAAAGGCGGCACCATGATCCTCCTGGTCGACAAGATCGAAAAAAGCTTCGGCGCGCGCGTCCTCTTTAGCGGCGCGTCCTTCCAGATCAACCCCGGCGAGCGCTTCGCGCTCGTGGGCCCCAACGGCGCCGGCAAAACCACCATGCTCAAAATCATCATGGGCATCGACAGTCCCGATGCCGGCCAGGTCCAGTACGCCAAGGACTGCCAGGTAGGCTACCTAGAGCAGGAAACCAACCTGGAACAAAAGGACACCACCATCCTTGCCGAGGTCATGGCCGCCGCCAAGGAAATCCGCCGCATGGGCGAGCGCGCCAACGAGCTGCAGGCCCAAATCACCGAGCTCTCCGAGCAGGGCAAGGACGTCGACGCACTCCTCAACGAGTACGGCCAGGTCCAGGACCGCTTTGAGCACCTGGGCGGCTATGAACTCGAGAGCAACGCCCGCAAGATCCTGTCCGGCCTGGGCTTTAAGGTCACCGACTTTGAGCGCCCGTGCTCCGAGTTCTCGGGCGGCTGGCAGATGCGCATCGCGCTGGCCAAGCTCTTCCTGCGCCACCCCGACCTGCTGCTTCTGGACGAGCCCACCAACCACCTGGACCTCGAGAGCGTCCAATGGCTGCGCGGCTTTATCGCCAACTACGACGGCGCCGTCCTCATCGTCAGCCACGACCGAGCCTTTATGGACGCCTGCGTCGACCACGTGGCCGCACTCGAGAACCGTCGCGTGACCACCTACACCGGCAACTACAGCAGCTACCTCAAGCAGCGCGAGGACAACCTGGAGCAGATGCGCGCCAAGCGTGCCGCCCAGGAGCGCGACATCGCCCACATGCAGGTCTTCGTCGACAAGTTCCGCTACAAGCCCACCAAGGCTGCCCAGGCTCAGGAGCGAATCCGCAAGATAGAGCAGATCAAAAAGGAGCTTGTCATCCTGCCCGAGGGCCACAAGCACATCGACTTTAAGTTCCCCGATCCGCCGCGCTCCGGCGACATGGTCGTGGGCCTGGAGAGTGTCTCCAAGTCCTACGGCAAAAAGCACATCTACAGCGACATCGACCTCAAGCTCTACCGCGGCGAGCATGTGGCGCTCGTCGGCCCCAACGGCGCCGGCAAGTCTACCCTCATGAAGATCCTCGCCGGCCTGGAGCCGCCCACCACCGGCACCCGGGACCTGGGCACCAACGTGGGCGTGGCCTACTACGCCCAGCACGCACTCGAGGGCATGACCGAGTCCAATACCGTCCTGCAAGAGATCGACACCGTCACGCCCAAGTGGACCGTGCCGCAGCAGCGCAGCCTGCTGGGCGCTTTCCTATTTAGCGACAACGACGCAATCGAAAAGCAGGTCCGCGTCCTCTCCGGCGGCGAAAAGGCGCGTCTGGCCCTGGCCAAAATGCTCGTGGCCCCCGAGGCGCTCCTGTGCCTGGACGAGCCCACCAACCACCTGGACATCGACTCGGTGGACATGCTCGAGAACGCCCTGCAAAACTTCCCCGGTACCATCGTGCTGATCAGCCACGACGAGCACCTGGTACGCGCCGTGGCCAACCGCATCATCGACATCCGCGACGGTAAGGTCACCGTCTACGACGGCGACTACGACTACTACCTCTACAAGCGCGAGGACCTCGCGGCCCGCGCCGCCGCCGAGGCGGCAGGGGAGAGTGCGCCGGCCACTGCCAAGTCCGCCAAGGTCACCGCGGCCCAGCCCGATGCGCCAGCCGCCGCTTCCAAGCCTGCCGAGGGCAAAAAGACCAAGGAGCAAAAGCGCGCCGAGGCCCAGGCCCGCGCTGCGCTCAACAAAAAGCTCAAGGGCGTGCGCAACCAGCTCAAGAAGATCGAGGCGGAGCTCGACAAAAAGCGCGCCCGCTATGACAAGCTTATGGAATTGATGGCAAGCGAAGAGCTTTATGCCGATCAGGACAAGTTCAACGCCGCGCTGGGGGAATATAACGGCCTTAAGCAAGAGCTGCCCAAGCTCGAGGACGAATGGCTGGAGCTTTCCACCCAGATCGAAGAGGAGACCGCGCGTGAACTCTCGTAAGGCCGCTGCCGTGGCGATGAGCATCATCGCCATCGCCTGTCGCATCTGCGGCATCTTTATGAGCGCGATGACCGTGCTGCTGTGCTTTAGCGGCCTCACCGCCAAAATGCAGATCGTGGGCTTTGTCGTTGAGCTTTCGCGCGCGCTGCCGAGCGCCATCGCCGGCTACGGCGTCATCACCTCTCCCTTTGGCGGCGTGTTTCGCTTAGATTACGCCATTGTCGCTGTGATCCTGTTTGTAATTGACTACCTGCTCACGCGCGCCTCGCGCCGCGTCCGCTAGGGGAGCACCATGTCCAGCAGCTACTTCATGAACCTGCTCGCCAGCGCCGTTGCCGTTATCGTCGGCATCGTGATCCACGAGAGCGCACACGCCGCCGCAGCCTGGGCACTCGGCGATAAGACGGCGCGTTCGCGCGGCCGCGTGTCGCTCAACCCGCTCAACCATATCGACCCGTTTGGCACCATCATCCTGCCGCTGCTTATGCTTGCCGCCGGTGGCCCGGTGTTCGCCTTTGCCAAGCCCGTGCCCGTCTACCTCAACAACCTCAAGCGCCCAAAGCGCGACGAGGTCCTGGTGAGCGTGGCCGGCCCCGCATCGAACATTGCACTCGCATGCCTCGCGGCCGCCCTCATGCACGCAACGTACGGCAACCTCTACACCAGCATGTCCTTTGCCGTGGCGTCCCAAATCATGAACTTCGGCGCCACGTTTATCGTGGTCAACCTGTCACTAGCGTTTTTTAACCTCATCCCGATTCCGCCGCTCGACGGCTCGTCGATCATCGTGCCCTTCCTCAAGGGCAAGGCACTCAACAACTATTACCGTCTGCAGCAATACGCTATGCCCATCCTCATCCTAGTTCTATACCTGCTGCCCATGTGGACCGGCATCGATGTAATCGGCCGCTATTTCGACGTTACCGTGTATCCGCTTGCTGAGCAGTTGCTCAACTTCGCAATCGCCGGCATCTAAGGTAAACTTACAGGTCGACCGTGCAAAACGGTCAGAACATGCACCCAAACCGCGCCGCGAAGGCGCCGTCAAAGGAGGTCGAAGATGTCGTATCGCGTGTCGACGCAGGTCTACAGCGGACCGTTCGACCTGCTGCTGCAGCTGGTAACCCGCCAAAAAGTAGATATTGGCGCCATCTCCATCAGCGAGGTGGCCGAGCAGTACCTTGCCGAGGCCGAGCGCATCGAGGCGCTGGACCTGGACGTGGCGAGCGACTTTTTGCTGGTCGCGGCAACCCTTTTGGACATCAAGGCCGCCTCACTGGTACCCCAGGAAACCCCGCGCAAAGTCGATGACGACGATGACGAGTTCGACGAAGACCTCGAGGAGCTCAGTACGCTCGACGGCGACGCCCTGCGCGAGGTCCTGATCCAGCGCCTGATTGCCTACAAGCAGTTTAAAGGTGCGGCTGCGGCCCTCGGTGCCCGCATGCAGGCCGAAAGCCGCATGCATCCGCGCGTGGCCGGCCCCGATCCCGAGTTCCTGGGGCTCATGCCCGACTATCTGGCCGGCATTACCCTGCGCGGCCTCGCCGTCATCTGCGCCGACCTGGACGGCAAGCGACAGACCTTCCTGCTGGAGGCCGAGCACGTAGCTCCGCATCGCGTGCCGCTCGACCTGACCGTGGCCTCAGTCGACCGCTTTACCATGGCGCACCAAACCTGCACCTTCCGCGAGCTACTGGACGGCGATGCCACCACCGAGCAGCTCGTCGTTACCTTTCTGGCCATGCTTGAGCTTGCCAAGCGCGGCTCGCTCACGCTGAGCCAGGACAAGATCTTCGGAACCATCTGCATCAACCGCGTCGAGGGCGCCGAGGCATACGTGCCCGGCGAGGGCCCCGAGCTCACCGAATAGGAGCCGCAACCATGTCAACCCTTTCCACGCTGGAGGCAAACAGCCTCAAAGGCGCCCTCGAGGCGCTGCTGCTAGTGTCGAGCGACCCGGTGAGTGCGCCCGCGCTGGCCGGGGCACTGGATATCGCCCCCGGCGAGTGTGCGTCGCTGCTCGCTGAGCTCAAGGTTGAGTACGAGGAGGCCAACCGTGGCTTTCAGCTGCGCGAGGTCGCCGGCGGCTGGCGCCTGTTTACGCACCCCGCCTACCACGACGTGGTCGAGGCCTATGTATTGAGCTGGGACACGCAAAAGCTGTCGCAGGCGGCGCTCGAGACCCTGGCCGTCATCGCTTACCACCAGCCCGTCACGCGCGAAGTGGTCAAGGGCATCCGCGGCGTCAACTCCGACGGCGTCATCGCGTCGCTCGTCGACAAGGGCCTGGTGCGTGAGCTCGGCCGCGACCCCCAGCGCGGTCAGGCCATAATCTACGGCACGACCAACGCCTTCTTGGAAAAGTTCGGTCTGCGCTCCACCCGAGACCTGCCCGACCTGGAGCAGTTTGCCCCCGACGAGCAGTCGCGCCAGTTTATCCGCGAGCGTCTGAGCGGCCACAGCATTCAGTCCACGCTCGAGGAGCAGGCCGAAGATCTGGACGAAGAGCGCGAACTGCTCGATACCGATGTTGAAAATGTTGAGGCAGTCGAGGACTTAGAGGCCCTGGTCGTCGACGAGACCTCGGAGGATTTTCATGACGAGGACTAACGAAGTAGGGGAGACGCGCGCCATGGGCAACGCAGCACCCGCAACCGGCGCCCAGCCCGTCTACCCGCACACCATGCGCTTGCAGCGTTTTTTGGCGCGCGCGGGCGTGGCGAGCCGCCGCGGGTCGGAGGACCTGATGACCGCCGGCCGCGTGACCGTCAACGGCCAGATCGCGACCGAGCTGGGCACCAAGGTCGATGTCGACCGCGATCACATCGAGGTCGACGGCATGCCCGTCAAGCTCGACCAGGGCGCCGTGTACCTGATGCTCTACAAGCCGACCGGCTACCTTACCACCATGAGCGACCCGCAGGAGCGCCCCTGTGTGGCGGACTTGGTTCCGCGCGACCGATTTCCGGGGCTCTTCCCGGTGGGTCGTCTGGACCGCGACACCACTGGTCTCTTGCTCTTTACCACCGACGGCGACCTGTCGCAGGACCTGCTGCACCCGAGCAAACACGTCTACAAGACCTACCAGGCACTCGTTAACGGCGAACTGTCCGACCGCGATCTCACGCCACTCCGCCGTGGCATCGAGCTCGACGACGGCCTATGCCAGCCGGCAATCTGCCGCGTCATCACCGCACGCGAGGCAGAGGCTGTGGCTCCGCAAGGCG
Organism: Collinsella sp.; assembly: GCA_037237765.1. Classification (GTDB taxonomy): domain Bacteria; phylum Actinomycetota; class Coriobacteriia; order Coriobacteriales; family Coriobacteriaceae; genus Collinsella. The sequence continues at coordinate 45,786 of JAXXEN010000014.1, read as the reverse complement.
TCAAGCCCGGCACCACGGCTGTGGAGGTCATCATCCGCGAGGGCCGCAAGAATCAGGTCAAACGCATGCTGAGCAAGATCCACCACCCGGTGATCCGCCTGCACCGCTGCAACTTTGCCGGCCTGGAGCTCAAGGACGTGGCCAAGGGCTCCTGGCGCGAACTCACCGACCGCGAGGTGCAGATCCTCAAAAGCGGCGGTATCCCGCCCAAGCAGGCCAGCGCCAAGCGCGGCGGCAAGCCCCAAGACACGCCCGCCAGCCGCACGCGTCACCACGGCAGCCACGGCTCCGCACCCAAGCGCAACACCTACCGCGAGCGCTACACGGGCTAGGCAACCCGCCGCGCCCCAACGCCCGCGAACCATACCAGCACGTCACCCATCGAAAGGAAGCATTGCATGATCGTCGCCATCGACGGCCCCGCCGGTTCCGGCAAGTCCACCATCGCCAAGGAGATCGCCCGCCAGCTGGGCTTTAACAAGCTCGACACGGGCGCCATGTATCGCGCCGTCACCTTCGCCGCGCTCGACCGCGGCATCGACCTGGACGACGAGGCGGCAATCGACGCCCTCGCCGAGCAAATCGAGATCCGCTTTACAAACGGCACCGGCGAGGACACGCGCCTGACCATTGACGGCCGGGACGCTTCGGCCGCCATCCGCACCCCGCAGGTCGACGCCAACGTGTCCAAGGTCTCGGCCTATCCGGGCGTGCGCGCCGCCATGCTCATCCACCAGCGCCGCGCCGCCGAGGACCGCGATATCGTGGCCGAGGGTCGCGACATCGGTACCGTCGTGTTCCCTAACGCGCAGGTCAAGGTCTTCCTGACCGCCGACCCGCGTGAGCGCGCCCGCCGCCGCGTGCTGCAGCGTCACCAAAACGACGCCCAGCCGCTCACGTCCGAGCAGCTCGAAGCCGAGGTCGACGAGACCCTCGACGCCCTTAAGCAGCGCGACAAGCTCGACAGCAGCCGCGAGGTCGCCCCGCTCGTGCCCGCCGAGGACGCCGTGCACGTCGACTCCACCGCCCACACCATCGACGAGGTCGTCTCGATAATCGAGGACCTCATTAACCAAAGGAGGTAGCCCATGCGCCTGTTCAATCAGACGCCCGAGGATTATTACAACGCTCCTTATGCAGAGTTCCCGGCGCTCATCCGCGGCACCGTCGTCGTGGTCATGGCCATTCTGTGGGCCTTCTCCAAGCTCATGTGGCGTTGGAAGGTCGAGGACGCCGACCTGCTGTTTGAGCGCCAGGAAGGCCGCGGCAGCGTAGTCATCTGCAACCACACCTCGATGGCTGAGTTGCTGGCCGTGGAGACGGCGCTGTTCTTTGGCGGCCGTCGCATTCGCCCCATCTTTAAGTCCGAGTTCGCCAAGAGCAAGATTGTTCGCTGGGCCTTTAGCCGCGTGGGCGGCATTCCCGTGGAGCGCGGTACCGCCGACATGAAGTGCCTGCGCGCTGCCCAGCATGCTTTGCAGCGCGGCGAGGACGTCCTGATCTTCCCCGAGGGCACGCGTATCCGTTCGCGCGAGATCAAGCCCGAGGTCCACGGCGGTTTTGCACTCATCGCTCAGATGGGCAAGGCACCTGTGAACCCGCTCGCCATCTGCGGTTGGTCCGACATCACGCCTGCAGGCAAAAAGATCATGCGTCCCAAGAAGTGCTGGATCCGCGCCGGCAAGGCCGTCTCGCTTTCCGACGCACCGGCTGGGCTTAAGCGCACGGAGCGCCTGGAATGGTTTGAGTCCGAGGCCATGAACCGCGTCTACGCTATGCGAGACGAGCTGTGCACCGAGCATCCGGGCAGGTTTTAGCAATGAGCGAGAATGTGACGAACACCGCCGCGACTGCGTCCGACCAGGCAACCGCGCCTACCATCGAGATCGCCGCCCACGCCGGCACTTGCTACGGCGTACAGCGTGCGCTCGATATGGCGCTAGCCGCCGCACCGCAGGCAGGGGAGTGCACTCAGGCTCATACCTTGGGTCCGCTCATCCATAACCCCATCGTGGTGCGCGAGCTTGCTGAGGCAGGCGTTGGCTTGGCCGAGAACCTGGATAATGCCGCAACCGGCACCGTGATCATCCGCGCCCACGGTGTGGTCCCGCAGGTCATCGATGCCGCTCGCGAGCGTGGCCTTAACGTCGTCGACGCCACCTGCCCCTACGTGAAGAAGGTCCATATGGCAGCCGAGCGCCTGGTGCGCGAGGGCTACCGTGTGGTGGTCATAGGCGAGCCGGGCCATCCCGAGGTTGAGGGCATCCTGGGCCACGCCGGCGATGACGCGCAGGTCGTGAGCTGCGCCGCCGATGCGGACGCGCTGCCGCTCAGGGGCAAGGTGGGCCTGGTTGTGCAAACCACCCAGACCGCGCAAAACTTGGCCGAGGTCGTGGCTGCCATCACCCCGCGTGTGCAGGAGCTGCGCGTGATCAACACCATCTGCGCCGCCACGAGCGAGCGACAGCAGGCGGCGGCAACCCTTGCCAACCGCTGCGACTGCATAGTTGTGGTGGGCGGAAAGAACTCGGGCAACACCCGCCGTCTGGCGCAGATCTGCGCCGAGGCCTGCGAGCGCACACATCATATCGAGGAGGCAAGTGAGCTCCAGGCCGCGTGGTTTACCGACGCTCACCACATCGGCATCACTGCCGGAGCCTCCACCCCACAAGAACACATCGAACGCGCCGTCACGCGCATCAAGGAGCTTTGCCGCTAGCCATGGACCAGACCGTACCCGCATACGCCGCCGAGGTGGCCGATTACGGGCGCAGCCGCGACCCCGAGCCGGGTGAGGGCGCGCTCGTTAAGAACGTGCGTCCCGAGTCGCCCGCATGGGATGTGGGTATCGAGCCGGGCATGCGCGTGCTCACGGTCAACGGCGAGCAGCTGACCGATATGATCGTGTGGCTCTGGGAAGCAGACGACGACACCGTCGAGCTGGAGGTTTTCGATCCGCGCGACAACACCGTCACCCCCGTCGAGCTCGACCGCTTCCCGGGAGAGGACTGGGGCCTTGAATTCGATGGTCCCATCTTCGACGGCATGCGCACCTGCGTAAACGCCTGCGTGTTCTGCTTTATGACGATGCTCCCCAAGGGCGGCCGCTCCACGCTCTATATTCGCGACGACGACTATCGCCTGAGCTTTTTGCAGGGCAACTTTGTCACGCTCACGAACCTCACCGACGAGGACGTGCAAAACGTCATCCAGCGCAACATGAGCCCCATGAACGTGTCGGTCCATGCCGTAAGCCCCGACGTCCGCCGTCGTATGATGGGCCGCAACGCCCAGCGAGGCATGGATGTGCTCGAGGCCATCATGGCCGCCGGCATCGAGATTCACGCGCAGATCGTGTTGTGCCCCGGCATGAACGACGGCGAGGAGCTGAAAAAGACCCTGCGCTTTTGCGAGGAGCACGAGCAGATCACCAGCCTGGGCATTGTGCCGCTCGGTTTTACCAAGCATCAAAACCGTTTTAGCTGGTCCTACAGCGACAAGCCCGAGCTAGCGCGCGAGACCATCGCCATGATCAGGCCCTTCCAGGACCGCGCCTATGAGCGCTTTGGCCGCCACACCTTCCAGATGAGCGACGAGTTCTATCTGGACGCCGGCATCGATCCTCCCGAGGCAGACTTTTACGACGGTTACCCGCAGTACTACGACGGCATCGGCATGATCCGCTCGTATCTGGACGAGACCGACGACGTGCTGGCTAACGATGTCGAACGACTGGCCCGCGTCCGCGAGGCCATCGCCGCCCGTGGCCAGCACCTGCTGTGCCTCTCGGGCGCCAGCGCACGCGACACGGTGGCCCGCTTTGTGGAGTCACCCCAGGGACTCGCCGGCACTGTCACGGCCATCAAGAACCGCTACTTTGGCGGCAACGTGGACGTGACCGGCCTCATCGTCGCGTGTGACATTCTAGAGCAGCTGCCCCAAGACCTGTCGGGGGTTATGCTCTTTGTGCCTAAGCTCATGTTCAACGCTGACGGCATGACGCTTGACGAGTATCATCGTGACGATTTACTCGCAAGCCTTACCAGTCGAGGCGCCGAGGTTCATGTGGTGTCGACCATGCCGCATGAGCTGCTCGATACCCTGGAGCACATCCTTGGCATTGTGCCTGCTGACTCTACTAATTCCGCTGACCCTATCCATTAAAGGAGAGCAGATGAAACCTATCGTCGCCGTCGTCGGACGCCCAAACGTGGGCAAGTCCACGCTCGTTAACCGCCTGGCCCAGACCTCGGACGCCATCGTTCATGAGTCCCGCGGCGTCACACGCGACCGCTCATACCACACGGCCGATTGGAACGGCCGCGAGTTCACCATCGTCGACACGGGCGGCATCGAGCCGCTCAAGAGCGATGACGTCTTTGCCACGTCCATCCGCGACCAGGCGCTCGCCGCCGCCGAAGAAGCCGCCGTCATCCTGTTTGTGGTAGACGGCCGCACCGGCGTTACTGAGGAGGACGAGTCGGTCGCCCGCATGCTCAAGCGCTGCGACAAGCCGGTCTTTCTGCTGGTGAACAAGCTCGACAACCCCGATCGCGAGAACGACAGCATCTGGGAGTTCTATTCGCTCGGCATCGGCGAGCCCACGCCGCTCTCGGCCCTGCATGGTCATGGCACGGGCGACCTGCTCGACGATATCGTGGCCCTGTTGCCCGAGGAGGAGGACGAGGTCGCCGATGAGTTCCCCGACGCGCTGAACGTCGCCATCATCGGCCGCCCCAACGCCGGTAAGTCCTCGCTGTTCAACCGCATCCTGGGCGCCGACCGTTCCATCGTGTCCAACATTGCCGGCACCACGCGCGACGCCATCGACACCGTCGTGGAGCGCAACGGCAAGCACTACCGCATGGTCGACACCGCGGGCATTCGTAAGAAGAGCACCGTGTACGAGAACATCGAGTACTACTCGATGGTCCGCGGCCTACGCGCCATCGACCGCGCCGACGTGGCGCTGTTCGTCGTCGACGCCTCCGTGGGCGTTACCGAGCAGGACCAGAAGGTCATGGGTCTTGCCATCGAGCGCGGCTGCGCCATCGTTGTGCTGCTCAACAAATGGGATCTGCTCGACGACGACCGTAAGCGCGAGGCCTGCATGGAGACCATCGACCGCCGTCTGGGCGTCATGGCTCCCTGGGCCCAGTACCTGCGCATCTCTGCCCTGACCGGCCGCAGCGTCGAGAAGATCTGGGCAATGGTAGACGCCGCCGAAAAGACGCGCTCGCAGAAGATCAGCACCTCGCGCCTCAACACGTTCCTCACCGACCTGCGCGAGTTCGGTCATACCGTGGTGGACGGCAAGCGCCGCCTGCGCATGCACTACGTGACCCAGACGGGCGTCAACCCGCCGACGTTCACGTTCTTCGTCAACCATAGCGACCTGGTCAACGACACCTATCAGCGCTACATCGAGAACCGCATGCGCTCGACCTTCGACTTTGCCGGCACACCCATTCGACTCTTCTTTAGGAAGAAGGAGCAAAAGGATGCATAATCCGATTCTGCTGACCGCCATCTGCGCCGTGGTCTCGTTCTTTATCGGGGCGATTCCATTTGGCCTGATCCTGGGCCGCGTGTTCAACCACACGGACATTCGCAAGGCGGGCTCCGGCAACATCGGCACCACCAACGCGCTGCGTGTGGCCGGTCCTAAGGTCGCCGCGCTCACCCTGCTGCTCGACTGCCTTAAGGGCGCCATCTGCGTTGTCATCGCCCGTCCGCTCATCGCGAGCGTGGGCTATGGCTTCCCTGCGAGCATCATGGCGCCCGGAGCCCCCGGCGACTGGATGCTCGGTGTTATCTGCCTGGCAGCCGTGTGGGGCCACATCTTCTCGCCCTACCTCAACTTCCATGGCGGCAAGGGTATCGCCGTGGGTCTGGGCGTTATCCTCGCCTGGTACTGGCCAATTGGCCTGTCGCTGCTGGGCATGTTTATCGTGGCCGTCGCCATCACCAAGTTTGTGTCGGTGGGCTCGCTTGCCGCGGCCATCGGTCTTCCCATCGCTGCTTGCGCGGTCTTTCCGTACAGCAGCCTGGGCCTCAAGTTCTGCATGGCGATAATCGGCATCACCGTGGTGTGGGCCCATCGCGCGAACATCAAAAAGCTCATGACCGGTAAGGAGTCCAAGCTCTCGTTTACCAAGCGCGTCACCGAGCCCGACGATCAGTAGGAGAGAGTCATGAATGTTGCGCTGATTGGCTCTGGCTCGTGGGGAACCGCCGTCGCCGGCCTTGCCGCCGCGCGAGCCGTGCGCGTAACCATGTGGGCCCATAGCGAGCAGACGGCCGCCGGCATTAACGGTGAGCACCGCAACCCCCGCTACCTTGTGGGCTACGAGCTGCCGGACAACGTGGTAGCAACGACCGAGCTCGCCCAGGCGCTCGACGGTGCCGATGCGATCATCTTTGCCGTGCCCTCCACGCACTTGCGCGACGTGTGCCATCGGGCAGCGCCCTTTATCGCCGCCGATACCCCGGTGCTCTGCCTCACCAAGGGCATTGAGCCCGAGTCCGGCCTGCTCATGAGCGAGGTCATCGCCAGCGAGATCGGCAACGAGGCGCGCGTGGCGGCGCTCTCGGGTCCCAACCATGCCGAGGAGATCTGCCGCGGCGGTCTTTCTGCCGCCGTCATCGCCAGCAAAGATCCGCAGATAGGGGAGACCTTTAAGGACCTGCTCCTATCCACGGCCTTCCGTATTTATCTGTCGCAAGACATGACCGGTGTCGAGGTCTGCGGCGCCATGAAAAATGTCATCGCCATCGTATGCGGCATCTCCGCCGGTACCGGTGCGGGCGACAACACGCTTGCCCTCATCATGACGCGCGGCCTGGCAGAGATCAGCCGTCTGGTGCACGCCCGCGGCGGTCAAGCTATGACCTGCATGGGACTTGCCGGCATGGGCGACCTCATTGCCACCTGCACCTCGGAGCACTCGCGCAACCGCACCTTTGGCTACGAGTTTGCCCACGGCGTGTCGCTCGACGAGTATCAGACGCGCACGCATATGGTGGTCGAGGGCGCCGTCGCGGCCCGCAGCGTCAGCGAGCTTGCCCGTTCGCTGGGCGTAGACATTCCGCTCACCTTTGCCGTGGAGCAAACGCTCTACAACGGTGTTACTTTGGATAGGGCGCTCGAGATTCTTACCGATCGCGTCCCTTCTCAAGAGTTCTACGGACTCACCGACTAGCGCAGAAAGGCTACTACCATGGGTTCCATCAAAATCGCTCCGTCCGTCCTTTCGGCCGACATGGCCAACCTCAAGGGCGAGCTCGACAAGATCGCCGGTGCCGACTACGTACACTTTGACGTTATGGACGGTCACTTTACCGGCAACCTCACCTTTGGCGTTGACATCCTTAAGGCCGTCAAGCGCTCCACCGATGTACCGGTCGACGCGCACCTCATGGTGTCGAACCCCGACGAGACGGTCGATTGGTATGCCGACGCCGGTGCCGACATGATCACCGTGCACTACGAGGCTTCCACGCACCTGCACCGCACGCTCACGTATCTGCAGCAGCGCGGCGTCAAAGCCGGCGTGGTGCTCAACCCCGCCACCCCCGTGTGCGTGCTCGAGAGCATCATCGACGTTGTCGACATGGTGCTGCTCATGAGCGTGAACCCGGGCTTTGGCGGCCAGAGCTTTATCCCGGGCACTCTGCATAAGCTCCACGAGCTCAAAGCCATGTGTGAGCGCCACGGTGTGTCGCCCATGATCGAGGTCGACGGCGGCATCTCTTCCAAAAACATCGCCGAGGTCGTCAAGGCCGGCGCAAATGTCCTGGTGGCCGGCTCCGCCGTATTTAAGTCCGAAGATCCCGCTGCCGAGGTTGCGCTGCTGCAGAAGCTGGGCAACGAGGCCGCACAGGAGGCATAAACCCTTATGACCGCAGGTCAAAACCGCATACCCGTGAATCTTGACTATGCCGCCTCGACGCCCATGCGCGCCGAGGCACTCCTTGCGCAGCGCGAGTACGACGACAGCGAGCTTGCCGGCGTCAACCCCAACTCGCTGCATTCGCTCGGCCGCAAGGCCGCTGCGCGCCTAGAAGTGGCGCGTCGCGAGATTGCCCGCAGCTTTGGCGCACGCGTCCGCCCGTCCGAGATCATCCTTACCAACGGCGGCACCGAGGCCAACCAGCTGGCGCTGCTCGGTCTTGCAGAGGGCGCTCGTCAGCGCGATCGCAAGCGCGATCGTGTAATCGTTTCGGCCATCGAGCACGATTCGATTCTGGACAACCTGCCGCTGCTGCGTGCCGCCGGCTTTACCGTCGACCTGGTGCAGCCCTGCCGCATGGGCTACATTGAGCCTGCCACGCTTGTCGAGCTGCTAGGCGACGACGTGGCGCTCGTGAGCATCATGGTCGCCAACAACGAGACCGGCGTGGTGCAGCCAATCCGCGAGCTTGCCGCGGCCGCGCATACCGTTGGCGCCTTGTTCCACACCGATGCCATCCAGGGGTATCTGCACATTCCGCTCGATGTCACCGAACTGGGCGTCGATGCTATGACCGTTGCCGCGCACAAGATCGGCGGCCCCGTGGCATCCGGCGCACTCTACCTTAAGAACCGCACGCCGCTGCGTCCGCGCATCTTTGGCGGTGGACAGGAAGGCGGACGTCGTGCCGGCACGCAGGACCTGCGCACACAGCTGGCCTTTGCCGCTGCCGCCCGCACGCTGACGCCCCATGTGGCTCAGGAGCGCGAGAAGCTGCAAGCTCTTTCCGACAAACTCTACGCCACGCTTACGGCTCATCCGCGTATTCATGCCACCATGGGCGACTACGCACAGGCCGATCGTCTGCCGGGTATGGTTTCGATCTACGTCGACGGCTTAGACTCCGAGGAGCTCATCATTAAGCTCGACGCCGCCGGCTTTGAGGTATCGGCCGGTTCCGCCTGCTCGAGCGGCAGCATGGACCCGAGCCACGTGCTCAGCGCAATGGGCATTGGTCGCGAGCAGGCGCTAGGCGCACTGCGCATCTCCTTCGATGACCGCGTGGACCCGGCTGACCTGGACGACTTTGCCCAGACGCTGCTCTCGATCGTAGGTGCTGCATGATCGTCGCCGAGCTTGAACGCGCGCTGCTGGCGCGCTACCCCAAGGCGGACGCCGAGGGCTGGGATCATGTAGGGCTCTCCGTGGGCGACCCTGCCGCCGAGATTGCTGGCGTGGCCTGCGCACTCGATGCGACCGAAGCTAATGTTCGCCGCGCACAAGATGCCGGTGCCAACGTGCTGCTGACGCATCACCCCGTCTATATCAAGGCGCCCGAGGCGTTTTGTCCGGCGGATGCGTCACGCCCCCAGTGCAGCGCAGCGCTGTTTGAGGCCGCCCGCTGCGGCGTGAGCATTATCTCGCTCCACACCAATCTGGACCGCTCGCACGAAGCGCGCACCTGCCTGAGCGAGCTGCTGGGCGCTGAGTCCGTGAGCTCGCTGGAGCACGTGGACGACCCCGAGGCCACCGGCCTGGGCGCGCTTGCAATGCTCAACGACCCGTGCACGCTGCGCGATCTTGCCAACCGTGCTGCCACGGCATTCGGCAGCGACCCGCGTGTGTGGGGCGAAGCCGATCGCCCATGCTACACCGTCGCCATTTTGGGCGGCTCCCTGGGCGACTTTGGAGAGCTCGCCATCGCCGCGGGCGCAGATGTTGTCGTGACGGGCGAGGCGGGCTACCACGTGGCGCAAGACCTTGCCTTACGCGGGCTGCCGGTGATCTTGCTCGGCCACGACCGCTCCGAGGAGCCGTTCGTTGATATATTGATGAACTCTGCAGTTGACGCCGGGGTCGACCCCCGTCATGCGATTAAAATACTGAACCCTTGCCAATGGTGGACTGTGACAAAAGGAGAGAACTTATGAGCGCCGGCGCTACGCTACTCAAGCTGCAACAGATCGATTTGGAGCTCGCCCGCAACAAGAGTGAACTTGCCAATATGCCGGAGCTCAAGGAGCTCGCTTCCAAGCGCAAGACCTATGTGAAGCTCAAGTCCGAGATGACCAAGCTCTACGCCCAGCGCAAGGATCTGGAAATTGAGCTCGACGATCTCAATACCACCGAGATTCAGACCAACAACGCCATCGAGGCTGCCAAGAAGCGCCACGTCGACGGCTCCGACTACCGCGAGGTTCAGGACCTGGAAAACGAGCTCGCCACCCTGGCCAAGCGTCTGGACAAGATTGAACACACCCGCAAGGACGTCGTTGTCGCCCATAAGGAGGCGCTCGACCGCGAGGCCCGCGCGCAGGCAATCATCGCCAAGTTCGAGGAGGGCGTGAAGGCCGATACCAAGGCCGCCCGCGCCAAGGCTGCCGACCTGCAGGCTCAGATTGACGCCGCCGCTAAGGAGCGCACCGCGCTTGCTGCCACGCTGCCGGCCGACGTTCTCACCGACTACGAGCGTCTGCTCAAGCAGTTCCGTGGCCTGGCCGTCGAGACCATCCAGGGCAACATCCCCACGGTCTGCCACACCGCGCTGCAGGCATCGTCCATGAGCGACCTCAACCACGACGGTAGGTCAATTACGCACTGCCCGTACTGCCACCGCCTCCTGGTACTCCCGAGCAAGGAAGCTTAAACGATGGCGGCATCCAACAATTCAATGCAACTTGAGGGAAAAACGATCCTGCTGGGCATTACCGGCGGGATCGCCGCCTATAAGTCGTGCAATATCGTGCGCCTGCTGCAAAAGCGCGGCGCGCGCGTCAAGGTCGTTATGAGTGAGCATGCCACGGAGTTCGTGGGGCCGCTTACCTTCCGCGCGCTCACCAACGAGCCCGTTGCCGTGGGCCTATTCGACGATCCCTCCGACCCCATCCACCACATTTCGCTGGCGCAGGAGCCCGATCTGGTGGTCGTTGCGCCCGCGACGGCCAATATCATCGCCAAGATGGCCAACGGCATCGCCGACGACCTTATCTCCACCACGCTGCTTGCGACGCCGCGACCCATCGTGATCGCACCCGCTATGAACAACGGCATGTGGAAGGCGCCGGCGACGCAGGCCAACATGGCCACGCTGCGCGACCGCGGCGTGCATGTGGTGGGTCCGGGCAGTGGCTACCTTGCCTGCGGCGACGTGGACACGGGACGCATGAGCGAGCCAGAGGACATCGTCGAAGCCATCTGCGAGGTGCTCAACCCCGCGCCTCAGGACCTAGCAGGCAAGCGCGTCGTCATCACTGCCGGCCCCACGCACGAACCGATCGACCCGGTGCGCTTCATTGGCAACCGCTCTTCGGGCAAGATGGGCGTCGCCCTGGCAGGGGAGGCCGCACGCCGCGGTGCCGAGGTCACGCTCGTGTTGGGACCGACATCGCTCGATGTTCCCCGCGGCGTGGAGTGCGTGCGCGTGCAAACCGCCGCAGAGATGCTGGAGGCGGCGCTGAGCGCCTTCCAGACGGCCGATGCGGCAATTTGTGCGGCTGCCGTCGCCGACTATACCCCGGCGGCCCCTGCCGACCATAAGCTCAAAAAATCCAACGAACGCTTGGATCGCATCGAGCTTGTCGAAACGGTCGATATTTTGGCCGAGCTCTCACACCAGAAGGGCGAGCGATGCGTGATCGGCTTTGCGGCCGAGACCGATAACGTCGTGGAGTACGCACAGCGTAAGCTCGCCCGCAAGAGTTGCGATGCCATTATCGCCAACGATGTCTCACGCGCCGATTCGGGCTTTGGAACCGACACTAACAAGGCCTGGATCGTGAGCACAGCGGGTACGCAGGAACTTCCTGTGCTAACAAAACCCCAGCTCGCAGATACAATTTTGGACTTGCTTCAAAATTTGTAAAAAAGTTCTTGCACAAGGACAAAGTTTCGGGTTAATATACTCCCTGTTGCGAACGAGAGCAGAGCAACAAACAAAAGCTTCGGGACGTGGCGCAGCTTGGTAGCGCACTTGACTGGGGGTCAAGGGGTCGCTGGTTCGAATCCAGTCGTCCCGACCAGAAGTTTGCAGGTCAGGCACCTAGTGCCTGACCTTTTTTTATGCTGGGTCACCAGATGGGTCACGAATGGGTCACCGGCTGTTTTTTTAGATGATAAAGACATGCCTTTCTACCTGCCGCGCCCAACCCGGATAGGTATCCGGCGGTGTCGAACGCCAGTTCATAGCCGTTCAGGGTCGCTTTGCCCAGCAGCACCGCGCCGGGGCAGCGGGTTTCAACTTGATGGATATCAAGGTTGCTACCGTACGCGAAGTTGATGATCGAGGGTGCAGTCTTGGGGTGACGGGCTGAGGCGTTGTTGCGCTTCTCATTGTACTTCATGGTTCACGCCTTTCGGTGTTGTGATGGGCTTCGGTCGCTCGAGCTGATTGCAGCATACAGTCTGAAGCCGATAAGGTGTGAAAACCTGAGATTGTCATTTTAAGAAATAGAACGAAAAGGACGGCCATGCACGAAATCGCGCAGGCAGAAAGCGCTGTTCGAGGCGCATCCTGCGAAAGGATACCCGTTCAGAAGGGTTGTTGCCAGTTTTTATCGATTCGATTTTTTACGAGCGCACGAAGAGGTTGCGTTTAGAAAAACGCAAGGGCGGCTGTTTTGCCTGTAAGCAAACATGAAATCGGCCGCAGCGGTACCGCCTGGGAGGGCGGACGAGGGACTTGGCCGCAACCTAATCCCCGGGTGCGGCTGCTACGCTCACTACTTGAGAATCGTAGACCGCCCAGTATGTTCCATCCAAGAGTCGCAACACGAAACAGCGGTCATCTTTGCCTATTTCGGCGGCGTTTACGCATTTCTGAAGATCGGCGTGGCGCGCGTAGCGGCCGACGAGCTTATCTCCATTTACAAGCACGACTTTAAGGTCGAGGCCCATCTTCTCGTACATGACAATGCGATCTAAAACGGACACCTCGCTTGAGTCGAAGTCGGGCCTTTGCCCACCGCGGCGAATCCCTCGTTCAGTCAATGCCCTGTCGATCCCGCCCTTTGCGTAGTCGCTCAGCTGGGAATAGATTCTGCCAGCGAGATCATCGGCCAAGACGCGCTCTGGGTCCCCGCCTGACCGTTCCGCTCGAAACTCGCCTAATGCCGACAGCATCAGGTACACCTCATGCAATCGCAGCGGCAGGAAGATCGGGTGAGCCGTCGACTTCAGGCCGCCGCGGCTTGTCGGCTCGGCCTTGATGTAGGAGTCGCCAAAACGCACGCCGCCTGCCAGGGCGCTCAGGCGTTTTTGCACCGCCGTGCGCGAGCAGCCCAGGTACGCGGCGATCGCTTGCTGGGTCATTCCCTTATGCGCCGCTTTGAGCAGCATGAGATTTGCCTCGTCCGTGCCTATGAACGATTTGTCCAAGTTGTAGTGGCGCTTTTTCAGGGCGCCGCCAATCTCGTTGCCCTTTTCGAACAGCTCGTGCACGCTCAGGAACAATTCATGGCGGCCGTTGCTTTGGGGGCCTTCCTCTGAGTTGGCATAATCTGCCAGCGCCTTGCAAAACGAGCGATAGTTTTCGTCGGTGACGAAAATGGGCCACTGCATGTTGTGAAAGCGTGTGCCTTCACGTGTGTCGGCGAATTTCGCATACGCAGACTCAGGATCGCAACCGACCCTTTCCGCAATTTCCGCAACTCTCATGCCAATCCCTTCCGCAACCCAATCACACGCACGAAAAACCTATCAAGCCAGAAGATTGATGTGGCAAAAAAGAAGAAGAGGCATTACACCCCTCCTTCCGGACAGCCTGTATCCCGGTTCCCTGCCTGCCAGTTCGCCCTCCCCGAAACCCTCGGGGCGCTATGGGGTCGAGCCCCTCCGCATGGAAAATTCTATCGCGGCCATGCCCGCTATGCGTGTCACGCACACCACGCCAAACGTCAGGTTTACCAGCCGGGACTGAGCCCTCTTTCGAGAGCAGGGTTATATTAGCATCTACAAACTCGAAAAACCCTGCCGCATTTGAGGAGTACCAAGAAAAGGGTCTACACCTTGAATATCAACCTCATCCGAACACCTCCCGCATTCATCCGAACAAGTACGGATGAATGCGGGAATCCGATACCCTGAGGGCCGGATCGGCCGAGCCACTGGGCACAAGCGGGACACGGTCCAGAGGATGCCGGGGCGCGGGGTCCCGTGCGGGGAGATCGCGAGGGAGCCGGGCAGGTCGCCCTCGACGATGAGCGCAGAGATACCGTCGCGCCCACCCACGAAAAGAGGGTTCCCTCGCAGGCGCCGCATCCGCACGCCCCCGCAAAGAAACCCTCGCACTCGCATCTCTACCTGCGAACCCGCACGTGCCCTCGCGCACGCGCCGCGGCAGCCGCTAGTCGCGGTAGAACGAGCCCATGTAGCGGATGTACTCGTCCTCGGTGTGGTTGGCCTTCCAGTCGTGGACGGAGTCCTTGTTGCGCTGGCCGGCGATGACGGAGAGCTCCTTACCCAGCTTCTCAAAGGCCTCGTCGACGCACTCCTCGGGGGTGAGGGCGATCTTCATGACGGCCTCGCCCTGCGGGCCGCCGGGGAGGTTGGACAGCAGGCTGGGGGTTAGGGTGGTGCCGAGGGTGATGACCTCGACGTCGACACCGGTGCCCTCGCACTCGCAGGCCACGGCCTCGGTCATCTTGAGGATGAAGGCCTTGCCCGCGCCGTACTGGCCGTTCCAGGGGCTGGAGCTGATGCCGGTCATCGACGAGACGTTGATCACGGCGCCGCGGTCCTGGGTGGCAAAGATCCGCATGTAGTGGTGGAAGCACTTGAGGAAGGTCACGACGTTGACGTTGATCATGGCCTCGTGCTTCTCCCAGGGGGTGTCCTGGATCTTGCCGAAGCTGTGCAGGCAGGCAACGTAGCTCATGAAGCCCATGTCCAGGCCCTCGGTCGCGGCGAAGACGGTCTCGGCCGCGCCGGGCTGGCTAAAGTCGGCGCGCACGACCTTGGTCTCCACGCCGTAGGTCTCGCGGATCTCGCCGGCGAGCACGTTCAGCTTCTCCTCGCGACGGCCGACCATGACGACATTCATGCCGCCGGCGGCGATCTTCTCGCAGAACGCCTTGCCGACGCCCTCGGTCGCGCCCAGAATCAGGCCCCACTCACCGTACTTCTCCCTCAGGTTCATGCTGCATCCTCTCTCTCGATGCCCATGCGGGCACATCTCCTTTAGCGTGCGGCCGCACAGCCGCACACGGTGCACCATTATGCGCTGAACAAGAGGGGAGCGTGTTCACGACTTTGCGAACGAGCCCGTAACAACGATGAACGGTGTCGGTCTATCACCGCGAAGAAACCCTTGCGGCATCGAGAGAGGAGGTGCTGGCAGGTGGAACCAAAAGGTGAACGCCGCCATCTCTAGCTCCACCTTATCGGGTTTCCCGTCGCAAGCGATGCTTCAAAGAGCTTGCGCAGCGAAACGTTGGCGAAGGTCCAGGACCACGCTTTGCTGCTGCCCACTGTGACTCGGCCCTCGGCTCTGCGTAGAACCCGAAGCCGCTTTTGCAGTCGATGCGATTGACCCCGTCGAGGTCGGTGAGGGTGTAGCTTTCGCCCTCTCCATCCTGGCTCGAGCGTCCCTTGCGCTCGAAAGCAAAGTGACTTGACGCGAAGAGCACCTCACCAGCGCCGTTATTTTTTGGCATCATTGGGGGCTGATGTACACAAATGCGACTCCACGTGCCGACCAGCAACGTCCTCCACATGTCTGGACTCTCTATGCTTGCGCTGGATAGACATCACAGGAACGGGTATAGTATCGAAAGTTTTGTCGTTAACCAGCGGGGGAGTCCTGTGGGCATCAAAAAGAAGATCAAAAAGGAGCTTATCGGCACTTCCGATTACCCGTCGAATAAGATCTTTACGATCTCCAATTTCATCACCTTTACGCGCCTGATCCTCACCCTGGTATTTCTGTACCTGTTTGTGACGGACAACAACCGCGTCATCGCCATCGTTATCTACGCCGTTGCCGCCTCCACCGACTGGATGGACGGTCAGATCGCCCGCATGACTAAGACGGTCTCATGGCTCGGCAAGGTCATGGATCCCATCTGCGACCGTGCGCTGCTGTTCACCGGCGTGCTGGGACTGGTGGTCCGCGGAGAGCTACCCATCTGGGTCTGCGTGCTCATTATTGGCCGCGATATCTATCTGGGCATCGGCACGCTTATCGTGCGTCATTATCACCGTCGCCCCATCGATGTCGTCTTCCCCGGAAAGATTGCCACAGCGCTGCTCATGACCGGATTCTCGCTCATGCTGCTCGGGTTCCCCGTTGTTGACGGCCTGCAACTTTTACCTTCAACCCTTAAGGCCTTCCCGGGCCTCAACGGAAGCTCGGTGCCCCTCGGCATCTTCTTTGTGTACGGCGGCGTGATCTTCTCCATGCTCACGGCTGTCATCTACTCCATTAAGGGCGGAGCGGCCATTAAACAGGCTCTCACGCATCCCGAGGACGAGGACATCGACTTTCTGAACCCTGAAATCGAAGACTGATTCGTTGGGGTATGATTACGTACGGTTCATTATTTGCGGCACGTCCGCGATAAGTTAGGGGTTGTCATGGACAACATGGTTAACAATATGCCTCAGAATGATAAGACTGCTGACGCTACCTGCGTATTCCGCGTGCCTTCAAGCGACGTCACCGTTCCCGACCTCATGGCCAACGTGCGCATCACCGCCCCCGTTCTGTCCATCGTCAAGGGTCCGCAGACTGGTGCCGCCTTTGAGCTCGAGGACGACGTGACCACCATCGGCCGCGATCCTGCGAACGGTATCTTCCTCAATGACATGACCGTTTCGCGCAGCCATGCGCGCATTATTCGCGAGGGCCTCGGCGCTCGCATCGAGGACTTGGGCTCGCTCAATGGCACCTGGGTCGACGGTGCCATCGTCAATGCAGCCCCGCTGCACGACGGTTCTTCCGTCCAGATCGGTACGTTTACGCTCATCTACCACGAGAGCACGCCGGAGCGCATCGAAACCGGTGAGTAGGGCATGGCCGAACGCAACTATCTGAGTATCGGCCAAGTCGTCAACCTACTTCGAGGCGCATACCCCGATCTTTCGAACTCAAAAATTAGATTTCTAGAGGATGAGGGGCTCATTACCCCTCATCGTACGCCTAAGGGATACCGTCAGTACTCCAAGGAGGACGTTGATCGCCTAGAGGTCATTCTGCACTTGCAGAAGACTCGCTACATGCCGCTCAACGTGATTAAGCAGCGCTTGGAAAATGCCACGGACCTGTCAACGCTCGCCTACGAGGTGGGCTTGCTGTCCGATGTTCCGCTCAAGACGGAGCCCAAGGAGACTAAACAAAAGCTGCATCCCATCGAGACCATTCCCGATATGCTGGGCGTCGAGATTTCGTTTATCCGCTCGCTCGCCGAGAACGACCTCATTCGCATCATCAAGAGTCCGCAGAATCGCGAGCTCGTCGATGGCCGCGATTTTCCGATTATCCGTTACTGCTCCGAGCTGTCACGCTTCCATATCGAGCCGCGCAACCTGCGCCAGTACGTGTCTTCCGCCAACCGCGAGTCCTCGATGTTTGAGCAGGTGCTCGTGAGCATGCTCGGAATGGATACCTCCGATGACGAGCGCGACGCCAAGCTCGAGCGTGCGTTTAAGAAGCTTCACGACCTGACGGAGGGCGTGCACACCGCGCTGCTCAAGAACCGCGTTTTTGAGTCGCTAAACGCCGTGGTCGAGGACGCCGACATCGATGCACTCGATGAGGAAATCACTCGCTCCGAGTCCACCAAGGCCAAAAACGAAGAGACAGCCGCGCCGGCTTCGCACGAGGATTCTCTCGTAAAGCCGCTCAAGGTCGTCGCCCCTTCGCAATCCGGCACCGCCACCGCGGGCAACTAACAGCTACCGCTTATCCGGCAACCCATTGAAAGGTCATGCAATGTACGACTTCGAATCTCAAATCGTCGACATCCCCGACTATCCCGAGCCCGGAGTCATCTTTAAAGACATCACGCCGCTCTTTGGCAATCCCGAGGCGCTCACAGCCATGACCGATGCCCTCGCCGAGCACTTTGCCGGCATGGGAATCACCAAGGTCGTGGGTCCCGAGGCTCGCGGCTTTATGGTTGGCGTACCGGTGGCTGTAGCCCTTGGCGCTGGCTTTGTTCCCGCACGTAAACCGGGCAAGCTGCCGCGCGAGACCGTAAGCCAGAGCCACGAGCTCGAGTACGGCACCGATTCAATTGAGATCCATGCCGACGCTATCAGCTCTAAAGATACCGTGTTGATTCTGGACGACTTGGTCGCGACGGGCGGAACCGTCGAGGCAACAGGTAAACTGGTGCGAGATATGGGCGCAAAGCTTGTCGGTTACGGTTGTATCCTTGAGCTTGCGTTTCTCAACCCGCGCGAGAAGCTCACGCCGTCTGATGACGATGTGGAGCTCTTTAGCCTGGTGACGGTGGACTAGCCGTTACCCTTAGTTACTGGAAAGGAAGCTACATGCGCACAGCAAACACGCACAAAAACATGGCACGCTGCGCTGCTACGGCAACCCTCGCTTGTGTTTTGGGCTTGGGCCTCGCGGCTCCTGCCTACGCCGATACCGCATCCGACCTTGCCGCTGCTCGTACTAAGCTCGAGCAGATCGGTACCCAAACTCAGCAGATTTACGATGAGCTCGCCACGCAGACGCAGGCGCTCGATCAGACTGCCGGCGAGATCACGCAAAAGCAGCAGGAGATCGCCGATGGCCAGGCCAAGCTCTCGACCTATGTCGCCGGCGAGTACAAAACCGGCGGTCTGAGCCTGCTTCAGGTTCTGACGGGTGTCGATGACCTGAGCGATATGCTCAACCGTCTGTTCTACTACGGCAAAGTTTCCGATAAGCAAGCTCAGACCATTCAAGAGGTCAAGGAGCTTAAGCAGCAGCTCACCGATAAGCAGTCCGAGCAGGAGAAGAACGTCGCCGCCACGCAAAAGAAGGTCGACGAGCTTAACGCCCAGCAGGCTGAAGCCCAGAACGTCGTAAACTCCCTGGATTCGCAGCTGCAGGCCGAGCTTGCCGCCGAGGCCGAGGCCAACGCCGCGCTGCAGGCCGGCATCAACGCCAGCACCGCCGAGAAGGCCACGGTGAGCAACGAGACTGCCGGTACGACCGAGAACACCAACAACGGTGGCCAGACCAGCAATAACAACAACCAGGGCGGCAACACTCCGGCTCCTACGCCGGCACCTGCTCCGACGCCACAGCCCTCCACGCCTGCTCCGGCTCCGACGCCTTCCGCTCCGAGCCAGTCCGTCGATGGCGGTTCTGTTGTCTCGCGTGCATACAGCAAGCTTGGTTGCGCCTATTCCTGGGGCGGAATTGGCCCGAACAGCTTCGATTGCTCTGGTTTTGTTAGCTATTGCCTCACTGGTCGCTATTGCCGCCTGGGCACCACGGGCACCTTTATGGGCTGGACGCGTGTGTCCGATCCGCAACCCGGTGACGTTGTGGTCAACTCATACCACACCGGCATTTACATCGGTGGTGGTCAGATGATTCATGCTTCCGACTACAACACGGGTGTTATCATCAGCTCCGTTGCCGCCGGCATGAACAATAACTACATCTTCGTACGCTACTAAGTCATCTTACACAGCGTGTGGATGTGGACCTCGTGGCTTTAAGTCGCGAGGTCCATTCTTTTTTTCTCTCTCATCTTAGACGGCTATCTAGTATTCAAAACTAGATAGCCGTCCATTCGGTTTGCAAGAAGGCTATAATTGTTGATGAACAATTAGAAAGGACCATCTATGAGCTGGGCACTTATCTCCGATTCAAGCTGCAACCTCCGTGATTGGCAACCGACCGCGCCCCATACCACCTTTGCATTTGCGCCCCTCAAAATTCGAGTGGGGGAGCGTGAATTCGTCGATGACCTTTCGCTCGATGTTCATGAGCTCAACTGCGCTGTTCAGGCGGAGACGAACGCTTCTTCGAGCGCTTGTCCCAGCGTAGGGGAGTGGGCCGAGCTCTTCAAATTGGCAGACAAGACCATCTGCATGCCGATCTCTGAGGGCGTGTCGGGCAGCTACAACGCAGCAGCCACGGCTCGCGATATGGTTCTTGCCGAGGAGCCCGACCGACAGATTCATCTAGTCAATTCACGCGCAGCTGGCGGCAAAATGGACCTCATTTTCTTGCTGTTCGACCGCTATCTTGCAAGCAATCCGAATGTCTCATTCGAGGATGCTTGCGCATACTTCGATAGCCTTGAACAGAACAGCAAAATCCTCTTCAGTTTGTGCAATTACGAAAACCTCGCCAAAGCCGGACGTATCCCTAAGGCAGCTGGCGTCATTGCCAACAAGCTCAATATCCGCATTTTGGGCACGGCGAGTGAGGCCGGTAAAATCGAACTCGTGGGGCACACGCGTGGCGAAAAGAAGATGCTCAACAAGATCATCGACACTATGGAAGCCGAGGGCTTTACGGGCGGTGAGGTCGTCATCGACCATGTGGAGAACGCATCGAGCGCCCAGGCGCTGGCCGATCGCATTATTGAGCATTGGCCCGACTCCAAGACCATCATTATGCCCTGCAATGGCCTGGATTCCTATTACGCCGAGATGCACGGCCTCATCATCGGCTATGGCATGGGCGTAGCTTCGGGCAAATAAAGTCCAACCAGCAAAATACGGGCGGGACAATGCGACAGATGGCTCTTTGTCCCGCCCGTTTTATACGTCGGCTAGCTATTAAACCCGTTGAACTTGAGATAGCTCATCAGGTACGCTTTCGAAACAAAGGATGAAACCGCGCTGCGCACAAGCAGCGACTCACGCGTTACCTGATGCGCCGTATCGGGAACCGGCGTCTGCTCGACAGAAAACGCCAAACGAATCGATGCCTCGAGCTGATCGACCACATAGTCGAAGGCCGTCGGGGCATCGTAGCTCAAACGCTGAATGTTAAAGAGCGCCTGCACCGCAGCAATAGGTAGCACCTGCTTAAAGATGCAGATAGCGATCAGGCGGGCAATCTGCTCGCGACCATACTGCTTTTTGACCGGAGCAGGCACCAGGCCGACCTTCACGTAGTTATTGATCATCGATGGCGTAATGACAGGCTGCTCAACGCAAATAGACAGCGGCTCCATCCACAGCGCAACATACTCAATAACCTGGTCGCGGTAGAACGTCACATTGGGCAACTGGTTATAGCGCGGCAGACTCAACGTATTAAGTTTGCGCACGATATCGGACTGAATAAATGCATCGGGCAGCACAGTGGGCTGAATATCCTCAGGCTTAATGCTGACCGACGAATCAGACATCGGAATAACGTGTTTAACGTGATTCATAAAGGTCCTCCGTTCATTTTCTATATTGTATTCTAGATAATCTAGTTTTGCATACCACATAGTCGGCAAGAAAATTGGTGGGACAGTGCACTGATGCATCGTCCCACCATTTAGTTAATTGATAACAACCTTACATAAGATATATTATCGTACTTATCCACGAAGAAATGCGTATGCGCTGGTTGCCGCTATGGCTCCATCAGAAACGGCGGTCACAACCTGGCGTAAACGCTTGGAACGGATATCGCCAGCGACAAATAGACCTGGCGTGCGGGTCGCCATAGATTCATCAGTTAGAATGCCGCCATCAGGCGCCAAATCGACGAGATGCTCAACAAGCTCGGTATGGGGTTGCGTGCCGGCAAAGACAAAAATGCCAAACGAGCCAGGCTCAAATGACTCGGTATGAGTCTCACCGGATGCATTGTCCTTAAAGGTGATCGTCGTTGGCATGGCTTCACCCGAGAGCTCCACAATACTAGTTTGGTACCTAACTGTAATATTGTCTTTTTCGAGCACCTTCCGAACAACACCATCAGGCGCACGGAACTGGTCGCGGCGCAGCACGATGGTCACGCTGCTGGCAATGTCTGACAGGAACAGCGCCTCTTCGCATGCCGAATTGCCACCACCGATTACAAAGACCTGTTTACCGCGGAAGAACATGCCGTCACATGTTGCACAATATGAAACGCCACGACCGCGATACGTATCCTCGCCAGCGAAGCCTGCCGGACGCGGCGTGGCACCCATGCAAGCGATAACGCTCGAGGCCAGCGTATCGCCCATATCGTGATGCACCGTAAACAGCGCTGCATCGGCATCGTAATCGATACCCATAACCATGCTCCATGTAACCTGCGCTCCCAGCCCCTCTGCATGTTGCTGAAAACGCTCGCCGAGTTCGGCGCCACTCAAGAGCGGAATGCCCGGATAGTTCTCGACTTCATTGGTCGTGGCGATCTGTCCACCCGACATGCCCTGCTCAATCACGGTCGTCGTCAGGTTGGCACGCGCAGCGTAAATGGCGGCAGCATAGCCCGCGGGGCCTCCACCGATAATCGCAACATCAATCGGCTGATCGGTAGTCATGAAGAATCCTCTCGTCGAAACGTTGTCGTTCTTTGCGCTCATACCCAAATTTACGTGAACATGACACTCATGCACTACAATGATAAATCGCGTAACAAAGCTGAAGGGGAGTTATCGATGGATCAAACGCAGACGAGCAATAGCGCTCCCCTGCCCATGCAAGCCACTCCCCAACCGGAGCAAATGACCGTTTCACCTGCACAAAAACCCCTAGTAACCATTGTGCACGCATCGGTTGGATCGGGCCACAAAGCGGCCGCCAACGCGATTGCACAAGCATTTGACCTTATCCGCGGCACCAAGGGAATCCCTGAGGATATTGAAATTGAAGTGCTCGATATCCTTGATTTTGGACGTATTAAATTCGACGGCAATAAGACCGCGGCTTCTTTTACGGGAGCCACACGCCCCATTTACGACCTGACCTGGCGATATACGCTTACGGGACATCTTCTCTGGGGCGGCGGCACAGCATGGTCACGAATTATGTTCCCCGCCTTCAACGAATACGTCCGGACCCGCAGGCCCATAGCCGTGGTCGCAACACACATTACGGCGGCCAACGTCGCTGTGGGCGCCCGCGTCATCACGGGTATTGATTATCCGGTCATCTGCGTACCAACAGACTATGAAGTCGAAGGCTTTTGGCCCCACAAGGACACCGACCTGTTCTGCGTGGCCAACGAGTTTATGGCCGAAACGCTGCGCCCCCGCAAAGTTCCCGAGTCAAAGATCCGCATAACGGGCATCGCCATCCGAGCCGGTTTCGATTCAAATTACGATCGCGAGGAAGAGCTGAGCAAGTTCAATCTCCCCATAGACAAAACCGTCGTATTGGTGATGGCCGGCGCCAGTTTGCCCCAACCATACGTGCGTTTCCGTGCCGCGATGGACCACACGCTCCCCTTCTTACGCAGCTTTGAGGACATGCACTTTGTCTTTTTACCGGGCAAGGATAAGGAATACGCCGCCCGACTCAAGACGCTCTTCGACGCCATGAAGCTCGACAACGTCACGGTTCTGGACTACGTGGACGACATGGCGGCCCTCATGCACGGCTGCGACCTGGCAATCCTCAAATCAGGCGGACTCACGGTCACCGAGTGCCTGTGCGCTCATCTACCGATGATCCTGCTGGGCAAATCATACGGTCAGGAAAAGGCCAACACCACGATGCTTACTGGCATGGGCGCCAGCATGCACGTCACCACCGCACGCGAGCTCATCGTGACGCTTCGTCACCTGCACGACCACCCTGAGTCGCTCAAAGCGCTACTCATCAACGGCGAAGTACTACGCCGCCCCCACGCAGCCGAGGACATCGCCATCGCAACCATGGAGCTAACCGGCAAACCCCAAAAGCGCAAACGAGCCTTCTGCCGCTTCTACTGGGGCGGAAAACCCGCTCATATCAGGTAGACGAAGGTCCGCCGCTCAGCGGAAGCCGCCCATATATCATTCCATGCTCAAACATTCTCGCGGGGCGCTCGTATCCCTCTCGCCCGCTTCTCACACATATCATTCCATGCTCAAACATTCTCGCTTCGCTTCGCTCGCTGCGAAACTGCGCGTGGAACGATATGTGTGAGAAGCGGGCGAGCGGCTACTCGCTTGAAAACAACAATCAATCTTTCTGATAAGCAGATGCGGCAAAGGAACAGTCCCTTTGCCGCATCTGCTTACTGCAATTAGTTACTTTGGTTCGCCTTTGCAGCTTCAAATTTGGGGATCCGGCGCAGCTGGTAGTGCGTAAACGTAGTTGACCGGCCCGGCCCGCCTATATATCGTCCCACGCGCAGTTTCGCAGTGAAGCGAGAATGTTTGAGCATGGGATGATATATAGGCGGGTCGGGCCGGTCAGCGGACAGTACGTAAACGACTAAGCGACGCCGCTAGAACCGAAACCGCCGGCTCCTCGGTCGGTTTTATCTAGTTCTTCTACTTCTACGAGGTTGACCGTGGGGACTTCTTGGATGACGAGTTGGGCTATGCGGTCGCCTTTGTTGATTTGGATGTTGTTGGAGGGGTCCAGGTTGATGAGGATAACCTTGAGTTCTCCTCGGTAGTGGGCGTCGATGAGGCCCGGCGTATTGACTATAGACAGGCCCTGCTTGATGGCCAAGCCGCTGCGGGGCTGGACGAAGCCGGCGTAGCCATCGGGCAGGGCGATGGCCAGCCCGGTAGAGACCAGACGACGTTCGAAGGGCTTCAGGACGCAGTCCTCGTTGGAGCGCAGATCCAAGCCGGCATCGGTGGGATGGGCGTATTTGGGAAGCTCGACGGTGGGGTCGAGACGCTTTATGTTGACGGTAATGCAGGACATGGAATCACCTTAGCTTGTCGAGCTCTTGCAGAAACTCATCGACGTCTTTGAAATCGCGGTAGACCGAGGCAAAGCGGATGTACGCCACCTTATCGATCTTGGCCAAGCGCTTGAGCACCATGTCACCCAACTCATGCGACGTGACGGCCGTCAGCGTGCGAGAGCGCAGCTCGACCTCGATATCGTCGATAATCTCATTGAGCTTCTTAGTGTCGATATCGCGCTTGATGGTGGCACGCATCAAGCCGACGAGCAGCTTATTGCGATCGAACCGCTGCTTGGTTCCGTCCGACTTAATGACCTCAATTGGGTCTTCGCATCGCTCGAACGTTGTAAAGCGGTAGTTACACGAGCAACATTCGCGACGGCGCTTAATGGTGTTATTTGACTCCTGCATACGGGAATCAACGACGCGGGTATGTGCCTTGCCGCATTTGGGACAGCGCATGGTACCTCCTCTTAAACGATAACAAGGGTACCATGCGCAGCGCGATAATGATTACGAACGAGCAGGAACCTTAAGATGCGCACCGGCGGCGAGCGAACCATGCTCCAGATGATTGACGTTACGGATCATGTCGGAAGTCTCTTGCGTGGAAAGGCCTTCGATTGGATATTCCTCGGCAAGCGACCAAAGAGAATCACCAGGCTGAACGCGAATGGTCTCGTAGGTAACGTTGGAAACGGACTCGGCATACGCGGCGTGACGCGCGCTAAAGACCGACGTAGCGAGGACAAAGAAGAGCGTAAGCGCAACGGCAACGGCGACAATCGTCGGAACCTTGAGGGCAACGCGGCCCGGCGCGACTACAGCCTGCTGATTGCGAGCAGGCTTTGCGGTCAAAGGCTGAAAGCCGGAGCGACCACCCTGAACAACCGTAAAAGTGGGTTCTGCAGGCGTCTCGAGCTTAAGGGCGAGGTTTCCCTGGACCATATTCGTTGCGTTCATCATGTTCTCCTCTCGCGTGTTTTGCTGAGAACAGTTTTATCAAGCCGCGCGGACAAAAATGTCTAGCGCGAGAACGAATGTTCGGTTATTATTATCTTCGAACAGTTGTTCCTGTCAAGCAAAATTCGAACATTTGTTTGACATGGGTAGAGAGGATGCCCTGATGGCTCGCAAAATTACCAAGCGTCAGCAGCAAATTTACGACTTCATCAAGGAATATCAGCAGGAGAAGGGTTATCCGCCCAGCGTGCGCGAGATGGCTTCTGCCGTGGGTCTTTCCTCCCCCAGCACCGTGCACGCCCATCTCTCTGCCCTGGAGGCGCGCGGGCTACTCAAGCGCGATGCCACCAAACCGCGCGCCCTGGAACTCTTTAACGAGGACGGTTCCTCGGTCTCAATTTCTAAATCTGACGAGCCCACCGCACCTCGCGGAACGGTCTCGCTACCGCTCGTTGGTCGCGTCGCGGCTGGGATTCCCATTCTGGCCGAGCAGAATATCGAAGACACTTTTACTATCCCGACCGAAATCGCCACTGATCAGGGTTCCTTTATCCTTGAGGTACATGGGAGCTCAATGATCAATGTCGGCATCTTCAATGGCGATTACATCATCGTCCGTGAACAAAAGAGTGCCATGAACGGCGAAATTGTCGTGGCCATGATTGATGGTTCAGCGACCGTCAAGACGTTCTACAAGGAGCAGGGACGCGTACGTCTGCAGCCTGAGAATGATACCATGGAGCCTATCTATGCAACGAATCCCGTTATCTTGGGCAAAGTCGTCGGCTTGATGCGCCGGTTCTCGTAATGCAAAAACGCATCACCATCTTTGATACCGTCCGCGGGTTTACGATGATTTCAATGGCAGGTTTTCACGCTTGCTACGATCTCGCGTACCTGTACGACTGGGATATGCCCTGGTTTACCCAGACCGTCTTTCAAGACATCTGGCGCGCCAGCATCAGCTGGGTATTTTTGTTTATCGCGGGTTGGATGTGCACCCTTTCGCGCAACAATATCAAACGTGCCGCCAAATACGCCTTAGCAGCACTCGTCGTCTGGCTGGCAACAACACTTGTCTCAGTAGACGATTCGGTTAATTTTGGCATCATCTACTGCATGGCCGCATGTACCGGCATCGTGGCGTTGACCGATCCCGTCCTTAAGAAGATATCGGCGAGATGGGGCATGTCCCTATGCCTTATGTTGTTCGCCCTCACCTGGAGTATCCCCAAAACGATCTATCCTGTCCCCTACCTGGCGTGGCTGGGATTTCCGAGCCCTGGGTTTGTTTCAGGTGATTACTACCCCATCATCCCGTTTTTCTTTATGTATCTTACAGGATACTTCGCCGCACACATAGCGCAGGGAATCGATAAGACCATCCCAAGCTGGGCCTACGCCAATCCCGTCCCGGCGATCGCCAGCCTTGGACGTCATGCACTCCCCTTTTATCTGCTGCATCAGCCCATTATTCTGGGCTTTTTGGAGCTCGTCTACTCGGTGCGATAACGCTTGAGCCGCGGCGCGATACGAGCCGGCAGCTTCGCAACAATACGAACGCCGCCCTCAAGATATTCCTCGTGCAAAAGGGTTCCCTGTTCATGCACCAGCGTGATGAGGGCGCCCTCGCGATACGGGATATCAGCGGAGAGCAACACATCGGTGGCAGCCGCCTCACGAGCAATACGGTCGACGAGATCGTCGAGTCCCTCGCCCGTCTGGGCCGAGAACAGCACGGCCTCGGGATAGCGACGACGGAAACTCAATCGATCAACGCTATCGAGAAGATCGATTTTATTGAACACCGTAAGCGTCAAACGCTCGCCGGCACCGATCTCGTCAAGAACGCGATCGACTGCCTCGAGCTGGCGCTCGTAGTCCTCGTCAGAGGCATCCACAACTTTAAGGATCAGATCGGCACCAAGAACCTCAGACAGCGTGGCCTTAAAGGCATCAACGAGACCATGCGGTAGCTTTTGAATAAAGCCAACGGTATCGGTAATCGTCATGCCGCGACCGCCGGGCAGGCGATACGAACGCGTCGTCGGGTCGAGCGTAGCAAACAGCTTGTCCTGCGAAAGTACCGTAGAGCCGGTCAGGCGATTGAGCAACGTCGATTTACCGGCATTGGTATAACCGGCTAACGCGACGCGAAACGCCGGTGACTCAATGCGGCTCTTGGACTGGACATCGCGACGCTGTTCAACCTGCTTGAGCTCACGACGAAGCGCGGCAATCTTATTACGAATGAGGCGACGGTCGACCTCGAGCTGACTTTCGCCCTGACCAAAGCGTGAGCCGATGCCGCCGCGCGTCTGTTCCTTGGCGAGATGGCTCCACATGCCACGCAGACGAGGCAACAGATATTGAAGCTGTGCCAGCTGTACCTGTAGGCGTCCCTCACGCGTCTGAGCATGCAGGCCAAAGATATCCAAGATCAGTGCCGTACGATCGATAATCTTTACCGGCTCGCCCACGGCTTTCTCCAAATAGGATTGCTGCGAGGGCGTCAGGTCGTCGTCAAAAATAACGACATCGGCATCCATGCGATGCACCAGGCCGCACAGCTCTTCAACCTTACCGGAACCGATAAACGATTTTGGGTACGGCTTTACCAAACGCTGTGACAAGCGTGCCACGCACTGGGCACCAGCCGTGTGGGTAAGACGCTCCAGCTCATCAAGCGAGCGATCGAGCGGCCATGCATTGTCGCGCCACTCAACACCAACTAATATGGCACGCTCGGGCTCGGGTGCCGTGGGAACAAGGGGGAAACGGGCCATTAGGCAGCCTCAATACGATGCAGGATGTCCTCAACGACCTCATCGATCGTAAACTCGTCCATATCGAACCACACGATGCGGTCATCGCGTTTAAACCACGAAAGCTGACGTTTGGCATAGCGACGCGAACGCATCTTGATGAGTTCGCGAGCCTCATCCATAGAAATCACGCCATTGAAAGCATCGATGATCTCTTTATAGCCAATTGCCTGCATCGAAGTCAGGGCATCTCCCAGCCCCTGATCCATAAGACCGCGAACCTCATCAACAAGACCCTGCTCAAACATCAGATCGACGCGCAGATTAATGCGCTTGTAGAGCACCTCGCGATTACGCGTCAGACCAAACCATAGAGCATGATAATGCTCGCGCGGAACACTAAACTGTCTTTTTTGCTGTGCATAGGAGATACCATCATCATGCATCTCGAGCGCACGAATCACACGGCGCACGTTATGGGGATGAATAACAGCAGCCGATTCTGGGTCGCGCTCGGCAAGCAGCGCGTGCAGCGCTTCCTCGCCTATGCGCTCGGCAAGATCCTGATACCCCGCGCGACGATCGTCCTCAAGCTCGCCCGAGGGAAAGTCCATCTCATCGAGAGCGGCCTTGAGATACAGCCCCGTACCTCCGCAAAAAACCGGCAGGCAACCCGAACCAAGGAGACGTTCAACATGCGCGCGAGCGTCAGCCTGATAAAGCGCAGCAGAATATGCCACACCCGGCTCTACAATGTCGACGAGACGCAGCGGCGCCGTACACTCATCGGACGTCATCTTTGCAGTACCGATGTCCATGCCGCGATAGATTTGCATCGCATCGCACGACAGCACTTCGGACGAAAGACGAGCGGCCAAACGGTCGGCAACATCACTCTTACCAACCGCCGTCGGACCGACGATCGCAACGGCGGAAAGACCTGCCCCGGAAGAAACCATTAGCGCGGCTCGCCCACAACGGAGCCGGACAAATACCAGGTCTTGGCAACGTCAACGTCAACATCAACGATCTTGCCAACAAGCTGATCGATGCTGTAGCCCTCGGGGATGGGCGCATGAACGGTCTGATTCTTAGGACTCTTGCCCAGCAGGACCGCGTCGTTCTTTTTACTCGTTCCCTCAATGAGCGCCGGAACCACAGCATGAAGCTCGCCCTGGTTATACTCGTGTGCCGTGGTCTCGATAACCTTAACCAGGCGGTTGAAACGCTCGAGAATAACCTCATGCGGCGTAGGATCGTCAATCTCGGCGGCCGGGGTACCGGCGCGCTTGGAATAGATGAAGGTATAGGCCTGAGCATAGCGGACCGTCTCGGCAAGTGAGAGCGTCTGCTCAAAGTCTTCTTCAGTCTCGCCCGGAAAGCCAACGATAATGTCAGTGGAGAGCGCGATATCGGGCATGCGATTGCGGATGCGATCGACCAGGCCCAGATAGTCCTCGCGTGTATAACGGCGATTCATCTCTTTGAGGATCCGTGTCGAACCCGACTGGACGGCCAGGTGCAGCTGCGGCATAACGGCAGGCGTCTCGGCCATGGCGTCGATGGTCTCGGGGAGAAGATCCTTGGGATGCGAAGACGTAAAGAAGATGCGCTCCACACCCGTATCGCCCACGGCACGCAGCAGATCGGCAAAACGCGGCTTGCCAAACAGATCGCGACCATATGAGTTAACGTTTTGGCCCAGCAGCGTAATCTCACGCACGCCCTGGCGCACCAAACCGGTCACCTCGTCGACAATCTCCTCGAAGGGGCGGCTCTTTTCGCGACCGCGCACGTACGGCACGATGCAATAGGTGCAGAAATTATTGCAGCCCGTCATGATGGGCACCCAGGCGTGATACTGGGTCTCGCGATGCCACGGCATGCTCATGGCATCCGTATCCTCATGCTCATTGGTGCGGATATGACGCTTGCCGTCAAGGAACGCCTCGGCAATGAGCTCGGCCACATGCGCAATGGAATGCGTGCCAAAGATAACATTGACGTTATCGACGTTGGTGAGCAGGCCCTCGCCATCGCGCTGCGCGATGCAACCACCAACGGCAACCACGCGCTTGCCCGAAGGCGAAGGAGGCAGGCTTTTACAGGAATTGCACTGACCGTACAGGCGAGTATCGGCGGCCTCACGCACGCAGCATGTCATGAAGACAACGATATCGGCATGCTCAAGATCGAGCGACATGAGGCAACCGTACGAATCGAGCAGACCGCTCACGCGCTCAGAGTCGTGCTGATTCATCTGGCAGCCAAAGGTGCGGATAAAGTAGGTTTTACCGGCAAGAATATCGCGTACGGAACGCTGGTCCATGTGCATAAGTCCTAACGATGGAAGGGAGGCGAATCGAGGCAAGCAGAAGCTATGCCACAGGCTTAACATCATCCATGACGACGTTATCCATAGCGGCTCGATTGATCTGGTGAACGTAGATAGAAAGGCGGATAGCCGTGCGCGACTCCCCGTTAATGAGGATGTCGGAGAACACGGGCGCACAGGAAATATCAAAACCGGTTGGAATCAAAAAACCGCGCGCGATAGCCACGGCCTTAATGGCCTGGTTGACAGCACCGGCACCGACACACTGGATGTTGACGGGTACACCATCCTTGACCATGCCGGCGATGGCGCCGGCAACGGACGCGGGCGATGATTTGCTTGATACCTTCAGGCAATCCATGAAGAAACTCCTGCGTTTAAAAGTACGTTTTAACTGCAATAACTGTATCGTACCGAGTGGACTCGGTAAAGGCACTATTCCTCTTTGGCAAGATCGAAAGTCACAGTGATTCGATCACGCGAAACACGAATCTTTGGGTCGCCGCAAAGGTTGAGATAGTACCGGGCGGCAAGATCATTAAAGTCGCGCTCCACAGCACGCGAAAACTGTGCCATGTCATCCTTGGCAATACGTAGCCCGCGACGATCCTTCGCGAGATCGACAGGAGCCGGCGCATGCGAGGACGAATCACGCTCGCGCAGCAGACGCGCGGTCACACCGCGAACGGGCTTAATCTGACCTGCCAAAATGCGATGTGCCGTGCGCTCGGACATTTCAAGGCCCAAACCCGAACAGATACGGATAAAGTCCTCGGCATCAGAGGCAAGGCCTAAACGATCGACAACCGGAAGCTCGCTCTCGTCATCAATAAACAGGAGACGAGACGTATCGAGCCGACTTGACGCCTGAGCATAAAGGGTTGCGGCAATCTCAGACGGAGAACCAAGATAGACATCGCAACAACGCAGCTCCTCGAGCGCAAACTCACAGGCAGCGCGAATAATATTATGCGGGCCGCGAGCACAGACATAACGTCCGTCCTCATCCTTGACGGCCTGGGGCCAGCTGGACTGATCGGCACGCTCGCTGAGGCGGTCGGCTGCAACGCTCACCTTAAAGGCTGAACCAAGATCGACGCCGGACGTGACCACACGGGCCTCGTCGGTGTTCTGCTTGATCGAAAACAACGCCATGCCACGACCGTGAACGCCCCAACGGTCCATCTTCATGCTCTCGAGCTTGGAGGTAACGCGAGCATCGAAGATTCGCTCTTGCATATCCTGCGGAACGCCCGAACCGTTATCCAGAAAGACAAGCGTGCGGACGCCATCTTCCTTGGTCGTGGCGAGATAGACTTTGTCGGCGCTAGCATCGCGAGCATTACGGAGCATTTCGATGACGATATCCTCGACATGCTGAATGTCGTGCTTTGCCTGGCGCCGCTCGGCCTCCGAAACGCGGAGGCGGACATACCCCTCGCCAAGGTTCTCCTCGACGCGAAGGTTGCCCTCCCCCGACATCGACGCGATAAATGAGATGAGCTCGTTCGCGTCGCTCATGTTATTTAGCGATATCGACAGCGCGGCTCTCGCGAATCACGACAACGCGCACCTGACCGGGATACTCCATCTCTTCCTCGATCTGATGGGCGATATCGTGAGCCAGGACCGTGGACTGGGCATCGGAGATCTTGTCCGGCTGAACCATGACGTGGACCTCGCGACCGGCCTGCATGGCATAGGTACGCTCGACGCCGTCATGGGAGTTGGCGATCTCCTCGAGCTTCTCAAGACGCTTGATGTAGTTCTCGGCAGACTCGCGACGGGCACCGGGGCGAGAGGCAGAGACAGCATCGGCGGCCTGTACCAGGACATCGAGCACCGTGTTGGGATCGACGTCGGCATGGTGAGCCTCGATAGCGTGGACGATAACGGGCTTCTCACCATAACGGCGGGCAAGCTCGGCGCCGATGACGGCATGCGGGCCCTCGACGTCGTGGTCGATTGCCTTGCCCAGGTCGTGCAGCAGGCCGGCGCGCTTGGCGGTCACAACGTCCAGGCCAAGCTCGGAAGCCATCACGCCGCACAGGTCGGAGACCTCGAGGGAGTGCTGAAGCACGTTCTGGCCAAACGAGGTGCGGTAACGAAGAGCACCGAGGGTCTTGACGATCTCGGGGTGCAGGTCGTGAATGCCGGTGTCGAAAGCAGCCTGCTCGCCGGCCTCGCGCACGCGCTGCTGAACCAGGTCGGCAGCCTTGTGATACATCTCCTCGATGCGGGCGGGGTGAATGCGGCCGTCGGCGATGAGGTTCTCGAGGGCGACACGGGCGGTCTCGCGACGGACCGGGTCGAAGCTCGAAAGAACGACGGTCTCGGGCGTGTCGTCGATCACGAGATTGACGCCGGAAACCTGCTCGAAGGTCCGGATGTT
Organism: Collinsella sp.; assembly: GCA_037237765.1. Lineage (GTDB taxonomy): Bacteria > Actinomycetota > Coriobacteriia > Coriobacteriales > Coriobacteriaceae > Collinsella. The sequence goes on along the minus strand of JAXXEN010000014.1, from coordinate 12,644 downwards.
GCGACCCTCGCGACCGATGATACGGCCCTTGAGGTCGTCAGAGGGAATGTGCACGGAGGTAACGGTGACCTCGGCTGTGTGGTCGGCAGCGCAGCGCTGAATCGCCAGGGACAGAATCTCCTGGGCGGTCTTGTGGCACTCGGCGCGAACCTGCTGCTCGGACTCGCGAATGATCGTGGAAGCCTCGTGGGTGACCTCGCCGCGAACCTTATCGAGGAGCTCCTTGTGGGCGTCCTCACGGGTCAGGTCGGCGATACGCTCGAGCTCGGAGGTCTGCTTGGCGCAGAGCTCCTCAAGCTCGCGGGAGCGCTTCTCGACCTGACCGGCCTGGCTGGACAGCTGGTGCTCACGCTTGTCGAGAGCGTCGTTTCGGCGATCGAGGGACTCCTCGCGCTGCATCACACGGTTCTCGAGCGTACGAATCTCACTCTTACGCTGCTTGTCCTCGGCCTCGGCGGCCTGCTTGTTCTTGATGATCTCCTCTTTAGCCTCGAGCAGAGCCTCTTTTTTGAGGGTCTCGGCCTGACGCTTAGCATCACCGATCAGGGACTCAGCCTGTGCGTGTGCCGACTGGATCTTTTCGTCGGCCTCGTGAAGACTCCCCTGCTTGGCGGTGCGCATGTAGGCGATGGCGGCGATGGCACCCAAAACGATGCCAACGAGCGCTGCGATGATAGGCATGCTCACTCCTTTTTATGGATTCGTTACACAACAAAGCGAACCGTCCTTACGAACGGCTCGCGACATTTGAGTAATATGGGCGCAGCTTATGCGGGTCGGATACAGATAAACATATAAACAAACTCATCACAGATGAGCACATATCACAAAGCAAATGACAGTGTTTATCGTACGTTGAACCACAACAACTGTCAAATAAATGGCCCCAGCACGGCGGCTAAAACGCGGTGAACGGCAGGGTCACAAAACGCATACGCCTAAACCGCACATTTCTCGCGTTCAGCATCGAGACGTGCCTTAACGGCATCGGCGGCGATGTGATACGAGAAGCCCTTGCCCATCAAAAACCGAACCAGTTTTTCGAATCCGCGCGTCTCTGGAACACGTCGCTTGGCGAGCAGGGCTGACGCACGCGCCAAATCGTCTTCGACGGCAAAATAATCCTCGGGATAACCGGGAATGTCATCGAGCACGACATGACGGCGCTTGAGCTCGGTCTCGATTTTGCGCTGTCCCCAACCGCGCCGCTTGCGCTCCTCGATAAAGTACGAGCAAAAGCGGTTCTCGTCTAAAAAGTGATACTCAGTGGCGCGCTCGACGGCGAAATCGATCGCGGGCTGGTGAAAGCCGTAGCGAGCCAGCTTGTCACAGACCTCACCCGTCGCATGGTCGCGGCGCGATAGCATCTCGGTCACCATGGTAAGTGCACATTTACCCTCGATGAGCTGCACCGCCTCACGAAAGTTATCCCAATCACAGGGAAGATCGGGGCGGTTTTTAACATACAGCCGCGCGACCCGCACGGGAATCCAAATGGACCGCTCAAAACCGCCCTCAAGCTCACAATCGATATGTGCGCAAGGCTTTTTGGAGGCATACCCGCTCGAGAACGAGGAGGCCGCCTTCTTATCGGGAAAGACGACCGTGGCCTCGGTCACCGTATACGACATGAGCGTAACCGCTACTCGTCGTCATCATCGAGCATGGCGGAACCATCGATGGCGTAAAGCTCGTCAAACTCCTCAGGCGCAGGCTGATCGGTCAGCTCGACCTCAGACGGAGCATCGTCATCAAACTCAAGTCCGCAGGCAAGGCGGACCTTATGCTCAATCTCGTCGGCGCAATCGGGGTGTTCGCGCAGGAAAGCCTTGGCGGCCTCTCGACCGTTGCCGAGCTTGTCCTCGCCATAGGCAAACCAGGAGCCCATCTTCTTGCAGATGCCGCACTCGACAGCCATGTCCAGAATCGAGCCCTCCTTAGAGATGCCCGTACCGTACATGATGTCGAACTCAGCAGAACGGAACGGAGCTGCCACCTTGTTCTTAACGACCTTGGCGCGCACGCGGTTACCGATAACCTCGTCCTTAAGCTTAATGCTATCGATACGGCGAATGTCGATACGCACCGAAGAGAAGAACTTAAGGGCGCGGCCGCCCGTCGTAGTCTCGGGGTTGCCGAACATGACGCCGATCTTCTCACGCAGCTGGTTAATGAAGATGCACGTCGTGTTGGACTTGGACAGCGAGCCGGCGAGCTTGCGGAGCGCCTGGCTCATCAGGCGAGCCTGAAGACCGACCGTAGTATCGCCGATTTCTCCCTCGATCTCGGCACGCGGGGTCAGCGCGGCGACGGAGTCGACGACGATGGCATCAATGGCGCCGGAACGCACGAGCATGTCAACAATCTCGAGCGCCTGCTCGCCCGTGTCGGGCTGGGAAATGAGCACCTCGTCGATATCCACGCCGATGCGCGCGGCATACGTGGGATCAAGCGCGTGCTCGGCATCGATAAATGCCACAACGCCACCCATTGCCTGGGCCTCGGCCAGGATCTCGAGCGAAAGCGTCGTCTTACCGGAGGACTCAGGACCGTAAATCTCGACGATACGGCCGCGCGGCACGCCGCCGATACCCAGCGCGGCATCGAGGGCCAGGGCGCCCGTGGGAATGGCCTCGACCTCGAGCTCGGGACCACCGTCGCCGTACCTCATGATGGAACCCTGGCCGAATTTCTTCTCGATCTCGGCCTTGGTGGTGGCGATCATCTCATCGCGCTCTTTACCCGTCGTGCGAGCATGAACGGTACGTACGGGACCTGAATTCTTGGCCATGAATAGCCCTCCTCTTAACAACCTGCATCGATAATAAACGAACGGCTGTTCGTGGTCAACCGTTCAGGCCAATCATATGCAGGCGGTCTTTCCAAAACCCAACCAAACGCCGACCAAACACTGACCAAATGCTTGACCACAAAGGACCAAATATGAACAAGGCAGGCAAAAATACATCTACAACCAGCACAAACGCCAAATGAGCCTAAGGTCCCTATCTCCACAATTAAGGGGCTCGGAGGCCCCTTAAAACACGTCTATTCCATAGAGTTGAGCACAAGGGCAATGCGACCCAATGCCTCCGTGACCGCATGGGCACGAACACACGAACGGTCACCCTCATAGTGGCAGCGCACAGAGTCCACGACCGGCACGCCCCCATCGGCGGAACGATGCGCCCAGCCAATATAGAAAGTGCCCGCCGGATCGTCCTCAGTGCCACCGCCGGGGCCGGCATAACCCGTTGCGCTCACTGCAATATCGCTCTGGTACAGCTCCAGCGAACCCACCGCCATCTCGCGCGCGGTCTGATGCGACACCGCTGTATAGCGGTCGAGCGTCTCCTGCTCAACACCAAGAACACGATGCTTAATCTCATCGCAATAGGTCGCCGCACCGCCACGCAGCACCGCCGAGGCGCCCGGGATATCGGCAATCGTCGAGGCGATCATACCTGCCGTCAGCGACTCAGCCGTCGAAACCGTCACGCCCCGAGCGCTCGCGCGCTCGACAATATCACGCGCCAGCTCCTCGTTATGTGCGGAAATCTGCTCAAATGATTCCGTCATGCCTACCAGGACCTAGACCGAAAAGACGATCTTGCGGCAGTTCCAGAAGTACTGGGCGCCCGAGATAACGGTCAAGACAACGGCAACGGCGTACAGGAAGCGCGACACCGAGTAGATGCCGAGCGTCAGCGCCACCGGGCCAAAGTGCAAGCCGGCCATAGCAAAAACGCACAGGTAACCGCAGATGGAGACCATCGTGGTTGCCGTCTTGTACTTGCCGAGCTTATCGGCCGCAACGACCACACCGGCCGCACTCGCGACCATGCGAAGGGCGCTCACCAGCAGCTCACGAAACAGGATAATGAACACCGACCACACGGTCACCGCGCCAAAATCCAAGAACAGCAGCAGGGCCGAGAACACGAGCAGCTTATCGGCGATGGGGTCCAAGAATTTACCGAAGTCGGTGATCTCATTGCGCGAACGCGCCAGATAACCGTCGACCTTATCGGTGCACGACAGGATCACATACAGAATGAAGGCAGCGGCGGCGAGCGGGCCGTCGAAGGTGCTCCAATCCGTACCGGCAACACTCTTGTGAGAAAGCGCCGAGACGATCATGAACACCGGGATAAAGACGATGCGAACGCACGTCACGATGTTGGCGGGCGTCCAGACACTCGTCAGTTCCTTATTGCTCTCGTTAGCCACAACGCTCTCCTACTCCACAACATGACCGATAAGCTCATAGCAGAAGCTATCGGTAAACTCGACGGTCAGAATATCGCCCACGGACGCCTCGCTGGCGTCCAGATGCACCGCGCCATCGGAATCGGGCGCCTGGAACCAGGCATGGCCGATCAGCTCGGCGCCATCCTCGGTCTCTTCGATACCGTCGACGATTACCTGGGCGCGCTCGCCCACATGTGCGGCGGTGGCGGCAAAACCGAGCGACTCGGCCAGGTCCATGGCCTCCTGGGCGCGCTCAAGCTTAACCTCCTCATCGACCTGGCCCTCCATCTTGGCGGCCAGGCTGCCTTCCTCACGCGAGTAGGCAAAGACACTCGTGTAGTCAAAGCCGACGGTGTCCATAAAGTCGATAAGATCGCGGAACTCGTCGTCGGTCTCGGTCGGGAAGCCGACCATGGCCGTGGAACGAATCACGATGCCGGGGATGCGCTCGCGAAGGTCACGGAACAGATCCTCGAGCTCCTGGCGCGAACCGGAGCGACGCATGGCCTTGAGAATGCGCGCGTCGCAGTGCTGCACGGGGATATCGATATAGGGCAGCACCTCGGGCGTATCGCGAATCGTCTCGATGAGTTCGTCAGTCATGCCCTCGGGCTGCAGATAGAGCACGCGGACCCAGACGTTGTGCGGGCGCACGGCCTCGGCGACGGCACGCAGCAGCTGCGCCAGATTGCGCGGCGAGCCATCGGCGACGTCCTCGTCGGCAAAGTCGGTACCCCAGATGCCCGTGTCCTGGCCGATCAGCACGATCTCGCGCACACCGCCGGCAACCAGGTCACGCACCTCGGAGATGATGCTCTCGGCATTGCGCGAATGATAGCGACCGCGAATATAGGGGATCATGCAGAAGCTGCAGAAGCGGTTGCAGCCATCGGAAATCTTGACGTAGGCGACAGCACCCTCGACGGTACGTTTGACCTGCGGGATATAGGCAGCAATCTCACGCTCGACACCCAGCACGCCATCGATGATCGCCACGATGCCGTCTTCCTCGTCGGCCTTCACAAAGGCAGCGACCTCGGGCAGCTCGTCAGGCAGGTCATCGCCATAGCGTGACGGCACGCAGCCGCACATGACGATGGGGCAAGAACGAACGCCGTCCTGAACCTCGTTGGCGAGCTCGAGCGTGGTCTCGATGCTCTCGGACGTTGCGGAGGCGAGGAACGAGCAAGTATTGACGATGGCGATATCGGCATCCTGCGGGTCGAATGCCTCCTCGTAGCCCGCGGCGGTCAAAAGAGAACGCATGCGGTCGGTGTCAACCTCGTTCTTAGCGCACCCGAGGGTGATGTAGAGCACGGAGCCCAACGGTGTATCCATGTTGGAGAGCAGTCCTTTCGATTGATATTAGCGGTAGTTGGTGAACTGCAGCGGCTGGCCGTAGTCCTGGTCGCGCAGGAACTGGATCACGGTCTGCAACGCGTCCTTCGAAGCAGAGGAAACACGCAGTTTGTCGGCCTCGATGGTCACCTTGACCTTGAGCTTTTGGTCTTTGATGTCCTTGTTGATCTTCTTGGCGGTCGCCTGGTCGATACCCTCGACGATATGGCCGAGCACGCGCACGGTGCCGCCCGACGCCGCCTGCGGAGCATCCCACGAGACAGCCTTGAGGTCGATGCCGCGCTTGATGAGCTTGGAGCTCAACACGTCGATAATCTGTTTGGAGACAAAGTCGGCCGGGGCGTTGATCGTAAAGAGCTTGTCGCCCTTCGAAAGCTCGATCGTGGCGCCGGAATCCTTAAGGTCATAGCGCTGGGAAATCTCGCGCGTGGTCTGCTGGAAGGCGTTGTCGACCTCTTGCATGTTGACCTCGGACACGACGTCGAAGCTGGAATCTTTAGCCATGATGTTTCCTTTCGCGTACGAGCGGCTTAGTAGCTATCGTACGAATAGTCGGTAGAATCGGTAGGCGTCTGACCGTCAGTTGCGGTATCGGCGCCATCCGTGGACTGGGCATCGGTACCGTCGGTGGTATCGGTACCATCGGTGGTGTCGGTACCATCAGACCTTTCACCATTCTCGGAATCAGACGTCTCCTTCTTGGGAACGGTGATCGTCACACGCGCCACGCCCGAGGTCTTGGTGTCGTAGCGGACCTTTTCGCCGTTCTTGGTAACGGTGACATCGGAAGGCTTGGACGTGGTGATCTCGATTGAGGACTCGGGCGTGTACTCCTGCTCAAAGGGGCCAGTCGCCTGGGCGCCATAGACCGACTTGCCGTCGACCTTGACCTCAATCCACGCGGTCTTTCCCTTGGCAACGGAGACTTTGACCTTCGTGACCTCGTTCTCTTCCTTCTTGGCCGTCGTCTTGGTAGCGTCCGAATCAGCCGACTCATCCGTAGACTCATCGGTGTCTTCGTCCTCGTCGACCGTTTCGGTCTTCTTAGAAGACTTCTTGGTCGTCGTCTTGGTGGCAGCGGGCGTCTCGGGCGTGTTCTCGGGCGCCGAAGATGCGCAGCCGCGCAGAAGCACCACGATGAGCACAATCAGCAGCAACACCACGGCACCGATGCCGGCGTAGACGATACGCGGATCGAGCCCGTTGTTTTGAGGAGTACGTGATCCGCCGCGTCCACGACTGGAACTGTTGCGGCCGCCTCCCTGAGGCATACGACCACGATTGCTATCGGAACGGCCGCGATAGCCACCCTGGCCCTGAAGGCTGCGTTGACCCGAGCGGGGCGCAAGTTCACCGCGGCCTTGATAGCCACGCTGGCCCGAACGCGGAGCCGAAGAGCGCTGGCCATACGGCTGTGATTGAGAGCGAAGACGCGGCGTCACCTGCGTGGTATCGGCATCCGCATAGCCACCGCGAGAGCGTCCCGTAGAGACACCACGGTAACCGCGATCGGAATAGCCACCGTCGCCGTAGCCGGCACGAGGGTCACGCGCCACGCCGCGGGCAGCGGGAAGCGCACGGTCCTCGGGCATCGGCGTACTGCGGAACCGGTCACGCTGTGAGCGAATCTCCTCGCCTGAACCCGTCTCGGTAATATAACCGGCCTGCTGAGGACGCTGTCCATAGCGGGTCGAACGACCGCCCTGAACCATCAGGAAGCGCCCGTTGTCGACCGAGGAACGCGAATTGACGTAGCCGGCGGCGTCCTGAAAACGACCGCCCTGCTGGGACGTCTCGCGTTCGTATGCCATCAGGTCGTCAAAGTAGGCATTGACGACCTCGCGCGGATTGAGGCCCAAAAAGCGCGCATAGCTCGAAATCATGCCCTGCGCATAGCCGCGCGGAGGCATCGATGCAAAATTGCCATTCTCGAAAAACTCGATGATCTGCGGCCTGATTTTGATGGTGTTGGCGACCTGCTGAATGGAAAGGCCCATTCGGCGACGCTGCTCGAGCAGCATGTCACCAAAGCGTGCAGCCATCAGAATCCTCCAAACTCACGATCTTCACGTGCCATCTCGGCGTCGACGGATTCCAGCGCGGCAAGGCCTTCTTCATCCAGCAGGACCTCGCGCGGCTTGGAACCGTCGGGCGGTCCGACGACACCCTTTTCTTCCAGCATGTCCATAATACGCCCGGCGCGCGCATAGCCAACCTTCAGGCGGCGTTGCAGGCCAGATGTGGAGCCCAGCTGCGATTCCACCACAATATGAGCGGCTTCCCAGATAAGCGGATCGTCGTCCTGAGGCTCGGCAACGCCGGTGCGCACGATGCCGCCGCCACCTGCCATGGACATGGAGGCAGGTGCCACAGCCGACAGGATCTCCTCGTGGTAGTCGGGCTCGCTTTGCGACTTGACGAACTCGACAATCTCGTTGATCTCGTCATCCGAAACAAAGCAGCCCTGGATGCGGCGGGGCTTGCCCCAGTCGACCTTTGAGAACAGCATGTCACCCAGGCCGGTGAGCTTTTCGGCACCCATCTGGTCGATGATGACGCGCGAGTCGATGCCCGTGGCGACATTAAAGGCGATGCGGTTGGTGATGTTGGCCTTGATAAGGCCCGTCACCACGTTTGAGCTGGGGCGCTGCGTGGCCACGATAAGATGAATACCGGCGGCACGGCCCAGCTGTGCAATACGTACAATCGAGGCCTCGACATCCTTACCGGCGACCATCATCAGGTCCGAGAGCTCGTCGATGATAATGACCAGATAGGGCATCTTTTGCGGCGGGTTATCGTAATGCTCAAACTCGCCGGCGGCCTGCTTTTCGTTGTAGGTCGAGATCTTACGCACGTTAAGACGCTCGAAGACCTTCAGGCGACGCTCCATCTCGGACACGGCCCATTGCAGAGCGCTCGCGGCCTGCTTGGGCTCGGTCACCACGGGCACATAGAGATGCGGCAGACCGTTATAGCCCGCAAGCTCGACGCGCTTGGGGTCGACCATGATCAGGCGAACGTCCTCGGGAAGCGCGCGCATGAGCAAGGTCGTGATGATGGAGTTAATCATGACCGACTTACCGGAACCAGTGGTACCGGCGATCAGCAGGTGGGGCATCTTGGCAAGGTCGGCGACGACCGGCGTGCCCTCGGCATCGCGCCCGATTGCGAGCTCGAGCGGACCGCCCTTCACATAGGGCAGCACGTCGCCCAGGTTGACGTTTTGGCGCTTGCGGTTGGGAATCTCGATGCCCACGAGCGAGGTGCCGGGGATCGGGGCAAAGATACGCACCGACTGGGCAGCGAGCGAAAGCGCGATATCGTCCTCAAGGCTCGAAATCTTGCTCACGCGCTCGCCCTCGCCAGGCTGCAGCTTAAAGGTCGTCACCGTGGGGCCGGCGATCCAGCCGACCACGCGGGCACTGCGGCCAAACTCAAGCAAGGTGGACTGCAACGACTCAGCAGTCTGTTCCAGCTCCTTGTCAGATGACGCGGAGGACGCCGACTGCGGGTTGGCATGCAGAATTTCGAGTGGCGGAAGCTTGAGGCCGCCCTCTTCTTCGCCCTCGTTATCTGCGGGGGCATTGTCAGCTCCCCCATCGCTAGAAGTAGACACCTCGACAGCGCCCGCGACAGCCGTATCGGCAACCTTGGGATGCTTCAGAAAATCGGGGATCTGCGGAGCTGCCGAGACAGGATTAACGGCAAACGGCGGCTCGGACTCGTCAATCTTATCGGGATCGTCTTCCATCGAAAGCTGGCCGGTTACCTGGGGGCGCTTGGCATGGCGACGCGGCAGCAAAGTTGTCTTTGCGGTCTCAATCGGAGCCTCGTCGTCCTCGTCATCGCCCTCGGTGAGCTCAATCTCGCTATCGGACCAAGACGGGTCGGGCTCACTTGTATTCAACTTGGGTGTGGCCTTGCCCTTCTTGGCATGGCGGCGCGGCAACAATGTGGTCTTGGCCCGCTCAGCTTCCACTGCCTCGGACACGTCGACAAACGGATCCTCGTCCTCGTCGTCATTGTCCAAAACCGGGTCCACATCGTTGCCCATGACCGTGGTCACGGCAGCATCGGAGCCCTTTTGACAAAGAATGCTCAGGTGCGGACGGGCAACGCCGGGCACCGACAGGGCTTCGTCGTCACCCCACGGGCTCGCGTTGACGTCGGAACGACGGCGCTCGGCAAAATCGGCCGCACGGTCGCGAGCAGAGCGCAGCACGCCACCCACCGAAAAGCCGATGATGACCAAGCCCACGACGACAAGGCCCAACAGGACCACCATCGCGATAGGCTTACCCAGGGCATTCTGCAGCGCACTCGCAATAAACGCACCGATGTAGCCACCCGAGGCGGACAGATTTTGCGGCGTAAACATAAGGTCACACGAGTCGCTCGTACCCGGCACCATCAGCGAAAGAATGGAGACAACGGCGATAAAGACCACGGCTCCGCCCGCGACCGAGCGAATGTTGAGCGGCGAGTCCTCGCCTAAAAAGAGCGTGGCGGCAAACAGCAAAATGACGATCGGCAGCACGTAGGCGCCCAGACCAAAGCCCAGGTGGTAGAAACCGGCAACCGCAGCCGTAACGGGTGCAGTCGCCGGCGAAATCACGGCAATGAAGGACGCAATCGCCAAAACGGCGATGACCACGCCGGCGATATCGCGGTTGGCCGAGGGCTCCACCAAGGGCTCAAAATCGTCGAAGTCCGCCTCGTGGCCCTTATTGGCGCGCAGATGGGAACCGGCACCCTTAGCAGATGCCGGTTGGTTATTGGCCTTATTGCCTTTGGCGTTTTGTGCAGATCCGCGCGCCAAACTAAACCTCCATGACGACCGGGATGATCATCGGACGGGTGCGCGTACGGCTCCAAATAAAGTTGGAGAGCGAATCGCGCACGGCCTTGCGAATGGCATCGGAGCCGCTGCTCGTAAAGCTAAACTTGCCCTTCTCGATCGTCTTCATGATGGCTGCGGAGGCATCCTCGGAGAACTGGTCGTCGATGGCAAACGAAACGCCGCGGCCCGAGAACTCGATAGCCTCGATCTTCTTGTGCTTGAGCGAGACGATGGCAACAGCCGTGACCATACCGTCGTTGGCGAGCTTTTGGCGATCGCGCAGGACGATGGGGTCGGTATCGCCGATGCGCAGACCGTCGACATAGACAACGCCGGACTCGACGGGCGCACCGCGTTTGACGATACCGCCGCGCATCTCGAGCGTGTCACCGTTATCGAGGATAAAGATGTGATCGTCCTTAAGGCCCATCTTGCGGGCGAGCTGGGCATGGGCGCGCAGGTGAACGGCCTCGCCGTGAACCGGCATAAAGTAGGTGGGCTTGGCCATGGCTATCATGAGCTTGAGCTCCTCCTGGCTGCCGTGGCCCGAGACGTGGACGAGGGCACGGGACTTATCCCAGACGTCGCAGCCAAGCTTGGCCAGGCTGTTGACGACCTGCTGGACGGCCTTCTCGTTGCCGGGAACGGGAGTTGCCGATAGGATGACGGTATCGCCCTCGTGGATGGAAAGCGTCTTGTGCTCGCCGTTGGCCATGCGGGACAGGGCCGACAGCGGCTCGCCCTGCGAACCGGTGCACATGACGACGATCTTATCGTCGGGCAGGTTATCGATATCAAAGGCATCGAGGATATCGGCATCGTCGATGTTGAGGTAGCCCAGCTCGCGCGCCACGCGAGTGTTGGTGAGCATGGAACGTCCTGTCACGACGACCTTGCGGCCGCACTTGCGGGCGGCGTCGCAGATCTGCTGCAGGCGATGGATGTGGCTCGAGAACGACGCGACGAACACGCGGCCCGGAGCATTCTTGATGGCATGCAGCAGGTTGGGGCCAACCTCGGCCTCGGACTTGGTAAAGCCGGGAACCGTGGCGTTGGTGGAGTCGGAAAGCAGCAGGTCGATACCCTGCTTGGCAAAGCGACTGATGGCGGCATAGTCGGGCGTGACGCCGTCGATGGGCGTCTGGTCGAGCTTAAAGTCGCCCGTGTGCATAACGGTGCCCTGGTTGGTGCGAATAAACACGCCCAAAGCACCCGGAATGGAGTGCGTCATGGAGAAGAAGTCGAGCGAGATGCCACCGAGATTGACATGGCTGCCGCCCTTGACCTCACGGAACTTGGGCGCGCGAATGCGGAACTCGGAAAGCTTGCCCTCGATAAAACCGAGCGTCAGCTTGCTCGAGAAGATGGGCACCTTGTTGTTGAGGTCCTGCAGCAGGTACGGAAGCGAACCGGTGTGGTCCTCGTGGCCGTGGGTGACGACGATGCCGCGGAGCTTCTCCTCGTTCTCCAGGACATACGTGTAGTCGGGAAGCACCAGGTCGATACCGGGCTGGGAGTCGTCGGGGAACATGAGGCCAGCGTCGACGAGCACCATGTCGTCGCCGCACTCGAAGACCGTCATGTTCTTGCCGATGCCGTCAAGGCCGCCGAGCGGAATGATCTTCAAGGGAGATGATTTTTTAGCTGCCATAGGTTCGTGTGGTTTCCTTTCTTCGAAACGGGTCTGGAACAACCGACGGGGCGCTTCTGGCAAACCGACCGCCGAGAACGTACAAACATGCATCACGGAGTCGATGCAATAACCACAGTATGATACCCATTTGCACAACAACAGACCACCCATGCATCAAAGCCCCATCTGAACCTGTGTATCCCGCCGGTCAGGGCTCAGCGGCCCCGGCACGGGCTAAGTTTCCTGCTCTACAGTCCTGCTCACGACGGAGGCCACATTAAGTGGCCTCCTGTTCGTGCGGAACTCGCGATAAACTTAGCCCGTGCCGGGGCCGCTGCCCTGACCTGCCAATATGAGATAGGTTTATTTTGGTAGGTTTTATCAGGGGAAATACTGCTGTGTCTATCTACAAATCTGGAATCTGACTACCGAATAGACTGTCTAACTCAATAGCAAGCGGCACTAACCAGCCCTTTTGCTTGCGCCCGGGAGGGACGCATATGAAGTTTATCGCGAGTTCCGCACGCAAAGGAAAGCACTTAATGTGCTTTCCGTCTT
>JAXXEN010000012.1:0-5954 GCA_037237765.1 Collinsella sp. | reverse complement strand
GCGCATAAAGAAAGCCTCCCATTTCTCATGTCCAAGAAATGGGAGGCAGTTCATGTGATACCGGCGGGCATTTTGCGTTTTGGACGCGGTTGGCGCTACACGCGCGTTGCATCCTTGGGGCTCATGGTCATGCTCTGGAAGCGATTCTCCATAAAGTCATTATCGAAGTACTTGCCGTAGAACTGCGCAACGGGAATATCCGGTTCCGTGCCGTTGACGCGCTGATACCAATAATCGAGCGACTGCAGCGTCATGACGCCGTCGACCAGCATAATGATGGTGAAGATGACGGTAGCCGAGTAGCGACTCTTCCACGGAATCATGTTGATGAGCTTGAGCAGTCTCGGCAGCAGCAGCTTGATCCAGATGAGGCCACCCAGACCCCACAGGCAGGCGAAGCCTGTGCAGGTGCGTCCGCCGGTAAGGACGGCGAGCGGATCGGGCATGCCAAAGAGCTTCATATGCGAGTAGCTCCACGAGACCACGCCAAACGAGGTCTGCATAAACCAGCCCACGAACACCTCAAAGCTTGCGCCGAGCAGCGCGCTCACCAAAAAGATAATGATGGGGTTCTTTTTGTAGAAGCGGTTGAGCACCATGGTCATGAGCACGGCGCCAAATCCGTAGATGGGGCTGAAGGGGCCAAACAGCATGCCGGCGCGGTTCTGGTAGACGCCCGGGTCGTCGACCGTCATGTGCCAGATGTCCTCGGCGATCAGGCCGAGCACGCAGCAGACAAAGAACACCCAGAATAGGTTGAAGTAGTTGAGCTTGATGTAGCCTTCGCCGGTTTCATCGCGACCGAGCATGCCCTCGTCGGCGGCGTCGCGATCGAGCATCTCCTGCAGGCGGCGCTGCAGCTCGCGCTCCTGGCGCAGCGTGGGGTCGACGGTGGCCGAAAGCGCGACGAGGATGCCGAGCTGGATGGCAGGGCGCAGCAAGAAAGGCCCGATGCCCTGGAGCATCACGTCAACCAAAAGCTCGACGACGGTAAACGCGATAAGGATATAGGACAGACGGGCGGCATTGCGGCGCTGGTTCTTGATGAGGTCCAGGCCAAAGATGATCAAGATGACGGCACTGGCAGCCGAGAGCATGATGCCGGCGACAATCAGTCCGACCGCGACGAGCGTGTTGTCGCCGAGCTTGGCGGCGGCGTTGCCGTTGATGAGTGCGGTGATGACCTGCCACATAAAGGCGCCGACCGAAGGGAGCGTGCCCACGCCGGACAGGATGCACAGGACGGCGTATACCTTAATGATGAGGGGGATCTTCTTGACCTCCGTGGCGCTGGGGACGCTGGGGTCGAGTTCGTTTCGATCCATACATAACCTTTCTCGTTTTGCTGTAGGTACAAGGATACGCCGCCGACCTGCCAAAAGACAGGACGAACGTCCCAATTGCAACAATGCAAGCCCCAACGGCGGGCGAGACGCGTCGCGGCGGAAGCATGCGGGATCGTCGGCCCCGAGGCGGTTGCCCAATAAAATGTTTGGCTGCAAAACGGATTATAAGCTCGGTGGGCTTTTAAAAAGCGCTGTTCATGCGCGGGAGTGCTTGTCTTGTCGTGCGTATAATAGGGCAGGTAACGCCAAATAACGAGGCTCTGAGGGGATGCCATGTCTCAAGAAACCATCCACGCGGCCGAGCGCGCCGCGGGACAGGTGAAGACCATGTCGACGTATGATCCGGACTCCGACCAGCTGCATGAGGAATGCGGCATTTTTGGTGTGTGGGCACCCGATCGCGATGTGGCTCGACTGACGTACTTTGGTCTGCGCGCGCTGCAGCATCGCGGCCAGGAATCGGCGGGAATCGCCGTGGGTGATGGCGGCACGGTTATGGTTCGCAAAGACCTGGGACTGCTCGACCGCGTGTTCTCCAACGCCGACCTGTCGACGCTCTCCGGCCAGCTGGCCGTGGGCCACGTGCGCTATGGCACTGCCGGCGCCAAGAGCTGGGAAGCCTCGCAGCCGCATCTTTCTACCATCAACAGCGTCATTATCGCGCTTGCTCACAACGGCACTCTGGTCAACACCGACGAGCTGCGCCGGCAGCTGATCGAGCTGGGCGTGCCGTTCCTCTCCAATTCGGATTCCGAGGTCGCGACTAAGCTTATCGGCTACTTTACTCAGCGTACAGGCCATCTGCGCGAGGGCATTCGCAAGACCATGGAGCTCGTGCGCGGCGGCTACGCCATGACGCTCATCAACGAGCAGGCGCTCTACGCATTCCGCGATCCGCACGGCATTCGCCCGCTCGTGCTGGGCAAGCTGGTGGACGAGGGCCTGGACCAGGCCGATGCCGCATCCGTTTCGCAGCTGCCGTCGCAGGACGGCGCCGCGACGGTCGACTCCGCCGTCCGTGTCACGCGCGCCGGCGGCTGGGTCGTTGCCTCCGAGACCTGCGCACTCGACATCGTGGGTGCCGAGTACGTCCGTGACGTCCGTCCCGGCGAGATCTTGCGCATCAGCGCCGAGGGTCTGGTATCCGAGCAGGGCGTGCCTGCAGCCGAAGAGCCCGCCAACTGCATCTTTGAGCAGGTCTACTTCGCCCGTCCCGACTCCATCATGAACGGCAAGAGCGTCTATGCCTGCCGTTACGACATGGGTCGTCAGCTGGCACACGAGGAGCCCGTCGAGGCCGACCTGGTCATCGGCGTGCCCGACTCCGGCCTGCCGCCCGCGGAGGGGTATTCGCACGAGAGCGGTATTCCCTTTGGCGAGGGCCTTATCAAGAACCGCTACGTGGGCCGTACGTTTATCGAGCCCACGCAGGAGCTGCGCGCCATGGGCGTGCGTATGAAACTCAACCCGCTGCGCGACAACATCGAGGGCAAGCGCCTGGTCGTCATCGACGACTCCATCGTGCGCGGCACCACCATGGTGCAGCTCGTCAAGATGCTACGCAACGCTGGCGCCAAGGAGATTCATATCCGCATCAACTCGCCCGAGGTCATCTGGCCGTGCTTCTACGGCATCGATACCGACGTGCAGTCGCAGCTTATCAGCGCCAACAAGACGGTCGATGAGATTTGTGAGTATATCGGCGCCGATTCGCTGGCCTTCCTTTCGGTCGAGGGCCTGCTTAAGGTCATGCCCAAGGGCGGTTACTGCGATGCGTGCTTTACCGGCCGCTACCCCGTGGCGATTCCCGAGAGTTTTGGCCGCGACAAGTTCATGGAGGGCTTTAAGCCCCGCAACCTGGACAAGCCGCTGCACTTTGACGACGACGCCGTGGTCGAGAAATACGACGACCGCAGCTGGGAAGAGGAACACGGCGAGGCCTAAAACCTGCCAAAAAGGGACAGGTTTATTTTGGTAGGTTTTACCTGCTGTTTTGTTGATATGACGGCGCGCGTTGTTATGGCGCGCGCCGAAATGAACGCAACTATGAGCACCGTTTGGCGCCCACGCGGCGCCACGGTAGTGGGAGAGGAAGGCTCAGATGAGCGACAGCAAGCATGTGACGTATGAGGATGCCGGCGTCGATACCGCCGAGGGCGGCCGCGCCGTCGACGCTATTAAGCAGATGGTTAAGGACACCAACCGTCCCGAGGTCATCGGCGGCATCGGTGGCTTTGGTGGCCTGTTCTCGGCTGCCGCGCTTAAGGATATGGAAGACCCGATTCTGATTAGCGGTACCGACGGCGTGGGCACCAAGCTCGTGCTCGCCCAGATCATGGACCGTCACGAGACGGTGGGCCAGGACCTGGTTGCTATGTGCGTCAACGACATTCTGGCTTCGGGCGCCGAGCCGCTGTTCTTTCTGGACTACGTTGCCATCGGCCACATCGAGGCCGAGCACATGGCAAAGATCATCAAGGGTGTGGCCGACGGCTGTAAGCTCGCGGGCTGCGCGCTCGTGGGCGGTGAGATGGCCGAGCACCCCGGCGTCATGGCTCCTGCCGACTACGACCTTGCCGGATTTACCGTGGGCGTTGTCGACCGTCCCAAGATGCTCGACCCCGCGAACGTCCGCCCCGGCGACGTGATCTTGGGCCTGCCTTCCACTGGCGTGCACTCCAACGGCTACTCGCTCGTGCGCAAGGTCATTGGCGTCGACGGCATTAAGCCGGGCACGCCCGAGGCCGCCGCTAAGGCCGAGGAGCTGGGCCGTCCGCTCGAGGAACTCGGCGGCGCATCGCTGGCAGACGCCCTGCTGGCCCCCACGCGCATTTACGTCAAGCCGGTTCTTGAGCTGCTGCGCGGAGGTGCTCCGGTGCACGCCATTGCCCATATCACTGGCGGCGGTATTACCGAGAACCTCAACCGCGCGCTTGCCGACGACGTCGACGCCGTGGTCACCCGCAACGGCGCCGAGATGGGTTGGGACGTTCCGCCCGTCATCACCTACGTGTCGCGCCAGGCCGAGCTCGCGCCCAACGAGGCATGCAAGACCTTCAACATGGGCGTTGGCCTGTGCCTGATCGTCGCCCCCGAGGACGAGGCTGCCGTGACCGAGGCCCTGGTCGCGCTGGGCGAGAAGCCGTTCCGCGTGGGCGAGTGCGTCGAGGGCTCCGGTAAGGTCGTGTACTCCGATGAGCGCTAACGAGCAGATGGCTGCTGCCGCGAGCCTGGGCTTTGTGCCCTACACCCGTCCGACCGGCACCGATACGGCCGAGCCGCTCAAGATCGGTGTGCTCATCAGCGGTTCGGGTACCAACCTGCAGGCGCTGATCGATCTGATCGCTGCCGGCAAACTCAACGCTTCGATTGAGCTTGTGGTGTCGAGCCGTCCTTCGGCTAAGGGTTTGCAGCGCGCTGAGCGCGCGGGCATCCAGACGCTTACGCTGTCCAAGGATGTCTATGCCGACCCTATTGCCGCCGACGAGATCATCGCGCACGAGCTTCTCGAGCGCGGCTGCGAATATGTGGTCATGGCCGGTTACATGCGCATGGTGCACACGCCGCTGCTGGCGGCGTTTCCCAACCGCGTGGTCAACTTGCATCCGGCACTGCTGCCGAGCTTTACCGGCGCGCATGCGATCGACGATGCCTTTGCGCGCGGCGTCAAGGTAACCGGTGTGACCGTGCACTTTGCCAACGAGATCTACGACAACGGCCCCATCATCGCCCAGCGCGCGCTGGCTGTTGAGGAGGGCTGGGACGTCGACACGCTCGAGGAGCACATCCATGCGATTGAGCACGTGCTGTATCCCGAGGTCGTGCAGATGCTCGCCGACGGCCGCGTCCACGTGCTGGAGAGCGGCAAGGTCGCAATTGACGCGCCTCGCGGCTAGCGGCGCACAGTACAATTTAGCCGAGTAGTCAGGGTGGTCATTGGCGCCAAGGCGCGCGTGGCCACCTTTTGTTTTGGGTAGTCATCGGGAACGGGCTTTAACGACTGGTCATTCAAGAACGTCGCAGGTGACTAGGTGAGAGAGGTGAGCGCATGGCGGATAACGAAGCGCTGTTTACGCCTGAGCTGGTGTTTTTTGATTGGGAGTGTGCGACGCCGGATGAGGTGTTCGCGCAGCTCGAGGGCGAGCTTGCCCCGCGCGGCTACATTGTCGACGGTTGGCTCGACGCCGTTCGCACGCGCGAGGATGCCTATCCCACGGGTCTTGCCATGCCGGCGGCAAACATTGCCATTCCGCATACCGATTCGGGGTTTGTGGCCAAGCCCTATATCGCGGTGGTGAAGCCTGCTGTGCCCGTGACATTCAATGCTATGGCGGGCATGGGTGCCCCCGTGCCGGCGCAGATTGTCATCAACCTGGGTATTGCCGAGCCGGGCGGCCAGGTCGAGGCGCTTCAGGCGCTCATGAATATCTTTATGGACGCCGACGCTGCAGCCGATGTGCTTGGCCAGACCACGCCGCAGGGCATGGTCGACGCCATCCGTCGCCACTTCTAAGTCGGCATTTGGGGACTGTCCCTAACTGCCGGCGGAAAAGGAACGTCCATTACAGTCGAAATTGTCAGCCTGGGACTGTCTCGGGCTACGATTGA
>JAXXEN010000013.1:0-6753 GCA_037237765.1 Collinsella sp. | reverse complement strand
CAATCAAGTCTGTCCCCAATCAAGTCTGTCCCCAATCAAGTCTGTCCCCAATCAAGTCTGTCCCCAATCAACAGATGGCCCAATATCGCTCAAAAAAAAGCCTCCGCAGGTTTCCCCGCGGAGGCTTTCGCCACAAAGACTATTTGTCGGCGTCGGTGTCGGCGTCGGCTTCGGCTTCGGCATGGTCATCGTCAGCATCATCGGATGCGGCGTCGGCATCCTCCTGCATAGCCGCCTGCGCAAATGCGGCGGCATCGGCCGCAAGCTCCTCCTCGCTCATACGAGGCGCGCGCTTCTTGGTCGGCATGCCGGCCGCCTTGGCATTGCGCTCCTCCTTGGCCGCCAGGATATCGTCCTCGCGCTCAAGGTAGGCGTCCCACTCGTTATCGAGCAGGGCATTCACGGCATCGCCCTCGACGGTCTCGCGCTCGAGCAGCACCTTCGCCATCAGATCGAGCTGATCGCGACGGGCATCCAGGATCTCGACAGCACGACGATGGGCCTCGCGCATGATGCGCTGAACCTCGATGTCGATGCGGCGCGCCGTCTCCTCGGAGTAATCCTGGTGATCGGCGTAATCGCGGCCTAGGAACACCTGATGCTGCGCCTCGCCAAACACTTGCGTGCCCAGTTCCTCGCTCATGCCCAGACGCGTGACCATCTCGCGCGCCATCTTGGTTGCGCGCTCCAGGTCGTTGCTCGCACCCGACGTAATGTCATCGCACATGAGTTCCTCGGCAACGCGACCGCCCAAGAACACGGCGAGCTCGTCGAGCATCTCGTTCTTGGTCTTGAGGAAGTGGTCCTCCTGCGGAAGCTGCAGCGTGTAGCCCAGCGCCTGGCCGCGGCTGACGATCGAGATCTTGTGGACCGGATCGGAGTGCTCCAGGATGTGGCCCACCAGGGCGTGACCGCTTTCGTGGTAGGCAATCGTGGTGCGCTCGGCCTCGGTCATCACGCGACCCTTGCGCTGCGGTCCGGCAATCACGCGCTCCATCGATTCCTCGACCTCGTCCATCGAGATCACGGAACGATGGCGGCGGGCAGCCAACAGTGCAGACTCATTGAGCAAGTTCGCCAGGTCGGCACCGGTAAAGCCAACGGTCATCTGGGCGAGCTTCTCAAACTTCACGTCCTCGTCCATCGGCTTGTTCTCGGCATGCACGCGCAAGATCTGCTCGCGGCCCTTCACATCCGGACGGTCGACCGTAACCTGACGGTCAAAACGACCGGGACGCAGCAGCGCCGGATCCAGAATGTCGGGGCGGTTGGTGGCGGCGATCAGGATGACCGACTCGCTCTCCTCAAAACCGTCCATCTCGACCAGCAGCTGGTTGAGCGTCTGCTCGCGCTCGTCGTGACCGCCGCCCAAGCCAGCTCCGCGCTGACGTCCCACGGCATCGATCTCATCGATGAAGATGATCGACGGGGCCTGGGACTTGGCCTCCTTAAAGAGGTCACGCACACGGCTGGCGCCGACACCTACGAACATCTCGACAAAGTCAGAGCCCGAGATGCTAAAGAACGGCACGCCCGCCTCGCCGGCAACGGCCTTGGCCAGCAGGGTCTTACCGGTACCCGGAGGGCCAACCAGCAACACGCCGCGCGGGATCTTGGCACCCAGCTTGCGATAGCGGTCCGGATCGCTCAAAAAGTCACGGATCTCCTCGAGCTCCTCGACTGCCTCGTCCACGCCGGCAACATCCTCGAACTTGACCTTGGGGCGCGTGGCCTCGTTGGTCTTAGCGTTGGTCTTGCCAAACTGCATGTTCCTGTTATTGGCGCCCATCATCTGGCGCATAAAGTAGAACATGATGGCGATCAGGGCGATCGTCGGAAGCACGCTCATCGCCAAGTCGCCCCAAAAATCGGGGTCATTGGTGTTGACGATGTACTTAGTGTCGGGGTGCTCCGCCATGAGCTCGGCAAGCGAATCGGAGCCGACATAGGTCGAGGAGAAGCTCTTGAGCTCGCTCGTATCGCCCTTGTCCTTCTTCGTCTTCCAGTAATGACCCGTCACGCTTCCGTCTTGAACCGTATAGGTCAGATCTTCGACGCGATCCTGCTTGATGGCGCTGACCATCTCGCTCGTCGCGAGCTTAACGGTATTGCTGGAGCTGGCAAAGCCGGAGCCCATGTTAAAGAAGGCGTAGCCCAGAAGCGCGCAAGCCAAAATAAAATACAGCCAGCCCGTACGCGTGGGCTTCTTGCCTCCGGGCATCCCCGGGATCTTTGGGTCCCGGGGAGTCTGGAAATTGTTATCGTTACGGTCGTCGGGCATCTTACGAATAAACCTCCGGTTTCAAAATGCCCAGATACGGAAGGTTACGATAGCGCTCGGCATAGTCGAGGCCGTAGCCCACCACAAAGGCATCGGGGCAATGGGTTCCAACATACTTGGGCGTGATGGCCGAGACGCGGTCCTCAACGTCCTTCCACAGGAAGGCGGCGACCTCCAGAGAAGCGGGCTTGCGGCTCTCGAGGTTCTTCATCAGATACTTGAGCGTCAGGCCCGAGTCCAGAATGTCCTCGACGATCAGCACGTCGCGACCGCGGATGTCGATATCCAGGTCCTTAATGATACGCACGATACCCGAGGACTTCACACCGTCGCCATAGCTCGAAACAGCCATGAAATCGATGTTGGTCGGCAGCTCGATCTTGCGCATCAGGTCGCCCATAAAGACCACGGCGCCGCGCAGGACCGCAATCAGCACCAGATCCTTACCCGCGTAGTCGCGAGTAATCTCCTCGCCCAGGCGAGAGACGATGCCGTCGATATCCTCCTGCGTAAACAGAACCTTCTCGATATCCGGATGTTGAGAAGCCATGACAACCCTTTCTTGTGCTTATCGCCCACACACCGCCGTATGGACGCGAACTTCACATTCTAGCAGCGCACGCGGTAAATTTACCAGCCCGTGCGCCATCAGCGCGGGAATACCGTCAACGTCGCACAGAATAGCAGGCGTGGGACGCTATTCCGCATCGACCACGCGGAGCAGATATGCCACGCGCGTTGCTGCCGTGCACTTAAAACGCTCGTCCGCGCGAACTCCGGCGACCCACACCACGGCACCTCCCGGCGCCGTCCTCACCATGGGCACGCCGGCGCGCTCGGAAACGGGAATGCGAGCCTCGCCTAGCAAGTCGGATACTTTCTTGCTTCGACCACTCATCCCTAACGGGCACATCACGTCTCCCGGTGCGGGACCGTCCACCCACAGGCGTGCCAATCGCGCCTCGGCAGGGATCTCGCCACGCGAGCCCGCCAGAATCCGCTCACTATCGCTGTCGGCAAAACCCAGGGCAGCCGCGTCTACCAAAGCTGTCACTTCCCCGGCAGCCGCAAGCTCACGGGCGCGGCGCACGATATCGCATCCCGGCTCAACGGCCATCGGTTCTGTGACCAGCATACGTCCCCCGCCCAACGGCAAACGACCGGGTACGGTAACCCAGTCTGCGACCAGGCCCTCGCGAGCCGCCGGCGCCTTAAACGCCAGCATGCCAAACTCAATGCGTGCGTCAATCCCCGCCGGAAGCGTGACCGAGCCGGCGCCCTCGGCAACGCAGGAAAGGACTCGCTCCACATGTCGCATCTCTGGACGAGCGTCCGGATCGATGCGCTTAATCGCCAGTCGCACAATGCGCCGCGCGATTACCACCTCGGCCGCAGCAAGGCGCCTGGCATCGAGCACCAGCGCGCCCGCTGCCTCTTTGCGCAAACAGCTTCGAAACGCCTGTGCCGACAGCTGAGATAGAAACGCATCTTCATCACCCAAGATCTCGCAGGCGGCGCCAATCGTCTTGCAGACGCTCGCGTTGCGCTGCGCCACCACCGGCATCACTCGATGGCGCACGTAGTTTCGCAGATACGAGATATCCTCATTGCTCTCGTCTTCACGCCACGGCTGACCATGTACCTGTAGATAGCCCACGAGCTCGCCATGAGTTAGGTCGAGCAAGGGACGCACCACGATATTCCTCCGGCGAGGAATGCTCGATAGGCCAGCGGGC
Organism: Collinsella sp.; assembly: GCA_037237765.1. GTDB lineage: Bacteria > Actinomycetota > Coriobacteriia > Coriobacteriales > Coriobacteriaceae > Collinsella. The sequence continues at coordinate 2,736 of JAXXEN010000013.1, read as the reverse complement.
CCCGAACCCTTAATCGCGTTCATCAAAAACGTTTCCGCGCGATCCGAAGACGTGTGCGCGGTGCAGATACGAGCCGCCGTTCGCGGTGCCCCCGTCTGGGCGCAGAGCTCGCGAACATACCTCCGCGCCGCGGCATAGCGCACCTCGCGGGCCGCGGCCTCAATATTGCCCGACTCCCCATCAAAATAAGCGTGCTCCACGCACAGCGGTAAACCATATTTCGCGCAGAGCTCACGCACAAAGGCCTCGTCGCCATTGGACGCCTTGCCGCGCAGATGATGGTTTACATGCAGCACATGCAGGCGCTCGCGAGCAATGGGGGCAACACCGCGTCCGTCTTGGATATCCAGCTTTGATGTGCACGCCATAAGAAGCAGTGCCGTCGAGTCCGCGCCGCCTGATACCATGAGCACGACAGGAGCAGCCTGCTGCCTCGTCCTGGTCTCATCGACTGCCCCAGGCACGGCATGGTGTCCATAATGCTGAGATACCGTAGGCATTTGCTTCCTCCTCTATTCGTCCGCACCCATTGTATCCTTTGGAATCTTATGTCTCGTCTGCACCTTCATATCCTCGGCAGTGGCTCTAAAGGCAACTGCGCACTCATCGAGGGCCCGCAGGGGCTCATTATGGTCGATGACGGACTGTCTCGCCGCGAGACATTAAAGCGCATGGCAGAACTGGGACTCTCGACAGACAACGTCTCGGCTCTTCTCATTACTCATGAGCATAGCGATCACATCAAGGGCCTCGATGTCTGGTGCAAGCACTGGCACGGCCCCCTCTTTGCCAGCAGGGGCACTCTTTCGAGCAAAGATAATCTTTCGCATCTGCCTGTCAAGGAATTCGATCCCGGTGACACCCTATCCATTGCCGGCATCCACGTGCAAACCTACTCAACGTCGCACGATGTCATCAATCCAGTCGGCTATCGATTCGACACCCTCGATGATTCCATCGGCTTTGCCACCGACACCGGAGAGCTATCGAGCCAAGCCATGAACACCCTCAAAGATTGTCGAGTCCTCGCGCTCGAAAGCAACCACGATGTGACCATGCTGCGCGAGGGAGAATATCCCCGCTTTCTTCAGGAACGCATCCTGTCTGCAAGGGGACACCTCTCCAATGGCCAAGCCGCCGAAGCCGCGCGCGAACTTGTTACCGATCGTACCGAACAGCTCATTGCCATGCATATCAGCCAAGATAACAATCGTCCGAGCCTTACCGTCAAAAGCTATGCCAAAGCTCTGGCCGCAACCCTGGATGACGAGGTCGGCAGCTCCGCAACCCTTCTCCAAGGATCGCGAAAACTCTCGATACGCCCTGCGAGTCAGTATCAGCCGGCAACCATTCAATAGACTGTCCTAGACAGCAAAAGGGGCCGAGAATCGCTTCCCAGCCCCTTTTGCTGTCTTTTAATAGCGCAGAACACCAACGAAGTTAGTCGATGGAGATCTTCGTAACGTTCTTCTTCTCGACGATCTTGGGAACCGTAACGGTCAGGATGCCGTCAGCGTACTTAGCCGAGAGGCCCTCGCTCGAAGCGTCCTTTAGATACACGCCACGCGTCGCGCTGTACGAGCTGAACTCCTTCTGCAGGAAGTTCTTGCCCTCGTTCTCCTCGTCTTCCTCGACATTCACGCTAATGGACAGACGGCCCTCGTTAAGCTCGACATCGATATCGTCCTTGGCGACGCCGGTCAGATAAGCCTTGACCTCATAGCCATCGCCCTTATCCTCAACGTCAACGGGGAACGCCTTAGAGGCAATCGAGCTGTTCGCTAGGTCGCTCATATCATCAAACAGATCGAACAGCGAGCTTGCAGAGGGACGAACGCCAAAAACCGAACGATAAGGAACCATGCTTGCCATGTTTACCACTCCTTTATAGGACTGCCGAGTCATCTTCCAGGTGACTGGGACTTCTTTTGACGCTCTTATATATGCCCACCCAGTGCTCATATATACATCGACTATAAAGTTTTTTGAGTCTGTTGATATAAGCATATCTAAGTGTGTATGACTCAGGTTTTAGTAAGGTTAAGATTCTTTGAACCAGAGCATAAATAACGAGTATGTTCGCAGCTACAAATAACAGGGGGCTTACAATGAGCGCGTACACATTATTGGTAACAAGCTAAAGGGCATCATGGACGACCAGAACCAGAACAAAATGTTTATGCCGACGCAGGGGGAAGATACTTCCACGCAGCCGCCACGGTTCCATCGCCCCCACATCTCGCAAGAGCCCATTAATGATCCGGAGCCCGAGTATGTGACGAGAAATCGATATCAAACACTCGAGGATGCCCAAACGGGACGTAAACATATGGGCGTCGCCTCGGGAGACCCTGTATATTTGAAAGACGCACCATTATCTAAAAACAGCGCAGCTAGTGATGAGCCACTGAAAGCATCCGCCGCACATCAACAAAGAGGTCCACGACCCAAACAAACCTTGACGCATTCGGCTCGCTATCTCGAAACACCAAAACAGGGAAAATCAATCTTCGTTTCGACAAGTAAACGACGCAAGCAGCATCGACTGACAATCCTGCTTTTGATCATTGCGGTCATAGCAGTTGCCCTTGTTATTCGATTTATCTTCTTTAAATAAAGGCTCAATACTAAAAACGATAAGATCGTCTGGTGTAATTGAGTCATTTACGCCCCGTAAACGCAAAAAAGGGGGAGGCCGCGAGGCCTCCCCCTTCTCAGTTCAAGCGTACGGCTCGG
>JAXXEN010000047.1:0-57057 GCA_037237765.1 Collinsella sp. | reverse complement strand
ATCCACAGCTTCTTCCTCAAAAAGAAGCGCGACGAGTGGCATAAGTTTGAGTCTACGATCACCGAGTGGGAGATCAAGCACTACCTGGCGAACTCCTAATCGCGCTGACTTGTTCCAGTACGATTGAGCTCATTTCTTTGGAGGCCGATATGTCCGAAAAGAGTGCCCTGTTCATGGCGCGCACGACGCGCTTCCACGAGTTTGCCCGCAGCTTGACGACCACCCTGGGTGTCGAGGTGAGCCTGGCAACTCCCGATTCGCCGACCGCGGCGCACGACTTTGACCTGCTGATCCTCGATTCCGATGGCATCCGCAGCGACCGCATCGATCAGATTGCCAAGTGGCTCGACGACCGCGGCGGCGTCCCCATGCTGGTGATCGTCGACGACGAGGCGCTCGGCACCCTGCGCCTGCCGAATCACGCGCATGCCGACTTTGTATGCCCCACGGCGACGCCCAACGAGCTCAAGGCTCGCGCGCAGCGCCTGATGGGCGAGGAGGAGACCGTCGCCGCCGACGATGTGCTCAACATCGATAACCTCGAGATCAACCTGGCTACCTACCAGGTAACGCTCGATAACGAGCCTATCGACCTGACGCTGATGGAGTACTCGCTGCTGAGCTTTTTGGCGACGCACCCCAACCGCGCCTACAGCCGAGAGGTGCTGCTGCACCGCGTGTGGGGCTTTGAGTACTGCGGCGGCACGCGTACCGTCGACGTGCACATCCGACGCATCCGCTCCAAGGTGGGTCCGCAGATCGCGGCGCACATCACCACCGTCCGCGGCGTAGGCTATCTGTTTAAGGACTAGATTTCCACCACAAAGGGGACAGGCGCCTTTGTGGTGGTTTTGACGCGGGTGCGGGTTCCTCTCGAATCTGCAGCAGAACTTAAGCCTTCCTAAAAGATTGCGTTCTCATACACTTGCGCCCGCATATTGGGGTACAACTCAACGTGAACAATGATGGCCCGCCACATGTTTGGCGGGCCTTTGGTTATTTGACGAAAGGATCGCAGCCATGAGCGAGTACGATTCCCAGCGTCCCCAGGATGCGGGCAACGCCGGCGAGACCCAGCAGCAGCCGCGTGTGCAGGTGGAGTCGACGCCTGCCGGCAGTAACATTCCCTACGTGCAGGCTTACGACACGCAGACCGGCCAGCCGCTAGGCAGCCAGCAGGTTGTAAATAAGCACACGGTGGTCAAGACCAAGACCAAAAAGCTGCCGATCTTTATTACGGCGCTTGCCGGCTGCGCCTGCGGCGCCCTGCTGGTCATCGCGCTCATTATGAGTGGCACGCTCAACATTGGCGGCGGAAAGAATGCCGTGACGGCGGGTGCTTCGGGTTCGTCGACGCAAAAGATCACGATCGACTCCGAGGACACAACGCTTGCCGAGGCGGTCTCTGCTAAGGCGCTGCCCTCCGTCGTTTCCATCACCGCCACTTCGAGCGGCAGCCAGAATGGCTCGCTTTCGCAGTCTGCCGACGAGTCGGATGGTTCGGGCAGCGTCGGTTCGGGCGTGGTGCTCGATACCGAGGGTCACATCCTCACCAACAACCACGTGGTCGATGGTTACGACCAGTACGTGGTGACCATGGACGACGGCACCACCTATGAGGCCGAGTTCGTGGGCAACGACGCCTCGAGCGACCTGGCCGTCATCAAGCTCAAGGACGCCGACGCCTCCAAGCTCACACCGATCGAGATCGGTGACTCCTCCAAACTCAACGTGGGCGAGTGGGTTATGGCCATCGGTTCGCCGTTCGGCAACGAGCAGTCTGTCTCCACGGGCATTGTGTCGGCGCTTTATCGTTCCACGGCCATGAGCTCTACCAGCGGTAACACCATCTATGCCAACATGATTCAGACCGATGCTGCCATCAACCCGGGCAACTCCGGTGGCGCGCTCGTTAACGACAACGGCGAGCTGGTGGGCATCAACTCGCTCATCGAGAGCTACTCGGGCTCCAGCTCGGGCGTGGGCTTTGCTATTCCCGTTAACTACGCCAAGGACATTGCCGACCAGATCATCGACGGTAAGACGCCGGTGCACCCGTACCTGGGCGCCACGCTCTCGAGCGTCAATGCGCTTAACGCCCGCACCAACAAGCTGAGTACCGATAGCGGCGCGTATGTGGCGAGCGTTGTCGAGGACGGTCCTGCAGCCAAGGCCGGCATCCAGGAGGGTGATGTCATTACCAAGCTGGGCGACGATGAGATTACGAGTGCCGATGGCCTGATCATCGCGCTGCGCAGCCACGAGGTGGGCGAGAAGGTCGAGATTACGCTCGTGCGCGGCAAGGAAGAGAAAAAGGTCACCGTCGAGCTGGGCTCCGACGAGGAGCTGCAGAACCAGCAGCAGGACGATAGCGCGACCGACACCGGCAACGGCGGTATTACCGACGAGCAGCTGCGCCAGTATCTGGAGGAGCTGCTGGGCCAGCAGGGCCAGGGCTACGGTCAGGGTTACTAGCGAGCCGTATCGCACATATCGAAGCCAGAGGGGCTGTCCCATCAACGTGGGGCAGCCCCTCTTTTCTTATTGATCCGTTGGGGACGGAGGAAAACGGATCATTTAAAGCTGAAAAGGACATGGTTTGATCGTGCGATCCACCCCGGTCCGTCGGCTGCCGATTCGGTGCGGTTCGAAAGGGTTATTCGGCCCCATGGTGACCGGTGGTACTCTAGTATCCGTTTGAAATCGAGCGAAGGAGTGCCGCTATGGAGCAATCGAGCCTGTTTGGTGACGGCGTGGACATCGATACCGAAACGCCCGCGAGCACGGAAACCGCTGCACCGGCCGATGCCCGTGCCCAGGCGGCAGCGCGTGCGGCCGAGCTGCGCCACGAGCTCGATTACCACGCCTATCGCTACTACATGCTCGATGCGCCCGAGATCACGGACGCCGCCTTCGACAAAATGCTCGTTGAGCTGCAGGAAATCGAGGCCACCTACCCCGACCTGGTGACGCCCGACAGCTATACCCAGCGCGTGGGCGGCTACGTGAGCGAGCAGTTTACGCCGGTCACGCACATGGCGCGCATGTATTCCATGGACGATGCCATGGATCTGGACGAACTTGACGCATGGCTCCAGCGCGCCGAGGATACGCTCGGTGCCGGCAGCGTCACCTATACCTGCGAGCTTAAGATCGACGGCCTGGGCGTCGCGCTTACCTACCAAAACGGCACCTTTGTGCGCGCCGCCACGCGCGGTGACGGCACAACGGGTGAGGATGTGTCGCTCAACGTGCGCACCATCAAGGACGTGCCCATGCACCTGTCCGAGCCAGCGCTCGCCCACATGGGTGCCGACCGCGAGCGCACCATTGAGGTGCGCGGCGAGGTCTATATGCCTAAGGGCAGCTTTGTGCGTCTGAACGACGAGGCCGATGCCGAGGGGCGCGACCCCTTCGCCAACCCGCGCAACGCCGCCGCCGGCAGCCTGCGCCAAAAGGACCCCAAGGTCACGGCGCGCCGCGATCTTGCCACCTTTATCTATGCCATCGCCGATACTGACCCACTGCATGTCCACAGCCAGCGCGAGTTCCTCGATTGGCTGCGTAGCGCCGGCTTCAGCGTCAACCCTAACGTTGCCCGTTGCGCCACACCCGCCGAGGTTCACGAGTTCTGTGCCCAGGCGCTCGAACATCGCGGTGACCTGGATTACGACATCGACGGCGTGGTCGTAAAGGTTGACAGCTTCCAGCAGCAGCTCGACCTGGGCTTTACCGCCCGCGCGCCGCGCTGGGCCATCGCCTTTAAGTTCCCGCCCGAGGAAAAGCAGACCGTCCTGCGCGAGATACGCATCCAGGTGGGTCGCACCGGTGTGCTCACGCCGGTCGCCGAGTTCGACCCGGTGACGGTCGCCGGCTCCACCATCGCGCGCGCCACGCTGCATAACATCGACGAGATCCGTCGCAAAAACGTGCGCGAGGGCGATACCATCATCGTGCACAAGGCAGGCGACGTAATCCCGGAGGTCGTGGGCCCGGTGCTCGACAAGCGCCCGGCCGATTCGGTCGACTGGCACATGCCCGAGGTCTGCCCCGTGTGCGGCAGCCCCGTGGTCCACGAGGATGGCGAGGTGGCCTACCGCTGCGTCTCCATCGACTGCCCCGCGCAGCTCAAGGAGCGACTGCTTCACTGGGTGAGCCGCGGCTGCATGGACGTCGACGGCCTAGGCGACGAGATCGTCGACAAGATGATCGCCGCCGGGCTGATCCACGATGTCGCAGACTTCTACCAGCTCACGGTCGACGACATCGCCGGCCTGGACACGGGCCGCACCTATGCCAGCTCCAACAGCAAAAAGGGCGTCAAGAAGGGCGACCCCATTCCGGTGGGCCTCAAGACGGCTGAGAAAATCATCGCCGAGCTCAACAAGTCCAAGAGCCAGCCGCTCGGTCGCGTGCTGTTTGCCCTGGGCATCCGCCACGTGGGCAAGAGCGTGGGCGAGGTCATCGCCGAGCGATTCCTGTCGATTGACAAGCTCATCTTGGCGAGCGAAGAGGATATTGCCGAGTGCGAGGGCATTGGCCCCAAGATTGCGGCGAGCGTCAAGCAGTTCCTAGCCGTGCCCGAAAATCTTGCCGTGCTGGAGCGTCTGCGCCAAGCGGGCCTGTCTCTCGAGGTCGACTTGGGCGCCGCTCATGCGCAAGCCGCAGCCGACGCCGGCGTGGCAGGCGAGCTCGCCGACGCACAGCCGCTCGCGGGTCTGACCTTCGTGCTCACCGGCACGCTCGTCAACCGCACGCGCGACGAGGCAGGCGCGGCGCTCAAGGTGCTCGGCGCCAAGGTTTCGGGCAGTGTTTCAAAGAAGACGAGCTACCTGGTCGCCGGCCCCAAAGCGGGCTCCAAGCTCACCAAGGCCGAGCAGCTGGGCGTACCCGTGCTGGACGAGGACGCACTCGAACAGATCCTTGCGACCGGCGAGGTGCCCCAGGCTTAAGGCATTGATAGGCAAATAGAAGAACCGCCCGGAAGCACGATGCCTTCCGGGCGGTTCTTGCTTTGCTGGGGCAACCGGCACCGTGATCCGCGTCACTTGGGTCGCCGGGTCGTCGCTAATGATGTCATCGATGAGGGCGATCCTGTGGACCGGTGCCGTCCCGGAGCGATAAGAGATTCATGCAGGGTAGAGGGGCCTCACAATGATGGCTGTCTCTATTGCGGCGGTCTTTATATATATGAACATTAACATTAACATGTATACTTAGCAGTGAAGATATATGTCGAGAGGAGCAGTTATGGTTACGGTCGCGTTTTCGGAGCTGCGCCAAAACCTTACGCAGGTGGCCGAAAAGGTTGCCAATGAGGGCGAGGAGGTTGTGGTCTTCAAGCGGAGCAAGCCGTTGTTCAAGATCGTACCGCTCGACTATCAAGGCCCGGTTGCAGTGGAATATGACGCTGCCCAGGAGCGCGGGGGTGCAAAGCCGACGCGCGGCTCGGACAAGCCCAAGCGCGACGTGGGTACGATGTGGCATCCCAAGATTACCTGGAAGGAGATTCGCGAGATGCTCGCGGAGAATGAGGACTACCAGGAGTATCTCGATATCGTGGCTAACATGCCAAAGGGAACGCCGCTCGATACGATGACGGTTGAAGATGAAAAGCGCGTCGCGAGGGAGCGCTACCTATGAGGGCATTTCTCGATACCAATTTTCTGCTCGATTGCGTGCTTCCGGGCCGGCCGGAGCACGCAGCGGCGCAAACGATCAAGGGGCTCGTCGACGTGGGGCTTATCGAAGGCGTTGTTTCGGCCTGCTCTCTCAAGGACGCGTACTACATTCTCACCAAACAGGCCGGCGAGGCGCGCGGGCGCGAGGTGGTGCGCGACTGCCTTAAGAGCTACTCGGTAGAGCCTCTCGACCAAGAAGCTTGTTTTACCTCCGCCTATTCCGATGAACCGGACTTTGAGGACGGCTGTATCCGTGCGATGGCCGAGCGTGCCGGCGTGGACTTTATCATCACGCGTGACCGCGCCGCTTTTGTGCGCTCGACCATCAAGACCTTCTCGCCTGCAGAGTTCATCCGTGCGTTTCCGATTCCGGAGGAGTAAAACCGCCATATTGGGGATTGTCCCCGGCGTTTGGCGAGCTTGTTGGGAGGCTCCTGGTCCAGTGACTGTTACAAAAAACGGCTATAGCAAATTTGTTGTACTTCGATCTGAAGACTATGACTTCATGGTTCAGGAACAGGCTAAGGCTCGTCTGATGGCTCGTATAGCTGTGGCCGAGCGGGAGCGTGCTGCTGGCATGGCGCGCGATGCCTTTGAGGCTCTCGATGACCTTGAGGCAAAATATGGCCTATAACGTCAAGATTCTGCCTTCAGCCGAACGTTATCTAGGCAGTTCTTATCTGAACGGGGCAACGGGCACCGTGATCTGCGCCACGTAGGTCGCGGGGTCGTCGCTGATGATGTCGTCGATCAGGGCGATCTCGCGCGAAGTCCCGGCAGGCGCCAGGTTGTGCTCGCGCATATAGCCGAGCAACTGCTCATAGCGCGGGGCTGCTTGCCCGTGCGTGCCGCGGAAGCTTATGGTCAGGCACCGCGCGGCGGGCCGCGTCTCGACGTCGCCCAAGTACTCATCGGTGTCATCGAGCAGCAGAAAGACTTCGTCGTAGCCGTCAAAGTCGCCGGCGGTCAGGCGCTCGGCGCTAATCCCAACGCCTAAGTTGCCCAGGAAGACAAAGGTCTCGTGCTGGCCCTTCTGCAATTGACGAATCTGCCACTCCAGCGCATAGGCGTCGGTAGGGTTGACGCGTTCGCGCAGCACGGCGCAGCGAAGTTCGGGCGCATCGATTGTGCAAATGGTATCGAGCTTGGTGTTCAAGGCATCGTGCAGCAGCGCAAGCCGGTTATCGATCTTGCGCGACACGCGCTCCAGCTCGCGGCGCTTGCGCTCGATGAGCTCCTGCTGCTGAGCTAGCTGCCGCTGCATGAGGTCCACATCGCGCGTGGTCACGAACTCGCGAATCTGCGCCAACGGCAAGTCGAGAACACGCAGGTGGCTGATGGTGTTGAGAGTTGAGAGCTGCCGCGATCCGTAGTAGCGGTACCCACTCGCCGGATCGATGTGCGCCGGGTCCAGCAAGCCCATCTGCTCGTAATGGCGCAGCGTGCCCACGCTCAGGTTAAACAGGCGCGCCACCTCGCCAATACGGAGCAGGCCCTCAGTATGTTCACTTGGCATGTCGGTCACAGGACCGCTCCTTTCGGCAAAAAGCAGGGGAGGGGCGTCAGACTCGCGTTGCCCCGCTACGCTGCCAACTTGTCAAAAGCCCCGCGCCGGTTGAGCACGGTAAACGCGACAACACAGATGACCGCCGACAAAATCGATCCGCACGGCGAAGCGATGCCCATGGGAAACAACGTATCGGAATAGGCGTTCGACAGCAGCCACGCGCCCGGCACGCGAATGAGCGCCACGGCCAGCACGTTGTGCGCAAAGCCGATGTAGCTCTTGCCATACGCGGCGAAAAAGCCGCTAAAGCAAATGTGGATGCCGGCAAAAATCGCGTCGAAAATATAGCTGCGCATATAGCCGGTGCCGGCCGCGACCACCGCGGAGTCCTTGGCAAAAAAGCCGATAAACGCCGGCGCCACTAGCCACATCAGCACCGTGATCAGACAGCCGTACACCACCGAGATCGTCATGGCGTCTTTGAGCACCTGACGTGCACGGTCGCCCTTGCCCGCGCCGGCGTTTTGCGCCGTGAGTGCACTGACGGTAGCGCCCATGGAACTCGGCACAATGAACAAAAAGCTGATCATCTTTTCGACCAGGCCCACGGCGGCAGCGTCGACGAGCCCTCGGTGGTTGGCAATGACGGTGATGAACATAAACGCCACCTGGATGCAGCCGTCCTGCACGGCCACGGGCACGCCGATCTTAAGAATGCTGCCGAGCACCTCGGGCTGGGGGCGCAGGTCGCTACGCTTAACGTGGATGTTCGTGCGACGGCTCTTGAGCCACACGAGCGCGAGGGCAACGCTTGCCGTCTGGGCGGTTACCGTGCCGAGCGCCGCACCCACGGGGCCGAGTCCCATGTGGCCGATAAATAGAAAGTCGAGCGCGATGTTGATGATGCATGCCACGCCGATCACGTACATGGGCGAGCGCGAATCGCCCAGCCCGCGAAAGATGGCCGAGAGGATGTTGTATGCGGCGATAAACGGAATGCCGACAAAGCAGATGCGCAGGTAGGCGGCGGTTCCTTCGACCGCCTCGGCCGGCGTGCCAATGAGTGCCACGATCTGCGGGCACAGTGCAAGCAAGATGGCGGCCAGCACCACCGAGACGCCCATAAACAGCGTGATGGTGTTGCCGATGGCGGTCTCGGCGCGGTCGAAGCGGCGCGAGCCCACGGCGTGGCCGACGATAACCGTCGTTCCCATGGCCAGGCCCACGAGCGTCACGGTAATGATATAGAGCGTCTGCGCGCCATTGCCCACGGCGGTGATGCCGGCGGCGCCGCTAAACTGCCCCATCATGTACAGGTCGGCCATGCCGTAGAGCATCTGCAAAAAGTACGAGAGCATATAGGGCAGGGCAAAGACCGCGATGGTCTTGAGGACATTGCCACGTGTGAGGTCGTGTTCCATGGGCGGGGCTTTCTGGCTGGGTTTCTTTACGTACCAGTGTAGTGAAAACCCTACAACGATTGTAGAGTCAAGGTTTGTGATGACGCCGGAGCGAAAAAGTCTCGCGCACCATTATTCCGAGTGAATATGGACACACATCACGAGAACTCGCCGCCGGCGCTAACCTTGCAGAAAACGATTTCGGAATACTTGACACCATTATTCGGCGCGCAATAATACGTGCGTTTGCGAACAACGTTTGATGGGGGTTGAACCTGCGTGCGCAATCTCAAAATACTGTTTTCCTATCTAGGGGCATACCGTCGCGATGCCATCCTCGGCGTGTTCTTTGTGTCGGTCGAGACGGTGCTCGAGCTGTTTATCCCGGTCATCATGGCCAACATCATCGATGTGGGCGTGCCTGCGGGTGATATCAACTACATGCTGCTGCAGGGGTCGTACGTGTTGGTGTGCGCTGCGCTTTCGCTGGTACTGGGCTTGGGTTATGCACACACGTCCGCCCGCGTTGCCTCGGGCCTAGGCGCTAACCTGCGCGAGGCTGAGTACAAAAAGATTCAGACGCTCGCTTTTGGTAACCTGGACAACTACGACGCCAGCTCGCTCGTCACCCGCATGACCACGGACATCACCGTTATCCAAAATGCTGTGGGCAACGGCTTTCGCCCTATGGTGCGCGGCCCGGTGACGCTTATCGTCGGCCTTATCTACGCGCTGATGCTGTCGCGCCCGCTCGCCACCGTCTTTGCGATCATCTTGCCCGTGCTGGCAATCGTACTGGGCGTCATCACCTATCGCGTCAGTCCGCTCTACCGCCAACTCCAGACCTCGATGGACCACCTCAACGGCGTGGTACAGGAAGACCTCACCGCCGTGCGTGCCGTCAAGGCCTACGTTCGTACCGAGCACGAGGAGGCCAAGTTCGACGCAGTCAATACCGAGCTTGCGCGCACTGCGACAAAGACCTTTGGCAGCGCGGTGCTCAACCTGCCGGTGTTTCAGCTGTCGATGTACGTGGCTGCGCTCTCCATCCTGTGGATTGGCGGCCGCATGATTCTCGCCGGCAAGCTGGGCGTGGGCTCGCTCACGGGCTTTATGAGCTACGTGCTGCTGATCATGAATTCGCTCATGATGATTTCCAACGTGTTTTTGCTGCTCACGCGCGCTCTTACGAGTGTGGGCCGTATCGCCGAGGTGCTCGATGAGGAGCCCTTTATCGCCAACCCCGCGGGAGACCTCGCGATTGCGGCGCCAGCGGACGGCAGTATCGAGTTTCGCGACGTTTCCTTTAAATACCGCGCGGATGCAGCCGAGGATGTGCTCGAGCATATCGACCTTCGCATCGAGAGCGGCTCGACGGTGGGCATCCTCGGCGGCACGGGCTCGGGCAAGAGCTCACTTGTGCAGCTGATTGCGCGCCTGTACGACGCCACCGAAGGCGCCGTGCTTGTGGGCGGACGCGACGTGCGCGACTACGACCTCGCCGCCTTGCGCGACGCTGTGGGCATTGTGCTGCAAAAGAATGTGCTGTTCACGGGCACCGTGCGCGAGAACCTGCAGTGGGGCAATCCGCAGGCGTCGGACGATGAGCTCCTCGCGGCTTGCCGCGCGGCGTGCGTGGACGAGTTCCTTGATCGCATCGGCGGGCTGGACGGCGAGTTGGGCCAAGGCGGCGCCGGTGTCTCGGGTGGCCAGAAGCAACGCCTGTGCATCGCGCGCACGCTGCTCAAGCATCCGCGCGTGCTCATTTTTGATGACTCCACCAGCGCGGTCGATATGGCGACCGACGCAAAGATTCGCGAGCACATCGCTCGGATTCCCGATGCGACCGTGCTCATCATCGCCCAGCGCATCGCGAGTGTCATGGATGCCGATCGTATTGTGGTGCTGGACGACGGTCGTGTCCACGGCGTGGGCACGCACGAGGAACTGCTAGCGGGCGACAACATATACCAGGAGATTTATGCCTCGCAGATGGAGTTTGCGAGGAACGCGGACGCCGGCGACGGCAGCGACGATGGTTGCGCGAATGATCCGTTTTCCTCCGTCGCATGCGGATCGCCCTTGGAAGGGGGTGAGCGCCATGCCTAAGACCGCAGCCCAAGCACGCCCGGCCGACCTCAAGCGCACTGTGCGCCGCCTGCTCTCCTACATGGGGCATGCCAAGTTCTCGTTGCTCGCGGTGGGCGTGCTCGCCTCCGTTGCCGCCATCGCGAGCCTCGCCGGCACCTACATGGTGCGCCCCATCGTTAACGGTTTGGCCACGGGCGGGGAGGAACTGCTCGCCAAGCAGGTCATCCTGACGGCGATCATCTACGCCGCGGGCGTGCTCTCGGCCCTGGGCTACTCACAGATCATGGTGCGCGCGGCCCAACACGTGGTGTCCGATATTCGCCGCGACCTGTTCGCGCACATCCAGACGCTGCCGCTCAGTTATTTTGACAGCACGCGCTCGGGCGACATCATGAGTTTTTTCACCAACGACGTCGACACCGTCTCCGAGGCGCTTAACAACAGCTTTGCCAACGTGATTCAGGCCGCCATTCAGGTTGTGGGCACCACGGCTATGCTCATCATCCTTAACTGGCAGCTCACGATTATCACACTCGTGTGCGATGCGGCCATTGTGCTGTATGCGCGCTATTCGGGCGCGCGCTCTAAGCGCTTCTTTGCCGCCCAGCAGGCATCGCTTGGCGACCTGGACGGATATATCGAAGAGATGGTCTCGGGCCAAAAGGTCATCAAGGTCTTTAATCACGAGGCAGCGAATGTCGCCGGCTTCACCTGCCGCAACGACGAGCTTTGCCGCACTGGCACCGCCGCCGTGAGCTATGCCAACTCCATGGTGCCCATGACCGTCGTGATTGGCTACGTCAACTATGCCATCGTCGCCGTGGCGGGCGGCATGCTCTGCATCAAGGGGCTCGCCGACGTAGGTGCGCTCGCAAGCTACCTGGTCTTCGTGCGCCAGGCGGCCATGCCCATCAACCAGTTTACACAGCTGGGCAACTTCTTGCTCAACGCGTTGGCCGGCGCCGAGCGCCTGTTTGCTGCCATGGATCTTAAGCCCGAGGTTGACGAGGGCTGCGTGGAGCTGGTGCAGACGGGCGATGCCGCGTGGGCATGGAAGATTCCCGAGGGCCAGGGCGTGGGCGCGTACGGGCACTTGCATGACGTGGCAACCGTTGATGGGTCGGGCCGCGCGGTGGCTGCCGACGGTACCGAGCTCACGTGCGGCTTGGTCCCGCTTGCCGGCGACGTGCGCTTCCATGCCGTGGACTTTTCCTACGTGCCGGGCACCCGTGTGCTCACGGACCTCAACCTGTTTGCCAAGCCGGGGCAAAAGATCGCGTTTGTGGGCTCGACGGGTGCCGGAAAGACGACCATCACCAACCTCATCAACCGCTTCTACGAGGTCGATGACGGCGAGATCACGTACGACGGCATCGACGTCAAGCACATTGCCAAGGCCAGCCTGCGTGGGTCGCTCGGCATTGTGCTGCAGGACACGCACCTGTTTAGCGGCACCATTGCGCAGAACATCCGCTTTGGCAAGCTCGACGCGACCGACGAGGAGGTGCGCGCCGCTGCCGAGGCCGCCTGCGCCGACTCGTTTATCCGCCGCCTGCCGCGGGGCTACGACACACCGGTCACGGCCGACGGCGCCAACCTGTCGCAGGGTCAGCGTCAGCTGCTCGCCATCGCGCGCGTGGCCGTCGCCGATCCGCCGGTGCTCATCCTGGACGAGGCCACGAGCTCCATTGACACGCGTACCGAAAAGCTCATCGAGCGCGGTATGGACCGCATCATGCGCGGTCGCACCACGTTTATGATCGCGCACCGCCTGTCCACTGTCCGCGACGCCGACGCCATCATGGTCCTCGAACACGGCCGCATCATCGAGCGCGGCACGCACGAAGAGCTGCTCGCCCAGCACGGCGAGTACTGGCAGCTGGCGCATGGCTTAAAAGAGCTGGATTAACCCGTTCGAGCACGATGCTTTGGCCCTCTGTGCCCCTCACCTCAAACCATCACAACATTCGACGTTTTTTGCCAAAATCGGGAAAAGCATCGAATGTTGTGATGGTTTTTCTACCACTCGACCGGGTGGAATCGCTTTCTTGCGCACGAAGGTGTGCGGACCCGTGGGCAGGGGAATAAGGTTGGTTATCCGACTCCATTGGAGGGCTCATGGACCTGCCGATCGTCCTGTCCCATAAGACTGCCTGGCTGTACCACAACGTGGCGCGCCCGTCCGAGCCGCTCTCGCGAGCAAGCAGCCTATACGATGAGGACTCGCTTGCTAACGAGGCGGAGCCGACCGCGAACCTGCCCAAATTGGGACTCGATGCCAAGGGGCTGAGGGCTTCAACAGCAGTTGGGATCGTTACCGACTATCTGGTTTCGCTTGGTATTCCACGAGAAGAGCTCGATCATATCGACACGCTCGTCAACTTCGATTTTGAGCGCTCGACGCCGGCTGGATTTAGGTGCCACGTGTTTGGGGCGCCGATACCTCCATGCCATCTTTTCGAGGTGGCAGAGGGCCTTCTGGTGGTTGATGAGGCCATGTGCTTTGTCCAGGCGGGCTCGTGGATGAGCGGGCCCGAGCAGCTGGAATATGGCTACGAAATCTGCGCCCGATACCATTTGAATCATCTGTCGACAGGCGATTATATCGAGATGGGGCAGAGGTGTACCGTTGCCGACTTGATTGTTTATTGCAATGAGAACCGATCTCGTCAGGGGGCTATACGCGCGGCCGCCGTGCTCAAGCGCGTGCACGATGGCGCGCGGTCGCCCATGGAGACGGCCACCGCAATCATGGTCGTAGCAAAACGTTCCCAGGGCGGGCTGGGATACGCCAAGATCGAGCTCAACCATCGGGTCGATGTTCCCAACGAGTTCAAGTATCTCGCAAAGGCCGGGTATTTCGAGATCGACGTATATGCGCCAGCAAGCGGTACAGGGATTGAATACAACGGCTCGGACCATCTTGATAAACAGCGCAGCGCGTCGGATGCGGAGCGTATGACCGTGCTGAGCGCACTGGGCTTTAGGATGATCGTCCTCACCGGGACTCAGTTTGCCCATCAGCTGCAATTGCATCGGGCGATGAACGCTATCGCGCTCGCTATGGGCCTTAAGTGCGACCGAAGCGAGGTGTTCCAGAAGCGGCAGAACGACCTGCGAGAATTCGTGATTCGGCACTGGGACGGCGTCCTTTAGGGACGCTTTGGCCCTTCTACGGGGTGCCGTGGGCACGCAGACCATCACAACATTCGACGTTTTTTGCCAAAAACGGGAAAAGCATCAAATGTTGTGATGGTCTGTATGCTGTGGATGGGCTTGGAAAGCCGGTCTTGCTCGAAGCGACCTGTCCTGTCGTACGGGTGTCGGCATGATTCTCTCGTGGGGTATTATGTTTTCCGAAGAATAAAACGCCGCGCGAGGGGAGGGCTGCGTGGACGGGCACGTGCAACATGACGGCTTTGGCCGCGATATCAACTACCTGCGCATTGCCGTTACCGACAAGTGCAATTTCCGCTGCATTTACTGCATGCCGGCCGATGGCGTGGTGCCCCGTGCACACGACGAGCTGCTCAGCGCCGAGGAAATCGCCCGCTTTGTGCGCTTGGTGGCGGGGGAGGGCATTCGCCGCGTACGCCTGACGGGCGGCGAGCCGCTGGTCAGCCGCCGCATCATCCCGCTTATTCGCGACATCCGCGCGATTCCGCAGATCGAGGACATCTCGCTCACCACCAATGGCGCCCTGCTACCCAAGCTGGCGCCGCAGCTCAAAGATGTCGGTCTTAACCGCGTCAACATTTCGCTCGACACACTCGACCCTACGCTCTTTGGAAAGATCACGCGCCTGGGTCGGCTCGAGCAGACCATGGCAGGCATCGACGCGGCGCTGGCTTGGGGCTTTGAACCCGTTAAGGTCAACTGCGTTGTGGTGCGCCGACTCAACCAGGATGTGGCGGCCCTTGCACGCCTGACCGCCGACCGTCCCATCCACCTGCGCTTTATCGAATACATGCCCATCGGCGACGAGCGCACGAGCTCGCATTGCGCTGTGGACCCGCATGCGCCCGCGCTCAATCCCGAGCTGTGGGACGCGAGCGATACCGTGCCGAGCGACGAGCTGCGGGCGCGTATCAATGCCGGGGCCGCCGCGGCGGGACTGGGCGAGCTCGAGCCGCTCGACATCAACGACGCTCCTGCCGGCGCGGGCCCTGCGCGCTATTGGCACTTTCCGGGCGCGGCGGGAACGGTCGGCTTTATTAGCGCCATGTCCAATCATTTTTGCGCGAACTGCAACCGGCTGCGCCTGACGGCCGATGGCAACGTGCGTCCGTGCCTGTTCAGCGATGCCGAGTATTCGGTGCGCGAGGCGCTGCGCCGTGGTGATGATATGCAGGTGCTTTCGATTTGGCGCGATGCCGTGGCCCACAAACCGCAGGAACACGCGATAATTGAGGGCACGCAACGATTTATGTCTCAAATCGGAGGATGATCATATGGCCAAGAGCAGGTACGCCGATGCCACCAAGGCCGCTCGCAGGGCCGCGATGTCTGCCCACAAAGTCACGGCTGCGGCCGGCGATGCCGCCACGGCCGCGCAGCCGACTGTCAGCGCGGTCGCCGAGCCCGTCCGCGACGCCCGTCGCGACGAGCTGACGCACGTGGATGCCAAGGGCGAGGTGCGCATGGTCGACGTGTCCGACAAGGCCGAGACCCATCGCGTTGCCATCGCCGAGGGCACCATCCTCATGCATCCCGAGACGCAGGCCATGGTGCTGCAGGACCGCGCCAAAAAGGGCGACGTGCTTGCTTGCGCGCGCGTGGCGGGCATCATGGCCATCAAACGCACGAGCGACATCATCCCCATGTGCCATCCATTGCTCATTACCAAGAGCAAGTGCGACATTGCGCCTATCGCTGCGGCGGGGACGCCGGCCGAGGACGTGCCCGAGGGCTGGGCGCCGGCGCGCACGGACGGGCAGGTTGGCTTTCACGTGCTGGTTACGGCGGGCGTGACGGGCAAGACGGGTATCGAGATGGAGGCCCTGACCGGCGCGAGCGCTGCGTGCCTAACGATCTACGACATGTGCAAGGCGGTCGATCGCGGTATGGAGATCGTCGACGTGCGCCTGTTGCACAAGGAGGGTGGCCGCTCGGGCGTGTGGGATCGTGCAGAGCGTCAGGCCGCTGCTGTTGAGGCCGTGGCCGCTGACGGTGCCGCGCCCGCGAGCACACCCGTCGCCGTCGCGCCCGCAGCTCCGACACCGGCCGTCCCCGCGATCGCGTTTATCGGCTACCAAAACTCGGGCAAGACCACGCTCGTCGAGAAGGTTATCGCCGAGCTCACCCGCCGCGGCCTGCGCGTGGGTTCGCTCAAGCATCACGGGCACCACGGCTTTGATATCGATGTGCCCGCTAAGGATACGTGGCGCCATCACCAGGCCGGATCCAAACACGTGGGCCTTATCTGCGCCACGCGCTGGGCGGAGTACGCCGACACGCGCGAGGAGGACGAGATGCCCGCGCGCGAGCTGCTGTCGCGCTACAGCGATGTCGACGTGGTGATCATCGAGGGCTACAAGACCGAGGGCTTCGACAACATCGTGGTCGCGCGCTCCGGTGTCGACCGTCTGCGCGGTAAGAGCTCGCTCGACCTGGTCGATGGCCACACGCTGGCCCTTGCCTGCAACGAGGCCCTGGCGCGTCAGGCCTTCGACGCCGGCTTTGCGACCCGAGCCATCAACATCAACGACGCCCGAGCCATCTGCGACCTGATTCAAGACTATCTGGCCTAAAACCTGCCAAAAAGGGACAGGTTTATTTTGGCAGGTTTTATCTGGGCAAACGTCATTTCCACCACAAAGGGGCCAGGCACCTTTGCGGTGGATTTTGCTTTAGTAGATGTGTGGGACATGCCTTACAATCTACCAAGTAGTTCATGACGGGCGAAAAACGGAGAGAAGGGGCTAGATGCGTCCTTAATGTTTCATGCGGATAGATTGATTTGACAGACGGTGGCGAATGCCCGCCGCCCGTATTCGTATGAAACAAGGAGTCTCCATGCTCGCCCCTCTTTTCTCAAAGTCTCAATCATCGCTGTCCGTGCAGGCCAAGCGCCTGGTGGCGATGCGCTTTCTCATCTACACCGGTTTTCAGACCAGCTACTTTATCGGCGTCATCGGAACGCTCACCTATGCAGACGATGCCTCGGTCGTGGCGACATCGCTGGCCGTTCTGTTTATGAACGTTTTCGTGATCCTGGGGTCCTTTGCGGGCGGCGCTGCGCTCGACGCCTGGGGCCCGCGCCGTCATTTCTTGCTGAGCATCGTGGGCGCGCTGGCAACCGGCGCGGCAATTATCGCCTTTGGTAGCGCGACCGGCGTCGTCCTGCTCGGCGCGGTGTTTCTGGGCTTTGTGATGGGATTCGCCCAGCCCATTGCCACGTCCTATCCGGCCTACCTCACCGATGATCCCGTCGAGCTCAAAGACATCAACTCCGCCATCGCCATGTTCTCCAACGTGAGTATCATCGTCGGCCCCACACTGGGCGGCTTTGTCGCGGCGGCTGCGTCGTCGCGCGCGGTGTTCGTGCTCATGATGCTCTTTACCGTGCTGGCGATCGTCGTCGGCTGGGGCTTTAGGCCGCAGGCCAGCCATGTCGCCGGGCATGCGGATGCCGATTCGGCAGAGGAAGGGGAGCGTGCGGGACGAAGCTCCAACCCCAGCACGTCCTCCCGCGCAACCTTCGCGACCAGCATCAAGACGGTTTTTACCAACAGCGTCCTCGCCCTGCTGTTCTGCATTATTTTCCTTTCGAACTTTGGCTACGGCGCCTTCGACCCGCTGGAGTCGTTCTTCTATCGCGATGTCCTGCACGTCGGTGTCGAATGGATGGGCTGGCTCTCGTCGGCCAGCGGTGTGGGCGCGGTGCTGGGCGCTGTGGTCGCGCTCCGCTTGCCGCCGCACCTGGTCAACCTTAAAACCCTGCTCGTGGCGCTCATGTCCGTGGGCCTGGGAAGTTTGCTCTATGTGGGGACACCGTACGTGGGTGTAGCCCTCGTCGGCCAGATTGCCCTGGGCGTGGCCTGGGGCGTCGTCAACCCGCTCCACAACACGATCGTGCAAACGACGACCCCGCTCGAGCAGCTCGGTCGCGTGAACTCGGTCATGGGCTTTGGCAATATGTTTGCCGGCGTGGCGCCGCTGGCGATTGCCCCGTGGCTGGCGGCGACATTTGGCGTGCAGCAGACGCTCGTAGGGGCGGGCATGGTCGTGACGGCGGTTCCCGCGGCGCTGCTGCTGTTTGGACGCCGGCATTTTGATCGTGCCGCAAGGCAGTAAATACCATCACAACATTCGATGAAAATCGCGATTTTGCCGAAAAACGTCGAATGTTGTGATGGTTCGCGCCCCGAGTCCGGCCACCCTTCGGGTTCGGCCACCACAAGGGGGAACGGGCACCTTTGTGGTGGTTTTGCACCAAAGCGCCCCTTGGTATACCATGTACGCCGTTCACGAATACACCCCACACCGCCGCACAACCCAGAAAGGTCCCCATGGACACCACCTTCAGCCACATCAAAGCCGTGTTCTGCGATATCGACGGCACGCTGCTCACGAGCCAGCACACGGTGTCTCCGCGCACCGTGGCGGCGATCCGCGCCCTGCGCGAGCGCGGCGTGCTCTTTGGTCTGTGCACCGGGCGCGACGCCCACGCGACCGAGGCCATGTACGAGCTCTGGGGCATCGAAGGCCTGGTGGACGTGATGGTGGGCTGCGGTGGTGCCGAGGTCATCGACCGCGCGCACGACATCAACGAGCTGAGCTATCCGCTGCCGGGCGAGACCATCGCGCGCATCTGCAAGCACATGGCGGACCTTCCGGCAACGCCCGTCTGCCCCCGAGACGGCGTGTTCTACGTGCCCGAGAGCAACGCGTGCGTCGAGCACCTGTCGCGCGTCGATGGCGTGCCCTACCAGGTGGTCGATTTTGCCGAGTTTTTGCGCGAGCCGCAGCCCAAGGTGATGTTTACCATGGCGCCCGAGGTAATGCCGCGGGTGATTGAGCGCGCGTCGACGTTTGCCGATGACACCGTTAAGGCGGCGGCTCTGCAAACCACGCAGCGGCTCTACGAGTTCATGGATCCGTGCGTGTCCAAGACGCGCGGCCTTGGGGCGCGTGGCGGAGCTCAACGACATGGAGCTCCAGGACATCTGCGTGTTTGGCGATGCCGATAACGACACCTGCATGGTGGCTGACGCCGGCGTGGGCGTGGCCATGGCAAACGGCAGCGACGCCACCCGTGCCGCCGCCGATTTTGTAACCGCGAGCAACGACAAAGACGGCATCGCGATCTTTATCGAGGAGCATCTGCTGTAGCGCCGGGGGAGAACCACCACGAAGGGGCAGGCACCTTTGTGGTGGCCTCAGGCGATTTGGGCGAATTGATACCGAAAATCTGCGCGAAAATTCAAATTTAGTTGTCTGAACATTGCGCTTCTAACTACCGATGAGTTAAAGATATTCCCATCAATTTAGTGGTCTATTCCTCCCGGTTAATGACCTACCGTTCACGGTCGATTTTCGACCGTTCACAGGATGCTTGCTCTTGAGCAAAATGTTGTGCAAATAAATAAAATGCTATTAAAAAAATGATAACTAGCTTAATTACCAGTAGAAATAGATATTTCATAGCGAATAAACGAAGGTAAATCCGAGCAAATGTCAAGAGAATTGAGAACCGAGTACAAAAATGTCGGTTTTGTTGCTCGGATGCTTAAACAATAGTTACAATAGTATTACTAAGCGTGCGTAATTACAGGTTGCGCAGATACGTTTGATAGTGAAAGAGCAAGATCGCGGTCTCTTGGGGAGGAGACATCGATGAAAGCGAATTCAGAAAAAACTAAGCAGAGAAAAAAAGCGACGCGCCGCGTACTGGCAGGCGTTTTGTGCGGAGCCTCCGTTTTGAGCCTGGTACTGTCGCTCGTCATGCCTCCGATCTCGCAGGCCATTGCAAACGATGCCCAGACGGTTCCTACCGAGGAAACTGTGATGGGGGGGGTTCCTCAAGTGAGTCTGCTGATGTAGAAAACACCAACAACGGGGACGCCGAAAACCAGAATAGTGACGACGCAGAGGGTGGCGAAGCCGACCCTTCAAATGGTGTTGAGCAGGGTCAGCCTGAAGGTAAGCTGCAGGCCGAAGATGGCGAGTTGTCGGATGGCAACGCCGTAATGCTGGCTGCGGAAGGTGGGCAGACTAAAACGGCATCCACTGAAATACGAACAGCTGACGGGTTGAAAAGCCTGGAGAATGCAAGTGGTGCGGCTAGCTTCAAGCTTATGAATGATATTGAGACCAGCGAGACGATCACGCTCAACAAGGACGGCAGCAATATCACGCTGGATCTAAACGGCCATAAGATTAAGCATACGAGTCAAGGTCAGTCTTTGTTCAATATCACCGGTGGCGCGACACTTACAATTAAGGATACTGATCCTAATAAACCGAGTGAAAGTGTCGACAGCGGCAAGCAGCTAAATGATCAGGGTCAGGATTTAAATCCCAACAATTATGGTAAAAAAGCAGTGTTGTCTTACGACAATGGCATTCCGTCTAACCTTACCTACTATGTGACCCAATCGTCCCCGAGTGCAACAGACACAACCAAGACAACTGAGACGCTTTACGAACATAGCGTCGATATTAAAGGCGCCATCGTGGCATGCGGTGGCAATGAAAACCTGAAGCTCATCAACATCAATGGTGGTCATTTCACTCTTGAGAACGGCGTGCTCACACAAGAGAAAGACTGCCATGCCCAAAACCTGGTGTACGCGGAGAATGAGTCGACCGTCAATATGAACGGTGGTTACGTTTGTGGAGGTTATTGTCGGCGGAATGGTGCCGGCGCAGGAATATCTGTCAAAAAATCGACTCTTAGCATTTCTAACGGCGTAATTGCCGGCAACTGCGCTCCTAGTGGCGGCGGTGTATATGCCGATGAGTCTATAGTCAAAGTGGCCGGTGGCGTAATCTCCGGTAACAGCACGCTTAATAACATTAAAGGATTTGGCGGCGGCATCATGGCCGAAAATAGCGGCAGCGTTACTGTTTCCGGCGGTTACATTACGAACAATCGCTATGCTAACTTCTGCTATAAAGATGGCGATGGTTGTTGTGGCGGCGGCGGACTTGCTGCCACTAAGGGCGCCCATGTCACCATTTTCGGTGGCCAGATTACTGGCAACTATTCCGAGGAAGCTGGCGGCGGCGTTTACGTTACCAATATTTTTCAACAAGATAGTAGGGCATGGCTCGACATTAAAGGAGGAAATATTGCCTCTAACGTGAGCTACCGATCTGAAGGTGCCGGCATCCGAGTGGGCCAGAGGGTTTACGCGATGATTAACGGCCCTAAAGATATTAACGGCACTAAAGAAAGTACAGTCTACATCACAAACAATCACTGCATGTCTCGCTTTGACTGGGGTGGCGGCGGCATCTTTGTTCAGGGTGATTCGAATAACGCGGATAACGCAGGCAGGCTGTTTGTATATAACTCGTATATAAGCAGCAATACCGCTGGCGGCTATGGTGGCGGCGTTGCGGTCTGCCCATCGGGTGAGACCTTGGTAACGAACACTGAAGGCACGGCAATCTTTGGCAATAAGTCTGCCGGTAATGAGAATCCTGGCGAAGATCATCCTAATCCTGCTTACAAGCAAGAGGGCAATTCCGGCAATGACAAAGCGCCCCATCTTTCTGCCGGCAACGACGGTAAGGATCAAGACAAAGCCGCCTATTTGAAAGACGTTTTTCGTGACAACGGTCATGCCGATTTCTTCCTCGCAGCG
Source organism: Collinsella sp. (assembly GCA_037237765.1). GTDB lineage: Bacteria > Actinomycetota > Coriobacteriia > Coriobacteriales > Coriobacteriaceae > Collinsella. The sequence continues at coordinate 35,564 of JAXXEN010000047.1, read as the reverse complement.
CATGATCACAATACGCCGATCGCAGTTGTGACTGGTAAGATGCTTGGTGGTGGAGACGCCCGGTACTCGGGAAGCATCGAACTTGAAAAAGCTATCAACATCCCCGCCAACGGTGCTGTTGGGGTAAAAAATAGCATCGGCCTGACCTCGGGTGTTATGTCGGGTGTTATGGCCGAGGATAAGGCGGCGATTGATGCGCGGAATCAAGCGCAGAATGAAGCGACAACTTTCATCACGGGCAACTATTCCTGGGACCATGGTGGCGGCATCATGTCGAATGGCGACCTGTACTTGGGTCAGCCAGCAGACACGTATGCCTATCCGAGCCTTAAGTTGAAGGCAACCAAGGAGTTGGACGGCCGCGACCTCAAAGATGGGGATTTCACCTTTACGGTTTATCGCAAGGACTCGGATGCTGCGAAGGCGCCTTCTTGGGACGACAATGGTAATTTCAGCACTGGTGACTGCAAGTTTGTCAAATCTGTCCCGAATAGCGCTGACGGCAACATCGCCTTTGACCTTAGCGAGAAGCTTAGCGAGCTTCTTAGCAAGCAGTTTAAAGCGAGTGGTACTGGCGAAACTACAGACTACGACATTACATACTACATGGTCGAAAATGCGGGCAATGAACTTGGTGTCAAATACGATCATGCTGTATACGAGATTAAGGTGAAAGTCAAATGCACGCCGACTGAACTTATGTCTGTTCCGATACAGGGAAAGCCGAATGAGACTAAAAAACTTATGGTCTATAACTTCACGATTGATAATGTGTGCGTGACTAAGAATCCTGCGGGTTCAGCTAGCTCGCCGAGGACTGCGTCAGTAGATGCTAATGGGTATTATTCGATCGTCGACTCCAGCAGCGCAACCTCCACCAACAAGGCAACCTTCACCAACACGTACACTTCCCCTGGCTCTTGGACTCCCAAGGCGACTAAGGTCGTTGAGGGTGGCGAGATGAAGAAGTTTACACTTCAGCTCGCGACGGACAGCAACTTTGGAGACGGAGACATCATCGGTACTGCCGAGACCGCTGGTTCTCGTAAGACGCAGACACTTTCGTTCAGGGACGTCTCTGATAAGAAAAGTGAGCTCAAGCTCAATTATTCGCTCTCTGATATCATGAAGGACCCCGACACTGCTGGTGACTCTACGGGCCGTGGCGCTTCTAAGACCTTCACCTATTACGTCCGTGAACAGCTGCCGACCACGTCGTTTACGAACTATAGGTACGATCAGTCGGTCTACGAGATCAAGGTTGTGGCCACGGATAAAGCTAATGAAAAAATTGACTGCAAAGTAACCTACAAGCAGATTCAGGATCGTGATGGCAACCCGGTGGCCAACGGCGCTGAGCACACATTCAGCGAAACCGACACCCCCACCTTCACCAACACCTACTCCACCTCTTTGCCCCTTTCTGGTATGTCGGGCGTCACTCTGACGTACCTTGCCGGTGCGGCGGTGCTTTGCGCTGCTGTGGCCTGGATGCACATTCGTCGCAAGGCGAATGCGAAGGGAGGTGAGCGTCGTGAATAAGAAAGTTTGCTCCTTCCCGATCTTGTTTGCGCTGCTTGCCCTCCTGATCGGCACCTGCGCGGTTGTGTTCCCCGCTTCCGCGCAGGCCGCGCCGACCTCGACCGGTTCCATCACGGTGAGCGGCACCGTGGCGCGCAGCTACGACGCCTACCAGATCTTTAGCGCCAACGTCGTCGATGGCGACAGCGACGCCAAGATCGCCACCGACCTCGCCTGGGCAAGCGATGTCGTGCGCGACGCCGCGCTGCCTGTGCTGCACAGCGCCGGCATGTCCAAATCCCAGACCACCGCGCAGGAAGCTGCCGAGCGGCTCAACACCGATTCCCACCTTACGAGCGCGCTGAGCGCACAGCTCGCTCGTTCCCTTCAGAGCTCTGGCGCCGTGTCCGTGGCCCTTAACGCGGGCACGGCGGCCGAGCTGCCCTGCGGCTACTGGCTCATCGTCGCCGACGACGACGCCATCGCCCAGGGCGAGGCCGGCACCGCGCCGATCATGGCGCTGGTCGGCGGCAGCGCCGTCACCGTCAAGCCCAAGGCGGCGACCCCCAAGGTCGCCAAGCACGTGCTGGAGGACAGCACCGCCGCCTGGCAGAAGGCCGCCGACGCCACGGTCGCCGACGACCTGTACTGGCGCCTCTCTGCCACGGTCCCGGCGGGGCTCACGGCCTACGACACCTATACGGTGCGGTTCGTTGACACCATGAGCGCGGGGCTCGACCCCTCCAAGGTGGCCGCGAGCATGCGCGTGTACGTGGCGGCGGGCGCGGACGGTGGCTTCGATGCCGTCTCGGCCGGCAGGGACGGCCGCGCCGGCACCGAACCCGCGAAGGGCTGGACCGACATCACGGCCCAGTGCGCCACCAAGGTAGCGGCCGACGGCAAGACCTTCACCGTGCGCACCGGCGACCTCATCGCCGCGCTCGGCGGGACCGAAGCCTTTACCGCGGGCGCCCGCGTGGTCGCCGTGTACAACGCGCCGCTCAACGGCGCGTGCAACCACGGCATCGCGAAGGGCAACCCCAACGAGGTCTGCCTGCGCTACCCGCGCTCTCCCCTCGCCGACCAGTCCGGCGACGCCGGCTTCACCCGCACGCCGAGCGACGACGCGACCGCCTACACCTGGGACCTCGCGCTCACCAAGCGCGGCAGCGACGGCGACAAGCCACTGCCCGGGGCGGTCCTGAGCATCGCCGACGACCGCGGTCGCACGCTGGCGGCCGATGGCACGTGGGATGCGGAAGGCAAGGCCACCGTCACCACGGGCGAGGACGGCCGCGTGACCGTCTCGGGCGTGGACTCGGGCAAGCTGGAGGTCCGCGAGCTCAAGGCGCCCAAGGGCTACACCGCCTTTGAGGGCACGCGCTCCGTGACGGTCAAGGCCGAGGGCCTGGACGTCGACCAAGTGGCCGCCGCCAAGCCCAAACTCACCGTCACGGCCGAGTCGCCCCTGCGCGCCGACAGCGCGGACGGGTCGACGGGCAGCCTGGAGGCGTCGCTCATCAACTCGCCCGCCGGCACACCCCCTAGCATTACCACCGGAGGCTTTATGCCCTCGACTGGCGATATGGCAATGTACGCCGCGGCCGCCGCAGCGGTCGCCGGAGCCGCGCTCATCGTGGTCGCGCTCCTGGTCAAGCGGGGAGGTGGCAGCCATAAAGAGTAGCTGGCAGCCCCACAGAGAGCGGGGCGAGACGTAGCGAAGTAGATGCTAAGACACAGACAGACAGATTTAGATCAAATGGAATTCGAGCAGAAAGCAGAGGAAAAGAAGATGAGCATGAGCAAGAACATCGCACGCCTGGCAGTAACAGCGGGCCTTACCGCGGCGCTGAGCTTCGGCGGCGTGATGGCCCCGGTCACGATGGCGTTTGCAGCTGAGGGTGCGACTACTACGACCAATACCATCACCATCAGCAATATTGGCGACAACAAGGACGTCAAGTACAAGGCGTATCAGATCTTCAAGGCTACGGTGACCGACACTGAAAACGGCGGCAAGACCGCTCAGAACATTACGTGGGCGGACAATGCGCTTGGAGAGACGGTCGTCAACGCCATCAAGTCGACGTGGACTGGCTATGAAAAGTTGACGGATGATGAGAAACTTTCCGGTAGTCCCACGCCCCAGGAAGTCGCCGACTTCCTCGTGGCGCATGCGGGTCCCACTACTGCGGGATCAACATCGACTGATGGAACGCGAATCGATACTGGCAACATCCTCTACGCAGTTGCGAACGCCGTAAAGGATAAAGTTCCGACCGAATCTAATATCACAGCTGGACAGCCCTGGACTGCTACCGCCGGTTCTGGCTACTACCTGTTTGTGACCAGCGATCTCGATCCGAACAAGCCGAACACTGGCACCTCTCCGATTTTCGCTATCGTGGGCGGTGAGCCCGTAACGGTCGCCGAGAAGACCAGCATCCCCACGGTCGAGAAAAAGATCCTCGATGATTCTAAGGTGAAGGGCGCTGACATTACCAGTGAGACTGGCTGGGTGGACGCTGCCGATTTCCATAATGAGCAGGAAGTGAACTATAGGCTTACCGGTACGATTGCAGATAACTACGCCAGCTATGACTCCTATTCCTACACGTTTACCGACACCCTTACAAAAGGTCTCTACTATGATTACGAACAACCTAAAGTGTATGCTGTGAACAAAGATTCGAACAATGGAGATAAATATACCGACATTTCCGAATACTTTGATAGGGATGTATCTCAAAATAACACTATCTTGACTGTTAAAGCTAAAGTAGGGAAGCAGCATAAGTACCTCAAGGAGATTCCAGATTCAGTTGTAAATGCCAACACCAAGATTGTTGTTTTCTACAAGGCGAAGCTCAACTCAAACGCGGTTATTGCAGGGGCCAACGACGTGTTGAAGGGCAATCCTAACACCGTTACGCTCGAGTATTCCAACAACCCCATGTCTGGAGGCACTGGCACTTCGGAGTCCGATACGGTTGAGGCCTACACCTACGGCATCAGGATCAACAAGGTTGACCTTGGCACTGAGGCGGCCCTCGACGACGCCACGTTCACTATCCAGGCAACCGGGGCGGATGATGGCACGTCTCGGAATCTCTACGTCCAGGAAAATGGTTCCCTTGGCGAATATAAGCATGAGTTTAAGACCAGGAATGGCGGTGTCATCAAGGTCACCGGTCTCGATGCCGGTGTCTATACCGTCACGGAGACTTCTGCTCCCTCTGGCTACACTAAGGTTGACCCCTTCACCTTCGAGATCAAGCCGACCATGACCGCCGATGGTCCGAAGGCTGGTCTTACTAGGCTCGATGGAGTACTTACGACTGACCAAGACGGCAAGGTCATTGCCGGTATCACCGATAAGGATGCCGGCGATAACACTCTGACGGCGAAGCCTGACTCCGATAAGGACGCGGACGGCACCTTCAACATCACCGTCGGCGATACCAAGCAGGTTGACCTTCCTCTCACCGGTCTCAACGGCGTGACGTTCACTTGGATCGCTGGTGGCGCGGTTTTGTGCATCGGCGTGGCGCACCTCATCCGCAGCCGTAAGCAGGCTGAGGAGTCCGAGCAGGAGTAGCGCTCGCTCACCCATCCCTTTGGCAGGTGGGATGTGATGGCCATGAGACTTGCGGACACTTTTCTCGTCCATCCACGTTCTTGCTTTGCCATTCTCTTTTCGGGGCAGATTCCGCACTGGAGTCTGCCCCGTTTTTTTGGGATAACGCAGCCAGCCTCCATCGTCCGATGCGGGCACGTTCGTCATCGCGTTTCTTGACTCGTATGAGGTTCGGTTTAAGGTCCGTAGGCGCACGCGCGGTGCGGACGGTAGAAGGCATTTGCACCGAAAGCGCAAATAAGAATGCCCGGGGGTCGGATCCCGGGCATTTAACAAAAGCTGAAAACTAGGCCGCCCGCGCTCCCAAACATTTACGCGGGGTGCGTCGTTTTCTATTGACATTGTATCCCGAATCGCCCAGCCGATCTGGGACATTTTGAAAACGTAAATATGGGCTTAGGCACGAACGGAATCTCGTTAATTCCGAAAATAATGTATAATTCCAATTAAAAATGGAATCAAACGAAAACTATGGAAATGAACGAAGCGCTAATCTACTTACAAGAAGCACTAGGCCTCTCTGCCAAGACCAAAAATTGGCCTGGATCCGCACGCTTGCCGCTGCATCTACGGGCGATTGAGGTCCGCGCTGTTGACGCAAACGGTTTTTCGTTTTTGCTTGCAAGTTTGCCTACTGGCGTCGGGCTTCCCGAGGCTAAGAGGGTCTATAGTCAGCTAGCCTTGCGCGCGGAGACTCCTGTTGTTGTTTCGTTTCCTGATGCCGATGCACGTCAGCGCAAAGCATTGGTCGCACAAGGGATTCCCTTTGTCTGCCCAGGTAGACAGGCTTTTCTTCCATTTATGGGCACAGCTTGCACGGAGAGGGGCGGCGCCCGGTTTCGCTATCACGCGACCAAGATGTCACCCAACGCGCAGGCTGCCGCAATCTGGGGAGCAGTCCAGGAGCCATATCGCCCCTATGACCTTTGTCGTGCGCTTGGGATTTCGGCAAGCCGCGCGAGTGAGGCCATAACCGAGCTTGTCGACAGGGGACTCGCGAGGCGCGAGCGTCGCGAGCGACGTGTCGTCGTGTTCCCTGTTGCCGTTGATCTTCTGCTCAGTGAGCACATGGCAGAGCTCTCCTCGCCTGTCTCGAAGGTCTTTTTTGCAAGGAAGACGCCGCAGGTCGACTATCTTGTTGACGCCGGGGAGACGGCGCTCGCTGCGCGTTCGATGCTCGCTGCACCGGGTATGGAACAAAAGGCCGTCTTAAGAAGTGCATGGCGTCAACTGAGCGATCTCGAAGTCGCAGACGGGGAGTTGCCGGATAACGAAACGGCGATGATTCAAGTGTGGCGCTATGTGCCCGTGTTTGCCGACTCCTCCCGCGTCGATGACATTTCGCTTGCGCTATCTTTGGCGGCAATCGACGATGAGCGAATTCAGCTCGAAGTCGATCGCATGTTTGGAAAGGAATATCCATGGCAAGAAGCGCTGTAGAAGGTTTCTAAGAATTCGAACCGTAGCCGGCGTTTCGGTCCTAGCTGCGTTGTCCGGCGCGGAAGCTTGCTAATCGGCTATTATTTGTTTAGACAACCTGAGCTGTAGAGGAGTGACCGGCGATGGTGCAGGGCGCCAAACATATGAAGAGCAATAACGCCGCGGACAACGGCGGCTCAAGCCCTCAGCCCAAACCTCAACCAAAGCCTAAGCGCCGTCGCAAGCGGCTGCCGCGCTGGGCCGATCGGCTCATCACCATCGTCATCATCCTTATTGGCGTGGGCCTTATGACCTGGCCGTGGATCTTGGACCGGCTCGAGGCCTCGGGCGTGTTCAACCAGATCAGCACGGTGTCCAGCACCGTGGACGCGCTGTCTGCCGAGGAGCGCGAGCGCATCCTGCTCCAGGCACGCTCCTTTAACGAGCAACTTGCCGGCGAGGCAACCGAGCTTCCCGCTGACCAGATCGAGCCTTACGCCCAGCAGCTCATCTTTGACCGCGACCCCATGATGAGCTGGGTCGAGATTCCCTCCATCGACGTGAGCATGCCCATCTACCACGGTACGAGCGAAGAAGTCCTCATGGCGGGCGTCGGCCACCTGGAAGGCACGAGCCTGCCGGTGGGCGGTACCTCGACGCATTGCGTGCTCACCGCGCACTCGGGCATGCGCAACCTGAGCATGTTCGACGACATCCACTCGCTGGAGCCCGGCGACCTGGTGCTGCTGCACACCATGAATAAGACGCTCGCCTACAAGATGGTGGACTCCGAGGTCGTGCTGCCCGAGGAGATGGAGTCGCTGACCATCGAGCCCGGCGCCGACAAGGTGACGCTCGTCACCTGCACGCCCTACGGCGTAAACGACCATCGCCTGCTGGTGCATTGCGTGCGCACCAAGTACAACAAGAAGGACGTCGACAAGCAAAAGTCGCTGGCCGGCCGCCACTGGGGCAAGCGCGAGTTTGCCGTGCTCATCGTGGTCGTGGCCATTGTGCTGTTGCTGCTGGACATCGTGATCCACGCGGTCCGCAAACGCCGCAAGGCCAAGGCCTCGGCATAAGACATTCTCCAGAACCACCACAATGGGGACAGGTATCTTTGTGGCGATCGGGGGCTTCCAAACCATCACAACATTCGATGAAAAGCTCGATTTTGGCGAAAAGTGTCGAATGTTGTGATGGTCTTCGTTGTGGGCGGCGCGGTTTTCGTTGTGGGCGAGACGGTTTTCGCTGTGGGCGACGCGGTCTTCGCTGTGGGCGGGACGGTTTCGCTGCAGAACTGCCGGCCCGCAACCTGCCAGCCCGCCGCCCTCGTTACGTTTTCGCTGCATTCGGGTAAAGCGCCTGCTCCAAGCCGGCGTTGCCTTGTATACTAGAGCGGTTTATCTGTTATGCGGAAGGGAGCGCCTATGGCACTCAGCGAGAAAGACGTGCGCGGCATTGCCGAGTACGCAAAGATCGCACTGACCGATGACGAGCTCACCCAGATGACGTCCTACATGAACGACGCCGTCCAGATGCTCGAGCCCGTCTTGCAATATGACTTGCCCGACGTGGAGCCCACGTTCCATCCTATCGGAAGCCTGTCCAACGTGATGGGCGATGACCTGCGCGAGCCCGAGCGCGACCTGCCGCTCGACGTTGCGCTGGAAAACGCCGGCAGCGCGCGCGATCGCTACTTCCGCGTGCCGTCCATTTTGGGAGAGGGGGAGAGCGAGTAATGGCGCTAAGCTTCGATTCCCTTACCGCCGCCCAGATTGCCGCGGGCGTTGCCGCCGGCGACTTTACCGCTACCGAGGTGGCCCAGGCCTCTCTTGCCGCCATCGATGCGCGCGAGGGCGGGGTCCAGGCATTCCTGCAGGTGGCGCCCGAGCTTGCACTCGAGGCCGCTGCGCGCGTGGATGCCGACCGTGCCGCAGGCAAGCCGCTGCCCCCGCTCGCGGGCGTGCCGCTGGCCATCAAGGACAACATGAACCTCGTGGGCACGCGCACCACCTGCGCTTCTCGCATGCTCGGGGACTATCAGAGCGTCTACACCGCCACCTGCGTCCAGCGCATGCTCGATGCCGGCTGCTTGCCCATGGGCAAGGCCAACATGGACGAGTTTGCCTTTGGCAGCTCCACCGAGAGCTCGGCGTTCCACCGCACCAACAACCCCTGGGATACCGAGCGCGTGCCCGGCGGCTCCTCGGGCGGCTCCGCTGCCGCCGTCGCCGCGGGCGAGGTCGCGCTCTCGCTGGGCTCGGACACCGGCGGCTCCATTCGCCAGCCGGCGTCGCTGTGCGGCGTGGTGGGCTTTAAGCCCACGTATGGCGCCGTGAGCCGTTACGGCGTGGTTGCCTTTGGCTCGTCGCTCGACCAGGTGGGCCCCTTTGGCCGCACGGTCGAGGATGTCGCGCTGGCCATGAATGCGCTTACCGGCGCGGGCCACGATCCGTACGACTGCACGAGCCAAGATTGCGCCGTCGACTTTACCGAGCACCTCAACGACAGCATCGAGGGCAAGCGCGTGGGCATTATCCCTGCGTTTATGGAGGCCGAGGGCCTGACGCCCGAGGTCAAGGCCGCTGTTCAGCGCGCCGCCCAGGAGCTGCAGAACCAGGGTGCCGAGCTGGTCGAGGTCGACCTGCCGCACCTGGACGCCGCCATCGCCGCCTACTACGTCATCGGCCCGGCCGAGGCGTTCTCCAACCTGGCACGTTTCGACGGCATTCGCTACGGCTATCAGGAGGAGGGCTGCGCCAATCTGTCCGATCAGAGCTCGCTTTCGCGTGCCCACGGCTTTGGTGCCGAGGCCAAGCGCCGTCAGATGCTCGGCGCCTACCTGCTGAGCTCGGGCGTGTACGACAAGTACTACTACGCCGCGCAAAAGGCCCGCACGCTCATCACGCAGGACTACGACGCTGCGTATGCCAAGGTGGACACCATCCTTATGCCCGCCTCGCCGCGCACAGCCTTTAAGTTTGGCGAGATCAGCGACCCCACACAGATGTACCTTTCGGACCTGTACACCATCTCGCTCAACATTTGCGGCAACGGTGGTATCTCGGTGCCGCTGGGCCTGGGCGAGGATACTCAGCTGCCTGTTTCTGCCCAGCTGGTGGGTCCGGCGTTTAAGGACCGTCAGCTGCTCACGTTTGCCCGCGCCCTGGAGCGCGGCTTTGCCGATGCCGCCACGGGTGCGCCCGCGCTTTCCGTCGCGCCCGATTTTGCCGGGAAGGGAGGCGAGCTGTAATGAAGGAGCTTTCCGAGGTCCTGCAGGATTGGGAGGCCGTGATCGGCCTGGAGATCCATACCGAGCTCACCGCACTCGATACCAAGATGTTCTGCAACTGCAAGCTCAGCCACGATGACGAGCCCAACGCCAACGTGTGCCCGGTGTGCCTGGGCCTGCCCGGCGCCCTGCCGGTTCCCAACAAGCGCGCCATCGAGAGCATCGTCAAGGCCGGTCTCGCCACCAACTGCGAGATTCAGCGTCACTCGATGTTCTACCGCAAGCACTACTTCTACCCCGACATGGCCAAGAACTTCCAAACCACGCAGGGTCCGGTCGCTTTTGCCATGTACGGTCACCTGGACCTGGACGTGACCGGTCGCGGTGCCGCCGAGCGCCCCGACTGCGCGTTCGGCGAGGCCGAGGCCCAGAGCCTGGCGAGCGCCTCTGCCAATGCCGAGGGCCTGTCCACGTCCATGTCCTCTACCATGCGCGAGGGTAATCAACGTGCCGGCCACCTGGCCAGCTACGACGCGTCCAACCTGCAGATGCCCGAGCGTCGCGAGGACGGTTCCTACACGGTGCCCATCCGCATCCTGCGCATCCACATGGAGGAGGACGCCGCCAAGATGGTGCACGTGGGCGGTGCCGAGGGCCGCATTACCGCCGCGGCCGAGTCGCTCGTCGACTACAACCGCTGCGGCACGCCTTTGATTGAGCTCGTCACCGAGCCCGACTTGCGTACGCCCGAGGAGGCTCGCCTGTTTATGGAGAAGCTCCGCCGCATTTTTGTGACGCTGGGCATTTCGGACTGCTCCATGGAGAAGGGCTCCATGCGCTGCGACGGCAATGTGTCGCTGCGCCGCCGCGGCGAGACCAAGCTGGGCACCAAGACCGAGCTCAAGAACCTCAACTCGTTTAAGAGCCTGCACGACGGCCTTGCCTACGAGATCTGCCGCCAGGCCGAGGTGCTCGAGGAGGGCGGCATTATCTACCAGGAGACCCGTCACTGGGAGCCCAGCCGCAAGCGTACCGTGGTCATGCGTGTGAAGGAAACGGCAGACGACTATCGTCTGTTCCCCGATCCCGACCTGGCGCCGTTCGATCTGGACGACGAGTTCATCGACCGCTGCCGTGGCGAGATTCCTGAGCTGCCTGATGCCAAGCGTGCCCGTTTTGAGGCCGACTTTGGCATTAAAGCTGCCGATGCCGAGCAGATTGCCGGCGACCCCGAGTTTGCCGACTTCTTTGAGGCCGCCGCTGCCGGTATGGCCGGCAAGGAGGTCCAGACGGTCGCAAACCTGCTGGTCAACGAGATGATCGCCTACCTTAAGGGTGCAGGCGTGTCGCTCGCCGAGTCCGGCATCGCGCCGGCTCAGGTGGCAGCGCTGGCTAAGCTGCTGGCGACCGATGCCATCAGCTCCAACCAGGCGCACGAGGTCTTTGAGGCCATGGCTCAGACCGGCGACGATCCCAACAAGATCGTCGACGAGCGTGGTATGCGTCAGGTGAGCGATGCCGGCGCGCTGCAGCCGATTGTGGACGAGGTGCTGGCAAACTGTACCGATCAGGCGCAGCAGTATCGTGACGGCAACCAGAAGGTTATCGGCTTTTTGGTGGGCCAGTGCATGAAGGCAAGCCGCGGCAAGGGCAACCCGAAGCTCTTCAACGAGTTGCTGAGAACGTCGCTCTCGTAGCTGCGAGGCCGGGGAAGCCCCGAGTCGCCGGGGTATTTCCTCCAAATTTCAAACAGTCCTATGCAAGACGAAGGCCACATTTAGTGGCCTTCTTTGCATGCGGAACTCATTTGGAGCAAACACCCCGGCGACTCGGAGCTTCCCCGGCCAGACGACTCGGCCGTTCGGGTCGGGCGGGCTGAATGGAATTTGGTGAATGAGGGCGCCGATGGCGCCCTCATTCTTTATGGATGTGGCAAAGGGGCTGTCCCTTTGCCACATTGTGGGAGCGACGGAAATCGGGGTCTAATACTTTTCTGCGAAGTGAACGACCTTATTTGGACCCCTGAAGCATCGACACTTTTTGGGCTCTGTTTCCTGAGGTTTTGTCGAGTTTTTCCTGCGGTTTTGTTGGCGAAAAATGCGGATGCTTCAGGGGTCCGATCTGACTCGTTCACTTCGCGGAAAAGTATTCACCTTCAATTTGCTGGAGAGGAGAGGGCCTCCTCTTTGGCGTCACGGATGTGCATCGCGGCGGGCGGATCGCCAGAAGCCGGCTGGTCCGCACCAGAAGATTTCCAAAAAGTTAGCCTTTGTTGACCTTAATAGTTAGATAAACTAAACTCTTTTCCAAAAGTGTGCTCGAGCAAACTTATTTACTCGGGTGCTAAGGCACCACGCCGCATCCAATGCGGCAAAAGGGAGAAACAACATGAAGAAGTCGACGTTTAACACCCTGCTTGTCGGTGGCGGTTTTCTGCTTGGTACGGCCGGCATCAAGCTGCTCACCAGCGCTCCGGTAAAGAATGCCTGCGTGCAGGGTATCGCGTGCGGCATGCGCATCAAGAATGGCTACCAGGACATGGTCGAGCAGGCCAAGGCCGAGGTCGACGATATGGTTGCCGAGGCTGCCTACATCACCCAGAGCGAGGCCGCCGCTGACGAGGCGGCCGAGTAACGCTCCCAGGCACAAACTATGAGATTCTCGATTATTAGCGAGATCCCCGGCAGGACCCGTCTTCAATTGGCGGGTCCTGTGCCAGAGAGCGATCTCGATGCGCTTCTTAAGCTTGGCGGCGAAATCGACGGCGTGCGCAAAGTGCGCGTATATGGCCGCATTGGCCAGATGGCGCTGGAGTACGACGAGCCGCGCCGCGCGAGCGTGCTCGACGCCTTGGGCGCACTCGATGCTCAAGCTATCGCCGATGCCAAGTCGGGCTACGTGATGCAACTCGAGCCGCGCAAGCGCAAACTCGTTATGGACCTGGCGACACTCGTCGGTGCCCATTACGCACGTCGCTGGTTCTTGCCGACGCCTCTGCGTGCGGTGTTTGTTGTGGCCGGTTACATGACCTTTTTGCGTGCCGCGCTCCACGAGCTCGCGCAGCCGCGCCTGACCGTTCCTGTGCTCGACGCTTCGGCCATCGGCATTTCGTTTGTTAAGCGCGACGTCGATACCGCGGGCCAGACGATGTTCCTACTCAACGTGGGCGAGTTACTCGAGGACTACACGCGCGCCATGAGCGAAAACGAGCTCATCAACTCGCTGCTCGACGTACCCGACAAGGCGCAAAAAGTGGTCGGCGACACCGAGGTGAGCGTTGCCGCCACCGAGCTTGAGCCCGGCGACTTGGTCGCCGTTCGCACCGGCATGTCCATCTGCATCGATGGCGTGGTCGAGCAGGGAAGCGCCATGGTTAACCAGGCGACCCTGACCGGCGAGCCGCTTGCCGTCGAGCGCAGCGTGGGCGACGATGTATTCGCCGGCACTGTCGTGGAAGACGGTAGCATCTTGGTGCGTGTGCGAGCCAATACGGCGCAAACCAAGCTCCGCTCAATCGTCTCGCTCGTGCAGACGGCCGACTCGCTCAGGTCCGAGGGTCAGTCGCACATGGAGGACCTCGCCAACAAGATCGTTCCGTGGAACTTCCTGCTCGCGGGCCTGGTTGCGCTCACCACGCGCAGTCTCATCAAGACCTCCGCGGCACTGATGGTCGACTACTCGTGCGCGCTCAAACTCACGGGTTCCGTCGCCGTCATGACTGCCATGAGCGATGCTGCCAAGATGGGCGTCATGGTCAAGGGCGCGAAGTACTTTGAGTCGTTTGCCAAGGCCGACACCATTGTCTTTGACAAGACCGGTACGCTGACCGAGGCGCAGCCGCGCCTGGCTTGCGTGCTGACGACCGATGGCTGGAGCGAGGACGAGGTCCTGCGCCTTTCCGCTTGCTTGGAGGAGCATTTTCCGCATCCGGTGGCGCGCGCCGTGGTCAACGCCGCCCGCGAGCGTAGGCTCGAACATCGCGAGCGCCACGCCGCCGTCGAGTACATCGTGGCACACGGCATCGCTTCGTCCATTGAAGGGCGTCGCGCCATCATCGGTTCCGCGCATTTTGTATTTGAGGACGAGGGCGCACAGCTCGAATCCGACATCAAGGAGCGCATCGAGTCCCGGATGCAGGGCCTGTCGCCGCTCTACCTGGCGATCGACGGCACTGTTGTGGGCGTGCTCGGTATCGAGGATCCGCTCAAGCCCGGGGTCCGTGAGGCCATCGCCGACCTGCATGCGCTGGGCGTCAAGCATGTCGTTATGCTCACGGGCGATTCGGAGCGCACGGCCGAGCGCATTGCGCGCGAGGCGGGTGTCGACGATTTTAAGGCCGAACTGCTGCCCGAGGACAAGTACGCCTATGTGGAGCGCATTAAGCGCGAGGGGCGCCACGTTGCCATGGTGGGCGACGGCGTCAACGACTCACCGGCGCTGGGCCTGGCCGATGTGGGTCTGGCCATGGGCGGTGGAAGCGACATCGCCAAGGAGGTCGCCGATATCATTCTGACCGACACGGATCTCGCCGCGATCGTGCGTCTGCGCCGCATGAGCCAGGGCCTCATTGATCGTCTGACGAGCTCCTACTCTAAGGTGATGCTCACCAACTCAGCGCTCCTGGCGCTGGGCATTACCGGCGCGATTACCCCGCAAGCGTCTTCGCTGCTGCACAACGGCTCGACGATTGCCTACAGCCTGAGCAACGCGAAGGCATATCTGCGCTAGCAGACGTGTTCGCCCACGTTATCTGGCCTGCGCCCAGACGGCATCGGTGTCGTCTGGGCGCAGGTCTTTTGCATTTGACCATTTGCTAGCTTCTCTACATAGTGTCGCTAGCGGTGCTAGCATTTGAAGGGAGCGGAATCAACGTGGGTGCTGTTAGCGGCATGGCGCAGGTGAACGTTCGCGTAGATCGCCAGGTCAAGAAACGTGCCGAGGAGGCGCTGCGGCTTTCGGGCGGGTCACTGCCCGAGCTCATCAAAAAGGTGGTGGCCAAGGTCGCGCAGGGTGGCGGGCAGTGCGAGGAAGTGCTTGCGGTCGTCGACGACCGGCAGCAGACCGTCGCGCCCGATACTCCGTTCGCCGCATCATGGGCAGCGGCAGACCGGCTTTATGCAGATTTGGGCATCGCTGCGTCGCCCGTATCCGACGATCGCGATTGGGACGCAATCTATTCCGAAGCCATGGACGAGCGCTATCGCCAAAAGGGGATGATCCTGTGAGCGGAGCTCCCCTCAAAATAATGGTGGACGCCAACGTATGGGTTGATTCGTTTTGCGTCGACCATGCCGAGTCGCTTGCCGCGCGTGCGTTTATTGGGCAGGCGACGGAGACGGGGGCGTTGCTGTTCTTTCCGGTGCATATCGCTAAGGACGTACTGTACGTTGTCCAACACGAGCTGAAGCGTAGCGTTCTTGCCGGCGGGGGAGCGCTCGACGAGGCTTCTGCCCGAGCAATTGGCGATGCGGCACTGGCGTTCGTTCGGAATATGACCGAAAACGCTATGGCCGTGGGCGCTGATGCATCCGATCTGTAGCTAGCCGACAAATACTTAACGCTCCATCACGATTACGAGGACAACTTGGTGCTCGCCGCGCGCAAGCGTGCGCAGGTCGATTACTTGGTGACCAACGATCGCAAGCTGCTCGAACATGCCGATCTTGCAGCAAAGACCCCGCGCCAAATGATGCCGATTCTTGCTTTGGCCGAACGCGGCGGCGCGGCTATCGGTTGACGAGAACTGTTTGCGGACCTCTTGGATGACGATGCGCCAAGGGACCCGCGTCTGCTATTTACAAAAGCGCGGCCTTAATGGCGGGGCTTTCTGCGAACTGCTCGGCTGCCTTTTCGTCGGAATCGATTAGTGCTGCCAGGCTGCGGTAGACCCACTCGTTGACCTGGGTGTTCTTGACGCCTGCGGTCTGCATAAGGGCGCCTACCTCGCGGATTGCTGCGAACAGATCGGCTTTGGGACCCACGAGCTCGACCTCGATGCCGTGGTAGGCGGCCACGCCGCGGTTCTCACTCACGTGGTCGATAAAGCCCTCGACGGTCTCAAGCTGCTGGGCGAGAGCTGCATCATCGTCAGCGTCCAGCGCAACAAGGGCGTTCGAAACCGTGAGAGCGGGATGTCCGCAGGGGACAAAGCCTTCGATGACATCCATGGCTTCGGTAATGGTTGAGCCCAGGCCTGTGAGGGCATTGATGAGTTGCTGCTTGGTATCCATAACGGTCCTTTCGACGGGTCAATTTTGCTTGGCGAAAATATACGTGACGCGTTCGGTGGCAAAAGTGTGAAGTGTGGTGCACATTATGGTCTTCACAGCTCGTGCATAGAACAGCTGTCCGCTTTCAGAACGTGGTAAGATAACACTCCACAAGCGGGGCTCACCCCGCATGTTCCTTGAAAAGTCGACGGGTGTTGGGTGCTCGTGCCCAATGCCATCCAGACTTTCCCAACATTCGGGGGCGACTGGTTTCGACACGATAGCTCTGAGAGAGGAAGCAAGCCGAGGTCTCCTCGCCTCGTTAAACAGGGGTATCGTCAAATTGAATTGACAACAACTCTTCTTTTGAGCCTATGGCTCTCGCTGCTTAGTTTATAGCGGCGCGTCAACCCGGTGATTTCCCCGACACCGGTGCGACGTCATTTTAGGGGAATGCTCCTGCGCACGTAATCGGTAAGGCGCAGGCTAAGACCGAACCGGTTAGGACGCCGCGAGCGTGTCGCTGCGCGCAAAGCGTCCGAGACTAAACCAGCGACTGAGCTTGGAGATACCAATCAGGGGGCTTTCGTGGACCGGAGTTCGATTCTCCGCGCCTCCACCATAAGTAACAGGCAGGTAGATATTCGTATCTACCTGCCTTTTTATTTCTAGTCCGTACCGCGGAGAATCGAACTCTATGCAGGGCGCGAGCGTTAAGCAAACGCGAAGCGTTTGTAGCGAGCGGGCGAGGACGCCGGCAGGCGGCCGAAGCCGGTGCGGATTTGCGAAGCAAATACGCGGATTCTCCGCGCAAAGCCTCAATCCTATATAGATGCGATGTTATCGAACCTCAGCCTGCCATGCGCCGCATCAACGCAGACCGGGATGCACTTTCCCAGCGGCAACTCATACTCTGGGGTTGGCTTGACCGCCCCGCCCCCTTAACTCCAAAACCCGTGCGCTCTCCTCCGTAAAACTGGGTAGAAGAAAGCCAAAACGAAACAGCAGGAGGTCAACATGACTGCAGAAGATAGGGCAAAGAACGCCGGCAAAGTCGCGCTCGTTTTGGAGGGCGGCAGCTTTCGCGGGCAATTTACTGCAGGCGTGCTCGACGTCCTCATGGAGGCCGGCGTCGAGATTCCGGCGGTATATGGCGTATCGGCCGGCGCCCTCAACGGCGTCAACTACAAGTCGCACCAGATCGGCCGTGCCAACCGCATCAACCTGGCTTTCTGTAACGACAGCCGCTACATGGGTGCCGCATCGTTTGCGTCCACGGGCTCTATTGTGGGTTACGACTTTATCTTTAACGACGTCCAGGACCGCCTGGATCCCTTTGACAACGAGACGTTCGACGCCAGCCCCATCGAGATGTACGCCGTCGCGACGGACATGCTCTTTGGAACCGCCACGTACCTGCCGGTCAAAAGCGCTGTGCTCGACCTCGATGCTGTGCGCGCCTCGACGTCGCTGCCGCTGGTGACGCCACCGGTCGAGATCGATGGGCACAAATACGTCGACGGCGGCGTAGCCGATTCGGTCCCTATCGAGCATGTGCTCGAGGAGGCGGGCTTCGATCGCGCGGTCGTTATCGTTACGCAGGACCGCTCATACGAGAAAAAGCCCTACGAGTTTATGCCCGCCGCACGAGCCCGCTATGCCGACTACCCCTATCTGCTCGAGGCTATCGAGACGCGCCACGACCGCTATAACATCCAGCGCATGCATCTATGGAAGTATGAGCGCGAGGGCCGTGCGCTGGTCGTTGCTCCGCAAAAGCCGGTCGAGGTCGGCCACGTTGAGCACGATCCGGCAAAGCTCCTCGACCTGTATATTCAGGGCCGCCAGGAGGCAAAGCGATTGCTGGGAGATATCGAGGCGTTTGTCGAGCGCTAACGTCGCGACGTCATGACCCATGGACGACATGTGCAGAAACTCTGGTCGGAACCAAAATACCTGTTGACTCGGGCGACGAGCGGGGTAATATGGACGGGTTACTTGCAGAGCCCCGTGAATCTCTGTAACAACACGTACTGTACATGGAGGAGTCTAAGTGATTTCGAAATCGACTCACTACGCCAAGCAGGGCGAGGTCCAGCGCAACTGGGTTCTCGTCGACGCCGATGGTGCTGTCCTGGGCCGTCTTGCCACCCAGATCGCAATGATCCTGCGCGGTAAGAACAAGCCCCAGTTCACGCCCAACAGCGACTGCGGCGACTTCGTTGTCGTCATCAACGCCGATAAGGTCCAGCTTACCGGTAACAAGGCCGACACGAAGACCTATTATCGCCACAGCGGCTACAACGGCGGCCTCAAGGCTGAGAGCTTCCGCCAGGCTATGGAGAAGCACCCGGAGAAGGTCATTGAGCGCGCCGTTCGCGGCATGCTGCCCAAGACCACCCTCGGCCGTGCCCAGATGACCAAGCTTAAGGTCTACGCTGGTGCCGAGCATCCGCACGCTGCCCAGAACCCCACGAAGATTGAGCTGGAGGCTTAAAGATGGCTGAGAACACCGTTGTCTACCAGGGTACCGGCCGTCGTAAGAACGCCGTCGCCCGCGTCCGTCTCGTCCCCGGCACCGGCAAGGTGACCATCAACAAGCGTGATGCCGAGCAGTATTTCGGCCGTCATCAGCTCGTTGAGAACGCCCTTGCTCCCTTCAAGGTGACCGACACCGCCGGTCAGTTCGACGTTATCGCTCTGTGCGATGGCGGCGGCATCTCCGGTCAGTCCGGCGCTCTGCGCCTGGGCATCGCTCGCGCTCTTCTGAACGCTGGCGACTACCGTGCTGACCTCAAGAAGGCCGGTTTCCTTACGCGCGATGCTCGCGTGGTCGAGCGCAAGAAGTACGGCCTCAAGAAGGCCCGCCGCGCTCCCCAGTTCTCCAAGCGCTAAGGTTTTATCTCCTTACGGGATACAATGTACAAGCGGGGCCTGCCGATTGCTCGGCGGGTCCCGTTTTCTTTTTCGACTAGGGTGGGCGACTACGTTTTGCCCACTTGGGAAGGAGCGATCCTATGCCCCAGAACATCTTCGGTACCGACGGCGTCCGTGGCGTCGCCAACGCCGACCTCTCGTGCGACCTTGCGTTTCGCCTTGGCCGTGCGGCGACCAAGTTCCTTGGTCCGGACATTTGCATCGGCCGTGACACGCGTCTTTCGGGCACCATGCTCGAGAGTGCTCTGACCGCCGGCATTATGGCCGAGGGCGGCCGCCCGCACTGCTGCGGCGTTATCCCTACGCCGGCCGTGGCGCTGCTCACCGTCCAAAACGAGCTCGACGGCGGCATCGTCATCTCCGCTTCGCACAATCCGCCGGAGTTCAACGGCATCAAGTTCTTTAGCCGCAAGGGCATGAAGCTTCCCGATGCTGTCGAGGAAGAGATCAGCGCTTGGGTCATGTCCGAGGAGGCCATGGCTGCCGACACGCTGCCGACCGGTGCCGGCGTGGGCCACATCATCAAGATGAAGGATGCTCGCAAGGCATATGTCGATCATGCCATCAGCACGCTCGACGGCCTTAAGCTCGATGGCCTGGTTGTTGCCGTCGACTGCGGTCACGGTGCTTCCTGCCAGACCACGCCCGCCGCACTGCAGCGCCTGGGCGCCACGGTCCATGCCATCAACACCGATTACTGCGGCACCGACATTAACGTCGAGTGCGGCTCCACTCACCTTGAGCCCCTGCGCGAGCTCGTGCTGCGCACTCACGCCGACATCGGTCTGGCCCATGATGGCGACGCCGATCGCGTGCTGTTCGTGGACAGCGAGGGCAACGAGATCGATGGCGACTACATCCTGGCCATCTGCGGCTCTGACCTGGCCGCTCGCGGTAAGCTCGCCAACTCCGAGATTGTCTCGACCGTTATGTGCAACCTAGGCTTCTCCATCGCCATGAAGGAGCAGGGCTTTGAGATGGTTCAGACCGCCGTGGGCGACCGCTATGTTCTTGAGCGCATGCTCGAGGACGGTGCCGTCATCGGCGGCGAGCAGTCCGGCCACATCATCTTCCTGGAGCACAACACCACCGGCGACGGCTTGGTGACGGCCCTGCAGCTTCTGGCCGTGCTCAAGCGCACCGGCCGCACGCTCACCGACCTTGCCGGCATCATGAAGAAGTACCCGCAGGTGCTCGTCAACGTGCATTCGGACAACAAGGCCGGCCTGGACGATTGCCAGCCCATCTGGGACGCCGTCGCTGCCGCCGAGAAGGAGCTCAACGGTCGCGGCCGCGTCTTGGTGCGCCCGAGCGGTACCGAGCCGCTGGTTCGCGTTATGGCCGAGGCCGAGACGCACGAGCTGACCCAGCGCGTTGTCGACGACATCGTCGAGGTTGTCAAGCGCGAACTTCCCTAATGGTCAATATCGGGTGCCAAGTGGTAAACTGTTAAGGCTATTTTGATTGATTGGTATGTCCGAGGGGGAGCATGTTCACTAAAGTCCTAAGGTCTTTTGGTATGCGTGGTCGAGTCCTTACGCTGGATGCTCCCATCTCGGGCGACGTCATTCCGCTCTCCGAGGTAAACGATCAGACGTTTGCCACCGGCCTTTTGGGCCAGGGCGTGGCGATTCAGCCTACCGGCACGCGCGTGATTGCGCCGGCAGACGCCAAGGTCGAGGCCATTTTTCCCACGGGACACGCCGTTGCGCTCAACACGGTCGATGGCCTGGACGTGCTCATCCATGTTGGTTTGGACACTGTTCAGCTCGAGGGCAAGCACTTTACCGTGCATGCGCAAGTGGGTGACATCGTCCATAAGGGCGATGTACTCATCGAGTTCGATCGCGAGGCAATTGCTGCCGAGGGCTACGATGTGACGGTTCCCATCTTGGTGTGCAACTCCGTTGAGTTCTCGAGTATCAAGGGCTCCGTCGGGGAGCATGTTGAGGAGATGGACCAGCTCATCGTCGCGCGTGAGCGCTAGTCGCTCCGCTTGGCCTTTAGCCTACAATTCAATCACGTTTACGGAGGGCGCCCTTGAAAGAGGGCGCCCTCCGTGGCAAGATGGGGATTGTCCGAAGCTAAAAGGCTTTGGGTCACCGTGGACGGGCAGGGGCCTCGACGCGGTTAGACACGAGACACATATATTACGCGACCTCGCCCTGGTGGCCGCACACGTTGGTTGCGGCCGACGCGGGCCGCGGGCAAGTGCTTGTAAGGGGAGCCTTGCCTCTCTTGTACGAGAAAGGACGCGTAATGAAAATCATTAAAGCTAAAGACTACGAGGATATGAGCCGCAAGGCCGCTAATATCATCTCGGCCCAGGTTATCCTCAAGCCCGATTGCGTGTTGGGTCTTGCCACCGGCTCCACCCCGATTGGCGCTTACAAACAGCTCGCTGCTTGGTACGAGAAGGGCGACATTGACTTCGCCGAGGTCAGCACCTATAACCTGGACGAGTATCGTGGTCTTTCGCATGACGATCCTCAGAGCTATCACTACTTCATGCGCGAGAACTTCTTCGATCACATCAATATCGATCTGAACAATACGCACGTGCCCGATGGCTCCAACCCCGATGCCGCTGCTGCCTGCTCAGAGTACGACAAGATCGTCGCTGCCGCCGGTTACCCGGATCTGCAGTTGCTCGGCATTGGTAATAACGGTCATATTGGCTTCAACGAGCCCGATGACCACTTCTCCAAGGGTACGCACTGCGTCGACCTGACCGAGAGCACCATTCAGGCCAACAGCCGCCTGTTCGACAGCATCGATGATGTGCCCCGTCAGGCTTACACCATGGGCACCCAGACCATCATGTATGCCCGCATGATCCTGGTTGTCGCCAACGGCGAGGCCAAGGCTCAGGCCGTGCACGATATGTGCTATGGCCCGGTTACACCCAAGTGCCCGGCTTCGATCCTGCAGCTGCACACCAACTGCGTTGTCGTTGCCGACGAGGCCGCCCTTTCGCTCTGCGAGTAGCGCGAATCCTGCAGCTCGACATAGCCTTGCCTAAGGCCTCCGCTTTGCGGGGGCCTTTTTGCTATCCCTTTCCGCCCACTTGACCAAAATCTTGCCGCAAGCTTGACGAATGCCGGATGCCCAACAGTTTGATTCATTCTTTACCAGATTCTATGCAAAAATGCCACTAAAAAGTCGTAGACGGTAGCGGGTGCTAGGCGAGTTGAATGACATAACTGAACCTTGTTCATTTGCGTTACACTGCCGCTTGGATGGGACAAGCTGACAAGCTCATTTACCTGCTTAAAGACCGATTAGTCGGGGGATTAATAACAATCGGCCCTCGCTGTACAAAAACTTGCTGCTTTCGTACCAAAAGACAACCTAAAACACAAGGTCGCTCTATTCATAGCGCGGCTTGTATGGTCTTGCGGCTACAGTGTCCATACGGTCGAGTTGAGGAGCGGGCATGGTAAACGATTTGAGCACTATAGACGACCTCGAGCTGATGCCGCTGGGCGGAGGCTATATGGTGCGACGCGAACGCTTGATGAATGAGCTTATCGCCAAGGGCCGAAAGGCCGGCATCGTGGTTCTTTATGCGCCCGACGGGTTTGGGAAGACCTCGGTGCTGCTGCAGTACACCCATGAGGTTAAATGCGACCCGACGCGAGGCCCCGTGCGGATTATCGAGGCCGATCGCGCCACTGGGCGCGAGGTGTTTATGCAGCTCGAGGTGGTTACCGAAGAACTCAAAGACAAACCGCACTCCCTTATCGCGATTGATAATGTGCCAAACCTCGATCAGCACGATACCGAAGACCTCATCGACAGGATTCGCGGCCTGCGCGCTATGGGGATAGGGGTCTTTATCTCCTGCCGTCCTTCAAATCGTCAGCTGATTCATGGGTTGGGCGATTCGGTTAAGATCAATGCGCAGATGCTCAAGGTGCATGCCTATGAGTATTCGGCGTGGGCATCGGCGTTTTCGATCAGCACATCGCTCGACTTTTATCAGCTCACGCAGGGCGTGCCCGAGCTCGTTTCGGCATTGCAGACGGGTCTGTATGGCCAAGGCGACGTCGCCCAACTGCTCGAAAACGAGATTGTCAACGTATATGGCGCGGCACTTGTCGATCTGGCTTCGCTCGACAATAATGCACTGTTTTGCGTGGCATGTCTCATGGTTTTGATGGGTGAGGGCAATATCTCGGAACTCGAGGCTTGCGGGGTGAGGCTGTCGATGGTCGACCAGTCCTACTTTGTTCGCGACTACCCGATCTTTGGCTTGGATCCCGCCGAGCGGAGTTTTGCGTGTCTGGGCACGGAGGATAACGGACGCTTGCGTTTGCGTAAGTTGGTGGCCGAGGTTCGCCCCGAACTTGTTCCGAGGGCGGCCCGGATTTTGCTTAAGGCGGGCCGATGCGATGCGGCGATGGGCTTGGCGGACGCCTTTTTGGACCGTGAAGCGGTCCTTGAACTTGCTGGACAGTATGGGGTCGATCTTGCTCTGACGGGGCACGGGGCCGATATCTGCCGAGCAGCGTTGGGCACGATCGATGCCGACGATCCGGCTCCAGAGCCAACGCCTGCCGAGGCGCTTGGCGTATATCTGGCAGCGGTCAGCGTGTCCAATACAAAGCTCGCCCGCTATATGGCATCGGTCATCGAGCGCGGGGGCGAACGGGCGGCCTGCGAAATAGACCCTGTTTCATGGAGGGTGGCCCAGACACTGACGGCTGTTTGCTATGGGGACAACGGACTTGGGCTTCCTACGAACCTGGCCGTGCCAGAAATCGAGACATCTCATACCGCACTCGATATGTTGTCTGCGCATATCGAGGTCAAGCGCTGCCTGACCGAGCGGGGAGATGACGGCGGCGTTCTACAGCAGCTCAAAACGAGCAGGGCCTACGACTGCGAGCTCGACATCGCGGGGATTGTTATACGGGCCGATAGCATGCTGGTGGAGCTCTTTGACGGGTCGTTTTCGGGAACCGACGAGCGCGACGACGAGATGGCGCTGGTGCGGGAGGCACTCGACGTGCGTGGGCTTAAGGCGATGGCTATCTGGGTGCGCATGGTGTTGGCGGCACGGCGGCTCCTTTCCGGCTTGCCGGTAACCGACGATGCGGCGTTCAACGAGCTCGATCGTTTTGCCGTGCGCATGCGCGACAATCAGATTCAGCTGTTTGGCCTGTTGCTAGAAGGCTGGCAGTCGCTGGCAGAGGGACGGCCGGTTAATGCAAAGTTCCGTGCGGTCCAAGTGCTCAAACTTGCCGAGGAGCCGATTGCGTACATGCGCGATAACGCATTGCTGCTGGAACGCGCGGCATATCTGCGTAACACCTCGATGGTTTCGGTGCGCGAGGAAGCGGAACTACTCGATATAAGCCAGACGCAGGTTGGTGGCGCAGAAGCCTGGATGGTGGCGCTGCATTTGGCCTGTGCGGGCCGAGACAGCGATCTTGCGGCCTGGATGTCCATGAATCGTGCGGGGATTCTAGAGCCATCGTATCGTCTCTTTGCGCGCCTTGCCATGCATTGTCTGGGCGAGCCGGCGGGCAGGATACGCAAGAAGCTTCCCGTGCGCGAGCTGTCGCGGTACTCGCTGCGTGACGATTTGGAAGGGGAGGGCGAGCACCTGTTCCAGGCCGGCGAGGTTGAAGCCGTTGATACCATCGACCATATCGAGATTCGCATGTTTGGTGCGTTTCGCGCCGAGCGCGACGGGTTTCCCATCACGGACAAAATGTGGCGCCGCAAGAAGGCGGCGACGCTTGCCGAGCGGCTTGCGCTGGGCATGGATGCGCTCGTCGATCGTGAGACGCTGGCCATGGAGCTGTGGCCCCATGCCGAGTTCAATAGCGCCCGCAATAACCTGTACTCGACGATATCGCGCTTGCGGTCGGCTTTGGGGCCGACGCCGGATGGCAAGTCGTGTGTGCTCATCCAAAATGAATGCATCGGACTCAACGGTGACTACGTCAAGACCGATGTACGGCTGTTTGACCAGATAAGCCGCGAGATTTTGGGAAATCGCACGGGTGCGCGCGGGCCCCATCTGGTCGAGTTGTGCCTTAAGATTGAGCAGCTTTATGCCGGACCGTTGTATGTTCCCAATGGCTGTAATCCCACCTACTTTTTGCGTATGCGACGCATTATGCAGTCAAAGTACATCGATTGCATGATTAAGGGGGCAAATGCCGCTCTAGAAGAAAACGATCTGCAGTCGGCGATTTGGCTGGCGGAGTCGGGGCTTCGGCAGGAAACGGCGCGTGAGGATATGGTGCGCTGCGCCATGCGCGTCTACAGTGCGGCGGGGCGGCGGCGCGATATCGTCGAGCTGTACAGCGGGCATATGCACCATCTGAGGGAGCAGGTCAATGGCGTGCCCGAGCCCGAGACGCGGCGCCTATACGAGCGCTTGGTGGAGGGGCGGCTCAATCGCGTGCTGGTCGAGCGATAAAAAACGGGCGCCCGAAGTACTTGGGCACCCGTAAGCTTGCTATGTGTTGGCTCGCCGGATCATTGGCTCTTAGACGAGCTTGATCTTCTCGATGTCCTTGCGCGAGGACTCGCGATACAGCGAGAACTTGCGGCCGATGACCTGGACGACCTCGGCGCGGCAACGCTCAGCGAGCTCTTCGGCGGCCTCGCGGGCGGAAAGGCTGGAGCCATCGAGCACGGAGCACTTAACGAGCTCGTGCTTCTCCAGGTAGGCGACCGTCTGCTCGACGGTGCCCTCGTTGACGTCGGACTTGCCGATGATGATGGCGGGGTTGAGGTGATGGGCCATGCTGCGAAGCTGCTTGACCTGTGCTCCTGTCAGTGCCATGGGTTCTCGCTTTCTATGTATGGGGCGCCCCGCAATGGGGCCTTAATCTACGTGAGCTGTCCCACGATAGCGCAGGAACGGCGCGGTGTGGAGCGCGTTTGCCCAGTTCAAAAAGAATGCGGATGCCGAGTGAGTGGGCGGCGTGGGCTGCGAACAGGCTATGAGCTGGGCGCAGAGACCGACTCCCATGCAATAAACGCCCAACGGACCTTGCGGACGTGGTCGAGCATATAGCGTCCCTGCGGCACACCCTTGGAGCCCGGCTCACCGGCATGGGGGTTCTCGATCATGTGCTGGGCGATGTAGTCGCGCAGACGGTCGACCTTATCTTCGTTGCCATGCTCGAGCATACGGGAAAAATCTGCTACGCCCGCTTCAAGGTTATCGAAGGTATCGCGACGAGGCGATTCAAAGTACGTAACCTGCGGCAACGCACCCATCTGAATGAGGATATTGAAGGCGTACACAAAGCCATTGCTGCAGGTAACCGAGGCACCGATGGCGTTCATCAGGTGCAGGTCATAGCGCGGGCTGGAGTTGGCGACCATCGTGACAGCACAACGACGACGAGCCGTACGATCAAGCTTGACAAGCGCGCCTTTTAGATTGGTCGTCGTAACTGACCGACTGGCAAAGGCAACATCCACCGCTTTCGCGACGGGTCCAACCAAATCCCAATCATCATCCCAAGCAAGCTCAAGCGGTGTAATGCGATCCTCGAGCCCATAGTACTCAATGCCGGCATCAAGCGTGCCCAACATGGCAGGGGAAAAGTCAGCAGCAATCACAGGATGCCCAGCCTGAGCAAGCGGAATAGCAATCGATCCAGCCCCGCACCCCATATCCAGCACCGATTCACCAGGCTTTAACGCCAACAGCTTTATAAAATCCCGGGCATACGGAGCAGCCTCAAGTGGCCGAAAATGCCGAGCCCTTTTATCCCACTCAAAAGAATCATCAGCCCGCCGCCGAGCAGCTTGCAGACGCATCCATTCGCCATTCCAATCAGCAGCAAGCAGCTCAGAACGATTCTCCCCATCAACCACGGGCCAACCTCCTAGCAACAAAAAAGCGGCCCCTCCCAAAAGAAGAGCCGCAACAAGCATATATCAGAAAAAGAACCGTTCCAACGCCAAACCGCCGCACCAGCCAAGTGGTGCAGGAGCGAAGCGACTGCAACCGGGATAGAACCCAACTGAGGTCCCGTTGTGCGGGAGCCCCGGGGAGGGCAAATATATAAGGTCGATCGCGAGTTCCGCACGAGCCGGAGAGCACTTAATGTGCTCTCCGTGCGAGTCAGGACTGTCCGAGCAGGCGACCTTATATATTTGCCCTCCCCGGGGCTCCTCGCCAGTCCCCTCAGCTAGTTCTTGAGCGAGTTCAACGGCGCCGGGAAGCGTCCACCGCGGTGGGCAAGCACGGTGCCGGCGTTGGGGTTCACCGGCATGATGGGCGCACGGCCGAACAAGCCACCGTACTCGACGCAGTCGCCCACGCCCTTGCCGATGGCGGGAATCACGCGGACGGCCGTGGTCTTGTTGTTGATGACGCCGATGGCCATCTCGTCGGCGATGATGCCGGCGATGGTCTCGACCGGGGTGTCGCCGGGGATGGCGATCATGTCCAGGCCAACGGAGCACACGCAGGTCATGGCCTCGAGCTTCTCGAGCGAAAGCGCACCGGCCTCGACGGCGGCGATCATGCCGGCATCCTCGGACACGGGGATAAAGGCGCCGGAGAGACCGCCCACGCTGGAGCTGGCCATGACGCCGCCCTTCTTGACGGCATCGTTGAGCATGGCGAGCGCGCAGGTCGTGCCGGGGCCACCGCAGGTGCCCACGCCGATGATCTCGAGGATGCGCGCGACGGAGTCGCCGATGGCAGGCGTGGGAGCCAGCGAGAGGTCGACAATGCCCTTCTCGACACCCAGGCGATGGGCGGCCTCGCGGCTCATGAGCTCGCCGGCGCGGGTGATCTTAAAGGCGGTCTGCTTAATCTTCTCGGCGACCTCCATCATCGATGCGGAATCGGGCAGCGTCTCCAGGGCTGCGGCCATAACGCCGGGGCCCGAGACGCCTACGTTGATGACGGCGTCGGCCTCGCCACCGCCGTGGACGGCGCCCGCCATAAACGGGGAGTCCTCGACCATGTTGGCAAAGCAGACAAACTTGGAGGCGCCAACGGAATCCTCGTCGGCCGTAAGCTTGGCGGCATCGATGATGGTCTGGGCGGCCATGAGCACGGCGTCCATGTTGATGCCGGCACGCAGGCTGGCGACGTTGACGCTGGAGCAGACGCGGCTGGTGGTAGCGAGCGCCTGGGGGATGGACTGGATGACACGGCGGTCGGCGTCGCCGATGCCCTTCTGGACGAGCGCGGAGAAGCCGCCCAGGTAGTCGATGCCGAGCGTCTCAGCCGCGCGGTCGAGGGCATGCGCGATGGGGGTGAGGTCCTCATCCTTGCAGCACGCGGCGATCTGCGCCACCGGGGTGACGGAAACGCGCTTGTTGACGATGGGGATACCGTACTCGCGCTCGAGGTTCTCGGCGGTCTCGACCAGATGCTCAGCCGTGTGCGTCACGTGGTCGTAGATCTTCGTGCACATGCGGTCGAGGTTCTCGTTACCGCAACCCATGAGCGAAACACCCATGGTGATGGTCCTGATGTCGAGGTTCTGCTCCTCAACCATGCCGCGGGTTTCCGCGATTTCTGCGGGCGTGATCGCCATCCTTGCGCTCCTATCTGCCAAAACGAGCATAGTCTTATCTATTCTAACGTGCCGCACGTGCCAAGTGGCGCATGCGGCACGTTTTGATGCTCGGTTGTTTCCGTTGTGTTACTGCCCAAAGACCTCTTCGGCAATACGAGCGCTTTCGGCGGCGTCTTTGGCGTAGTAGTCCGCGCCGATCTGCTTGGCGTATTCGGGGGTGAGCACGGCGCCGCCTACGATGATCTTGACGCCCGGCACCTCGGCATGAAGCAGCTTGATGGTCTCTTCCATGGCGACGACTGTGGTAGTCATAAGCGCTGAGAGGCCGACGAGTTTGATGTCGCGCTCCTTGACGGTCTTGAGCACCTCTTGCGGGTCGACGTCGCGGCCTAGGTCAAAGACGGTGTAGCCGTAGTTATCGAGCAGCATCTTGACGATGTTCTTACCGATGTCGTGGATGTCGCCCTTGACGGTGGCCACGCAGATCTTGCCCTTGTCGGCAATCTCGCCGGCGGGCATCAGGCGCTTGATGGTGTCGAAGCCCACGCGTGCGGCCTCGGCCGAGGCCATAAGCTGCGGCAAGAAGAACTTGCCCTGGTCAAAGAGGACGCCCACCTCGTCGAGGGCGGGGATAAAGTGGTTGTTGATGAGGTCCATGGCGTCGTGGTCTGCCAGCAGACGCTCGGTCTCGGCAGCGATCTCGCCTTTGCGGCCCGAGACGACCATGCGACGAATCGGGTCGTCGTTGCCGTCGGTGCCGGCGGCGGGCACGGTGTCGGTCGATGCGGCCTGAGCCGCTGCCGGGTTGGCGGCGATCTTGTACGGATCGGTCCAGCCGGCGTAGCGCTCGATGTATCCGGTCGAGCCCTCGTCCTCAACGCTCAGGACGCGATAACTGTAGACGGTATCCATAAAGCGCTTGGAGCCCGGGTTCATGATGGGGGCGTCCAGGCCCGCGCCAAAGGCGGCAGCCAAAAAGACCGAGCCCAGCAGCGGGCGGGCAGGCAGGCCAAAGCTGATGTTCGACACGCCGAGCGCGCATTTGACGCCCAGACGCTCCTTGCACAGGGACATGGCGCGTAGGATCTGCTCGGCCTGGCGTTGATTGGTCGAGGCGGTCATGACCAGGCAGTCGATGAGGATGCGGTCCGGTCCGATGCCGTAGCGGGCGGCCTCGGCCACGATGCGCTCGGCGATGGCGAAGCGAGCCTCGGCGGTATCGGGAATGCCGCCTTCGTCGAGCGTAAGGCCGACAACGTTGGTGCCGTAGTGGGCGACCAGCGGAAAGATCTCATCCATGATCTGCTGCTTGCCATTGACCGAGTTGATGATGGGCTTGCCGGCGTAGCGGCGCACGGCGGCCTCGACGGCTGCGGGGTCGGTGGAGTCGATCTGCAACGGCAGCAGCGTGGAGCCCTGGAGCTGTTCGGTCGCCTGTTGGATGATCTTGACCTCGTCGATCTCGGGCAGGCCCACGTTGACGTCCAGGATGTCGGCGCCCTGTTCCTGCTGGCTGATGCCCTGGCTCACGACGTAGTCCAGGTCGCCGTCGCGCAGGGCCTGCTGCAGGCGCTTTTTGCCGGTGGGGTTGATGCGCTCGCCGATGACGGCGATCTTGTGGCCGTCGCAGGGAAGGTCCACGACCGTTTGGGCGCTCGTGACCGACATGCTGGGCTTGCGGCGGCGCGGGCTGGGCGTGTGGTTGTCGATAAGCGTGCGCAGGGCCGCCATGTGCGCCGGCGTGGTGCCGCAGCAGCCGCCCACGACGCTCACGCCGTCGGCGATCATGCCGGCGACGGCCTCGGCGTATTCGGGGGCCTGGATATCAAAGACGGTGTTGCCGTCGTCGTCCACATGGGGCAGTCCTGCGTTGGCCTGCACCATAACAGGCTTGTCGGTAACGGTGAGCATACGTGCAGCGAGTCCTCGGAGCTCGGCCGGTCCTTGGCTGCAGTTGATGCCCAAAACGTCGGCGCCGATGGCGTCGAGCGTGATGGCGGCCACCTCGGGACTCGTTCCCAGGAAGGTGCGACCGTCTTCCTCAAAGGTCATGGTGGCAAAGACGGGCAGGTCGGAGTTCTCGCGGCAGGCGAGGACCGCCGCCTTGATCTCGGCCAGGTCGGTCATAGTCTCGATAATAAAGAGGTCCACACCCGCGGCGACGCCGGCGCGCACTTCCTCGGCAAAGAGGTCGTAGGCCTCGTCGAAGCTCAGGGTACCCAGGGGGCGAAGCAGCGCGCCGATAGGACCGATATCGCCGGCGACGTAGTGGGCACCGGCCGCGCGGGCACAGGCGACGGCCGCGGCAAAGACGTCTGCCACGGTGGCGGCACCGTCGAGCTTGTGGGCATTGGCGCCAAAGGTGTTGGCGGTAATCACGTCGCAGCCGGCCTCGACATATTGACGTTGGATATCGGTGATAACCTGGGGTTCCTCAAAGTTGAGCAGCTCGGGCAGGGCGCCCGCTTTCATGCCGGCGGCCTGCAACATGGTGCCCATGCCGCCGTCGAACAGCAGGTGCCCCGTGCCCTCGATGGCGGCACGCAGGCGATCGTCCTTAATGCGCAGATCGTCGATCGTGCGCGTCTTGTACGTGGCACCGTTGCGACGTGCGGCATCAACGGGTGCCGCCAATGCAGTGCCGTCAGAATCATGAGTGATAAGCGGAGTAAACATCGAGGGCTCCTAATGGCTGGAATAGCAGGTGGTGTGGGCGGCACGGAAGCGGCAGTTCTCGCGCATGCGGCAGATATTGCAGGTGGGGCGGCTCTGGGCGTCGTGGACCTCGCCGTCAAACAGACCGATCACCGCGGTCACGCTTTTGGTGGGCATGAGCAGGCTGGTGGGCGTGACGGTAAGCCCGATGAGCCGCGTGGCGTTGAGTGCATCCACGATCGAGCGCTGGGCCGAGAGTGGGCAGTCGCCGTATCCGGGACTGAAGCGCCAGTTGCCGGCGAGTCCGTGTGCGGCGGCCGCAGCCTTGACCTGCTGGTCCATCTGCTCGACGGCGGCTTCCACATAGGCAGAGCACGCGGCATCGAGTACAGCTCCCTCTAGGGGCTGCTGGGCTCCCGTGGTGCGCAGGCGACGCTCGGCGTCCATGCCGAGGGTGCATGCCATGAGCGCGGCAAAGCGGGCGTCTTTGAGATGTCGATAGATATCACGACCGCGCAGCTCAACGTTGGTGCCGACCAGACGGATGCAAGGCTTGCCCTGCTCGTCCACGCCCGTGGCATCGATGGCAAATACGCGGCGCACGCCACGGGGCTCAATGTCCAGTTCCAGACGTTCAACGACAAGCTCAATACGTCGTGACAGTTCGGGCTCAATCTGCTGGCCGCCGTAACCCAGATACCGTAGCATCTCGGCACGGTCGACACGGGGATGGTGCGCAGCATCGACACGGTAAAGCGCCGGCGACGCAAGGTCGGCCGGCACTTCGACAGTGGTTGTATCGATGTGCGGTTTTTCCATTACCCCAGGCGCTCCATAATGGTCGCGGCGATCGCAGGACGGTTCATAGTGTACAGGTGCAGGCCGTCGGCGCCGTGCTCCTTGAGGTCGCAAAGCTGGCGGGCTGCATAATCTACACCAGCTGCCTGCAGGCTCTCGGGGTCATTCTCGTACTTGGCGAGAATTTTGATGACGGGGGAGGGCAGCGACGCGCCGCACATAAAGACCATGCGGCTGATCTGCGACTTGCCCATAAACGGCATGATGCCCGCGGTAATGGGCACGGTGATGCCGGCCTTGTCGGCAAGCTCGCGAAAACGGTAGAAGCACTCGTTATCAAAGAAGAGCTGCGTCACAAAGAAGCTCGCGCCGGCGTCCTGTTTTTGCTTGAGGTGTTCGACCGAGAGGTTGAGATCCTCACAGGCAATGTGGCCCTCGGGGTAGGCTGCGGCGCCCACGCAAAAGCCGGCGTCGACGAGCTCGGGGATGAGGTCGCGGGCGTAGGCGTAGTCGGAGGCGGGCTTGTCGTCCTCGGTTGCGCCGGCAGGGAGATCGCCACGCAGGGCCAGGATGTTTTCCACGCCGGCGGTGCGATACTCGTCGATCTTGGCGGCGATATCGGCGTGCGAGCGGCCCACGCAGGTAAGGTGTGCCACCGAGGGCGTGTCGAATTCGCTCGTAATCATATGCGCGATGGGGGCGGTGGTGGCACCGTTGCCCGAGCCGCCGGCCGAGCAGGTGACCGAGACAAAGCTCGGCGAAAGCTTGCACAGATTGCCTGCCACTTCGCGAGCCGTGTCGAGGGTCAGCTCGCCCTTGGGCGGGAACATCTCAAACGAAATGGGCGCGGTACCCTGGGATGCTGCCTGCTTAAAAACCTCGTCGACGCGCATATCGTGCTCCTCTAGATACGTAATAGTGTGATGTGTTGTAAGGATTCTACAGCACCACTGTGCCACGGTGGAGTTTCACTCGCTATTTGAGGATACCAATCAAAGATGCCTTGCTATCGGCTTTTTCTATAACAGAGCGGCTAATCTAGGCACGGACTATAAAGACTGGTATCTGATGCAAAATACCAGTTAATAGAGACCCATCCCAAATTGACTACCCTTAAACCATGGGAAGAGGTCTGCAATTTATACAGTTGATTGGCTGTTGAGGGTGGCAACGCCGCCTCGATAGGGTAACCTCATTGATTGGTTTCGCGACAGCAACATAACGGTAATGTCGCGGAAACACGGCGAGTCTAAGCTATGACTCGTTCGTTAGTAATCAACACCGCTTCTCACGCGGTGCCGATACGAAGGGAGTTCCGTATGGCCGAACTTACTGACCGCTTCGGGACCATGGTGTTCTCTGAGGAAGTCATGAAGGACTACCTCCCCAAGGACATTTGGAAGCGCCTTGCTGCAACCCTCGAGGGCGGTGAGCCGCTCGACCTGGATGTGGCCAACGCCGTTGCCCATGCCATGAAGGTCTGGGCCATCTCCAAGGGCGCGACGCACTACGCGCACTGGTTCCAGCCGCTTTCGGGCATTACTTCCGAGAAGCACGACAGCTTCCTGGAGCCCAACCACGACGGCACCGCCATTACCAAGTTTACGGGCAAGAACCTCATCCAGGGCGAGCCCGATGCCTCGAGCTTCCCCAACGGCGGCCTGCGTGCTACCTTCGAGGCCCGTGGCTACACCGCTTGGGACCCCACTAGCCCCGCCTTTATCAAGGACGATGTCCTGTGCATCCCCACGGCTTTCTGCTCCTACACGGGCGAGGCCCTGGACAAGAAGACCCCGCTGCTGCGTTCCATGACTGCGCTCTCGCGTGAGTCTAAGCGCGTTTTGGCGCTGTTCGGTAAGACCCCCAAGAAGGTCGTTCCTTCCGTGGGTGACGAGCAGGAGTACTTCCTGATCAAGAAGGACGCTTACCGCAAGCGCAAGGACCTGGTCATCACCGGCCGCACCCTCTTTGGTGCTGCTCCCTGCAAGGGCCAGGAGCTCGAGGAGCACTACTTTGGCGCTATTCGCCCCACCGTCTCGGCCTATATGAAGGACCTGGACGATGAACTGTGGGCGCTCGGCATTCCCGCCAAGACCAAGCACAACGAGGTTGCTCCCTGCCAGCATGAGCTTGCCCCCGTCTATGGCGAAGTCAACGAGGCCATCGACCAGAATCTGGTCATGATGGAGAAGATGAAGCTCATCGCCTCCCGCCACGACTTGGTCTGCCTGCTGCACGAGAAGCCCTTTGAGGGCATCAATGGTTCGGGCAAGCACAACAACTGGTCGCTTGGCACCGAGTCCGAGAACCTGCTCGATCCGGGCGACACCCCGCTCGACAACCTGCAGTTCATCGTCTTCCTCACCGCGGTGATCGAGGCCGTCGATAACTATCAGGAGCTCCTGCGTGCCTCTGTTGCCTCGGCCGGCAACGATCATCGTCTGGGCGCCAATGAGGCTCCTCCGGCGATTATGTCCATCTTCCTGGGCGACCAGCTTACCGAGGTCGTCGAGAAGATCATCGATGGCAAGGCTTCCGTTCATGCCACGCGCGGCGTGCTCGACCTGGGCGCCGATACCCTGCCCAAGCTGATGCAGGACAACACCGACCGCAACCGCACCTCCCCGTTTGCCTTTACTGGCAATAAGTTCGAGTTCCGTGCCTGCGGCTCCGAGCAGAACGTCTCCGACTCCAACCTGGTGCTCGATGCCGCCGTGGCCAAGTCGCTCAAGTCCTTCGCCGACGCGCTTGAGGGTACGCCCGAGGATGAGTTCCAGGACGCTGCGCTCGAGTACTGCAAGAAGGTCCTGACCGACCACCAGCGCATCCTGTTCTCCGGTGATGGCTACTCCGACGAGTGGCCCGTTGAGGCCGAGAAGCGCGGCCTTGCCAACAACAAGACCACGGCCGACGCCCTGCCCGCCTTTGTTTCCGAAAAGGCCATCGCGCTCTTTGAGGAGACGGGTGTCCTGACCAAGGCCGAGGCTCAGTGCCGCTACGACTGCAAGCTCGAGAAGTACAACAAGCTCATGAACATCGAGGCCACCACGATGGTTCGCGAGGCGCGTCGTACCTATCGCCCGGTCATTACCGCCTATGCCACCAAGGTCGCTAAGGGCCTTGAGACTATTCGTGCCGCCGGTGCCGAGGCCGCCATGCAGTGCGAGCAGAACACGCTCAACAAGCTCTGCAACGGTATCACCGCCATCAACGACTCCATCAAGGCGCTCGACGCCGTGCATCAGAAGGCCGAGGGCCTCGATGGCCAGGAGCAGGCCAACGTGTATGCACACGAGGTCGTCCCCGCTATGGATACGCTGCGTGCCGCCGTGGACGCCATGGAGGAGATCGTGGCTGCCGACTACTGGCCGGTTCCGACCTACGACGACATCCTGTTCTACGTGTAGAGCGTAACTGACATATCGTCACGGCATTGAGCCGGGGTCCGCATCATGCGGGCCCCGGCTTTTGTTGCGAAGGGCGCTTTGAAGCCCGTTTTGCCGCCGATATGCCTAGGTATAAAGGGTTGTGGGCAAAAAACGTCAAATATGAGTACTGTCACAAGTCCTGTAGCATTATTTATGGCTCTGTTAGACCAGGATTGACATGCCGACCTGCCGGCTAACTCGCCGTCTCCT
>JAXXEN010000049.1:0-140529 GCA_037237765.1 Collinsella sp. | reverse complement strand
GTAGCGGGTGGTTTAAAGCTGGCCGCTGCGCGGCCAGCGGACTAAAGTCTTGAAATAAAAAGGGCGCGTCCATACGGACACGCCCCTGTGCACAACAATGCAAAGAACGACTTAGAAGCTACCGCGCTTCAGGAAGTCGGGAAGCTCGAACTGATCGTTGCCGAAGTTAGGAAGCTCGGTGCCACCGACGTTGCGGGTCGGAGCGGCCTGAGCCGGGCTCGTGGCAGGAGCGGTGCGCTGCGGCTCAGCGGAGGCAGCGGCCTTGCTCTGAGACTGCTGAGCAGCAAAGAGCTCGTCCTGACGGTTGACGTTGGAGTCGGAGAAGCCCGTAGCGATGACGGTGATACGCACCTGATCGCCCAGGGACTCGTCGACAACGGTACCGAAGATGATGTTGGCCTCGGGGTCGACGGCGTTGGCGACAACGTCGGCGGCGTCGCTGATCTCCTGGATGCCCAGGTCCTTGGAACCGGCGATGGAGAGCAGCACGCGCGTGGCGCCATCGATGGAGCTCTCGAGCAGCGGGCTGGAGATGGCCTGCTGGGCAGCGTCGACGGCACGGGTATCCCCAGAAGAGGTACCGATACCCATCATGGCGGTACCGGCCTGCTTCATGATGGTCTTAACATCGGCGAAGTCCAAGTTGATGATACCGGGGACGGTGATGAGGTCGGTGATGCCCTGGGTGCCCTGGGAAAGGACGCCATCGGCAATCGCGAAGGCCTCGAGCATGGTGGTCTTCTTCTCGGCGATGTCGAGCAGCTTATCGTTAGGGATGACGATCATGGTGTCGACGCAATCGGAGAGGGTCTTAATGCCCTCCTCGGCGCTCTTCTTGCGCTTGCGGCCCTCGAAGGTGAAGGGCTTGGTCACGACGGCGACGGTCAGCGCACCGACCTCGTTCATCGCGATATCGGCAACGATGGGAGCAGCGCCGGTACCGGTGCCACCGCCCTCGCCGCAGGTGATGAACACCATGTCAGCGCCAGCGAGCGCCTCGGCAATGTCGTCGCGGGACTCATCGGCAGCCTTGCGGCCAACCTCGGGGTTGGCGCCGGCGCCCAGGCCGCGGGTAAGGTCGGTGCCGATGTGCACCTTGATATCGGCATCAGAGATCGCGAGTGCCTGAGCATCGGTGTTGATGGCAACAAACTCGACGCCGCGGATGCCCTCTTCGATCATTCGATTGACCGCGTTGGTACCGCCGCCGCCGACGCCGACCACCTTAATGACGGCAAGGTAGTTGTTGATCTCTGTCTCGTGCATGTCGGTCCTCCGAACAAAGGTTATAGCCATAGCATGGGTCGACCCCGCGCACATTAACCTTCAGGTTGAAAGTAAATGCAAAGGTAAACCGTATTATGGTTGCACATTATGAACGTATCAGTCAAATAATTGACCGTGAAAACCAAACAAACCAGATAAACGGCGTGGTATGACCCCTCAACAAAGCATCAACCAGCGCTACGAGGTCGGAGCGTTCCTAAATGTATAGTTACCCGGAGAGCGCACATTGATATACGTTACGCCCTCTACCTGCGAAAGCAGCTTGGTGACTACGCGCTCCTTCTTGACGATATCGTTCGAATCACCCAGCGACACCTCAATGCCGTTATTGAGGTTTGCCGAGATGGCTTCGACCGAAGGCGTGGAAATATCCTTGACTTGTCCCAAGAACTCGCTCGAAAAACCACGCACATAATCCAAGCCAGCCTTAACGGCCTTGGAGCTCACCGCCTGGCCGGAAACCGGAGCGACATCCGCCGAGACATCAGTCAACAACACCGCGCCATAGTGCTTAGCGAGCGCCAGCGCGGCATCAATGCCGGTCAGGGTATTTGAGCCCTGCCCCGTCGTGATGACGTTGCCCTGGTCATCCACTTCGACCGACGTCGACAGCGGGGCGATCCAGGTGTCATCATCCCCGATGGCCCAGGCAAGGTCATCGGAGCTGATATAGGCAATTGCGATGACCTTGCGCTCCATCGGCGTAATGATGAGCGTATGCGGGAACTGACGCTGGACATCCACGCCCGACACCCACGGGTTCTGCTTGAGGTCCTCGGTAATCTGGTCAGGATCGACGTTAAAAAGCGACGTTCCCTCGGGCAAATCGATCAGCTGGATAGCATCGTGCTTCGTCACATGCTCGCTGCCTTGAATCTGAATATCAGTGGCGGTAAACAATCCAGAGTTGATCACCACGACGGCAACGACGACGAGCACGGCCAAGACGGCCAGAACGCCGCCCACGATTTTGCCTTTGCCTGTAACGAGAGAAGCGGCGTCTGACGTTTTATTTGCCATCGCCCCAAGTGAAGACAACGGGTTGACGCCTTTTTTACCCGAAGGCTTCTTGGCGGTAGCCGGCACCGATGTCAGCGAGCGCGGTTTCGATGCGCCCAGCGTGCGACCCGGACGCGCCGCCTTAGTTCCCGTCGAGGGCTTAGGAGTTGCCATGGGACGGGCAGGTTTAGCGCCCATAACAGGCTTTGACGTCACCGAGGGACGCGAGGACTTTTTTGCGGCCGGACGATTACCGAGCTGCGAGCCGACAACCGGACGACTGGTCTGTCGAGCATGCCCGACAGACTTAGAGTGCGCGACGGTATTGCGTTGAGGTTTGGCAGGCGCGCCGGAACGCCCTCCGGCGCGGCGGAAGGTGGGTTTCGATGCTCTAGAAGCCGAGGAATTTAACTTCCGGTCTGAGCTCGATGCCATACGCCTCCCTCACCTTTCCGTGCACATGTCTGATAACCGCGGCAACGTCATCGGCCGAGGCAGTTCCGTTATTAACGATAAAATTAGCGTGAACGGGCGAAACTTCCGCACCGCCAATCGAAAAACCCTTTAATCCACAATCCTCGATAAGCTTGCCCACACTCGCATCGGGCGGGTTGCGAAAGACCGACCCGCAGGATGCGCGACCCATGGGCTGCGTACGCTTGCGCCTCGTCAGGTACCGCTCCATGCGCTCGCGAATGTCGACCTTGGGCGCCGGTTTAAGCTTGAGCACGCACTCGAGGATGATCTCATTGCGGGGAAGGCTACATTCGCGGTAGCCCCAAGTGATCTCAGACCCCGCATAATGTTTGATACCGGATGCCGGGTCAAACGTTACGACATCCTCAACCAGCGAGCCAATCCACTCGGTCCGTGTGCCGGCATTCATAGATATCGCGCCGCCGACCGAGCCAGGGATGCCAACGGCAAACTCAAGGCCCGAGAGGCTACGCGACAGGGCATCGTTGACCAGACGCGCAAACATCACGCCCGCACCGACCGTCAGCGTACAACCGTCATCGGCAACAACCGTGCGCTGAAACTCACGTCCGAGCGAAATGACGGCACCGCGATAACCGCCATCGGCAACCAGCAGATTGGAGCCCTTGCCGATGATGACCCACGGCACCTGCTCGCGATCGAGCACCGCCACGGCGCGGCGGAGGGCATGATAGCTATGGCACGTCACAAAGAGGTCGGCCTTGCCGCCGATACGATAGCTCGTATGACGCGCAAGGCGCTCGTCCTCGATCACATCCGTGTCGATCATGCCCGAGAGCGCCATGACGGCGTTAAACAGACCCATTAGAC
The DNA here is from genome assembly GCA_037237765.1 of Collinsella sp. Classification (GTDB taxonomy): domain Bacteria; phylum Actinomycetota; class Coriobacteriia; order Coriobacteriales; family Coriobacteriaceae; genus Collinsella. The sequence goes on along the minus strand of JAXXEN010000049.1, from coordinate 136,935 downwards.
TTAAGCGTCTTTCTTGGCAGTCAAATACTCGATAAACTCGGGGCCGACGGTCGTAACGTCACCGGCACCCATAGTGAGCAGCAAGTCGCCCTCGCCCACCATCTGCTCGAGCTCCTGATTGAGCTCAAGACGGCTGGAGCAGTACACGACCTCCTTGCCAGGATGCTTGGCGCGCACGGTATCGGCGAGCATCTTAGAGGTAACACCCGGAATGGGCATCTCGCCAGCCGAGAACACATCAATCAGCAGCAGTTTATCGGCATTGGCAAATGCATCGGCAAAGTCGTCGCACAGGGCCTGCAGGCGCGAATAGCGGTGCGGCTGGAACACGACGTCGACGTGCTTGTAGCCCAGCGACGAAGCGGCAGCAAGCGTCGCCTTGATCTCGGTGGGGTGATGGCCGTAATCATCGACCACGGTGATGCCATCGATATCGCCCACGTGGGTAAAGCGACGACGGACGCCCTCAAAGCTCGAAAGCGCCTTGGCGGCGGCGTCGATGTCAAGGCCCAGGACATGGGCGACGGTGAGCACCGCCGTGGCGTTGAGCATGTTGTGGCGACCGGGATTACTCTTGATCTCCACAGCGTGCTCAGTGCCGTCCTCAAAGCGAACGATAAAGTCGCTCTGGATGCCCTTGACATCCGGGTGCATGCAGACGATGTCGTTGCTCTCGGCAAAGCCGTAGGAAAGCACGTGACGGCCCGTCGACTTGGCGAGCTCGACCAGATGCGGGTCCTCACCGCAGACGATGACGGTGCCGTCCTCGCCCACCAGGCTCATGAATTTGGCGAAAGTCGCCTCGATCTCCTCGATACCCGAGTAGTGATCGAGGTGGTCGGCCTCGACGTTGGTCACAATGACCACGTTGGGGTTCAGGAACAGGAAGGAACTGTCGGACTCGTCGGCCTCGGCGACAAAGTAGTCGCCCGAGCCGTTCTTGCCGTTCGTGTCATAGCCCTCGACGATGCCACCGATCAGGAAGCTCGGATCCAGACCCATACGGTCGAGCATGGTGGCGCACATCGAAGACGTGGTGGTCTTGCCATGCGTACCGGCAACAGCGACGGTGGTGTAGCCGTGGCCCAAAGCAGAGAGCATCTTGGCACGGGGCCACACGGGAATACCAAGCTCGCGAGCGCGCACGAGTTCAGGGTTGGACTCCGGAATAGCGGTGGAGACAACAACCACGTCGGGCTTGACCTCGTCGATCGTGGCGGCCTCATGGCCCACATGCACCTTCACACCAGCGCGGGTAAGCTGGCGGATATAACGTGACGTCTTAAGGTCGGAGCCGGTAACGGCATAACCGCGCTCGTGCAGAACGAGGGCGATGCCGCTCATGCCGGCGCCGCCGATACCGATAAAGTGGGCGCTCTTAAACTCGGGCGCGGAGGTTGCAGTCTGGGAATCAGCCATGTGCTCGTGTACTCCTTGCGTAAACACTGCCTGTAACCCGTTAACTGTACCGCACCTACCGCATCAGCGCGAGGGCGACCGACGATATCCCGTCTAACTAACGCAAACCCTCTACCGCATCCGCCAGAAGAGCGGCGGCCCTATCCTGAGCCAGACCACGCGCCGCCTGACGCATGGCGTCGCGTGCCGCCGCGTCATCGACCAGGTGCAGCAGCTCATCGGCAAAGGCAGAACCGTCGATATCGGCATCGGCGCAGAGCACGCCGGCCCCGGCGTCGACCAGATAACGAGCATTGGTGGTTTGGTGGTCGGCCGTCGCATGCGGATACGGCACGAGCACCGAGGGCACGGCGAGCGCAGCGATCTCGGCCACGCTCGATGCGCCCGAACGCGAGAGCACCAAATCGGCAGCAGCCAGCATATCGCCCATGTTGTCGATGTAAGGCTGGACGCGGTAACGCTTCGCCTCCTCGGGCGTCAGCGCCAAAGCGCGCTCGGTCTCCTCAAAGCCGTCGGCACCCGTCGAATGCAACACATAGAGGTTCTTGCGCGAAAGCAGCTCGTTTTTGAGCGAAACCACGCGCTCGTTGAGGTGCTGGGCGCCAAGTGAACCGCCAAAGACGAGCAGCAGCGTAGCGTCCTCGGGAACGCCAAGTGCCTTGCGGCCGCGAGCGCGATCGCCCTCGATCACCGAGCGACGTACGGGGTTGCCGGTCATGAGCACGTGGTCAGGGTCACCTTCGCGCTCAAAGACCGAACGCGCTGCCGGCACCGAGATGCACACGCGGGCGGCGTGGGAGTTCATCATCTTGTTGGCCAGGCCCGGAACAGAGTTCTGCTCATGCAGCAGATACGGAACGCCCGCGCCCTTGCACCACCCCAGCAGCGGAACCTCGACATAGGCACCAAAACCAATGGCGGCATCGGGCTTGCCGACCTTTGAGAAATGACTGGCGAGCGCACGCTTGGCTTTGTTGACACGCCACAGCGAGGTCAGCGCCGTCCAAGGACGGGAGCGGTCGAAGCCCGTGACCGTAATGGGCACAAAATCAAACCCAGCCTCGGGGACCAGACGACCCTCGAGCTTGCGCGACTGGCCCACGAACACAACGTGGTGGCCACGGTCACGGAGCTCTTCGGCCAAGGCGAGCGCGGGGTTGATGTGCCCTGCCGTGCCGCCGGCTGCAATAGCAACGGTCATTTTATCGGTCATGGTAGTCCCTTCGTACACGCGATCCCTGGCCGTCGGTACGCAGACGCGCCGACGGGTCTGAGTTCAAATCGATTCGATTATATCCGCCGCCCGCATTGCGAGGAGTGGGGCGCTGAGGACGACCTTGCGGCGCCGTTCGCTGACGCGGGCGGGCTGCGGGGTCGGTCGCAGAGCCATCCAGGACGGTAAAACCGTTACGCGAAGATCGCTCGCCGCGCACGTGGGGCACGCCGGCGGTACTCTCATCCATAACGGCAAAGCTCTCACGGCGGCGGTCATACTCATCGCGGCGGGCGCTCTCGTACGAAACGCGCAGGATCAACCCGGCAAGCATGAGCGACACAATAATCGACGAACCGCCGTAGCTAATAAATGGCAACGGTTTGCCCGTCATGGGAAACACGTTGAGGATGCCCAGCGCGTTAATCAAAAACTGCACTGCGAGAATGACCGCGGAGCCAGACGCCATGAGCGCGCCCCGACGATCGGTCGCCTGCTCGGCAATGCGAAACGCCGAGTAGATCAGCATCGCAAACACCAAGAAGAACAGCACGGTTCCGACAAAACCGACTTCCTCGCCAATGATGGCCAAGATGTAGTCGTTGTGTGCCTCGGGCAGATACGAGTACTTCATGGTTGAGTTGCCGATGCCACGGCCGAACAGACCGCCCGAGGCAAAGGCCATGATGGCAAGCGTGGCCTGATAGCCGTCACCATACTCGTCGGCCCAAGGGTTCAAGGCAACCTGAATACGCACCATACGGTATGGCTCTGCGACAAGCGCAATCACGATCACGAGAATGCCGAAGATTAGCACGCCGATGATAAATCTGGGGTCGAGACCCGCAAACAACGCCATGCACATGAGGGTCAACAGGATGATCAGGACAGTACCGAAATCGGGCTGGATAAAGATCAGAAAGAGCGAAATGCCCAGGTAGATGCCCATCTTGCGAAGGAATTCGTTGATGTTGCCACCGGGCGAAAAGAAGCGATCAAGCATGATGGCCGAATACGCAATGGCAAATGGCTTTAAAAACTCGGAAGGCTGGAACTGAATACCGGCGATGTTGAGCCAGCGCGTGGCGCCGCGGCTGCCGCTGCCCACCAAGAACACCAGAAGCAGTAGCCCCATCATGCCGATAAGGAAGATCCTGAGCACATCCTCCCCAAACCAGCTGTCCGGCAAAACGCGCACGATGGCAATCAGCGCCAGAACGCCGACCACGGCAAACGCGGCCTGTCGACCCAGAAAAAACGTCGCCGAGCCATTCTCGTGCAGCGCCTCGACCGAAGACGCCGAGTACACCATCAGCAGGCCAAAGCATACCAAGGTAAACAAGCAGGCCATGAATATCAAACGGGGGCGCATGATACGGGCGGGAACGCCGGCAATATAGCGTTCGCTAAACGACTGCCCGCCGCGGCTGGAACGCGGTGTGGTGCGACGTGAGGAAGCACGGTCCGAGTCGGGCCTCCTCATACCTTGTCGGGGGCTCTCCTCTCTCACCGCAACCCCTATTCCATTTGTGATTTCGCTGTAGCGGCAAGCTGAGCCACGTAGTCCTTAAACACGCGGCCGCGCTCCTCATAGCCCGAGAACTCATCGAACGAAGAGCAGGCAGGAGAAAGTAAGATCACGTCACCACGGCTCGACAGCGAACGGGCGACGTCCACGGCGTCGCGTAGGTCATCCGCCTGGGCGATATCCACATCGCCATCGACATCGGCCTCGTCCATAGCGGCGGTGAAGCGCTCGCGCGCATCGCCAAAGCAGACGACCGAGCGCACGTTATCCATAACGACGCGCGCGAAGTCCGTGAGCGGCGTGCCCTTATCGTGGCCGCCGAGCAGCAAGATCACGTCGTCATCGGGAAATGCCGTCAGTGCCTTCTCGACCGCATCGGTGTTGGTCGCCTTGGAATCGTTGACGTAGCGCACGCCGTCAATCTCGCCACACGGCTCCACGCGGTGCTCGAGCGGCTGGAACGAGGCAAGACCGCGGCAGACACCATCGACATCGGCACCGACCGCCAAGGCAGCCGTGGCGGCGCACAGGGCATTGATAACATTGTGATGGCCCGAGATCTTGAGCTCGGATGTAGCGATGAGCGGGGTCTCGACGCCCTTCAGGCGCACGATCATCTTGCCATCGCGCACAAAGGCGGCATCCTCGCCCTCAGGCTCGTCAAAGGCAACCTTGCAGATGCGACGACCCGGCGTGTAGATGTACTCATCGAACTCGTGAATGCCGGCGTCTTCGACGTCGACAACCGCCAGATCGTCATCGACCATATTGTCAAACAGTTTGATCTTGGCAAGCGCATAGTTCTTATGGCTCTTATGCCAGCCCAAGTGGTCGGGAGTGATGTTGAGCAGCACCGCCACGCGGGGGTGGAGCTCGGTTGTCGTAGCAATCTGATAGCTCGAGAGCTCAGCCACAAACCACTCGTTGTGGGCTCGGCCGTCAATCTCGTTGACCGGCGGCTCGCCGATGTTGCCGACAGCAACGCTGGCCTCGCCGGCAGCCTTAAGCAGATAATCAGTCAGCGACGTGGTGGTCGTCTTGCCGTTGGTGCCCGTGATGGCAATCCAGTTATCGGGCGACAGGCGATAGGCAAACTCGGGCTCACCCATAATCTGGGCGGCATGCTCGCGCCCAGCCTTAAAGAAGCCCGAGAACTCCGAGATGCCCGGGCACGTCACGCATACGTCATAGGCGCCCTCGACCTGTTCGGTCCCATAGACAAACGACGCACCAGCAGCCTCGAGCGCACGCGTGGCGTCATTGGGCTCAGAGGTGCCACCGCCATACACGGTAACGGCACTTACGCGCTCGGGATGTGCCAGCGCCCAGCGGGCGACATCGAGACCGGATTTGCCCTGACCCAAAACGAGCAGGCTAAAGACATCAGCAAGAGACATGAAAGACCACTATCCCAACTGGAAGAACAGGGCAAGGCCAACGGCACCAAAGGCCGCAGCGATAATCCAAAAACGGATGACGACCTTGGTCTCGGCCCAGCCCTTCTTTTCGAAATGATGATGGATGGGCGCCATAAGGAAGACGCGCTTGTGCGTAAAGTGGAAGTAGACAACCTGAATCATGACCGACAGGGTCTCAACGATAAACAGGCCGCCGATGATGAGGGAGACGACCTCGGTGTTGGTCATGATGGACGTGCAGGCAAACGCGGCGCCCAGGGCAAGCGAGCCGGTATCGCCCATAAAGATGCTCGCCGGATAGCAGTTGAACCACAGAAAGCCCAAGCAGGCACCGGCACACGCGGTGCAGAAGATGGACAGGTTCACGTCTCCGTGCAAAAACGCCATGGCAGCCATGGCGAGCATGGCAATCATGGAGGTGCCGCCGGCAAGACCGTCAAGGCCATCGGTCAGGTTCACGGCATTAGAAAGACCGGCGATCATCAGCCAGCAAAAGACAATGTAGAACCACGGGAACGAAAGGCCGCAGATGGTGGTCGAAAGCACGCCAAGGTCAATCGTCAGGCCGCCGGGAAAACGAATCTCGGGGGCGACGCCGCACCAGTTGACGGCAAGTACCGTAAAGGTGACACAGATAATGGTTAGGCCGATCATCTTGGCATGAGGCGTCAGACCGAGCGAGCGCCCATGCGTAACGGAGGTCAGGTCGTCGATCAGGCCCAGCACGCCGGTCGCCAGCGTGGCGAGCAGCACGAGCACGAGCTCGGTGGTGAGCTTGCCCATCAGCAGGCAGGTCAGCGAAATCGCGACGAGAATGACAACGCCACCCATGGTGGGCGTTCCCTGCTTAACCAAATGACGCTTGGGGCCGTCGGCACGAACCTGCTGGCCGATACCCTCGACCTTGAGCAGCTTGATCCACCACGGCATGAGCAGCAGCGCAATGGCAGCGGCGATGCCAAGCCCCAAAAAAGCCTGATACGTTGGATACGAGGGATTGCCGAACATGGGCTAGCACACACCTTCCACAAAGCGGTCGAGCTCAACAAAGCGGGAACCCTTGACCAGTACAACATCATGTTTTTCAAGCGCGCCGCCCATGCGGTCGAGCACCTGCTGATAATCGGAGAACACCTGGATGCGGTCCTCGTCCATGCCCATCATGCGCGCGGCATCGGCCATAAGCTGGGCCAGCTCACCACCCACGCACGCCAGCATGTCGAGCTTCTTGGCGGCGGCATAGGCGCCCACGAGCTCATGCATGCGAGGAGCCTCATCGCCCATCTCGCCCATCTCGCCCAGGATCGCCATGCGAGACCCCGTGCACGAAAGCGAGCACAGTAGATCGAGGCCAGCAGCCATGGATTCGGCACTGGCGTTATAGGAATCGTCGATGACGCGGGCACCGCTCTTGGCGCGCTTGATCTCCTGGCGGTGACCGGTGATCGTGAGGCCCCTAAAGGCAGCATCGATCTGCTCGGGCGTCAGGCCCAGGCGATAGGCAACCGCGGCGGCCTTAACGGCATTTGGGACGGACTGCACGCCGGGGATGGCAAGCATGGTATCGATCGTCTCGCCCTGGCCAAAATCGAGCGTAAAGACCGGACGGCCCTCGTCATCAACACGAATGTCGCGGGCACGGACCTCATCATCGTCCGAGACGCCGGCCAGCATCACGTCGATACCAGCAGGCTGGGCGAACGTATCGCGAATGAACGGCGTAAAGTCGTCCTCGCCGCCCAAAACCAGCAGCGGCAAGAAGTCGCCGGCGGCGCACATACCCTGGACAATCTCGGCCTTAGCGCGGGCGATGTTCTCGCGGCTGCCCAAAATGCCGATGTGAGAGGTACCAATCTTGCTCACGATGGCAAGGTTGGGATTGGCGGACTGGGACAGGCGCTCAATCTCGTGGAAATGGTTCATGCCCATCTCGAGCACCAGGACCTCGGTATCGGCCGGAGCGGAAAGCACCGTGAGCGGCATGCCGATCAGGTTATTGAAATTGCCCTTGGTGGCCCAGACACGATAGCGCTTGGCGAGCACGGCGGCGAGCACGTCCTTGGTCGTCGTCTTGCCGATGGAACCGGTAATGCCAACGACCAGGCAGCCAAGCTCCAGGCGATACGTGTGCGCCAAACGCAGCAGAAACTCCTCGGGATCATCGGTCAGCAGGATGGCGCACCCCTTGTCCTGCGCCAGCGAGACCAGCTCGGCCTCGGGCTCACGCGTCATCACGACGGCGCCGGCACCCGACTGGACGGCACGGGAAGCAAAATCATTGCCGTCGACGTTTTCACCGGGAAAGGCGACGAAAATCGTCCCTTCCTCGACCTGGCGCGAGTCGATAACGCACCCGCGGCATACCCGATCGGCTTCTCCCGTCACGGTTCGGGCCCCTGTTGCGGCCGCGAGGTTGTTGACGGCGATCTCTATCATTGCAGCTCCCCTGTAAACCTAATAATGCTATCGGCGTATTGTATCCCAGCGCCGCACATGCGTGGTGCAGGGCATGTGAACACCCTCATATGGGACAACAAACCACGCCCCAAAGATTGTAACCCCCTACTTCGTGTGCGGGATACCCAGCACGTCGAGCGCGTTGGCCATAATGGACTGGAACGGCACCGCAGCGGCATCTGAGCCGCTCGGCGTTCCGTCGAGCGTGATATAGCACAGCACCTTGGGCGATTGTGCCGGTGCAAAGCCCATAAAGGACGACATGTAGTTCTCCTTGAGGTAGCCGCCGTTCTCGTCGGCACGTTCGGCCGTACCGGTCTTACCCGCCACGTCATAGCCGTCAACCGCGCCGCCAACGCCCGTTCCCTCGGACACGACCGTCTGCATGCACGATGTCACCTGGGATGCGGCGTCCTCCGAAATCGCGCGCTCACCTTCGCCCCAGTCCTTCTCGTCGCCTTTGCTGGACTTATAGAAGTGCGGTGTCATCATCACGCCGCCGTTGGCGATGCCGCCCACGGCACGTGCGATCTCAATCGGCGAGACGGACAGTGCCTGTCCAAAGCTCATCGAGCCCAGCGTGGCGCCGTCATACTGGTCACGCTCCTTGACGATACCCAGGCTCTCTCCCGGAAAATCGACACCCGAGCTGTGACCGATGCCCCACTTGTCCACATAGGCGGCAAAGTCGTCGGCACCGATCTTGCGCCCCACTAGGACAAAGCCCACGTTGGACGAACGGCGCATCATCTCGCGCACATCCATGGTCATGGCATAGTCGCGCTTGTCGGCATCGGTGACGGTATCGTCGCCCACCTTGATGCTCGCCGGCACCTCAAACGACGTACTCGATCGCACGACGCCCAAGTCGAAGCCGGCGCCCGCCACGAGCGTCTTAAAGACCGAGCCGGGCTCGTAGGCGTCGGTGACCAGGCGCAGATTCATATCCTCGGTCTTGGCATTCTCCAGATCGGTCTGGTCGTAGGTCGGGTACGAGCAGGCTGCCAAAATCTCGCCTGTCGTAGGATCGGTGACCAGCGCCGAGCCGTTCTTGGCCTTAGTCTTCTCAACTGCCTCTGCCAGGGCATCCTCGGCCGCACGCTGGATATTGACGTCGAGCGTCGTCACGATATCAACGCCGTCGACCGCAGCCACCTTTTTATAGGCACCGCCCGCGATATAGCTGCCGTCCCTCGCGCGCTCGCGTACGAGAGAACCGTTCGTGCCGGTCAGAAGCTTGTTGTATTGCTTTTCGAGACCCGTCAAGCCGTCGTTGTCTACATTCACTACACCCAGCACCTGCGATGCCAGATTGCCGTATGGATATACGCGCTTCATGGCCTGCTCAAAAAGCACGCCGGGCAGGTTCTTCTTCTCCAGCGCCGCAACATCGTCTTCGTCCACCTGGCGCTTGATATACACCCAGGTTCCATCGGACTCAACGAGCTCGCGGCAGGTCTTTTTATCGATTCCCGTGGCTTTGACCAGCGCCGATACCGTCTTGTCCACGTCCTCGACCAGCTGCGGGTTTACGGCGATATTGCGGCACTCGACCGACGACGTCAGTACGTTGCCGTTGCGGTCGTAGATCGTACCGCGCTTGGCATAGAGTGTCTGCGCGAGCAGGCGACGCGCGTCGGCACGATCGCGCAGCTTATCGGCTTCCACGATTTGATAGTCGGCAAGGCGAAGGACACCCAGGCCCATACCAATCCCGATTATGCCCAAGACGGCATTGCGACGGGGCAGAGGCGTGCCCGTGAGCCATTCGGTCGACAAGCCCTTACGCGGCCTGGTGCTATGCATTTGAGGACCATTCGAGCCGCGGAGGCGCGACGCGGGGTCATTGCCACGGGACGGCCCGACGTTGTAAGATGGCCGACCCGTTCCTTGATAACCAGAGCGTCCCCGCGAAGAGGGACGCCCAGAACCGCGATTCCCATCGGGACCGCGGTGATAGTCATTTGTCATACTCAGCTACCGTCTTGTTACTGAGCGGTCGCGGTCGCGCTGGCGCCCGCGGCTGCATCCTGCGAAAAATCAAGTGTAACGCTCTCGCTGGGCTCCACCATGCCATAAGCGCCCGCAAGATCGCGAATGCGCGTATCGGCACCATAAACAGAGTGCATGACCTCAAGGTCAGAGCTCTCATCGGTCGCCTTCTCGAGCGTATTGGTAAGCTCGGCGTTGCTGTTGAGCACCTGGGCAGTAACGCCGGCAAGCGCCACGCGTGCGACGCCAATCGTCATGAAGATGGCCGCAATGATGCAAAACGTTTTAAGAACGCTCATGAAAACCGGGCTTACCGCCTGGTTTGCCTGACGGCCCGCGCCCGTGTAGACATCAAAACGCGGCGTGCGCTGCTCGCGGGGAGCAACGGGGGCCTGCGGTGCCTCACGGTAGGCGGGCATGGCGTTCATATCATAGGCGAGTGCTGCGTTTGAGGTGTTGTAGCCCATGATATGCCGCCTCCCATCCCGAGTACGTTGGTAGTGTGTTTAAGCTTCGTTTATGGTGTGAGCGGGAGGTCCAATATCGCGCGCGTAACGCTACAAGCGCTCCGCCACGCGGATTTTGGCTGATCTCGCCCGAGGATTGCGCGCAACCTCATCGGGTTGGGCAACCAGGGGTTTGCGGGTGATGACCTTGAGTATCGGCACGTTGCCGCACACGCACACCGGAATCTCCGGCGGACACGTGCACCCCTGGCTCATCTCCTTAAAGTGGTTCTTTACGATACGGTCCTCGAGCGAGTGATACGAGATGACGCAGATACGTCCGCCCGGGTTGAGCCACCTGGTGGCGGCATCAAGCCCTCGTTCGAGCACATCGAGCTCGTGATTGACCTCGATGCGAATGGCCTGGAAACTTTTCTTGGCCGGGTGTCCGCCATGCCGACGAGCGGCAGCCGGGATACCCGCCTTGATGATCTCGACAAATTGGCCGGTGGTTTCGATCGGTTCTTGCTCGCGGCGGCGCACGATCTCGCGCGCAATCTGCGAGGCGAACTTCTCTTCGCCGTAGACGCGTAGAATCCGGGCGAGGTCGTGTTCGTTATAGGTGTTGATGACCTCAGCTGCGTTTAAGGTGTTATTACCCGGATCCATCCGCATGTCCAATGGGGCGTCCTCGTTATACGAAAAGCCCCTGCCAGGGATATCGAGTTGCGGTGACGAAACGCCCAAATCGAACAGGAAGCCATCGACCCCGGGCACCTCGGCCGAGCAAAGAAGCTCGTCCAAGTCGCCGAAGTTGCCCTTCAGCAGCCGGTGCGGAACGCCGGGAACCTCGCGGTCCAGACGGGCGCCAGCGGCCTCGAGGGCCATGTCGTCCTGATCGACGCCGAGCAAAAGGCCCGTCTCCCCCACCTGCGCGGCCATCTTTACCGAATGGCCGGCACCGCCAAGGGTGCAATCGCAGACAACGGAGCCGCTCTTTAGCCGCAGCGACTCAAGCACTTCGCCGAGCATGACAGGTTCATGCCGATATTCTTGTGTCAAGATCCCACGCTCCATCCGTTACCCGTGCCTTGCCCTTACGAGAAGAAGAGGTCCAGCAGGGCCTCATCGTCATCGTCCTCATCGGCCGCGGCGCGATCCCAAACCTCAAGGTGGTCGTAGTTGCCCACAACGGTGACCTCGCGGTCGAGGTTCGCCTGCTTGCGGAGAGACTCGGAAAGACCGATACGACCGGCACTGTCCACATCCATCGACGTGGTGCGCTTGTTGATCGCCCTCATGAGCTTCTGGTCATTAATGTCACGCGGGTTAAAACCCTCGTGGCCCTCACGACCCGCGAAGAGTCCTTCGACCCACTTATCGAAGGCCTCGGCAGAGAACACGTACAGAGCATCGACATCCAGGGCTTTGAACACGCGAACGTGCTCTCCAAGCTCCTCGCGAAGGGGTGCAGGCAGGGACAGACGACCTTTTGCATCGAGATTGCGCTCGTATGCACCAGTCATTCCCATGTGCGCCCTCCCCTCGGTTACTCAGATGGCACGTACGCGGGGAACCACCCCGCTTGTCGACGTCATTAATAATATGGGGAACCGCCCCATTTTTCAACACCTTTCCCCACCCCTTCCCCCACCCCGCCCCACTACTCCACTCACCATATATTGCAAAACACCCCCAAGCATATGTTCGAAAACACAATATGTTGTGTTTACAGCAACGGCGGGATGCCACCTGTAGAACCACGCCCGCGAACCTCAACCTTCAAGTTGACCTTGAGGCGATTTTTACGTCCCTTTACACGCCGTTCACATCGCCCCCAAACTCCCCCGCCCACGGTACACACGGCCCACCACCGCGTCGGTGTCTGGCGAAAAATGGGACGGGTCCCAGATTGCCCATGCGCGCAAAAGTGCGTCTCGGCAATCTGGGACCCGTCCCATTTAATATTTATAAATATGCAGGTCAGCGAGGTGCTAGCGATGTGCTAGCGGATGCGCCGCCAGATAGACCTCGGTCAGTTGCGTTCGGTCGACATGCGTGTAGACCTGCGTGGTCGAAATATCGGCATGGCCCAAAATCTCCTGCAGCACACGCAGGTCGGCACCGCCCGCAAGCATGTGGGTGGCAAAGGAGTGGCGCAAGGTATGGGGATGGAGCCCCACCAGTCCCACCTGGCGCCCGTAGCGCTCACAGATGGCATGGATGCCCTGGCGCGACAGACGGCGGCCGTTCTTATTTAAAAAGACCGCCGAGGTCTCGGTTCCGCGGGCATGGGCCGCCAAGCGAGAACGCCCCTCAGTTACATAAAGCGTCAGAGCTCGCGCCGCGCTTCCTACCAGCGGGGACAGGCGTTCCTTCGAGCCCTTACCGCGAACGAGCACAAAGCCATCGTCGATATGGATATCGCCCACATCGAGCCCCACCAACTCGCTCACACGCAAACCGCATCCGTAGAGCACTTCCAAGATGGCATGGTCGCGCAAGCCCATCTCGCCCTCGGGGAAGTCTTGATCGAGCAGCGCCGAGACATCCTCCACCGATAGATACTCCGGCAAACGCTCAGCCTTTTTAGGCAGGCGCAACGCCGCCGTTGGATTTTGGGCCACAGCCCCATCGCGCACCAAAAAGGCATGTAGGCCCTTCACGGCCGCAAGCGCACGCTCCACCGAGGCATCCGAATAGCCCCCATCGCGACGGTCGGCGACAAAGCCCTCCACGACCTGACGGGTCACCTCTTCAAAAGACACAATACCCGCCCGCTCCAGATAGGCGCAGTACGTCGTCAGGTCACGACGATAGGCCGCAATCGTGTTGCGCGCCAAACCCCGCTCGACCGCGAGGTAATCGAGATACTCCCCCGCCGCCACGGCGAGCGACGAGGGAGTAGCTTCGGTATGTTCCTTATTCGCCGGCACCCTTAGTCCGTAGCGAGGTTCATGGGCGTCACCTGCAGACGGTCGACACCCTCGTGCTGGCCGATCGAAGCGCGCACGAACTCGCGGAACAGCGGCTGCGGGTTGGTCGGGCGGCTCTTGAACTCGGGATGAGCCTGGGTTGCCACATACCACGGATGCACGTCGAGCGGCAGCTCGACCATCTCGACCAGGCGCTCGTCGGGCGACAGACCCGAGATAACCAAGCCGGCGTCCTCGAGCTGGTCACGGAAGGCGTTGTTGAACTCAAAGCGATGACGGTGACGCTCGTAGACGAGCTCCTCGCCATATGCCTCGCGAGCAAGGGTATCGGCGGCGAGCTTGCACGGATAGGCGCCCAGGCGCATGGTGCCGCCCTTCTCGGTCACGTCCTCCTGCGAGCTCATCAGATCGATGACGCTAAACGGGCCGTCCGGATCGAACTCGGAGGAGCTGGCGCCGGCAAGGCCGACGACGTTGCGGGCGAACTCGCACACGGCCACCTGCATACCCAGGCAAATGCCCAGATACGGAATCTTGTGCTCACGGGCAAACTCGGCCGCGAGGATCTTGCCCTCCAGGGCGCGCTTGCCAAAGCCGCCGGGGACCAGGATGCCCGAGGCGTCGCCCAGAACCTCGGAGACATTCTGCTCGTCGAGGCTCTCGCCGTCGACCAGCTGGACGTCCACATGGCGATCGTAGAAGACGCCCGCATGGTGCAGGGCCTCGATAACCGACAGGTACGCATCGGGCAGCTGCGTGTACTTGCCCACGACGGCGATCTTCACCTTGTCGGCGTGATGGTTGGCGTGATTCTGTTTGCGCAGGAACTCATTCCACTCGCTCATGTCGCGCTCACGCGGGTCCAGACCCAGGCGCTCGCAAATGCGCAGGTCAAAGTCCTGCTCGGCAAGCAGCTGCGGAACATCGTAAATGCTCGCGCAGTCCTCGTTGGTAAAGACACAATCGGTGTCGACGTCGCAGAAGCTTGCGATCTTTCCGCGGATAGCGTCATCGATATGGTGGTCGGAGCGCAGCACGATGATATCGGGCTGGATGCCAAAGCTGCGGAGCTCCTTGACGGAATGCTGCGTGGGCTTGGTCTTGACCTCGTGGGCGGCGGCGATATAGGGAACGAGCGACACGTGGATGTAGCAGACGTTCTCGGGGCCGGCCTCCTTGCGGTACTGACGGATGGCCTCGACAAACGGTTGGGACTCGATGTCGCCGATCGTGCCGCCCAGCTCGGTGATGACTACATCGGAGCCGGTCTGCTCCTCGATGCGGCGGAACTTGTCCTTAATGGCATTGGTGACGTGAGGAATCACCTGCACGGTACCGCCCAAAAAGTCGCCGCGACGCTCGCGGGCGATCAAGCTCTTATAGATGGCGCCGGTCGTAAAGTTGGAATCGCGGGTCAGGTTCTCATCAATAAAGCGCTCGTAATGACCCAGGTCCAGGTCGGACTCGTAACCATCCTCGGTAACGAAGACCTCACCATGCTGGAAGGGGCTCATGGTACCGGGGTCGACGTTCAGATACGGATCGGCCTTCTGCATCGTTACTTTGTAGCCACGCGACTTGAGCAGACGGCCCAGCGAGGCCGCGGTGATACCCTTGCCCAGGGACGAAACCACGCCACCGGTTACGAACACATGCTTGGTCATATTGAGTTACCTGCGCTTCCCGTAGAAGTTGTTTATCCACATCTTACGGGTCTTCATTGTAATACTCGCGCCGCGGACCGTTCACAATTTTTCTCGCGTGCGATTGCATTTCTCAATCTTGAAACAAAACGCCGCCCGGTTTCCCAGGCGGCGTCGCTATGGCAAGGGTTACATGCTGCTATCGATCAGCAACCTCGTCCTCAAGCATTTCTTGAACGAGCATGCCGGTACGGACGCCCTCAAGATACCACTCGCCACGTTCGGTGAGGCAAATGCCATTTGCAAGCTGACCGCCGTCGTCGCTATAACGCGAGACGACATCAATCATGCCTTCGGAATCCAAGCGATCGATTGCGGCGCGGGCACGATACGGCGAAACCCCCACGCGCTCGGCAAGCGTTTTGCGCGAGAAACCATACGGCCCGCCATTGTCTTCGGTTTGCTGGTCGATCTCCATCAACACCAGCACCTCGACACGCTTCATATCGTTGACACTCGCACGACCCTTGCCCGCCATAGCAGCCTCCTCAAACCGAGCACGAGCATCTAACGCGCCGTGCGCGACCGACACACCTCACGATGGCAGGTAATATCCATCATGCGGCATCCCGCTAAGGATGAAACAGTTACGGTTATTGTATACCGCTCAAATTGTTTCTAGGCAGGTAAACAGCTATTTTTCGCCGAAATAGGCGCTTTATTGATCAAAAAGCCGTACCGGGCGCTAACCCGATACGGCCAAAATGCAATGCAATTACCGCGGTGCTTCAAACTTAGCAATGGAAGAAACCGCGGCGCTCAAACTTGGGCTCGCAGCACACGTTGATACCCAGTTTGCGCAGTACCGTCTCGTCCGTCGGCGAGATAATCACGCTAAAGAAGGCATCGCAACCGCGCAGCTGCTCCAGGCCCGAAAGGACGCGAGCGGCCGTCTCACTCGTGGCCGAGGTGATCGACAGCGCCATAAGCGTCTCGTCGGTGTGGAGGCGCGGGTTTTTGCTGCCCAGGAAATGCGTCTTGAGCTTGCTGATGGGCTCGATCGCTTCATCGCTAATGACCTCGAGCTCAAGGTCGACGCCCGAGACATGCTTAAGTGCATTCATGATGAGCGAGCTCGCGGCGCCCAGGCGCGTGGAAGTCTTGCCGGTCACCACGGAGCCATCGGGCATGACCATGGCACCCACGGGACCACCCGTCAGCTGCTCCCTGGTGAGGGCCGCCGAGCGCGCCGGTGAGTAGTTCTTATCGATGCCGGCTTTCTTCATAATAATCTTGAGACGGTCGACTTGCTCATCGCCCACGCCGGTACGGCGCACATTTTCGACCGCGGTAAAGTAGCGGCGGACGATCTCCATCTTGGAAGCGTCGCGGCAGGCATCGTCATCGGTGATGGCAAAGCCGACCATATTGACGCCCATGTCCGTAGGACTCTGGTAGGGGCTCTTGCCCAGGATCTTTTCCATCAGAGCACGGACCACCGGGAAGGCCTCGACGTCGCGGTTGTAGTTGACCGTGGTCTTGTTATAGGCCTCAAGGTGGAAGGAGTCGATGATATTGGCATCGTCGAGGTCCGCCGTGGCCGCCTCGTAGGCAATATTGACCGGATGCGTCAGAGGAAGATTCCAGACCGGGAAGGTCTCGAACTTGGCATAGCCGGCGGCCGTGCCATGCTTGTGCTCATGATAGAGCTGAGACAGGCAGGTGGCAAGCTTGCCCGAGCCAGGACCGGGGGCAGTGACCACGACGAGCGGTCGGGTGGTCTCGACAAACTCATTCTTGCCGTAGCCATCGTCGGACACGATCAGATCGACATCGTGCGGATACCCCTCGATGGGATAGTGCAGCTTGGCGGGAATACCGAGCGCGTTCAGGCGGTTGCGGAACACATCGGCAGCAGGCTGGCCGGCGTACTGGGTGATGACCACAGCCGCGACGGCAAAGCCGTTGCCGCGGAACAGGTCAACCAGGCGCAGCACATCCTCGTCATAGGTAATGCCAAGGTCACCACGAGCCTTGTTTTTCTCGATGTGGTTCGCATTGATCGCGATGATAACCTCGACATCGTCGGCGATGCTCTTGAGCATGCGGAACTTGCTGTCCGGTTCAAAACCCGGCAGCACGCGGCTCGCATGATAGTCATCGAACAGCTTACCGCCAAACTCCAAATAGAGTTTGCCACCAAACTGCGAGATGCGCTCCTTAATGTGAGCAGCCTGCAGCTCGATATACTTCGCGTTGTCGAAACCCTGGCGCATATATGGCTCCCGTCCCGTTTCCATTTAATGTTCTAGGCGATTATAACGGAGCCCGCCCTCCCCGATACCCAGACCATCAACAGGCACCAACCAAACACGCCCACCGCAACCACCGGGGACCCGGGGTAGATCATTTGGGACGGGAAACAAGGCACTCAGCACCAACAATGAAAACGTCACAGGCAAAGCCAAAGCCAGCGAACGGGCACCAGAGCGAGCAAGCTACCCCCTGCACCAACAATGGCAGCGCCGCAGGTTGAGCATAAGCCAGCGAAAGCCCGCCAGAGCGAGCAAGGTGACGTGAAAGAGGAGGGCATAGGCCTTTTGGCCATGCCCGACGATTGAACGTCAGATTGCCGCTCTGGCGGGCTTGCAGCGTCGAGTGGTTCCGGCGTTTGGTAAAACGCCGGAACACAAGAGCGCCCCCTCCCGCGCACGGAACGGGAGGGGACTAAAGGTAGGAGTCTACCGGTAGGTTTACCCCACCGGACAGACGATGACCAGGTGATCCTCTACAGGATCGTCAAGGTTTCCGTGGGGTACCCATTGGGTACTTAGAGCAGCACGCAAGCGACGGTCAGGATGATGGCGCAGACGACGGAGAGCGCGACGATGAGCTTAAGGGCAAACTTGAGCCAGGTCGTCCACTCGATCTTGGCCAGGGCGAGACCGCCCATGATGGCACCGGAGGTCGGGGTGAACAGGTTCACGACACCGATGGCGGCGGAGAAGATCATGACCATGACCTCAGGCGAGAAGCCAAGCTTAACAGCCAGCGGTCCCATGATGGGCATGGAGACGGTGGCCATACCGGAGGTCGAGGGGATCAGGAAGGACAGGCCGAAGTAGACCAGGAAGCTCATGGGAGCGAAGATCACGCCGGACAGGCCAGCCAGGGCATTGGCGGCAGCGTCGAGGACGAAGACGTCGAGGCCGGTGTTAGCCATGAGGACGGAGATACCACGGGCGAGGGCGATGACGAGAACAACGGACATCATGTCGGCAGCGCCGGTGATGAAGGTGTTAACGATCTGCTTCTCGGACAGGCCACCGATGATACCGATCAGGACGGCCATGAGGAAGAACCAGGTGGAAGCCTCGTCGAAGTACCACTGGCCAATGGGCAGGCCGGTGATCAGGGCAGACCAGCCCTGGACGACGGCATTACCGTCGGCGTCGTAGACAGCGCCAGCGTCGAAGAAGTTAGCGACGCCCTCGTTGAGGTCGGCCAGCGGAATGAAGCCGACGATCATGACGACGAAGGTGAAGGCGAAGGCGATCAGAACACCCTTCTGACGACCGGTGAGCTTGACCTCCTTGTGGACCTCGGAAGCAGCCTTGCCGTGAGCCTCTTCGGCGTCCTTGAGCTCCTGCATCGACAGGATGGTGGAACCCTTGTCAGCCTTGACCTTCTTGGCATAGTTCATCACGAAGACAATGGACATAGCGGTAGTGACAATCCACAGGACGGCACCAAGGCCGATGATGATGGACTGGTTGACCTCAATGCCAACGCCGGTCAGAGCGTCGACGGCAGCGCCGACGGCGAACGGGTTAACCGTGGAGCCCAGGCAGCCGCAGCCAGCGCCGAGCAGGACGGTAGCGGCGCCGACCATGGGGTCGAAGCCAGCGGCCATCATGGTAGCGGCGAGCAGGGCGTAGAAGGGAACGGTCTCCTCGCACATACCATAGGTGGTACCACCGAGGGAGAAGATGAGCATAAGGACAGGAATGAGCATAATCTCGTTGCCCTTAAGCTTCTGCACCAGAACGGCGATGCCGTTGTCCAGGGCGCCGGTCTCGGTCATCATACCGAGGAAGCCGCCCAGGATCATAACGAAGAGGCAGACGGGCAGAGCGTCAGCGAAGCCCTTAATCGGAGCGGTGCAGAAATCGCTCAGACGGGCAGCAGTAACCGCGCCGCCGGACGTGCCGGAGACGATAACGGTAATCACTGCGACAATTGCCAGCAGAGCTAGAAGAATGGTGAACGATGAAGGCATACCGCGCTTTTTCTTAGCGGTCTCAGTCATGGTTCTCATCCCCCCTTCATAAATCATTTAACTTTCTCGTGCGAAGCGGATCTTCCGTGCCGTGCCCACCGCCCGACGCGAGATATTTACCAGACAAAGCCGCTCGGGGTGTGCAGCAATACACCCCGAGCGAGATGCTAGATGCTCTTACTTGAGCGTGGCGTACATGACAGCCTTGATGGTGTGCATGCGGTTCTCGGCCTCGTCGAAGACCTTGGAAGCGGGGCTCTCGAAGACCTCGTCGGTGACCTCCTGCTCGGTGATGCCGAACTGCTCGCACTTCTCGGCGCCAATCGTGGTGTTGGTGTCGTGGAAGCTGGGCAGGCAGTGCAGGAAGATGGCACCCGGGTTGGCCATAGCCATGACCTCGGAGGTAACGCGATACGGGGTGAGCTGAGCGATGCGCTCGGCCCAGACCTCGTCGGGCTCGCCCATGGAGACCCACACGTCGGTGTAGATAACGTCAGCACCGGTGACGCCGTCCTTGACGTCGGTGGTCAGCTTGATGGTGCAGCCGTTAGCCTCGGCGATGGGCTTGCAGGCCTCGATGACGTCGTCAGCGGGCATGCACTCCTCGGGGCCGCAGGCCACGAAGTTCATGCCGAGCTTGGAGCAGACAACCATGAGGGAGCGAGCGACATTGTTCTTGCAGTCGCCCATGAAGACGAGGGTCTTGCCCTTGATGTCGTAGTTGAAGTTCTCCTGGACGGTCAGGATGTCGGCGAGCATCTGGGTGGGGTGCCACTCGGTGGTCAGGCCGTTCCACACGGGGACGCCGGACTTGGCAGCGAGCTCCTCGACGTCGTCCTGGGCAAAGCCACGGAACTCGATGCCGTCATACATGCGGCCGAGAACGCGAGCGGTGTCCTCGATGGACTCCTTCTTGCCCATCTGCGACGAACCGGGATCGAGGTAGGTGACGCCCATGCCCAAATCCATGCCGCCGACCTCGAAGGCGCAGCGGGTACGAGTGGAGGTCTTCTGGAAGAGTAGAACGATGTTCTTGCCCTCGAGATAGCGGTGCGGAACGCCAGCGCGCTTCATGTCCTTGAAGTTCTTGGAAAGCTTGAGCAAGTACTCGATCTCCTCGGTGGAGAGGTCGAGGAGCTTGAGGAAGCTACGGCCGGAGAGGTTAACACCCATGGTTCGTTTCCTTTCGAAAAAATGAATTACGTAAGTATTAGTGTTGCCCGTTTGACGGGCGAAACCGGTGCGGTTGTAGGGGGACCGCACCGGAAACGGAAAGACTTAGAGGTCCTCGCGCCAGAAGGGCATGCTCATGCAGCGCGGGCCGCCGCGGCCGCGGGAGAGCTCGGCGGAGGGCACGACGAGAAGGTCCAGGCCCTCCTTGTACAGCACGTCGTTGGTGACGGTGTTGCGGGCGTAGACGCAGATCTTGCCGGGCTCGACGCACAGGGTGTTGGAGCCGTCGTTCCACTGCTCGCGGGAGGCCGCGATCGGGTCGCCGCCGCCGCAGGGGATCAGCTTGACCTGGTCGACGCCGGTGGCGTCCTCCAGGACGTGCTCGAGGGTGTCCTCGATCAGGCGGATGTTCACGTCGCCCGGGTTCTTGCCGGCGGTCAGCTCGTAGACGCGCAGGGTGCCCATGATGGCGGGGTGGATCGTGAACTTATCGACGTCGATCTGGGTGAAGACCGTGTCGAGGTGCATGAAGGCGCGCGAGACCGGGATGTCGAAGGCCAGGATGCGCTCGACCTTGGAGTCGGAGTTCCAGAAGATGTTCTGGGCCATGACGTCGATAGCTGCGGCCTGGGTGCGCTGGGAGATGCCGACGGCGAGGGTCTTCTCGTTGATGTTCAGCACGTCGCCGCCCTCGGTGTGGAACTGGCAGTCGCGGCGGAAGTACAGGGAGACGTCCTTGTAGTCGGGGTGGTACTTGAAGACGTACTTGCCGTACAGGGTCTCGCGGTTGCGGGTGACCGAGTACATGCGGTTGAGGTTGACGCCCTCGCCGACGACCGCGAACGGGTCGCGGGTGAAGTAGAGGTTGGGCATCGGGTCGATGATCAGGTCGGACTCGGACTCGGAGTTGACCAGGGAGTCGAGGGTCGTGGACGCCGTGAGGGGCAGGTCGATCTCGGCCTTGGTCATGCCGGCCATGGTCTTCTTGACGAACTCGAGGTTGTCCTCGATGGAGTCCAGCTTCTCGCGGACGATCTGCGGCATGTGCTGGCCGCGGATGCCTGCCTCGGCGATGTACTGGTCGGTGAACTCGGCGCGGGCGCCGGGGACCTGGTCGAACACCTCGGCGACGAGGTTCTCGAGGTAGAGGACCTCCACGCCCTGGTCCCTCAGGATCTGGGCGAAGGTGTCGTGCTCCTGCTGTGCGACCTCCAGGAACGGGACGTCGTCGAACAGGAGTCGCTCGAGCTCGTCGGGCGGCAGGTTGAGGAGCTCGTCGCCGGGACGGTGCAGGCAGACCTTCCTGAGCTTGCCGATCTCGGAAGGCACGTGCAGACCTTTCGTCATGGCCTCCTACCTTTCTTTCGGGCCCCTGTCAGGGCCGATTCGTTAGCGCCCCTCCGTGTGAGGCGTTATTGCTGACGACATATTTATATCCAAAATTAGTTCATACTTCCACCTCGCCCCCGAACGGTTTTATATGAGGGGTGAACGGCATACACATATACTTCACGCATGGCACACTTTGATTTAATAAAGTGTATTTACGTGCTTAAATGCCTTATTAACCGAAAAATCAATTGAAACTAATCTTTGCTAAACCACCCTCAAATTGCATATTTCGTGCAACGATATGAATAGAATTCGCAATTCTCGCTGCGTCTCAACCATTTTGATTTTTATTCAGAAAGAAGTTAGTCCTATTCATTTTTGGCAAACAGATTACCGTTTACCAGACGCTGGATACCGTTCACCGGAAGCTCAGTATAAGGCCCAGCGGATACTGGCTCGCTTTACGGCCCCATTTGTAACAACTTGACTTCTCGGTATAGAAAAACAGGCCCGCTCCCCTCATGGGAAACGGGCCTGTTATCGATAATCGTAGGCAGATTTGAGCGGCCTCGAGAGCCGTCGGGGCCCTAGCGATCGAACTCCGCCAGGGCCTCGCCCAGAAGCCTCAGGCCCTCGCGAAGAACTTCCTCGCTCGCACAGTAGCCCAGGCGCGCGCCGCAGGGAAGCTCAAAGCGGCTACCGGGAACCAACAGCACTCCCCTCTCGGCCAGCAGGCGCTTGCAGAACTCCTCGTCGTCCTCGGGAATATCCAGCTTGATAAACGAGGTGGACACGCCCTGCGGCGCCGTCCAGGAAACGCGGTGCTGCGTGTCGATCCAAGCCTGCGCGATATCGCGGTTTCCAAACACGATCTTGCGGTTGCGCTTGAGGATCTTGTCCTTGTGCTTGATCACATAGGTCGCCAGGGCGTCGTTGAACACGCCGCCGCAAATCATGGTGTAGTCGCGGTACGTGCGGATGCGGTTAGATACCTCTTCGTCTGCCACAACCCAGCCCACGCGGGCCGCAGGCGTCGAATAGGTCTTGGACACCGAGTTGGTGACGATGGCTTTCTCGTACACATCGGCCATCGACATAAAGTCCTCGGTGTTCTCAAGCGGCAGGTACACCTCGTCGCACAGCACATAGGCGCCCACCGAGCGGGCAATCTCGGCAATCTGGCCGAGCATATCGACATCAAGCACCGTACCGATGGGGTTCGATGCGTTATTGATGCAGATAAGCTTCGTGTTGGGGCGCACCAAGCGCTTGAGTTCCTCGATATCGGGCTTCCAGCCGAGCTCCTCGCGAAGCTCCCAATACTCGACCTCGGCACCGAGCGTACGCGGGATCTCATAGAGCGGCGCATAGGTAGGCCACTCGGCGATAACGTGGTCGCCGGGCTCGACTACAGCCATGATGGCGTTGAGGTTAGCGCCCGTGCAGCCATTGGTCTGCAGAATGTGATCGGGATTGACCTCGCGACGATACAGCTTGGCAACCTCGGCCTTAAACTCCGGCGAACCCTCGATCCAGCCGTAGTTCATCTTCTCGCGATCCAGGCGCTCGTAGAACGTGACGCCGTCCTGTTCGTCGAGCGCGCGAAGCTCGCCCATGGTAAGCGACGAAATCGTCGACTGGGCAATATCCCACGTGGCGCTCTTCTCCCAAACGTTGAGCCACTCCTCAACGCCGATTGCCTTGATATCCATGACCGAGCTCCTTACAAAAGCAGTCATCCAATCGTGTTGACGTTCCTCATACAAGAATGGGGCGGTGCGAATACCCGCACCGCCCCAATGGGAGACATCTAATGGCAGCTAGATGTATGTATTAAGACCTGTACGGGTCCTTGAAGACCTTAGAGGTCCTCGCGCCAGAAGGGCATGCTCATGCAGCGCGGGCCGCCGCGGCCGCGGGAGAGCTCGGCGGAGGGCACGACGAGAAGGTCCAGGCCCTCCTTGTACAGCACGTCGTTGGTGACGGTGTTGCGGGCGTAGACGCAGATCTTGCCGGGCTCGACGCACAGGGTGTTGGAGCCGTCGTTCCACTGCTCGCGGGAGGCCGCGATCGGGTCGCCGCCGCCGCAGGGGATCAGCTTGACCTGGTCGACGCCGGTGGCGTCCTCCAGGACGTGCTCGAGGGTGTCCTCGATCAGGCGGATGTTCACGTCGCCCGGGTTCTTGCCGGCGGTCAGCTCGTAGACGCGCAGGGTGCCCATGATGGCGGGGTGGATCGTGAACTTATCGACGTCGATCTGGGTGAAGACCGTGTCGAGGTGCATGAAGGCGCGCGAGACCGGGATGTCGAAGGCCAGGATGCGCTCGACCTTGGAGTCGGAGTTCCAGAAGATGTTCTGGGCCATGACGTCGATAGCTGCGGCCTGGGTGCGCTGGGAGATGCCGACGGCGAGGGTCTTCTCGTTGATGTTCAGCACGTCGCCGCCCTCGGTGTGGAACTGGCAGTCGCGGCGGAAGTACAGGGAGACGTCCTTGTAGTCGGGGTGGTACTTGAAGACGTACTTGCCGTACAGGGTCTCGCGGTTGCGGGTGACCGAGTACATGCGGTTGAGGTTGACGCCCTCGCCGACGACCGCGAACGGGTCGCGGGTGAAGTAGAGGTTGGGCATCGGGTCGATGATCAGGTCGGACTCGGACTCGGAGTTGACCAGGGAGTCGAGGGTCGTGGACGCCGTGAGGGGCAGGTCGATCTCGGCCTTGGTCATGCCGGCCATGGTCTTCTTGACGAACTCGAGGTTGTCCTCGATGGAGTCCAGCTTCTCGCGGACGATCTGCGGCATGTGCTGGCCGCGGATGCCTGCCTCGGCGATGTACTGGTCGGTGAACTCGGCGCGGGCGCCGGGGACCTGGTCGAACACCTCGGCGACGAGGTTCTCGAGGTAGAGGACCTCCACGCCCTGGTCCCTCAGGATCTGGGCGAAGGTGTCGTGCTCCTGCTGTGCGACCTCCAGGAACGGGACGTCGTCGAACAGGAGTCGCTCGAGCTCGTCGGGCGGCAGGTTGAGGAGCTCGT
Organism: Collinsella sp.; assembly: GCA_037237765.1. Lineage (GTDB taxonomy): Bacteria > Actinomycetota > Coriobacteriia > Coriobacteriales > Coriobacteriaceae > Collinsella. The sequence goes on along the minus strand of JAXXEN010000049.1, from coordinate 112,066 downwards.
CGCCGGGACGGTGCAGGCAGACCTTCCTGAGCTTGCCGATCTCGGAAGGCACGTGCAGACCTTTCGTCATGGCCTCCTACCTTTCTTTCGGGCCTTACTGGCCGAATGTATCAGCGCCCCTCCGTATGGGACGCTGCTTGCTGACAGCTCTAGTTATATCCAAAAACCACCCGCAATTCCACCTCGCCCCCGAACGGTCAGCAAAGTGCGATGAACGGTATATCGCATATGATTCCCCCATGATGCACTTCAGTTCTCTAAAGCAGGTTTTCAAAGGTAATCGTTCTTTTTTCTAAGGAATTGAGCAAGATTGCACAAATAATTTCATGTTTAGGAATTGCATAGCTAAAACGGTTTTCTGCATATATATATCGTCTGTCCATGATTCAATTTGAATTCGATTATATTCAGCTCGCAATCATTCTTATTCATACATCCTCACCAATTGAGTATGGATATAGATTGTTTTCAAAACGAGTCGGGCAGTTAGTTGCATGCCTTGACGGCGTAAGAAGTAGGTTAAGATACCGTTCGCACAATACGTCCGTGCCACAAGTCGACTAAATTGAGACAATAGTGAATAGGGTTAGGCTACCGTCCCCTGCGGGGACTGAACGGACAGATGCATATGCCGAGCAAAATCGAAAAAAAGCAAGCCGCCGCAAAGCTGCGCAAACCGCCGCGCGACTTCTCGTACACGCAGAACCGAGAGCTCAGCTGGCTACGCTTTGACAACCGCGTGCTCGACGAGGCTTTTGATGAGTCCGTGCCGCTGTTCGAGCGCCTTAAGTTCGTCTCGATCTTCGAGTCCAACCTCGATGAGTTCCTCATGGTGCGCGTGGGTGGCCTGTCCGACTTGGCCGAGCTCAAAAAGCAACCTGTCGACAACAAGAGCAATATGACCGCCTCCGAACAGGTCGATGCTGTCATGGCAGAGCTGCCCGGGCTCCTTACCCGTTGGGAGTCCATCTTTAAGAACATCGAGGGCAAGCTCGATACCTTGGGCGTTCACCGCGCCCGCATCGATTCGCTTACGCCCGAGGAGCGCACCTTTGTAACCCGCTACTTCCAGGCCTACGTATCGCCGGTCATCTCACCGCTGGTGATCGACCCGCGCCACCCCTTCCCCAACCTGCGCAACGGCGCGCTCTACCTGGCGTGCGGCCTGGACGGCGTCACCGACGAGGAGAGCCTGCTGGGCCTGATCGAGATTCCCGCCTCGATGAACCGCGTGGTCGAGATCCCCTCGCCCACCGGCACCTACTCCTACATTCTGCTCGAGGACGTCATCCTCGCCTGCCTGGACAGCTGCTTTGGCTCCTATAAGCCGCTGGATCGCGCGCTGATCCGCGTCACCCGCAATGCCGATATCGACCCGGACGGCGAGGGCGTCGAGGAGGAAGAGGATTACCGCCAGCACATGAAGCGCATCCTCAAGAAACGCTTGCGCCTGCAGCCGGTGGTGCTCGCCGTATCGGGCTCGCTCGAAAAGCCAACGCTCAAGACTATCCGCAAGGCGCTCGAGCTCTCGCGTCGCTCGGTCTTTACCTGCGATATCCCGCTCAACCTGGGCTATGTCTTTGGCATTGAGGGCAAGATTCCCGAGCACCTGCGCAACGAGCTGCTCTTTACGCCGTTTAAGCCGCAGCCCAACCCCACCATCGATATGACCCGCTCTATCCGCGAGCAGGTACTTCAGCACGACAAGCTGCTCTTTTACCCTTACGAGGCCATGAACCCGTTCCTGGATCTGGTGCACGAGGCCGCCTACGACCCCGAGTGCATCTCGCTGCGTATCACGCTCTACCGCGTGGCCAAGCAGAGCCGCCTGTGCGAGTCGCTGATCGATGCCGCCGAAAACGGCAAAGAGGTCACGGTGCTCATGGAGCTCCGCGCCCGCTTCGATGAGCAGAACAACATCGAGTGGGCCGAGCGCTTGGAAGAGGCCGGCTGCACCGTTATCTACGGCTCCGAGGGCTTTAAGTGCCACTCCAAGATCTGCCAGCTCACCTATCGCGAGGGCATGGCGCTTACACGCCTGACACTGTTGGGCACCGGCAACTTTAACGAGAAGACGGCCAAGCTCTACAGCGACTTTATGCTCATGACCGCCCATCCCGGCATCGGCGAGGACGCCAACCTGTTCTTCCGCAACCTGTCGCTGGGCAACCTGCGCGGCGACTACCGCTTCCTGGGCGTGGCGCCGGTCGGCCTCAAGCCGCTCATCATGCGCGGCCTGGATCGCGAGATCCAGCGCGCCCTCGTTGGCGAGCCCGCCCGTGTGTTCTTTAAGCTCAACTCGCTCACCGACCGCGAGGTCATCGACAAGATCGCTGAGGCATCGTGCGCAGGAGTTCGCGTGGACATGATCATCCGCGGCATCTCGTGCCTCAAGCCGGGCGTTCCGGGCAAGACCGAGAATGTGCATGTCCGTTCTATCGTCGGACGCTTTTTGGAGCATGCGCGCGTTTACGCCTTTGGCGTGGACTCGGACATGATCTATCTGAGCTCGGCCGACATGATGACGCGCAACACCGAGCACCGCGTGGAGATCGCCTTCCCCGTGCTCGACCCCACCTGCCGTGCCCTGGTCCATAAGTACATGAGCATGCAGCTGCGCGACAATGTGAAGGCCCGCAGCCTCACGAGCGACGGTACCTGGGTCCCCGTGGAGCGTGCAGAGGGTGAGAAACCCTTCAACTCGCAGGAAGCCCTGCTGGAGCGTGCCTATCGCAACGCCGAGGCCGCGCCCGAGCCCGTCATTGAGGCGGAACCTGCCTCCGAGGCCGAGCCGCAGCCAGTAGCACCCAAGGTCCAAGAGGTCCAGGCGACCGTCATTGAGCCCGAGCCTGCACCTGCACCTCAGCCCGATCCGCAGGTCACCAAGCTCGCACCCGAGACGAGCGCCCGTCGCGATAAGCCCGCTGGCAAGACCAAGGCCATCGAGCGCCATCGCCCCGGCCGCGTGCGCATGGGCCTGGGTCTGATCGGCCTGGGTCTTAAGACGCTCATTACCGGCAAGACGAAATAGTCGTTTGTAGAAGCAGTTTGTAGAAGCGCCCCGCATTTGAGGAAAGCCTCGGATGCGGGGCGCTTTTCCCTGCTACCATGGTGCGAACAACAACGCGAATGACAGGCAGGAATATGAAGCTCACTATAGAATCGATGACCTACGGCGCCGACGGGCTGGCGCACGCCGACAACGGCAAGGCCGTCTTTGTGCAGGGTGCCGTGGCAGGCGACACCGTCGAGGCCGAGGTCGTACAGGACGGCAAGTCATTCATGCGCGCCCGCACCACCGAGATTCTGGAGCCAAGCCCCAATCGCATTCAGCCTCCCTGCCCCTTCGTGGGCATCTGCGGCGGCTGCTCGTGGGGCAATCTCTCACGCACGGCACAGCTCGCCGCCAAGGAGCAAAACCTGCGCTCCACGCTCGAGCGCATCGGCAAGTTCGCTCCTGAGCTGGCAGATGAGTTGGTACAGCCCATCTGCCACACCAAGGACGACTGGGGCTACCGCAATAAAATCGAGCTCGAACCGACCGTCATCAACGGTCGCGTGCGCCTTGGCATGCACGGTGTCGACCCCAGCAAAATCGTGACCGTCGATATGTGTCCGCTGTTCGATAAGCGCTTCCCGAAGGCACTCAAATCGGTCGTCGGCGCACTCAACTATCTAAGCGGCAGCCATGACTTGGGGCTCGAACGCGTGGGCATTCGCGCATCGCGCCGCACCAAGGCACTCGAGGTCGCACTCTGGACGCCCACAGGCTCTTTTCCGCGCTCGCAGGTCTCCCGCGTGCTGGCGGACGCCGCTCATCCTACGAGCATCGTACGCGTGATGAGCAAGGGCGAAAAGAAGGCCCGCCGTGTCTCCAAGGTCGAAATGCTCGCCGGAGAGGGCTCATGGACCGAGAATATCGCCGAGGATCAGATGCGCTTGTCTGCCCCGTCTTTTTTCCAGGTCAACACCAAGGGTGCCGAGATTTTGATCGATCTTGTCATGGAAGCGCTCGACCCGCAGGAAGACGAGCTTGCCGTGGACCTGTACTGCGGTGCCGGCACCTTTACCCTGCCGCTCGCCCGCCGCTGCGACTTTGTCGCTGCCGTCGAGGCCTACGGCCCCGCCGTGCGCGATCTACGCCGTAACCTGGAAATCAACAAGCTTGATAACGTCGACGTCATTGGCGGAGACGCGGTGCGCGAGTTCCCCGACCAGGATGCCGACATCTTGGTGGTCGACCCGCCGCGCGCAGGCCTCGCCCCCGAGGCGATCGGCCTTATCGCCAGCACGAGTGCCCGCGATGTCGCCTACGTGAGCTGCGACCCGGCCACCCTGGCGCGCGATCTCAAACGCTTTGTCGAAGAAGGCACCTTCTCCCCCGTAAAGATCACGCCAGTCGACCTGTTCCCACAAACCTTCCACTGCGAGACCGTCGTCCACCTTAGGCGCAACTAGCCGCTTAATCATTGCTCAGAAAATCATTGGGAAATCGAGCGTGGCAAGCGGAGGTCTTCGGGGTATAAGACGGCTAATTGTATGCCGCCTATGAAAGGAACCCTCATGCCCAGCGTTGCCGTTCTCGCCGCCGATGGCTTTGAAACTATTGAATGCTTGACCATGGTCGATGTCATGCGTCGCGGCGGCGTGCGTGCCACGCTCGTCTCGATCATGCCCACGCGCGAGGTCGTAAGCTCGCTGCAGATTCCCGTGACCTGCGATGCGCTCTTTGATGAGATCAACTTTGACGAGTACGACTGCGTCGTGCTGCCCGGCGGCCTGCCCGGTGCCACCAACCTGCGCGCAGATCAGCGCGTCTGCGACGTGGTCTGCGAGTTCGCCGCAACCAAGCACGTCGCCGCCATCTGCGCCGCCCCGTTTATCCTGGGCGAGCTCGACCTGCTCGAGGGGCGCCATGCCACGTGCTTCCCTGGCTTTGAGAAAAGCTTCCCCGAAGGCGCCTATACCGGCGAGAAGGTCACGCAAGACGGCAACATCATCACTGCCAGCGGCATGGCACAGTCCCTCCCCTTTGCATTGGAGCTGCTGCGCACGCTCGCCGGCGACAAGGCCGTCGAGAAGGTCGCCGAGGGCATCCAACTATGATTTTGGCTTCGCAATCGCCGCGACGCATAGAGCTGATGCGCGAGGCAGGCTACAACATTCGCGTGATTCCCGCGGATATCGACGAAACGCCCTTTGATGGCGAGGCCCCGCTCACGCTTGTCGAGCGCTTGGCACGCGCCAAGGCGGCTGCCGTTGCTGCCGAGTATGCCGAGCCCAATGAGCTGACGGTCGCGGCCGACACCATCGTCACCTTTGACGGCAAGATTCTGGGCAAGCCGGCAACCGAGGACGAGGCGCGCACTATGCTCCGTGAGCTTTCGGGCCGCACGCACCAGGTCGCAACCGGCGTCTGCATCGTTAAGGCAGGCGATACGGCCGCCCCGCATGCCGCCGAAAGCCTGTCCTTTGTCGATGTGACCGACGTGACGTTCTACGAGCTCACCGACGAGCAGATCGAGCACTACGTCGCCTCGGGTGAGCCCATGGACAAGGCCGGCGCCTACGGCATTCAGGGCACAGGAGGACGCATGCTCGCGCACGATATTTCGGGCGACTTCTATAACGTGGTGGGCCTACCCATCGCCCGCGTCGCGCGCGCGATTCAAAAACTCTCGTAATTGCATCTGGCGCTGGGTATCCCCCGGCGCCTACAATTTTGGCGTACCGTACGGATCCCGACCGGGCACAAGGCGCGGCGGAAAACCGATAGGAGTTAAACATGGATACACTGCTCGAGGCCATTGACGTCTGCGATGTCGATGGCTTTTGCTATGGCAACTATACGGACGAGGAGGCCGGCACCGGTTGCACCGTAATCGTGGCACCCGAGGGCGCCACCGGCGGCGTTGACGTTCGCGGCGGTGCTCCAGCATCGCGCGAAACCGACCTGCTGCGACCCGAGAACACCGTCGACAAGGTCCACGCCGTCTGCCTTTCGGGTGGATCGGCCTTTGGCCTCGAGGCTGCAAGCGGCGTCGCTCGCGAGCTTGAGAGCCGCGGCATCGGCCTTCCCGTCGGCCCCACGCAGGTGCCTATCGTGTGCTCCAGCTGTATCTTCGACCTCGCCTTTGGTAACCCCACCGTGCGCCCCGACATTGAGGCCGGCATCGCCGCCGTGCGCGAAGCACTCGACCACACCCCCACCAAGCTCGAACAGGGCAACGTAGGCGCCGGCACGGGCGCTACCGTGGGTAAGCTCATGGGGCCTGCCACCTGCATGAAGGCCGGCCTTGGAGCTGCCGCCGTGGCACTCGGCCCCATCAAGGTGGGCGCCGTGGTCTCGGTCAACGCCTGCGGCAACGTTGTCGACCCCTTCACCGGCGAGTGGGTCGCCGGCATGCGCGCCGCAGCCGATAGCGACCAGATCGTCGACATGGAACTCGCAGCCTTTGCCGCCGCCGGATCCATGCAGATGCCGCTCGACCGCACCAACACCACCATCAGCTGCATCGTCACCAACGTGGAACTCACTAAGGCACAAGCCACCAAGGTCTCCCAGATGGCCGCAGACGCCTACGCACACGCCATCCGCCCCACACACACCACCAACGACGGCGACACCATCTACACCCTCGCCAGCGGCAAACTGGGCGCCCAGGCAAGCGCCGCCGTTCCCCTAGACCTGCTGGGCATGCTCGCCGTAAGGGCCCTGGAAACCGCCATCGTAAACGGAGCCAAAACCGCCAAAACCTCCCACGGAATCCCAGGTGCTGCGAAGTAATCTCACTCGACCGTCGGTCGGAGGCGGGCGGGCATTACGTTTGCTGCTCTACAGTCCTATGCAAGACGAAGGCCACATTAAGTGGCCTTCTTTGCATGCGGAACTCGCGACAAACGTAATGCCCGCCCGCCTCCGACCGACTACCAACTAATATTTTTTCAGCCCAGGCCCCTGTGTACCGCGCGTCGAAGATCTTCAAATTCAAATAACCTGACAATCGATTCTTATAGCAGAGGCCCCTTGGCCTTTAGTTTGATACAAGTTCCGCACGAGCCGGAAAGCACTTAATGTGCTTTCCGTGCGAGCAGGACTGTTCGCAGTAGCAAACTAAAGGCCAAGGGGCCCAGTCAACCTATCAGCAGCGATTACTCGGCAGCTAGTTGAATTTGAAAATCTTTGAGGCAAGACGGTATAGGCCGAGTGTGGTTTTGTCTCCGGCCCGTCCGCGCAGATTGGTGAAGAACCCGACCACGCCGTAGCGGGCACGACGATACATGCGCTCGTCGTAGGCCTTCAAATCATTCCACAGCGTCTCTAGGCGCTCGTCGGCGCAATCTTCCTCGGAAAGCTTGGTGAGCACCGAGCAGATCGCCATCATCATGGTGAAATAGCCCATCATGTACGAGCGCAGACGCGACGACTCAACATCGCTGTACAGGTGGTACGACTCCATCATGATGCGCGTCACACGGAACTGCTGGTCCAGACGCTTGACCATCGTGGCCTCGTTGACGCTCTGGCCCTCGCGACCGATAAAGTAGCGGTAGAGGTCGATGTCGGCGTAGTACATGGTCTTGCAACGCGGCAGCGGCACGTAGGCGTAGATGTTGTCCACATAGAACGTGTGCGGCGGCATGGGAAGGTTGGACTCGCGCAGCACATCCGTGCGATAGCACAGGCTGTGCATGAGTAGGTTCTGGTCCAGGCGGAAATGACCGATCTGATCCCAGGAAAAGATCTTCTTGCGCGGCAGGGCAAATTTGTAGCCAATAGCGGTATGCGTTCCCTCGTAAACCTTCTCGTACACGTAGTTCGAGATAAACAGGTCAACGCGCTGGTCGCGCTCCTCAAAGCCACGCAGAATCGACAGCATGGTCGAAAGGGCAGCGCCGTCAAGCCAGTCGTCCGAATCAACAACCTTGTAGTAGGTGCCCTGTGCCTCGCGCAGACCCGAAAGGACGGCAATACCGTGGCCGCCGTTCTCCTGGTGTACCGCGCGAATGATACCGGGATAACGCGCCTCCCACTCATCGGCCTTATCGGCCGTCTCGTCCTTGGAGCCGTCGTCCACCACGATAATCTCGATATCGGTGGCGTAATTGCTCCCCTCCAAGATGGAGGTGATGCAATGGTCCATGTCCTTGGCGGCGTTATACGAGGGAATACCGAATGTTATGACTTTATGCATGGCAGGCGATAATCTCATCCGAAAGATCGAGGGCGGAATTGGTCACAGCGTCCATATCGTAGTAATGATACTCGGCCAGACGACCCACCGGGTGGAAGTTCGTCAGATTCTGGACGCGCTCAAGATAGCGCTCATAGAGCTCACGGTTCTCGGGCTCAAGAATGGCGTAGTACGGTGTCTCGCCCGAGCCGGGCGTATAGGCCTTGGAGTACTCCTTCATGATGGTGGTCTTGCCGGGCAGGACCTGACCGGTCATGTTCTTGAACTCGGTGATACGCGTGTAGTCCTCGCTCGTGGTGTAGTTGACGGTGCCCACGGGCTGGAACTGGTCCATATCGAGCGTCTCGAACTTCATATCGAGCGTGCGGTACGGCAACGCGCCCAAGTCGAGGTTGAACAGCTCGTCGAGCGGACCGGTATAGACGATCTCGCCGCCGTAGACCTTGCCATCGATCTTGACGGTGGTCTCGTCGATCTCAAAGAGGTCACGGGCGTCTACATCACAGAATACGTCGATCAGATCGTGATCGAGCATATGCTCGAACAGCGCGGTATAGCCGTCCTGCGGCATGCCCTGGAAAGGAGCCTGCGGGAAGTAGCGATCGTCATCGCCCACAAAGACGGGAACGCGGCCGGTGATCGAGGGGTCGATCTGGTCGGGCGTCTGGCCCCACTGCTTCATGGTGTAATGCAAAAAGACGTTCTCGTAGACGTAATCGGCGACCTCGGCAAGATCCGGGTCGTTCTTCTTGCGCAGCTCCATAATGGGCACCTTGACGTCCTTGCCAAAGGTCTCCACGAGCTTTTGGTACAGTTCCTCGCCGCGCTCATCGCCAAAGGCGAGCTTGAGGCTCGCATGGTTAAAGGGCACGGGCATAAGGGTACCGTTGATGTTGGCGAGCACCTTGTGCTGGTAGTCCGTCCACTTGGTAAAGCGCGACAGGAAATTGTGGACGCGCTCGTTAAAGGTATGGTAGATGTGCGGACCATACTCGTGGACCAGGATTCCCGCCTCGTCAGTGCAGTCGAAGGCATTGCCCGCAATGTGGCTACGGCGCTCCAAAACGGCAACACGATAGCCGATAGTTTCGGCAAGACGGCGGGCGCAAACGGCACCGGCATAACCGGCGCCGACAACAATCATGTCGTACGCACCGGCATTAAAGCCTTCAGGCAGGCCTGAGGTAATCTGCATCGATACTCCTTGTCAAAAGCCACACGCTTTTTAACTGGGCTTTTTCTCGAACATACGTCGAGACATATTTATCAGAGCGATTATAGCGCTAATGCGTCCTATAATGAGCTTGCCACACAAGGAAAGCTCAAGCACCGCGGCGTACATAATTGAAAGGTAAACCCGCTAGCAGCGGGTTTATTCGTGAACGGCCGGGCGCCTGGAGCTTAGCAAAACGCTTGTAAGGAGTAACATGAGCGATTTCCTAAACCGTATGAAGTCTGCCGCCAAGGCCGACCTTAAGACCATCGTCCTGCCCGAGGGCGAGGACCCGCGCACCATCGTCGCAGCCACCAAGATCATCGAGGAGGGCCTGGCAAAGATCGTCATCCTGGGCAACCCCGACGAGATCGACGTTCCCGGCGCTACCGTCATCGACCCGCGCAATGCCGAGAAGCACGAGGAGTACGCGCAGAAGTTTGCCGAGCTCCGCGCCAAGAAGGGCGTTACCATCGAGCAGGCTCGCGCCCAGGTGATGGACGCCACCTACTTTGGCACCATGATGGTCAAGATGGGCGACGCCGACGGCCTGGTCTCCGGTGCCTGCCACTCCACCGCCGACACTCTGCGCCCTGCGCTGCAGATCCTCAAGACCGCCCCGGGCACCAAGCTGGTCTCGGCCTTCTTCGTGATGTGCACCGACACCCCGCAGTTCGGTACCGACGGCACGCTGATTTTTGCCGACTGCGGCCTCAACATCAACCCGTCCTCTGACGAGCTCTCCGAGATCGCCATCGCCTCGGCCCACTCCTGGTCCACCTTCATGGGCAACGTTGAGCCGCACGTGGCCATGCTCTCCTACTCCACCATGGGCTCCGCCGGTGGCGAGGTCGCCAAGAAGGTCCAGGAGGCTGTGAAGTTCTGCAAGGAGAAGGCTCCCGAGCTTGCCATCGACGGCGACCTGCAGCTCGATGCCGCTATCGTCCCCACCGTCGCCCAGCTCAAGGCTCCCGGCTCCTCCGTCGCCGGTAAGGCCAACGTGCTCGTGTTCCCCGACCTCGAGGCCGGCAACATCGGCTACAAGCTGGTCCAGCGCTTCGCCGGCGCTGACGCCTACGGCCCCATCCTGCAGGGCATCGCCAAGCCGGTCAACGACCTGTCGCGCGGCTGCTCTGCCGACGACATCGTGGGTGTCGTGGCCATCACCGCCGTCCAGGCTCAGATGGCTGAGTAGCGCACGCACTCGCCCGAAGGCCGTACGGGCTAACCCCTGAAAACGTCCTCGACCAATGAAACGCTCCCGTTCTGCTCCTCCGGAGCTACGAACGGGGGCGTTTCTGGTCTGCGGATTGTTTTCAGGGGTTAGCCCGTACGGCCTTCTGCCGCCACGTGGCATTCAGGGAATCTGGGGTGGACGGCGGCTTGGCTACGAGCTGGGACTGAGAATCTGAATGGATGGGTGCCGTTGTTGGGAGCGCAGGCGTTGCCGGCGATGATCACTTTGGGACTGGAATTACCGTCCGCCTGCCAGCAAAAAGGCCTCCGGAGCTGTTGCTCTGGAGGCCTTTTGTCAATTACAGACAAATGCGTTAGTTGTTCTTGGTCAGACGCTCGACGTCGTGGGCGATCATGTATTCCTCGTCTGTGGGGATGACCATGACCGTGACGGAAGAGCCGGCGGCGCTGATGACCTGCGGGCCGTTGCCCACGGCCTCGCGGTTCTTGTTGTTGTCGATGCGCACGCCCAGCCACTCAAAGCAGTCGCAGAAGGCCTTACGGATCGACCAGTCGTTCTCGCCGATGCCGGCGGTAAAGGTGATGGTATCCACGCCCGCCATAGAAGCAATCATGGAACCGGCCTGTTGCATAGCCTTGTAGGCGAACATATCGAAGGCGAGCAGGCAGCGCTCGTCGCCCTCGGAGGCGCGTGTACGGATGTCTCGGGCATCGTTGGAGATACCCGAGATGGCAAGCAGACCAGACTGCTTGTTCATCATGTCATCGACTTCTTGATAGCTGTAGCCGCCCTCGCGCTGGAGGTAGCACACGGTGGCAGGGTCAATGGAACCACAACGGGTGCCCATCATCAGGCCGTCGAGCGGCGTGAGCCCCATCGTGGTGTCGCGGCAAACGCCGTCCTCAATGGCGGCGAGCGAAGCGCCGTTGCCCAGATGGCACGAAAGCAGACGGTGGCAGCACGAGCCCAGAATCTCCTTTGCCATCATCCACTCGTAGCGGTGGCTCGTACCGTGGGCGCCGTACTTGCGCACATGGTACTTGTCGCACACGTCCTTGGGCAGCGCGTAGGTGTAGGCAACCTCGGGCATGGTCATGTGGAACGAGGTGTCGAAGACGGCCACGTTGGGCAGCTCCGGATACTTCTCGCGGCAATATTCGATTGCCGCGGCCTCGCCGTAATTGTGCAGTGGGGCGAGCGGGGCCACCTCAAGGATCTTAGCCATGACCTCGTCGTCAACGACTGCGGAATCATCGAAGTGCCAGCCGCCCTGAACGATACGATGCCCAATGCCATCGATCGTAAAGTCGGTCTTCTCGAGCTCCTCGAGCACGCGAGCGATAGCAGAGCGATGATCGGGGAAGGGAACCTCCTCGGTCTGCTTGGCGCCACCGTTCTCGGAGTGGCCAAAGATACCCATGTCCGAGCCGATACGCTCGCAGTTGCCCTTGGCGAAAACCTCGCGGGTATCGGTATCCAGAAGCTGATATTTAAGACTTGAGCTGCCGGCGTTGACAACAAGTACGTTCATGAGACTCCTTTGCAGTGCAATACGGTCGACGCAGACCTCTTAAGGCGACCGCATTTTAATAAGAAGTTATCACATCTTGATAAATAGCTATCAGACATATCGCCAAACGAGCGCAAAAGAGGGGCTGAACGGCACTTGGTCGTCCAGCCCCTCCCCTCTTGCAATTACTTGCTGTTGACGATGCGCTCGACGTCGGAAGCGATCATGAACTCCTCATCCGTGGGGATGACGAAGATCTTGACCTTGGAATCCTTGGCGGACAGGCACCAAGCGCCGTCGCCGCGCAGGGCGTTGCGGGCATGGTCCATCTTGACGCCCATAAAGGCCAGACGGTCGGCCACGCCAGCGCGAACGGCCGGAGCGTGCTCGCCGATGCCGGCGGTAAAGACCAGGGTGTCCATGCCGCACATGGAAGTGGCCATCTCGGCGGCCTTGGCGGCAATCTTGTAGACGAACATATCGAAGGCGAGCTGGGCCTCGGGGTCGCCGGCAGCGGCGAGCTCCTCAACGTTGCGGCAGTCGTTGGTCTTGCCGCCGGTCACAGCCAAAAGGCCGGACTTCTTGTTCATCATCTCGTCGACCTCGTCGAAGGTGTAGCCACCTTCGCGCTGCAGGTAGCACACAGTAGCCGGGTCGATGGAACCGCAGCGGGTGCCCATCATGACACCGTCGAGCGGCGTCAAGCCCATGGTGGTGTCCATGCACTTGCCGTCCTCGATGGCGCACAGGGAAGCGCCGGAACCGATGTGGCACACGACGACCTTGCGAGCCTCGCCGTTGGTCATCTCGGCAACCTTCTTGGAAATGTAGCGGTAGCTGGTGCCGTGGGCGCCGTACTTACGGATGTGCAGCTTGTCGCAGACGTCCTTGGGCAGGGCGTAGGTCTTGGCGACCTCGGGCATATTGAAGTGGAAAGCAGTGTCGTAGACCGTGACGTTGGGCAGATCGGGATACTGCTCGAGGCAGTACTCGATAACGTTGGCCTCGGGGTTGTTGTGCAGCGGGGCGAGCGGAGCGACCTCGCGGATCTTGGCGAGGACGTCCTCGTCGACGAGGGAGGAATCGCCGAAGTACCAACCGCCCTGAACGATACGGTGGCCGATGCCCTCGATCTTGACGCCGTTGGCCTCGAGGTCCTTCAGGACGACCTCGATGGCGACCTTATGGTCGGGGAACTCGATGTTCTCGGTCACCTTCTTGGAACCGTTGGCAGCGTGGGTGAAGGTGCCACCGGTAAAGCAGACGCGCTCGCAGGAGCCCTTTGCGGACACCTTGTGGGACTTGGTATCGATGACCTGATACTTGAGGGTCGAAGATCCTGCGTTGACGACCAGAACGTTCATGTGTCTCCCTACTAACAGGCGGTGTGGCGCCGCCAGATTACATACGTTTCAATAATAAACCCAAACGCCCTCGCGCTCGGGTTTATTGCGTTGATATATAAGTTATCGGTGCCCAAATACTCATGGCCTTTGACTTGTAAGACGAAAGAGCGCGGGGATATACACCAAAGAAGATATCCCGAGCGCTACAAGCAATATGACTCGAATGCCCGCGATGCTGCTCAACGCAGCATTGAACAGATAGAAAAGGATGGCACCCACCGCCACCATCTGGCTTTGGACCGAAATCAGTGAACAGCGTATCGAAGAATCGACAGCATTTTGAAAAATTGAGTATTTAATGGGAGCAAATAACGAGTAAGCGACCGTCTGCAGTACATAAAACACGGGCAGCAAATAGACCGGAGTAAAGGGAATCAAAAACAGAGCAGACAGGGAAAGGCGCACGATGCCGCAAATACGCGCAAAACGGCCCTTGTCGACATGAGCAATCACACTGGGCACAATAAGCCCCATGGAGGCCGAGGCAAGGAGCTGGACCGCAATGATCACACCCGAAGCGACGGCATTCATTCCTCGACCCGCAAGCAACAGTGAGAAAAAGTCTTCCAGGGCGACAAAAGCAAATGCCTGAGAGCAGTCCATGATGGACGCTGAACGAAGAATGCCGTTACGCGCAATAGCGGCACCGATCATCTTCGGGCTAATTCCACGCTTAGGTGTCGCTGCAGTGTCCCCTCTTCGCATCTCAGGAATGCAGGCAACGACAACCAACGTCAACACCATTGCGATGATATCTGCCGAAAGACCAATGAAATATGCACCGACAGACGAAATGAAACCGCCCACGCAAGCGGAGATGGCATAAGAGGCATAGAAAACAAATCGCTCAACGACATTAAGTCTTACGAGCTGGTCCTGAGAGACGCTGTCAATGTAGATCGCTTCTATGGATCCGCTCACACATGCAACTGCAAATCCTTTGAGAGCAAACGCGCCGATTAAAAGCAGAGGAGAACGGGCGAAAAGTAGGGCGGCGTAGTATCCAAGCATTCCCACGACGCCAACGAGACCGCTTGTCTTTCGTCCAAACCTGTCAGCAATATAACCAGTAGGAACCTCAAGAATGAACTTACTCACTTGGCATGCAATCATCATGCTAGAAATCGCTACCATCGAGAATCCGACGAATTCAAGGTAAACCGTCAGAAAATACAAAATGGTGCTGAAGTTCGACAGGAAAACGAACATCATATAAAGCAAGACCGTACGATTTTTCATGCTCCGCCCCCCAAGAGCCAATAACCCAAACCGAAATCTTGAAAAAGCATGAGGGCAAAGCCGTCAGTCATGTGTTACAAGGCGTCAACATTCACTTGACGCCACGAGGCCAAATGGCCTCACGAAGCGAGATGACGCAATAGGTGAAGAAATACCGTCTGGTGTCGATCGGTCCAGGCATTTTGTCGATAGCAAAAATAGATGGGCAAGGCCACGTCATGCGAGCCTTCAATGGAGCACTCGCTCACTTCCAGTCCATCTGTTGCGAGAGAAGAGCCAGAAAAACTCAATATCAATCCCCCGGCTTGAAGAAACTCAGTCTGCGCCCTGTTTTCGTATTCGACGTCGCGGAAGCGGAAATTAACCAGCTGAGCCTCGGGACATTGGTTGATTGCATTGAGACAGGGTGACAAATTAATGGGAACAGCCAGCCTGCCGCCCAGCAACTCACGAACGGTCATAGCACCCACAGATTGATGACCCGCTGGACACGAAAGAACCTTGAGCTCCTTTTCACCCAAGTATTTCGAAGAAAGGACACTATCCCTTGGTTCCTCAAATGAGATGGCCGCATCCGAAATGCCAAGCACAAGTGATTCAAAGCATGTGGCCGTTGGCTGATGCCAAACATCAAGGTGAATCTGGGGGTGCGAGCTTTCAAACGAGTCGTACCAGTTTTCGGAAAAAAGACGCCCCCGCCCGTGAAGACAGGGGGCGTAAAGACGGAAGTGGCCGTCGGGCGAAACGCCGCCGTTCCCCGATTGAGCGTACTTTTTGAGATCGTCGACTTGTGCCAGGATCACGCGTGCACGACGCGCAAATTCTCTGCCCGCCGGAGACAAAACAGCCTCCCCCGCCGATCGGTCGAGCAAAACAATCTGATACTCAGATTCCAACTTTTTGATTGCCGACGAAACGGCCTGTGGGCTCACGTGAACGGCGCGAGCTGCTTTGCGCACGCCGCCGTAGTTCGCTACCGCTTGAAGGTATTCGAGTTGAGAAAGCTGCATAGGTTACTCCAAAGGCAGCCAAGGCGACGGGCTGTGCGTCCTCAGATGAGGTTCTCGCCCAGGTTCTTGCCGCCGAGGACGTGCATGTGGAAATGCATGACGGTCTGGCCGGCGTTGACGCCCTTGTTGGAGATGACGCGGAAACCGTCCTCCAGACCCTTGGCCTTGGCGACCTCCTGGATGGCGTGGGCCATGGCGCCCATGGTCTCGGCAGGCACGTTGTCGGCGATGTCGCTGTAGTGCTTCTTGGGGATCACGAGCGTGTGGACCGGTGCCTGGGGGTTGAGGTCGTCGAAGGCGATGACCTGGTCGTCCTCATAGACAACGGTCGAAGGGATCTCGTGGTTGGCAATTTTGCAGAAGATGCAATCACACATGGTTGGTTCCTTTCTCACAAACCAAGGCAGTCTTTTTGGGACGGGGCTTTTTTGACTACTTTTTCGCAGGCGCAAGCGCTCGGCAAGCCGTCGCGCAAGGGTAGTCAAAAAAGCCCCGTCCCAAAAAGACTACCCCAAAGTAGGCTGAAAGGCGGTTAGAACGAGAGGTTGTCGTCGGTGTTGGCGGCCTCGCCGTCGGCGAGCACGTCGTTGCCGTCGACGTCCTTAAGGAGCACCGAGACCTTCTGCTCGGCATCGGACAGGCGGGTGCGCAGGCTCTTGAGGAGCTCGACGCCGCGGGTATAGCTCTCGAGCGACTCCTCGAGCTCCATATCGCCCGACTCCAAGCTACGGATGATGAGCTCCAGCTCCTGCGAGGCCTGCTTGTACGTAAGCTGCTCGACCGGGGTCTTCTCTGCCATATCTGTTTCCTTTCCTAAAGGTTTATCGCTATGAAACGCGGGCTACTCGACCGTATCGACCGTTGCCGCCACGTTGCCGTCTACCATGCGCACGCGGATGGCGTCGCCGGGCTTAAAGGTCTTGGCGCTCGTAGCCACACCATCATCGCAGTACGCGATGGAATAGCCACGGGCAAGCACCTTGAGCGGCGACAGGGCATCGAGCGACGCAGCAGCTCGGCCCAGGTCGGACGCAGGTTTGTTGAGCATCGTGCGCCCCTGATGCTCCAGGCGGGAGCTCGCAAGCGTGAGCGCATGGTGCTTGCCATCGAGCCCCGAGGTGCTTGCGATCAAGCGCTCGGGCAGACGCTCGAAGTTGGAGCGGAAGGCCCCAACCGAACGCGTTATGGCGCCGGACAGACGATCGGCCGTCAAGGCAAGCTCAGACTCGCGACGCTCGACCATAAACGTTGGATCGTTGAGGCACGGGCGGCACGCGGCCGCATCGAGCGCGTCGCCCAGACGAGCTGTATAGGTATCCCAGGCACGACGACCGCGCTGGTCGAGCATTTCCAGATCGACCTGATCTGAACCAATCATCGAAGCCACCGCGGCGCCCAGACGCTGATGGCGCGTCTCGAGCACGTCGGCCAACTCCGTCATGGCCGGCGCCACCGATTCTGCCGCTGCCGTTGGCGTGGAGGCACGGCGGTCGCTCACCATATCGCAGATCGAGGTATCGGGCTCATGCCCAATACCGGTCACCACGGGCACGGGACAGGCCGCCACCGCGCGGGCAAGCTCCTCGTCGTTAAAGGTCATGAGGTCCTCGAAGGAACCGCCGCCACGCACGAGCAAAATGCAATCGGGCGCCGGCGTAATGGCAGCGGCGCGGCGCAAGCCTTCAATAAGCTCTGCCGGCGCACCCTCGCCCTGGACCTTTGCGCCCACGCAGACAAGCTCGACGAGCGGGTTGCGTCGGCGCAGTGTGCGCTTGACGTCGTCGATCACGGCGCCCGAAAGCGAGGTGACAACCGCCACGCGCGAGCAAAACACCGGAATGCGACGTTTGCGCGCCTCGTCCATCAGGCCCTCGCGACGCAGCTTTTCGGCCAACTGAGCCACCTGCTGACGCAGCAAGCCCTCCCCCGCCAGCGAGAACGAGCGGGCGACGAAGCTCATGCGACCCGTAGGCTTGTAGAGATTGAAGCTGCCCTTAAAGCTTACCTGCATGCCGTCGCGCAGATCGAAGGTGCGCTTAAGGTAGGCGCCCTTCCAGATGATGCAGTCGACGGCCGCCGAGTCGTCCTTGATTTGGAAGTAGCAGTGGCCGCTTCGGGCATTGGGCCCACGAAAACCCGTGACCTCGCCCAAAACGCTCAGCTGCGGAATGGCATCGAGCGCGCCGGCGGCGATCTCCACCGCCTGGCTCACGCTAAGCTCTTTGCGCTCCTGCTCGTCCGATCCGTCGAACTCGGCAGAAACGCTAGTGCCGGTCAGATTCCAGCCTGCCACGCAGCCCCCTTTCGTCATCGTGCACATGGGCTCCGGCCCCGTGCAAATTCAAGTCCAACACATAGTACAGCGCCGCGGGGACACAAATCCCCACGGCGCCCGTCGGTCCTATTTGTTATCGGTTGGAATTTCTGTTGTAGCGAGCCATCAGGTAGAGCAGTTGAATGATCGAAGTGAGCGCTGCGGCCACATAGGTAAGCGCGGCTGCCGTCAGCACCTTCTTGGCGCCGTTGACCTGCTTGGAACTCATGCCCGACTGTTCGATATACGCCACGGCGCGGCGACTGGCATCGATCTCGACCGGCAGCGTAACCAGCTGGAACAGCACGCTAAACGAGAAGAAGACCAGCGCGAGGGTCGTGAGCCCCGCGATGTTCATGAACAGGCCCATGAGCAGCACGATCGTCCAGGTGTTCTGGGTAAAGTTGACGACGGGGACCAAAGCGGTACGTACCTTCATCATGGCGTAACCGCTTTGGCGCTGGGCGGCATGGCCCGCCTCGTGGCAGGCGACGGCAACACTTGCGACCGACCCGCCCGAACGGTTGGCATCCGACAGATACAGGTTGTTGTCCTGCGGGTTGTAATGGTCGGTGAGCTCGCCAGCGACACCCTTGATACCCACGGCGCTACAACCGTTGGCATCGAGCATGCGGCGAGCGACTGTGGCACCCGTATCGCCGTCCGAGCGAACCTTGGACCAGGTTTTGTACGTCGAGTTGATATAGTTCTGTGCGGCAAGGCCAAGCACCGTGCAGACAAGAACAACCAGCAGGTACAGCGGGTCAATGCCAAAGCCATATCCATAGTAATAAGGCATGCGAATTCCTCCGAATCGAGTTACACGTTGGAGGCATTCTACCCACTCAGCCGACTAGGCTTCCCTATAACAACTCAATCTTTCCGTCCTTCACGGTGAGTCCCATGTTGCCCGAGAGCAGATCGTCCAGGCGCGAGCCCACGAGCTCAAAGCGCCAGCCTTCGCGCAGGGGGCTCTGCTCGGGATGCTCAATATAGTCGGCCAGGTCATCGCGCGAGGCAATGACCGAGGTCGCCACGCCCGAGCGCTCGGCGACCAGGCGAATGAGCGCATACATCAGGTCCGTCACGCTTTCCAGCTCCGGCGAAATTTGGCGATGCCCGCGCACCATGAGCGGCAGGCGATCGTGCGGGCAGCTCGCACCGCGCTTGATGGCCATAAGCGCGCCGTCCACGTCGCGCTCCCCCAGCTGGTCGGTACCGCGAATGCTGCGGAACTCCTCAACACGAACGGGATTACGTTTAACCAGGGCCAGCAGCGTATCGTCGGACATGACCCACTTGCGCGGGATGTTGCGGCGCTCGGCGCGGTCCTCGCGCCAAGCGGCAAGCTCGCGCGCAATGCCCAGCTGATGGCGGCTGCAGGAGTTGATGCGCTTGACCTTGCGGAATGCCTCGTGACGATCGGCGCGATAGTGCGACTCGTCGGCCAGCGGACGCAACTCGTCGAGCACCCAGTCCACCCGGCCCAGCTCGCGCAGGCGACTCATCATCTCGGTATAGGCAACGATCAGGTACTTGACGTCATCGATCGCGTACTCGATCTGCTTATCGGTCAGCGGGCGGCGCGACCAATCGGTCAGCGACTCGGTCTTGGGCAATGAGACGCCGCAAAACGTCTGCACGAGCGCGCCGTAGGAAATCTGCTGGCGCTCGCCCAAAAAGGCGGCGGCCACCTGCGTGTCAAAAATGGGACGCGGCAGCACGCCCACGGTATGGAGCATAACCTCCATATCCTGCGAGCAAGCGTGAAACACCTTGGTCACGCTCTCATCGCCCATAAGCTCGGCCAGCGGCGATAGGTCGTCGATCACCAGAGGATCGACCGCGACGCTCTCGGCAGGGGTGGCAATCTGGACCAAGCACAGGCGCGGGTGGAACGTGCGCTCGCGCAAAAACTCGGTATCAACGGCAATCGCGTCGAACTCGCGGGCGCGCTGGCAAAAGTCGAGTAGAGCCTGATGTGTGGAAATGTACATATCAACCCATCGAATAAGGTTAGGCCCGAAAAACACGGGTAGGATATCGGCATTGCCTTACAACTATACTCGGTTAGTCACAGAACGGGAACGTAAGTATGCGCTGCCTTATCATCCACAACCCGGCATCGGGCCCCAGCTCAGATGAAATCTACGCGTTCACGCACGCCCTCGCGCAGGGCGGCGACGAGGTCGTGATGCGCTTTATCGGCGATGGCATGGAACCCGAGGACGCCGTGGCAGACGTGCGCGAGTTTGATCGCGTGGTCGTTTCGGGCGGCGACGGCACCGTCTCCAACGTGCTCGACCAAATGCGCGGGTGCGGTGTCCCCACGCTCGTCTTCCCCTCCGGCACGGCCTGCCTGTTCTTTAACAACATCGGTAATGCCCCCGAGGCAGCGGCGCTTGCCAAGGCTTGCCGCGCCGGTCGCACGGTCAAAGTGGACATGGGCGAGCTCTTTTGGCTCGACGAGAACGGCAACGAGAAGCGCCACGGCTTTATCATCATCGCCGGCTCGGGCTTCGACGCCGAGATCATGATGAAGGCCGCCCCCGCCAAAAACGACTTCGGTGAGATCGCCTATTTCCTGTCGGCGCTCGCCACACCCAACCCCACGGTGGCGCACTTTACGATTGAGCATGACGGCATTGTCGAGGAGCTCGATGGCATCTGCTGCATGGCCGGCAACACCTCGGTCATTCAAAACGACATCAACCTGTTCCCCGATTGCCGCATGAACGACGGCATGGTCGACATCGCGGTCATCGAGCCCGTAAAAACCGTCCAGCTCCTGCCCACTGTGATCACCGCCGCGCTCGACCCCGCCGGCAAGGTGCTCGGCCGTCCGCAGTTCAAGATCATCCAGACCAAGGAAGCCAAAATCACCTGCACGCCGTCGCTGGGCATGCAGTTCGATGGCGAGATCATCTCCAGCAACTCGGGCGTCTTTGGAGCCCGCGCGCTTCCGCAATGCCTCGACCTCATCGTCGACGAATTCTCCCCGCTCGGAAAATAGGAGGACCCCATGAACGACAACCCCCTGATTGGCTTTATCGTCATCGTCTTGGCCATGCTCGTCGGCTATGCGATTAACGTGATCCACCGCCGGAAGAAGTAATTCCACATTGGTATGATATTCATCCAATTATCGTCTCCCCCGTTGTTTATGCATTTGCCAGACAGCGGGGGATTTTTCTTTGTGCCCCGTGCAAGGCGCTTTATTCAGATACAGTAATTGCAGGGCGTCTTTATTTAACTAAAGCTAGATAATGAGTATTCTTGTCCGCTCATCGCATATTTTAGGACGCTCATCGAGTATTTCATCGAAATAGATGAATACTATTTAGACTTCCGATAGGCTAATAGATGTATTTATTAGCTGAAATCCTGCACGGTTCCGCGGGGTTTCAACGGTTGGGAGGGATCATGAGGTTTACTCATCCTGTCAACACGCTCAAAAAGCTCGGCTGCGGCCTTGCGTTTGGAGCAGCGGCCATCATGGCCATGCCGACTTCGGCGCTCGCCTGCACCCAGATCTACATGGGCAGCAAGCTTACGGCAGACGGCAACACATACTACGGCCGTTCCGAGGACTTCGGTCCGCGCTATGTCAAGCACTTTGGCATTGAGCCCGCACACAAGGACGGCAACAAGTACACCTCGGTCGAGTCCGGTTTTGAGTACAAGTCCAAGGGCGCAACCTACCGCTACACCTTCGTTCGCGACAACCCCTCGCAGTGGGAAGATCGCTACGACGCATATTCCGAGGCCGGCATCAACGAGAAGGGCGTCTCCTGCTCTGCCACGTTGAGCACCTCCTATAACGAGAAGGCCGAAGAGGCCGACCCCATCACCGAGGAGACCGGTATCGGCGAGTACAACTACGCTAGCGTCATCCTGGGCGAGAGCGCCACGGCCCGCGAGGGCGTCGAGCTCATCGGCAGCCTGATCGACGAGCAGGGCGTCTGCTCCAACGACCAGATCATCATCGCCGACAGCACCGAGACCTGGCTGTTCGCCGCGCTTTCCGGGCATCAGTGGATTGCCATGAAGCTCGCCGATGACATCGCCTCGCTCAACCCCAACATCGGCAACCTCACCTATAACGTCGACCTCGATGACACCGAGAACTGTCTCCATTCCGAGGGCATCGAGTCCATGCCTAAGGAGAAGGACTTTGCCGAGTACACCGACGGCAAGTTCGACGTCGCCAAGACCTACGGCGAGGAGATCGGCGAGGCCGGTATGCACCAGTGGTCGCGCTATATCCAGGGTCGCGATTACTTCATGGCCCCGCTGGCTGAAGGCACTGACTACGAGATCGTGAAAGACGAGCGTGAAGATGCTCGCGCCACGACCGGCGCCCTGGTCCACGAGATGCAGCCGCTGTTCTTCCAGCCCGGCAAGTCCGACTGGAACACCTTTGAGATGATCCGCAGCTTCGCTGCTCGCGGCGAGAATGTCGCCGGTCTCAACGCCAACACCGACGGCGCCTATGCTATCGGCTCCAACCGCAACACCGAGATCCACACCTTCCAGATCCGCCACGGCATGGACCCCGAAATCGCGACCATCCAGTGGGAGATGCTCTCCAACGCCGAGTTCTCCGTCGCTATCCCCCTCTACTCCGCACTGCTCACCGAGGTCAGCCCCTACTTCAGCGATCAGGATGTCTCCTTCGATCACTGCGAAGAGGAAGACGTTGTAAACAACGAGGAGCCCAAGAACTCCATCAACTACGTCCTCATGGACATCAACACGCTCGCCTATGAGAACCGCGATCACTGCGCTACCGGCGTCCGCGCCTACCTCGACGCCCTGCAGAAGGAGCTCATCGAGCAGAACCTGACCGTCGACGAGGCCATGCAGGCCGCCGAGAACACCGAGGCCCGCACCGCCCTGGCCAACAAGGCCGGCAAGGCTGCCACCAAGAACACCTACCTCAAGTGCAAGGCCATGCTCGAGGAAATGCGTGACTACCTCAAGGAGGGCGACTTCTCCGAGGAGTTCGTCCCGAGTGACTACGATGCCGACAACGACTGCCTAGTCGAGTCCATCACCTATGCCGACGAGGCCCTCTCCGATAAGGACGTTGCCGAGCCCGAGGTTGAGGAAGAGGCGACCGAGGAGAAGTCCGAGGGCAACAACATGGCCGCCATGGCCGTTGGCGCCGTCGTCGTCATCGGTGTCTGCGGCTTCGTGCTCTATCGTCGCAAGAAGGCCTAAGAACCCCACACCTTAAGGCGCGGGCGGGATGGCCAAAGTCGCCCGCCCACCCAGCCGCCCATTCGACCGACGGGAAACGTCGCCGAAATCTTTTCAAAAAAGATTTCCCCGCACACACTTTGCTGTGCTATAGTGCAGCGCAACAGCAACTAGGTGCGACCGCGCCATGGCATCACGAAAGGAGCCACCAACATGAAGAACACGATGAAGTCTCTCAACAACTGGTGGTGGCGTGATGCGAATACGATCGGTCGACAGTGAGTCCCTCACGCCTGTTTTTGCGCTCTAGGTGATTGGAAGGCCTCCGGTTTCGACCGGGGGCCTTTTTCTATCTCGAGCCCAATCGCATTCGCATCACGCGCCTCCGCTTTCTTCTCTTGCACTTCCCTTCCGAAAGGATTTTCACCATGTCTCAGAACACCACCACCGCCCAGCCCCGCACCGTCCAGACCGCCGACCGCGGCAAACTCGACGTCCGTGCCCTCGTCTTGCTCGCCATCCTGCTTGCCGCCGGCTTCATCCTCAACTTCACCGTCGGCAAGGCTATCTCCGGCATCTCGGGCGGCATGATCAGCCCCGAGTTCATCATCTCGGCCTTCTGCCTCACCATCCTGGTCGTTCGTCCCAACATTGGCCAGGCGCTCATCATCGGCCTCATCTCGGCGGCCGTGATCCAGATCACCACCACTTCGCCGTTCGTCGATTTTGCCGCCGAGGGCATCGCCGCCATGCTCATGGCCGGCATCGTCAACGCCGCCAGCAAGAACGGTCAGGTCAAGCCTGCCGTCGCCATCGTCGCAACCTTCGTGACCACCTTTGTCTCGGGCGTCATCTTCATGGTCATCAAGATGGCCATGCTCGGCGTGGTGGGCGAGCTCGCCGCAGCCATGCTGCCCGTTGTCGCCATGACCGCCGTGTTTAACGCCATTCTGGTTGGCGCTCTCTACTTGCCCATCCAGAAGGCCCTTAGGCTGAACTAACCCGCTCGGCTTTACGAGCCACCCCATCTTGGCGTTCATTCGTCGCTCGCGTACCCAAGTACGCTTCGCTCCTCTTTCGCGCCAACCTGGGGCCCCTCGTAAAGCCGTCTCCGTGCTCCATTATTCAAAATTTAGCTTTTGGGGACGTTCTTAAGCGACTAGTCATTTAAGAACGTCCCCGATGACTATGAAAGGTATCCATGGAAACGATCATCAACGTCGACGATGTCTCGTTCTCCTATGGCACGCAGACCGAGCAGGCGCTTAAGCATATCTCGCTCAGCGTGAACAGGGGAGATTTTATCGGCATTATCGGGCCTTCGGGTGCCGGAAAGTCCACACTTGCCGCCTGCCTGTCGGGAGCCGTACCCCACCATTACACTGGCACGTTCTTTGGCTCCGTCACTGTCGACGGCAACGACACCTGTGAAGTTTCGCTCACCGATGTGTCGCAGATCGTCGGCAGCGTGTTGCAAGACATCGACACGCAAATGGTCGCCTCGGTCGTCGAGGACGAGATGCTTTTTGGCCTGGAGAACTTTGGCGTTCCGCACGACCAGATCGAGCAGCGCGTGAGCGAGACGCTCGAGACCGTCGGCATCAGCGACCTGCGCGACCGCGAGATCGCCACCCTCTCAGGCGGCCAAAAGCAAAAGGTTGCCATCGCCGCCATCCTCGCTATGCGTCCGCGTGTGCTCGTGCTCGACGAACCCACCGCGGCGCTCGACCCCGCCAGCTCCACGCTGGTCTTCGAGACCCTACGCGAGGCCAACCGCGCACTCGGCATCACCATCGTCGTCGTTGAGCAAAAAGTCGCCCTGCTTTCGGAGTATTGCAACCGCGTGCTCGTGCTCAATCATGGCGAAATCGCGCTACAGGGCAAGCCGCACGAGGTCTTCGCGCACGCCGATGAGCTCCGCGCCATCGGCGTCGATTGCCCGCGTGTTACGCGCATTTTCAACAGCCTCGAGGCCGATGGCCTGGCCAGCGGCACTCCCTGTTTGGATGTTGATGAGGCCGAACGCCTGATTACGGGCATCGTCGACCCCGCACACGCAAGCAGCGACGTTCAGGCACCCGCCGGCTCACCGCACGCACCGTCGTTGCGCCCGCACGCCAAGGACGCCGAGCCCGTGCTCACCTTCAATCACGTTGAGTTTGCCTATCCCAATGGCGGCGCCGCCATCCACGACCTCAACCTGACCCTCTATCCCGGCGAGCTCGTGGGCATCGTCGGCCAAAACGGCGCCGGCAAGACCACGCTCACCAAGCTGCTCACAGGCCTGCTTAAGCCCGTCTCGGGCAGCGTGCGCGTCACGGGACTGGATACCGCAGCCGTCCCCACGAGCCGCATCGCCCGCGAAGTCGCAACCCTCTTCCAAAACCCCGACCGCCAGATCTGCAAAGACACCGTGCTCGACGAGGTCGCCTTTGGCCTGGAGCTGGCCGGCATCGACCGTGCCGAGGCGCTGCGTCGCGCCCAGCTCGTCATCGACCGCTTTGGCTTGCCGGCCGACGAGGCGCCCTTCTCGCTCTCGCGCGGTCAGCGCCAGATGGTGGCACTCGCCTCCGTCGTGGTCGTAGAGCCCAAAATCGTGGTGCTCGACGAGCCTACGAGCGGCCTTGACTACCGCGAATGCATGACCGTCATGGAAACCGTGCGCACCATGGCCGAGCGCGGCTGCGCTGTAATCATGGTCTGCCACGACATGGAAGTCGTCTCCGACTTTGCCGAGCGCATTGTAGTAATGGCCGACGGCCGCATCCTCGAGCGCGGCCGCACGCACGAGTTGTTCTCGAACATCGAGCTCATGCAGCGAGCCTACGTTGAGCCGCCCCAGGTCATAGAGCTTTCTCGTCGCCTGGCATCCTCCGTCTCTCCCGCCTTTGCACAGGTGAGCGAGGTCACCGATATCGTTCGCATTACCGAGGAGATGGTCCACCGTGGTTAACGTCATCGACTATATGCCGGGCGATACACTGCTGCACCGCTTGAACCCGGTCGTCAAACTGGGCCTTGCCGCCGCCATCATCATCGGCATTTTCCTGTCCGACACCTACGTGGCGCTGTTGGGCTTTTTGGCGCTCACCCTTGCACTGGGCGCCTACGCCGGTGTCGTCGACCGTCTGCTCTCGCTACTCAAGCTGCTGATTCCGCTCGCGCTTATCATGCTGGTGCTTCAGCTGGCCTTTATGCGCGACGGCAACATGGTGTGGGGCTTTATCACCGACACGGGCCTCATTACCGGATCGAAGGCCTGCCTACGCCTGTTGGGCGTGGCGCTGCCACTCATCCTCATGCTTATGGTGACCAAGCTCAACGACCTCGCCAACGCTTGCGTCGAGGTGCTGCACATGCCATATCGCTATGCCTTCACCTTTACCACGGCGCTGCGTTTTGTGCCGGTATTTGGCCAGGAAATGAACGCTATCATGGAGGCGCAGACTGCACGCGGCGTCGAATACGACACTAAGAATCCCGTCAAGAAACTCAAACTCATGCTGCCGCTGTGTGTGCCGCTGCTTATCTCGAGCGTGGGCAAGACCGATGCCACCGCGCTTGCCGCCGAGCAGCGCGGCTTCTATCTGCGTACGCGCGCCAGCTCGTACAAGCGCTACCCCATCAAGGGCCTGGATATCGCCGCACTTATCGTCAGCATCGCCCTTATCGCCATCGGCTTCCTGTTCTAGCAATCGCTGGCAGCAACCGGCAAATGCAAAAGGCCTCGGCTCGCACAAACGAGCCGAGGCCTTTACTGTTTTCCCAGATAAAACCTACCAAAATAAACCTGTCCCTTTTTGGCAGGTCGGAAGCTAGAGGCGGTAGGGGACGCCGCTGCGAATGATGGACTCGCGCACCAGGACATCCATCGCATCGAGGGTGATCTCGGGCATCTCGCGATACTTCTGCAACACCGAAAGCTCCGTGCAGGCCAGGATGACGCGGTCGCAGCCGCTACGGGCGAACTCCCACATCACACGGTCGAACTTATCCATATCAGGCTCGCGCCCGGCCTTCACATCGTCGTAGATGAGCGACATCACGTCGGCCTGACGCTTTTCGCTGGGATAGACGACCTCAACGCCCGCGGTCTCACATTCGCGCCCATAGACGTCTGCGCCCACGGTACCGTCGGTGCCCATGATGCCGATCTTGTGCACCGGCTCGGCCGGCATGCTCAGGTTGGGGTCGAACTCGCACTCCCCCATCACCGCGCCGGCCAGAGCATAGCGCACCGACTCGCGCGGCATGTGGATAATCGGCACCTTCGTAAACGACTGGATCTGGTCGTAGAAGTAGTGTGACGTGTTGCAGGGAATCGCTATGTGCGCACAGCCCAGCGACTCGAGCGCTTGGGCGCACTCCCTCATGGTCGCCAGCAGCTCGGTATGCTCACCGGTCTTGATGGCCAGCGTGCGGTCGGGCATGGTCGACTTGGAAAGCACCACCATGTCGATATGCTCCTGGTCGCACGTAGCCGCCGTATGGCGTACCACCTGGTCGTAGTAATACGACGTGGCCTCGGCGCCCATGCCGCCGATAACTCCCAGCTTTTCCATCGCCGCCTCCTTGGTGACGCCCACGCAATTGCGCGTATCATACCCGCGCCCGCCCGATACATACCGGACGGGCGCCACGCTCGTCTACTTGTAATACGTCTTGAACAGCTTAAAGTGGCGCAGCTTGGTGTGCCACATGCGCAACCAGCGGTTAAAGACAAAATCACCCTTCATAAACGAAGGATCGGCGGCCTTGCCCTCCTTGGCCAGACGATGTGCCTTCGCACGCAGCTCGGGGTCCTTGACGTACTTGTCGACGACGCCCATAGGAACAACCATCCACAGAGCCTCATCCTGCGCCGTCACAAATTCCGGCTCAAACGGGCGGTTATAGACGTACTCATCCACCACATATTTAGCAACGTTAAAGCCACTATTGGTGACATAGTAATTACTGCGGCCCTGACGGGTATTGAAGTCAAAGAACTTAAACGAGCCATCGCGCTCGTCATACTTGACGTCAAAATTGGAATAGCCCACAAAGTGAAGGTCCTCGAGTAGCTTGCGCACGCCACTCATAAGCTCATCATTGGGCTCGGTGATGATGCAGGCGTGATTACCGACGCCATGGGGCTGATGCTCCTCGAGCAGCACGTGACCCAGGCACATCATACGAACCTTGCCGTTGCGATCAGAATAGCTGGTGAGCACACGCATGTACTCGTCGTTGCCGGGCACGCGATCCTGCAAAATCAGGTCATCGGTGTAGCCACTGGCATAGGAATCGCGGATAACCTGCTCCAGCTCGGCGCGGTCGGCAATCTCATAAGCTTTCTTCTGACCCTCGAACTCATGCTGCCACCACATGATGCCGTCGGAAGGCTTCAAGATCATCGGGTAGGGGAAGTCAATCTGGTCGAGCACCTCGGCAGGCGCCTCTCCTTGCGTGTTGAGCATCTGCGCAGTAAAGGTAAACGTATGCGGATAGGGCACACCGTGCTTCTCGCACAGTTCGTAGAAGATCTCCTTCTTCTGGCACTGCTCAAGCATGCTATAGGGCGCGTAAGGCGCAACGATGTTATCCGCCAGCTCGTTGGCATCCTTGGCCTGAGCCACCAGGGCAACATAGTTATCGCCGCAGCCCATCAGGACAATCGTCTTGTCGGCATGAGCTCGAGCGATACCGTTGACGGTCTTAAGCATCACGGGCATGGTGTCGATATCTACGTTGGGCGTGTAATCGATAATTTGACTGCGATACGCGGGGCCCGTCTGATACTTGCCAAAGACCAGGCTCTTAACCTGATACTCCTCGTAGAAAGCGCGCGCCACCGAATACGCGTTGATGTCGCCGCCGAGCAGCACGGGGATAAACTCGCGCTCTGTAAACTGCAATGCCATGGAAACTTCCTATCTAGAACTGCCCACACGACGGGCGGTCTTTGTGCAACTGATTTATTCTAGCGTGCCGAGCCGCCGGCACCCAAAGCTCCACCGTATCTATGGCAATCGGCGTAATTGTCCAGCACGAAGGCGGCGATCACCGGTGTACGACAACGGGCAATGAACCCACCGTTGTTGTAGGATTCAACATGTTGCCAGCCCCGTCGAAAGGTACACTGTGCCCCAGGCTCATCCGATCAGCAACCCCATCATTGACGCCGCAAAGCGCGAACTTGCGGATCGTGCCCAAACGGCAGCTCCCCTACGCACCGCAAACGATGCTTACAACGGGCCTGCCCGCATCGTCTCGATCAACACGTCGGAGCACAAAGGCACGCGTAAGTCACCCGTCGCCGACGGGCACGACACCGTCATCGAGCAGTTTGGCCTCGCCTCCGATGCGCACGCCGGGCATTGGCACCGTCAGGTCTCCTTTTTAGCTGCAGAGTCTATCCAGACGGCGCAGGCGCGCGGGCTCGATGTGCACGAGGGCGACTTTGGCGAGAACTTCACAACCCAGGGTATCAACCTGCTCTCACTCCCCTTGGGCACGCAGCTCAAGATTGGCAGCGAAGTGCTCGTCGAAATCAGCCAGATCGGCAAAGTCTGCCACACCCGCTGTGCCATCTACTATCTCGCCGGCGACTGCATCTTCCCCCACGAGGGCATTTTTGGCGTCGTGCTGCAGGGCGGAGAAGTCCATGTCGGTGACGACGTCCAGGTGGTCAGGCTCGGCGACGGCACCTGTTCCTTCACTCCCGCCGACGCACTCAAAGAGGTGGAGCGGGCTCGCCGCGAAGGAACCCTGTAGTTGCAAAACCCCACGTTGAGGTAGCTTTTGCAGCCAAAAACCTTCACAAACAGGGTGCCGTAACGTTAAAGTTGAACTCTATGGTTTCTCAACAATTCACCATTCCCGCAGGTCAAGGCCAAAGCCTCAAGTTCAACTTGACCCTTTAGAACCTTTAAGGTTCAAGTAGAGGTCGAAAGCAGTAGTAGAATACACCTCGACCAATAACCTACGATTGATTGCAGAGGGACTGGATGCAGCATTCGAACCATCGCACCGCAGCGCTCTTCGCGTCGAAGCCGGCTCGTATCATCACGAGCGCCGCGCTCGCCGTCGCGCTGACGGCCACGCCGATGCTCTCCCCCGTCGCGGCCTATGCCGCCTCGCAGGCAACGCAGGATCAGCTTTCCGCCGCCCAGAAAAAGATCGAGGACGCCACGAGCGCCTACAACGACGCCCGAACCAAGCTCGAGGATCTGCAAAAGCAGATCGACTCCAATGAGGCGAACATCGATAAGATTGAGGCCGAGCTACCCGAGCAGCAGGCCAAGGCAAGCTCCGCCATGCGCGATCTGTATAAGTACCAGAAGGGCACCAGCCCCATCGTGAGCTTCCTGGTGAACACGCAGAGCTTGGGTGACTTTATCACCACCTGCAAATACACCAACCAGATTACGAGCTCGAGCGTCGACGAGATCGAAGAGCTTAACAAGATGCAGACCGAGCTCGAGCAGAACAAGACTGAACTCGAGCAGGCCAAGTCTCAGCTCGAAGGCGAGCAAAAGAATGCCGAGGATGCACTGGCGCAGGCTCAGCAGCTCCGCAGCGAGGCGCAGGCAAAGGCCGAGCAGGAAAATGCTGCCGAGCTGGCAAAGCTCGAGGCCGACAAGGCCGCTGCCGCCGAGAAGATCTCGGGCGAGGGCGTAAGCGGCAACAACTCCAACAGCCAGGCCAACAACGCCAACACCACCATCGACACCACGGTGAACAGCTCGAATAGCGGTAACTCCGATTACGACTCGTTCATTAACGAGTGGACGAGCCGCATCGATAACTACCTTGCCGGCTCCCCCATGGCAGGCCAGGGCTACAACTTTGCCGTCGCCGCCTGGAATACCGGCGTCGATCCCCGTTGGTCCCCCGCCATCGCCTGCATCGAGAGCAGCAAGGGCCTCTATTGCGCCGGCTCCTATAACGCCTGGGGCTGGAGTGCCCGCGGCGGTGGTTGGCGTAGCTTTGGTAGCTGGAGCGAGGGCGTCTCCGCCCACGTTGCCTACCTGGGCGCCAACTATGGTTCCACGCTTACTCCGGCAGCCGCCAAGAAGTACTGCCCGCCCACGTGGCAGGACTGGTACAACAAGGTCGCCAATCAAATGAACCGTATTTAAGTGCAACTGCAAAGGGGCCCCAATGGGGCCCTTTTCTTTTAGGTAGCGGAGGTATCGACGACGCCGGTCGCATTGGCAACCGCGACTATGACAATCATGCATAGGAGCAGCACACCCAATGCCTTGAGCCAGAGTTTCGCGAGTTTCTTGCCGCGATAGCTGTCGAGCAGTGCGAATCGCCGACGAAGACGGCGCTTATCGAGCAGTGCGAAATGCATAAGCACCATAAGGCCATCGACAAAGAAAAAATACTCGATTATGAGAAGCCACGTCGGGTAGCTTTGGTTTGCTCCGGTGGGGTGAAAGACGGCAAAGTGACTTCCGGCAAAGAACACAAGCAGCGAGAAGCAGACGAGCGTATTCCAAATGCGGCCCAGAGACTCCGGAACGCGAGAGAGCAGGCCGCATGCAGCGGAGGCGGCAGGGCCAGGAGGCCCTGCGGGGTTCTGGAGCCCTTGGGGCGTCAACACCGTCTCCGAGGCCGGAGTTCGGACAGGCGGCGCAGGAGGCCGCACGGGGCGACTCAGATCGTATGCCGCGCGCGTCGCCCGTCCCAACGCTTCCGCACTCGCAAAACGCTTGGCCGGGTCGAGCGCCATCGACATGCAGACGGCATCGGCAAGTGGAGTGGGAATGCCGCGCGCCTCGCATTGCTCGCGCATGTCGAGCCCTGGCTTAGGGTCGACTCCCGTCAAGCAGAAGAACAACAGGGCGCCAAGTGCGTAGACGTCGCTTCGCACGCTCGTCTGCCCAAACCCATACTGCTCGGGCGGCGCATAGGGTCGCGTGCCAAACTTGACGGTGTCGGCATCGGCGCCATCGTGCCATACGCGCGCGATCCCCAGGTCGATAATCACCAGCGATGAAAACGTCAGGCCGTCATCAGGCGTATAGTTGGCACCTGTCACGATGATATTCGACGGCTTGAGGTCACGATGGATCACCGGCGCCGACGTCTCCCCCGCCATTGCAAAACCGGCATGGAGCTCGCCCACGGCGTCGCAAAGGACAGGATACAATTCACGCGCATAATCGGGGGTGGCTCCCAGACGGTCCACCAGCGCCCCGAGCGTCTCCCCTTCGATGTATTCCATAACCACGTTGAGCTCGTCGCCCACACGACGACAATCGACGATTCTGGGCAGGTGCTCAAAACGCCTGCCTGCCCGCTGAACGGCAAACAGACGCTCGTATGCCCCGCCGATTTGAGCCGAAGCATCGATGCGTTTACGGACAAAGGGGCCGAGCGAGCCACCGCCGGTTCCTTCAAAGTACACGAGCTCGGTTGTTTCAACGGTCGAGCGCTTAAGTACACGCTCCACGCGATAGCTGTCGTCGCAATCGAGCGACGCCAGGTGCTCGGCAAGCGCTGCGGTCAGCTCGTCATCGGAATATGTTGGGGTCTGAGTATCCATAGCCTCCATCATAGCGCAGGGCGCAGACACCCCATGGCATCCGCGCCCCGTTCGTTTGCATCGTTGTTCGGCAGCTCCGCCGGCTCAGATATCAGCCGCTAACTCACCGTCTCCTCGCCAAAGCGATACAGCTCCTCGTTGACCTTTTGGAGGCTGCACCCGCGATCGATGCAAAAGATGATAATCGCATCGCGGCGGTCCTTGCAGTTAAGGACGCTTACCCCGGCAGCCGTCAGCGCACGGTTAGTCTCTTTGAGCGTCAGCGCCATCGCAAAGGCAATCTGCAGCACCTTATTGCGGCTCGGATGCCGCGCACCGGTAAAAATCTGATAGCCAAAGGTCTCATTGAGATCGGCCATACGAACCACGCGCGAGCGCTCCAAGCCCTTTTCCTGCAGTAGCTGCTTCAGGTAGTTCGAAAGCGACGGGGCGGCAAAGTCGTGTTCTTTGATATAGCCATCGATGTTTGGCGCGTCGAGAAGCTCATTGAGTAACTCGTCAGTCAGCTTTTTATCGGGCATACGACTTCACCTCCCCCAGTGCATACAACATGCTAGAACCCGCTTACGTCCGAACGCTCCCAACTGGCGACCTGATCGGGAGACACCGTGCCCAGCGCCTCGAACTTCCAGGAGCCGCCCGCCTTCAGATGATTGGTGTTTGCAAGAGCCGTTCCAACCTGGTTGCCATCGGCATCATACAGAACATATTCGATCTGAATGTAGCTCTTTTCCTTGTCCGTGTTATTAGTCAGCGTGCCCGTGATCTTATAGGCAAACTGATTGGAGGTGTCTTCAGCCTCGTCAGCAATGGTATACGGTTCTTGCGGTTCTTTTTGCTCCTCAGCCTGCTGTGTCGCCTCGGCAGGCTTTGCCGAATCGCTCGCAGACGAATCGGTTGAATTGCCACCCATAGAGCCCACGGCACCGACAATAACCAGCACCACGATGACGCCTAGGACAATCTTGCCGATCGGCTTCTTTCCCTCTTTTGCCATTATTCATCCTTCCTACGATCCGGCTACCGTGCCGGTACACAGCACATCGTAGGAAGGATTGAACTTGAATTCATTAGCTGAGAGCTAAGGCTGCGGTAAACGGCCAATGCAGTTATCCAAACGCCGAGCAAACGCACTTTGCGCGACCGTCTGCCGACAGCGCATCAACCCACCGTGACGGCTTCCCCGGTAAAGGCACTGATCATCAACAGGACAAAGAACACCAGGTAGCTGACACTCAGCGGGTACGCAATGACCAGGAATACGATCCAGCCGACATTGGTTTTACCGTCGGCACAGCGTCGCTCGCGATTGCAGCAGAGCCAAATCGTCACGCCAATGGCCGCAATCAACAGCACGAGTGCCGCCGCAGCCAGCCCAGCAAGCGCAAACATCACGCCAATGCTCACAGCAATAACCGGGAGCAGCAGCAAGCCGCACCCGCACCCACCCGGACTATATACGGCAGACTGTCGGCGTCGCCTCATCGCCGCGCCACCCCCATCATCTTTGAGCACTACAGTGCGATAGCCTGCTGAACAGGAACGATCTTGTCGAGTTCCGGTTCGATCCGCCTTTTCTCGGCCTCAAGGTCAAACGCCACCTGAGCGCGCAGCCAATAACCATCCGTCAGGCCAAAATAACGGCAAAGACGGAGGTCGGTGTCGGCCGTCACGCGACGTTTTCCCAAGACAATCTGCCCGATACGCTGAGCCGGAATCCCAGTCTCTTTCGCAAGGCGATATTGAGAAATGCCCATGGGAACAAGAAACTCCTCTTTGAGAAGCTCACCAGGAGTCACCGGCGACAGCAAATCGGCCGAAGTCTCATCACTTGTGATAATCGACGATTTCGACATTCCAAGCCATCTCCTGTCTCCACTCAAAACAGACCCGATAGCGCTCGTTAACACGGATGCTATATTGACCGGCACGATCGCCCTTCAAAGCTTCCAGGCGGTTGCCCGGTGGAACGCGAAGATCATCAAGCGAAGCACAAACCTGCAGTTGGCGAATCTTCCTCAACGCAACACGCTCAAAGGGCACGAACCTCCTGACCCGCACACCCATGGCAAAGCGTTCGGTATCCTCATCTTTATACGATGCAATCATAGTATCGCCTTACGTTAGTAACGTCAAACGTTTCTATAGACTTACATCTCTATTATATCGTACGTTTGTTCGTGTTTTCTAGAACAAATAGTCCTTTGCGCCTTAGTCAAGCAAAAGCAATCGTTTGTAGACATCGAGGCCTTTGAGAAGAATCTCCTCGTCAAAGAGCATGGTATCGGTATGCAGAGCGCTCATCGCATAGGCTGGGCAGTCATCAGCGTCGATCGGGTTTTCTTGTCCTTCTGGCACGCCCGTGCCCAGCAAGAAGAACACGCCCGGCAGATGGCGCTGATAGAAAGCAAAGTCCTCGGCAATTAACAGCGGCTCGTCCACAAGTTGCAGCTCGGACAAGGCAGGCGCAATGCAGGCAAACAACTCGGGGTCGTTATCGACCGGTGGATAGCCCTCGGCGAAGTCGAGATCATACGTGCAGCCCGTTGCGGTGCACGCTTCGTCGAGCACACGGCGCACGCCCTCGCGCGCACGGTCGAACATAGCGTCTGTAAACACGCGCAAGCTACCAGCAACATGGGCCTCCCCCGCCACCGCATTGCAGACGGTGCCTGCCTGCAGCAGGCCGAACTTGCCAATGCAGGGCTCATCGGCACCCAGCTCATCCATCAGCCCGCGCTCGGCAACCAAAAACTTCGCTGCCGCCAGCGCCGCATCGTGCGACTCCTCGACCGGAACGCCATAGGTCTTAGCGATATGGATGCTCGTCCCGTGAATATGAATGTGTGTCTCACTCGAACGCGCCAGCAGCGGACCGGAACAACTCGCCAACGTGCCGGCAGGCAGATCGGGCCACACATGGAAGCCAAAAATGCGATCAGCCCCATAGCGCTCGAACACACCGCTCTCGCATACCGTCTTGGCACCACCGGTCGTTTCCTCGGCCGGCTGGAACACAAAGAGAACGTTGCGCCTAATGGCGCCCGACTGCTCGCGAATCGTACGGTCGACATACGTCGCGGCGGCAAGTGCCATGGCCATGTGTCCATCATGTCCGCAAGCGTGCATCTTGCCGGGATGGGTCGAGGCAAAGGCCGCTCCCGTCGCCTCCGCGATGGGCAGCGCATCCATATCGGCGCGAATCGCCGTGGCATGCGCGGCATCAACGCCGGCGTCGAAGAAAGCACAGACGCAGCTGGGGCACGGATGGGTCACTTCGCAGGTGAGCGGTGCCAGCACGCCCTCGATATAGGCGATAGTCTGCGGAAGATCGAAATCGAGCTCCGGAATGCGATGGAGATCGCGGCGATAGCGACGGAGTTCTTGGAGCTCGGTCATAGAGGATCCCTTCGTGAGGCACATCTGTTGCAATTTATTGTGATACAGGATTGTGGCGCACTTGTTTCCAGCATATCCCTGCATTTTTTAAACGTTATATACGAATACTCTTGTTTGGTAAAGTGCAACGTGGTAGGGTCGTTACCACTTGATAGAGGCGCGGGCACGAAGAACCGCGGGCGAGCCGGCAGGCTTTGACCCCGTGGGGAGGCGAAACCCGCCGAACTGGGCTTTTCGGGCACGAACAACCTGGTGGGCCTGTGGGAAACACCCACAGGACTGTCTGCAGCAATGCGGGAGCGCTATCCGGACATTGGGTCCACGCTATGCGGATTCGATGCGCAGATGGCGCCGTCTGGATAGCGAGGTTTATGGGACATGGCATTGACCCCCAACGAGGCATATGCGGCCAAGCAGCCGTTTGTGGACAAGGAGACACTCGAGCATATCGTCGAGCAGTTCCCCACGCCGTTTCATCTATACGACGAGGCAGGCATCCGCCGCAACATGCAAGAGGTGCGCGACGCCTTTGCATGGAACCCGGGCTTTAAGGAGTACTTTGCCGTCAAGGCCAATCCCAACCCGGCGCTCATCTCCATTCTCAACGAATACGGCTGCGGCTGTGATTGCTCGAGCTATACCGAGCTCATGATCGCCCGCTCACTGGGTATCACGGGACACGACATCATGTTCTCGTCCAACGACACACCGGCTGCCGACTTTGAGCTCGCCGACAAGCTGGGTGCCATCGTCAACTTTGACGACATCAGCCACATCGGGTTCTTTGAGCGCGTTGCGGGGCCCATCCCCAAGACGGTCAGCTGCCGCTTTAATCCAGGCGGCCTGTTCCAGCTCTCCAACGGCATCATGGACAACCCGGGCGACTCCAAATATGGCATGACCACCGAGCAACTCTTCGAGGCCTTCCGCATGCTCAAGGCCAAGGGCGCCGAGGACTTTGGCATCCACGCATTCCTTGCCAGCAACACCGTCACCAACGACTACTACCCCAAGCTCGCGCGCATCCTCTTTGAGCTTGCCGTACGCCTGGAGCGCGAGACCGGCGCACACGTCGCCTTCATCAATCTGTCCGGCGGCGTCGGCATCCCCTACCTGCCCGAGCAGCAGGCCAACGACATTCGCGCCATCGGCGAGGGAGTACACGCGGCATACGACGAGATCCTGGTTCCCGCCGGCATGGGCGATGTGGCCATCTGCACTGAGATGGGCCGCTTTATGATGGGCCCCTACGGCTGCCTGGTCACCAAGGCTATCCACGAGAAGCAGATATACAAGGACTATATCGGCGTGGACGCCAGTGCCGTCGACCTCATTCGTCCCGCCATGTATGGCGCTTACCACCACATCACGGTGATGGGTCAGCCGGGCGGCGCCGACAAGGCCACAGCGCCCGTCACGAACACCTATGACATCACGGGCAATCTGTGCGAGAACAACGACAAGTTCGCTATCGATCGCGAGCTGCCGCATATCGACATGGGTGACCTGCTTGTAATCCATGATACCGGTGCGCATGGCTACTCCATGGGCTACAACTACAACGGCCGCCTGCGCTCCGCCGAGGTGCTGCTGCGCCCCGACGGCTCGGCCGACCTCATCCGCCGCGCCGAGCGCCCGGGCGATTACTTTGCCACGCTCGACGTGCTGCCGTGCGGCCGAGAGCTGCTGGCCAAGTCGCGCGCCGAAAGTGCCCGCCGTCGCGCCCAAGACGAGCGTCTGGCAGTCGCAGCTCAATGGAACAAACGCATCCAGATCGCGGAGGCGAAGGAGAAGAACATGGACATCCGCAATCTCGAGGGCTCAATCGTCGCCCTGGTTACGCCGTTTAAAAAGGACGGCAGCGTCGACTTTGACGCGCTCGAGCGCCTTATCGATTTCCACCTGCAAAACGGCACCGACGCCATCCTCACCCTGGGCACCACCGGCGAGAGTGCCACGATGACCGATGACGAGGACAACTCCGTCGTCGCCGCCGTGGTCAAGCATGTTGCAGGACGTGTCCCCGTCATCGCCGGCTCGGGCTCCAACTCCACGCAGACCATGCTCACCAAGTCGCTTACTTACCAGGGCTTGGGAGCCGACGGCCTGCTGCTCATTACCCCCTACTACAACAAGTCTAACGAAGAGGGTATCTATCAGCACTTTAAGACCGTCGCCGACGCCGTGGACATCCCCTGCATTCTGTACAACATCCCTGGCCGCTGTGGCTGCGGCATCAGCGAGCGCAACGTAGAGCGCTTGGCCGCGCACCCCAACATCATGGGCATCAAGGAGGCCTCGGGCAACGTCGCCTACGCGGCCAAGATCGCCCACCTGCTATCCGATGACTTCCGCATGTACTCGGGCGAGGACGCGCTTACCGTGCCGCTCATGAGCCTGGGCGCCTCGGGCACCATCAGCGTGTGGGCCGATGTTCAGCCGCAGCTCGTGCACGACATGTGCCGCGCCTATCTGGACGGCGACGTGGAGCGCGCCCGCGATATCCAGATTGCCGGTCAGCCGCTCATCAATGCCCTCTTTAGCGAGGTCAACCCCATCCCCGTTAAGGAAGCGCTCGCCCAGATGGGCATGATCGAGGCAAACTACCGTATGCCGCTGTGCCCCATGGCAGACGACACGCGCGCTACACTTACCGATGCTCTGAAGGGAGCTGGTCTGCTTGATTAAGACCGTCATTATGGGAACGGGCCGCATGGGCTCGCTCATCCGCACCACCGCCGAAAGCATTGTCGATGCCGCCAGGCAGCCCGTTTTTGATATCGTGGCCCAGATTGGCTTCGATTTGAGCGAGCTCGAGAACGCACCGGCTGCCGATGTGATTATCGACTTCTCGAACGTCGCGACCTTCGACGCTGTCGTCGCCTATGTCGAGCGCACGGGCGCGGCGTTGGTCTCAGGCACCACAGGCTACACCCCCGAGCAGATGGACCGCCTGCGTGAGCTTGGCCAGAACACCCGCGTTATGCACTCGGGCAATTACTCCATCGGTATCGCAGCCCTGCGCCATCTGGTAGCGCAGGCTACACGCGAGCTGCCCGGCTTTGACTGCGAAATCGTCGAGACGCACCATAACCAAAAGGTCGACGCCCCTAGCGGCACTGCCAAGTTGTTGCTCGACGCCGTCGTCGAAGCCGAGCCCGAGGCAGGCTACCACCCCGTCTATGGCCGCGAGGGCATGTGCGGCGCGCGCGATCCCAAGGAGATCGGCATGCACTCGCTGCGCGGCGGCACCGTCGCCGGCGTGCACGAGGTGGGTTTCTTTGGCCAGGACGAGGAGGTCACGCTCACCCACCGCGCCACGAGCCGTCAGATCTTTGTCAACGGCGCCCTGGCAGCCGCGCAGAAGCTCGTCACCCGCGACCCCGGCTTCTACACCTTCGACCAGGTCATGTTTGCCTAACCAGGTATCAACCGAATCCACCCAAAGGAGAGATAGCAAATGAGCAACGCAGCCGAGATGAATGCCCAGGAGATTATCAACTACATCGCCACCGCGCCCAAAAAGACACCTGTCAAGCTATACGTGCGCGAGAAGCCCGGCATGAAGGTTGCCTGGGGCGACGCACATGTCTACGGCGGCCGTCGCGGCAAGACCGTCTTTGGCGACTGGGATGAGCTCAAGGCCATCCTCGATGCCAATGCCGACTCCATCGACTACTACGATGTCGAGAATGACTGCCGCAACTCTGCCGTGCCCATGCTCGACCTTAAGGGCATCAACGCCCGCATCGAGCCGGGCGCGATCATCCGTGACCGCGTCGAGATCGGCGATCGCGCCGTCATCATGATGGGCGCCATCATCAACATCGGCTCCGTCATTGGCGAAGGCTCCATGATTGATATGGGCGCCGTGCTGGGCGGCCGCGCCACCGTGGGCAAGAACTGCCACATCGGCGCCGGCACCGTGCTGGCAGGCGTTGTGGAGCCCGCCAGCGCCACGCCCGTCATCATCGAGGACGATGTCATGATCGGCGCCAACGCCGTGGTCCTGGAGGGCGTGCACGTAGGCAAGGGCGCTGTCGTTGCCGCCGGCGCCGTGTGCGTCGAGGATGTCCCCGCCGGCGCCGTCGTGGCCGGTGTCCCCGCCCGCGTCATCAAGATGCGCGACGAGAAGACCGACAGCAAGACCGGCCTGGAAGAGGGCTTACGTCAACTTTAATAGTTACGCGGTTTTGACAAACCGCGTTTTCGCTGACGTATGCCCAACCTGCGGCGCAATGTCAGCAACCAAGCCGAAAACAAAAAAGGCCGAAGTCCCGAAGGGCTTCGGCCTTTGTTTTTCTGCAACGTCCAAGCACAGCTTATCGATTCTCAATACTTCCGATGTTCTTGAGCTCGATAGAGATGAGGCCGTTGGGCTCGTTGACGAACTCGATATACTCGGAGTTCGAACCCATCTCGGCCGGGAAGCTGATCTCGATGCCCGTGTCGGTACGAATCTTGTGATTGCGCACCGCCGCGCGTTCGACCTGCTTGCGCTCCACGGGCACACGCTCAGGCACCTTCTCCTCGGTCAGTGCCGCGCGCACGCTCTCCTTGATAACCGGTTCGTCCTCAAAGACCTCATCGACGATATCCCAAGGCGGCAGCTCCTCGTCATCCTCAACCTTCTCGGCAACGGCAGCCTTAACCTTAGCGAGCGCTACAGCCGTGTTGGCACCGTGCTCCTCGGCGACTTCCTCGACCACACGCGTCACGGTGTCGATGACCTCCTTGCCCGATACGCCCGTGTCGCACTGCAGCAGGCCGTCGGGGATAAGCAAACGGTCCTCGCCGGCAATCTTGCGTTT
The DNA here is from genome assembly GCA_037237765.1 of Collinsella sp. GTDB lineage: Bacteria > Actinomycetota > Coriobacteriia > Coriobacteriales > Coriobacteriaceae > Collinsella. Next base: position 71,031 of record JAXXEN010000049.1, on the reverse strand, counting down.
CTTATCCACATAGCCGATCTCCATGGTGCTTGCACGCACGATTGCATAGCTCGGCACCTTTTGCGAAGGGTTCGGCAGAATGGCATAGTGGCGCGCGATGTCGTTACGCACCTCGCCCTCTTCGCGACCCACCTCGTGCATGAATGCCTGCTTGGAGCCCAGCAGCATCACGGCAAACCAGCGGGCATCCTCATCATCGTCAAAGTCCGCCACAAGCACGTCAGTGGACTCGGCTTTCTCGGCCTTGGTGAGTTCGGAAGAGATGAACTCCGCAATCTGCTGCGACAGGTCCACGAACTCACGCTCACCAAAGAAATAGCCCTTGAGCTCGCCACCGAATGCGGAGTTCTCGGCAAACGTGGCACGCTTGTTGTCGGCCGAAGTACGAGCGCGCCGCAGGTGCGTGGTCACGAAGTTGCGCACGGTACGGCTCTCGATATCGAGCTCGCGCTGGCTCATGACGTTGACGGCAGAGTCAAAGTCCAGGATATGCAGAATCGCGTGATTGATTTTCATATACGGCATTCCGTTCTAGATCGATTTCGGCACGAACCAGTATAGCGGTCGAGCCCGCCCCGGGCGCATCGAAGATTGGTGCATCGGGGGCAGGTTGCTTTGCACCAATGGCTAGCGCAAGAGCTCGGACTGCCAAACCTCGAGCTGTTCTGCCAAGCTCTTGCCGGCAGCGGGCATGTCGATCTGGGGTCGTTTGGGCAGCAATGCGCATTTAAGGATTGCCACGATGGTCTGTGAGACAAAGCGTCGCGTATCCTTGTCAAAGCCTTGCGCTGCCTGGAGCATCACGGGTAGGCTCTCGCGCAGATTCCCAGCGATATCCGCAAACCGCTCAGCACCCGTAGCCTCAAACACGGAGAACAACGCATCTACAAAACGCTCGCGCTCGCTAGGCGACACTGCAAGCAGCATCTCGCGAATGGAGCCATCAACGTATCGAGCACCGGCGGACAGGCGCTCACAGTACACGAAGTCGCGACCATCAACCACCCAGCTAAAGGGATTGTGCTGCAGCAGGCTGAACTCGGTACTCTCAACGATGGCATAGTCCTCCTGTGTCTCGAACATCATGCCAAAGATCGACGACCGAGGTAGCGTCTTGTCGATTCGACCGGAAAGATCGGCAAAGGCGTCGCCGTTCAGAAACTCCTCGACGAAGCCCGGGCCATCATGGGAATACGCCCGTTCGATTCGCTCACGGGCGATGTTGGAGCACATCGCCGCACCGTACACCGCAAGGTTTCCACCCTTGGAATGACCTCCGCACAAAAGCGGCCCGTCAATCGCATCCGCCGCCTCGTCCACATAACGTGCCGCGGATTCCTGGGCCGGCACAGGACACCGGAATGCCATGTTAAAGTCCTCTTTCCAGCCCACAATCGTGCTGTCGGTCCCCCGGAAGGAAAGATAACTAAACCCCGCAGGAAACCGGAACGCCATGGCTGCAAACTGCTCTGTCGCCACCACATCGCTCACGGCACGATAGCCGCAAACGTGCACGCCACGGTAGCGAGGGCTTGCTGCCACGGCCTCCAGCAAGGCCCTGCTCCCCTCTGGGTCCCACAAGTCGTCAATCATGTCCCGGTAGCACTCGGCACGCAGCAGCTCGCGTACGTCTAGGCCCTGCCAGTTCGTCAGTTCCGCCATATCACCCGGCAAACGCAAATAGGACAACCACGCAAAGACCAGGCTATCCACCGCGCAGAACGGCCGCTCCTCAAACGGATCAAACGCCGTCTGGGCATAGGTCAAAAAATTAGGCGAATCCGACATGGCCCTCCCATCAACTATGGTGCATTGGGGTCAGGTTACTTTGCACCAAAAAGGCGTCCGGGCCGTGTGGACCCGGACGCCTTCATTGTAGCTTTTCGCTCTAGCGAGCTTGATTTAGCAGGAGAAGTCGACGCTGTCGATGATGTCCTTGAGGGCCTTGGCGGAGACGGTGAGCTCATGCTGCTCGTCATCGTCCAGCGGCACGGGGACGCGGCAGACAACGCCGTCGCGGCCAACGACGGTCGGCATGGAGATGGCAAGATCGGACAGGCCATACTCGCCCACCATGAGCGAGGAGACGGGCAGAACGGTCTGCTCATCGCGCATAACGGCGGTGCAGATGCGCTTGACGGCCATGGCGACGCCATAGTAGGTGGCGTGCTTCTTCTCGATGATGGTGTAGGCGGAGTTCTTGACGTCCTCGGCGATGCGCTTCTCGGCAGCCTCATGCTCCAGGTGGCCGTGAAGCTCACAGAAGGTGTTCAGCGGAACGCCGGCAACCTGAGCGCTGGACCAAGCGACAAACTCGGAGTCGCCGTGCTCGCCCATGACATAGGCCTGGACATCGCGCGGGTCAACCTCGACGTGGGCACCAAGCATCTGCTGCAGGCGGCCGGTGTCGAGCACGGTGCCGGAACCGATGACGTGGCCCTCGGGCAGGCCGGACATCTTGATGGCGGCGTAGGTCAGAACATCGACCGGGTTGGAGACGATGAGCAGAATGCCGTCGAAGCCGGACTTCTTAATCTCGGGGATAATGGACTTAAAGATGCTGACGTTCTTGTTGACCAGGTCCAGGCGGGTCTCACCGGGCTTCTGGGCAGCGCCAGCGGTGACGACGATCATGGCGGCGTCGGCGACATCGGAATAATCGCCGGCGTAGATCTTCATCGGCTCGGCAAACGTCATACCGTGCGCGATATCCAAGGCCTCACCCTCGGCGCGGTTCTTGTCCACGTCGATGAGGACCATCTCGGAGAACAGACCACTCTGCATCAGCGCGAACGCCGAAGACGAACCGACGAAACCGCAGCCGACAATAGCGACCTTCTTCTCGTTAACCATTAGAAACTCCCATCTCTCTCCACAAACAAGCCGCCCGGGAACGACCCGAGCGGCTTGTCGTAATCCCAATACATCCAATCGGGACTTTGATTATGCTCCTATTCGCAGCCAAAAATCGACCGTTTACCGAAATTGTTTGCAGTATTCGTAAAATAACTGCGCGAAATCGGTTTCGAGCTATTGACGAGCCGAAATAGCTTTCTAATACAGGCCCGCCTCGCGAATGGCCTCGACAGCCAAAGCGATCTGATCGGGCGGCAGGACCAGTGCCATACGCACGTGTCCCTCGCCCGAAGGGCCAAAGCTCGCGCCCGGCGTCACCACAACGCCGGCCTTCTCCATAAGCTCCTCGCAAAACGCCATGGAATCGGTGCGACCACCGGGAAGCTTGGCCCACACAAACATAGAGCCATGCGCGTTGGGACGCTCCCAGCCCAGGCCCTCAAGACCGTCGCACAGGGCATCGCGGCGTTCCTGGTACTTCAGACGCTGCGCCTCGACCTCATCGCGCGGACCGTTCAGGCACGCGATGGCGGCCTTCTGAATCGGGAAGAACATACCGAAGTCGATCTGGCCGCGCAGCTTGGCAAAGGCCGAGACCACATCCTCGCGACCGACCAAAAAGCCGATGCGCGCGCCGGTGACGTTAAACGACTTAGAGAGCGAGAAGAACTCCACGCCCACCTCAAGCGCACCGGGATACTGCAAAAAGCTTCCGCCCGGCTCGCCGTCGAACACGATGTCGGAGTATGCGTTGTCGTGAACGATGAGCAGGTCGTGCTCGCGGGCGAAAGTGATGATCTCCTCGTAGACCTCGGGCGTGCCCACCGAGCCAACCGGGTTGGCGGGCAGCGACACGATCATGTACTTGGCACGATCGGCCACCTCGGGATCGATGCCCGCCACATAGGGCAGGTAATTGTGCTCGGCAACCAGCGGATAGTACTCGAGCTTGGCATCGGCGATCTTGGCACCCGCCTCAAAGACCGGGTAGCACGGATCGGGAACCAGAATGGTGTCACCCGGATCGAGCAGGGCCAGGCCCAAATGGCCCACGCCCTCCTGCGTGCCGTTGCACGACTGCACCATGGACGGCGTAATGCCGGAGACACCAAAGCGACGCTCGTAGTAATCGCACACGGACTGCTTGAGTTCGGGCAGGTCGCGCAGGGCATACTTCCACATCTCGGGATCTTGGGCTGCCTGCGTGAGCGCCTCGACCACGTGGTCGTACGGCTTAAAGTCGGGCGTGCCCACGCTCATGTTGTAAATGGTCTTGCCCTGAGCCTTCAGCGCGAGAAGCTTGTTGTTGAGCGAGGCGAAGACCTCCGCGCCAAAGCGGTCGAGACGCTGCGATGCCTGCATGGTGCCACCTTTCGATATAAAAAAGCGGCGCTCCGACAAGAGCGCCGCGCGATACGGGCCATCAGATTGCAAAAGTGTAACGCTTGCAACCCCCGTATTGGTTCAATTTAGCCAACCTTAGTCAACTGGATTGAGCGCGTCGATCTGCGCAAGCCACAGACGCGAGCTGGCGTCACTCGGCATGCGCCAATCGCCGCGCGGGCTGAGCGTCACCGAGCCCACCTTGGGACCATCGGGCAGGCAGCTGCGCTTAAACTGCTGGGCAAAGAAGCGACGGTAGAACGTACGTAGCCACGTGTGGACGGTCTTGGCGTCGTAGACGCCCTCGAAGCTCTTGAGCGCCATGCGGTAGATCTTGCCCGGCTCAAAGCCAAAACGCAGCAGGTAGTAGAGGAAGTAGTCGTGCAGCTCGTACGGGCCCACCAAATCCTCGGTCTTCTGCGCAATCTCGCCGTCGCCCGTGGGCGGCAGAAGCTCGGGGGACACCGGCGTATCGAGGATATCGAGCAAGACCTCGGCAATGCGCCCGCCAAAGACATCGGCAGCATAGCGTACCAGATGGCGCACAAGCGTCTTGGGCACGCTCGCGTTGACGGCGTACATGCTCATGTGGTCGCCGTTATAGGTAGCCCAGCCGAGCGCCAGCTCCGACAGGTCGCCCGTGCCAATGACAAAACCGCCAGCCTGGTTGGCCAGATCCATCAGAATCTGCGTACGCTCGCGCGCCTGGCTGTTCTCGTAGGTCACGTCCTGGACGGTCGGGTCGTGCTCGATGTCCTTAAAATGCTGCTCCACGGCTGCATGGATCGAGACTTCGCGAAAGCTCACGCCTAGGTCGCGAGCGAGCGACTCGGCATTGGACTTGGTGCGGTGCGTCGTGCCAAAGCCGGGCATGGACACGGCCGTGATACCGGTGCGCGGCAGGCCCAAGGCGTCGAACGCACGCACGGTCACGAGGAGCGCCAGCGTGGAATCGAGGCCGCCCGAAAGGCCGATGACGGCCGCCTTGGTGCCCGTATGGGCAAGGCGGGTCTTGAGGCCCGCGGTCTGCAGGTCGAGGATGGTCTCGCAGCGCTCAGCCAGGTCACCATGGTCGGCAGGCACGAAGGGCGCGCGGGGGAAGACACGGTCGATGTCGAGCGCATCGCGCAGGACAGGCTCTTCGGCGAGCGAGCCCTCAAACGAGAACTCGACGGTCACGGCCTCCGGCGCATCGTCCGAGCGCGTCCATGTCGTCGAGCGACGGCGCTCGGCAACCAGGCGGTCAAGGTCAACGTCGGCGATGGCCATATCGCAGGTAAGCAGTTTGGTGGCGGCGAGCTTGGAGCCATTTTCGTAGATAAGGTTCTCGCCCGCAAAGACCATGTCGGTCGTGGACTCGCCCTCGCTCGCGTCCGCGTAGGCATAGGCGCAGTACAGGCGCGCGCTCTGGTTGGAAATGAGGCTGCGGCGGTAATCCGCCTTACCGATAATCTCGTCCGAAGCCGACGGATTGAGGATCACCGTCGCACCGGCAAGCGCCATCTCGGTCGAAGGCGGCGCCGGTACCCACAGGTCCTCGCAAACCTCAACGCCCAGCACCATATCCTCGGCACCCTCATCACAGCAGCGGTAGACAAGCCCCGAACCCAGCGGAACCGGACCCTGACCGGCAAATTCAACCCACACGGGATCCGCAGGCGACGGAGCAAACCAGCGACGCTCATAGAACTCGCCATAGTTGGGCAGATACTTCTTAGCCGTAAGACCCAAAAGCTCACCCGCACAGCACACGGCGGCGCAGTTGTAGATGTTTTCAGCCACCGCAACGGGCAAGCCAACGGTAAAGACGATCGGCAGCTCACGGGTTTCATCGAGGATGTGCACCAGCGCTGCTTCGCAGGCATGCAGCAGCGTGCGGTTATGGAACAGATCGGCCGCGGTATAGCCGGTCAGGTTAAGCTCGGGCAGTACCAGCGCGCGAACGCCACGCTCGGTAGCCTCGCGAACAGCCGCCAGCGCCACCTCGGCATTGCCCTCGACATCGGCCACACGCATCTTGGGCGAGGCCGCCGCCACACGCAAAAAGCCATCAGACTGAGAAAGGTGAAGATTCATAAGAATGCTCCCGTGCGTAAACGCCATTCACAACAATTAGCAAGCCCTATTGTAGTTCAACCGCCGGGTGTAACCGCATCCCACCAACTTGGTGAGCTATTGATGAGTTGATGGTATCTGTTAAATGTCACGTACGATTCACATCTGGTGGGTACCCTGATGGCTAAACGAAACGAAGCAGATTTACACCGGGAGGACCCCGTATGACAACCAAGTACACCGACGCGCCACGCACGCGCGTCATGACGCCGGCATCGCTCAACAACGGCGTGCACGAGAACCATTCCATCGGACAGACCATGGCCATCGCGCCCAAAAAGGGCCTGTTTGACGACATTTCCATTCCCCAGATCATCGCCGGCGCCGCAGCTGCCGCCACGAGCGTCGCGCTTGCCTCCAAGATTGGTATCGCTGGTTCAGTAATTGGCGCCGCCGTGAGCTCGGTCATCACCGTTGTGTCCTCGCAGGTCTACCGCCACTTTATCTCTGCCAGCGCCGAAGCAATCAAGGGCACGCATGCCGCTGTCGACTACCCTGCCGGCGCCTACGAGCCCGTTGAGCCCGATGTCGAGGAGCACCTAGGTGGCGCCGCGACCACGCAGGAAATGCGCCAGGTTGCGGGACGCGCGACCACGGCGCGCGTCGCCCCTAACAGCCTACGCGCCAAGGCCGCGGCAGAGCGCAGCCAGACGCAAAAGAAGGTCATCGTCTTCTCGATCGCTATCGCCATCGTCGCGGTCATCGCCTGCGCCGGCGCCATCCTTATCACCACTGCCGGTGAGGGTCTGGGCGAGCGTCCCGAGCCAATCCTGTCGTCGCGCACGACCGAGAGCGATGCAAATGGCAACACCCAATCGCAGGATCAGCAGGCACAGACGGACGATACGCAAGACAGTTCTACCTCTGCCAATTCGTCCTCGAACGCCCAAAACCAATCGCAGGGCACCGATTCCTCTACGGCCAACAGCAGCACGCCGTCCGGCACGACCGACTCAAGCCAAACGACTGACGGTTCGCAGCCGAGCACGGGCGACCAGACGAGCGACACCACGTCGGGAACGGGCACAACAGACAGCAGCAACACCAACAGCTCGAGCGGAACCGCGTCCGGCACGGCATCTGACAACTCGAGCCAAGGCACGGCATCGGGCAACTAAGCACATTTGCCTCTCATAGATAACCGACCTGTATAACGGGCGCGAATCGACAGCGGTTCGCGCCCGTTTGCCTTGGGCGCCGCCATGGCGAACGCCATGCGATGGTAAGATGCTTTACATGTGTAAAGAGGAGATTTGCCATGAGCAAGACAATAGTTAGGCCCACGCTTTCGCTGGGCAACCACATCTATCTGTATCGCCTGCTGCGCGATGCGATTGGATGTGGCAAGCAAACGTTTATGACGCAGGTCGAGGAGGCGCTCGCCGCTGGCGACATGACCGCTTATGACCTGGGCTTCGAGTCCACGCGCGAGTTGCTCGAGGAACTCGACGACTGCATTAAACTGACTGTCTTTAAGGGCGGCCGCCTGTACGCCACCGTCATCGCCAACGAGGCTTGGGATGCCGCCCTTGCCAAGGGCGAGGACAAGCCCAAGGCAGCCAAGGGCGCTAAGCAGTCCTACAAAAAGAAAAAGCGCGGTGAGAAGGACCTCAAGGCCGTGCGTCCCAAGCACGTTAAGCGTCCCAAGCCCGAAGCCATGGTTGAAGCCGTGCCGGAATCCGAGCCCGAGACAGAGATCGAAGTCGCTATTGAGGTAACGGCAGAAGCCGAAACCGAAATCGCCGCCATGACCGATCCCAAAGTCATATCCAAGCAGGAAGCCACAGTGGAGCTCAACGAGGCTCCCAAGTCGACAACCGAAGAAGCTGCTGACCAAACCGAGACGCCTGCGTTCCAAAACAGCGATGTCTTTGACAACGAGGCCGAAGACGATCAGTCCGACGAGCCCGCAGATCAAGACGCTACCGAGTCGGCGCCGGAGCCCGAGACGCCGCAGCCCGCCATCTCGCTCACGGTCGTCTATGACCCCGAGAACGCCAACGCCGGCATCACCACCATGGCATCCACGCCCATCGAGGTAAAGTCGAGCGTCGAGAATCAGAGCGCTCCGCAAGTCGAGCTCGACACCGCGACCGCAGACGCACCCGCCATCGTCGAGCCCGCAGATTCCGCGGCGATGCCGAAAGCGGACACCGAATCAGTACTCGACACCGAACCCGCGCCCGTCATCGAGGTGACGCCCGTCAATGAGCAGGCCTCCGCACCGGCGATGGCACCGGCCCCCGCACCCGCAGCACCTACCATCCCCGAGGACTTCCCCATCGATTTCGCAACCGAGGTCTTCTGCCCCGGCCCGTTGCTACACCAGCTGTCGACCTATCTCCCCTACGGCGCCGACACGCTCGGCATCATCGGCGAGTACTACTGGATCGCCCGCGAGCGCGGCACCATCGAGGCCGCGCGAAACCGCGCAAGCTTCCCCCTGCGTTACACGCAGGCAGGCGAGCGCCACGAAGTCACCGTGCGCATCCGCCGCAACACCACCGGTGGCCTCGGAGCCGCCTGGACCATCGACAAAGTCGAAGAATCCGAACAATAACGAAGAGCGGCTCAAATCCCGACTAGGATTTGAGCCGTTTTTATTTGTTGATGTTGCGTAACCAACAGCGAGCGGGCCGCAAGTGCCCCAGGTTGCCGTGAAAGAGGAGCGACGCGTACTTCGGTACGCAAGCGACGGTTTGAACGGCAAGATGGGGTGCTTGCGGACCGCGCAGCGTCGAGCAGTTACGCGGTTTGGTAAAACCGCGTAACAAATTAGTCGCGCGTCAGCTTACGGTGAATACGATGCGGCTGGGCTGCGTCCTCGCCCAGGCGCTCGATGCGGTTGGCCTGATAGGCCTCGAAGTTGCCCTCGAACCAATACCAGTTGCCCGGATTCTCGTCGGTACCCTCCCACGCCAGAATGTGCGTGGCGACGCGGTCCAGGAACATACGGTCGTGGCTAATGACCACCGAGCAGCCCGGGAACTCGAGCAGCGCCGCTTCGAGCGAGGACAGCGTCTCGACGTCGAGGTCGTTCGTGGGCTCGTCGAGGAGCAGCAGGTTGCCTCCCTGCTTGAGCGTAAGCGCCAAGTTCAGACGGTTGCGCTCGCCACCGGAGAGTATGCCAGCACGCTTCTGCTGGTCCTGGCCCTTAAAGCCAAAGCTCGCCACATAAGCGCGGCTCGGAACCTCGGTCTCGCCGACCATCATGTGGTCCAGGCCGTCCGAGACGACCTCCCACAGGTTCTTGTCGGGGTCGATGCCAGAACGGTTCTGATCGACATAGGAGATCTTGACGGTCTCGCCCACCTCGAGCTCGCCCGAAGTCAGCGGCTCCAGACCCACAATCGTTTTGAACAGCGTGGTCTTACCGACACCGTTGGGGCCGATGACACCCACGATGCCGTTGCGCGGCAGGGTGAACGAAAGGTCATCGATGAGCACACGGCCATCGAACTCCTTGTGCAGGTGATGGGCCTCGAGCACCTTGTTGCCCAGACGCGGGCCCACAGGGATGCGGATGTCGGTCCAGTCGAGTTTCTGGCTTGCGCGGGCCTCGGCCTCCATCTCCTCGTAGCGAGCCAGACGGGCCTTGTTCTTGGCCTGGCGAGCCTTGGGCGAGCTGCGCACCCATTCGAGCTCGGCCTCCATGCGCTTGGCGAGCTTGGCATCGCGGTTACCCTGAGCCTCGATACGGGCGGCCTTGGTCTCCAGATACGTGGAGTAGTTGCCCTTGTAGGGATAGAGGTGGCCGCGGTCGACCTCGCAGATCCACTCGGCAACGTTATCCAGGAAGTAGCGATCGTGTGTGACGGCAAGCACAGCGCCCTGGTAGTTGTGCAGGAAGTGCTCGAGCCACAGGATCGACTCGGCGTCCAGGTGGTTCGTGGGCTCGTCGAGCAGCAGCAGGTCGGGAGCCTCGAGCAGCAGCTTGCACAGGGCCACGCGGCGGCGCTCGCCGCCGGAAAGCACGTTGACCGGCATGTCGGAATCGGGCAGCTGCAGGGCGTCCATGGCCTGGCCGAGCTTGGAATCGATATCCCAGCCGTCGGCGGCGTCGATCTCGTCCTGGAGCTTGCCCATCTCGGCCATGAGGGCGTCCATGTCGCAATCCGGGTCGCACATCTCCTCGCCGATCTTGTTGAAGCGATCAACCTTGGCGATCATATCGCCAAATGCCATGCGCACGTTCTCGATGACGGTCTTGTCGTCGTCGAGCGGCGGCTCCTGCTGCAGGATACCCACGGTGTAGCCGGGGGTAAGTCTGGCATCGCCGTTTGAGACCTCCTCGATGCCGGCCATGATCTTGAGCAGGGTCGACTTGCCCATTCCGTTGGGACCCACAACGCCGATCTTGGCACCGGGGTAGAAGCTCAGCGTCACGTCGTCAAGGATTACCTTGTCGCCATGGGCCTTACGAGCCTGATACATCTGGTAGATGAACTCTGCCATTTGCCTGTTTTATCCTTTCTACCTGCTGTTTCTCTATTCTTGATTCGCTTTAGTGGAAACGAAATGAGAAAACCAGCTCTGAAACTTAACGAAAAAGGGGCATGGTTGCCCATACCCCCTAATACTACCTGGGAAAAGTCCCCCGGAACATACTATGAACTGCGTACGCTAGTTTTCCGCAACCTTAACGAGCGGCTCGCTGCGATTTGCGCCACAGCAGATACGAGTAGGCGTAGACGGCTCCGACCGAACCAAACGCCAGAACCGCAATCACCGCGGCGACGACTTCACTCGAAAGCACGCTGCCCGCCACGCCCATCGCAATCAGGCCAACACCCAGCACCATAAAGCAGGCGCCGCCAAAACGCTGCGTACGGCGCCAGTTCTCGGGATCGGCAAGCGCCCAAGGCGTCTTGATACCGAGCGTATAGTTCTGCTTCACACGCGGCAAGTAGTTGCCTACGCCGATGAACAGCAAACCGACAACACCGGAAATCAGCACGTTAACCGAACCGACCGCCGGCACCACGCCCCAGACCGTAAGCTCTCCCAGCCAGCTTATGGCGCACATGAACAAGGTGAAGACGATTACGAAGCCCTGGTAGAACTTGCCCGAGGTTCGATATGCCTCACCTTTGGGGTCGATGCGCGGCACCACGCAGAACATTGCGAGAAGCGCCAGAGGCAGCACGCCGAGCGCGGAGGCCATCCAGCTAGGACCCCAACCGTCGACGGCGCCGTTCGCGCCCCAGTGCGTGGGAATCTGCGCAGGCAAGCTCGGCATCACCATGAGGTGCGCTACGACATTGGCGACGCACAGAGCGACCAGCGCAATCCACACGCGCGACGATACCCCCGTGGGGTGAATGCCCTTGTTTTCGTTATTCATCCTTATCACCTTCCGTGTTTGTAAAGCCCATAAACCAACCAATCAAGTCCTGCATGACGGTGGTGTTTAAGCTGTAAACGATGTTTTGGCCATGACGTTCGTCGGTTACCAACCCGGCGTTTTTGAGCGTCGCCAAGTGATGGCTCAACGACGGCTTGCTGATGTCAAAATGCTCGGCAAGCTCCCCGGCCGTGCGATTGCCCTCGCGCAGCAACTCCAAAATGCGCCGTCGCGTTGGATCGGCAAGCGCCTTAAAACCCTCTCCCGGCATAAGACCTCCTCTCATCATCTCTCATGACGCGCACACTATACTCGATATTTAGATGTTTGTCTAACTATCTAATCTAACACTCAAAAAAATAGCCGCCATCGCGTAATGCGAAGACGGCCACTTCTCACGCTACAAACGTGTTTCGGAGTTGGCTAACCCGCGGCAACGGGCGCCATCTGCTTCAATCTTATGCGAATCCCGATCCCATTTCAACAAACCCCAAGGGTTCAAATGGAATCGTGATAATACCTATAATGGCGATAGCTAAAACACGACCCGTTTCCCCCATCGGAGGATATCTATGACCGAAACCGCAGCCGCAGCCCCCATCGAGACACGCGACACCAAGCTCGAGATCATCATGGGCCGCGAGGCACTCAACAAGCTCGCCGATGCTACAGTGCTGGTGCTCGGCTGCGGAGGCGTGGGCTCCAACTGCTGCGAGGCACTCGCCCGCGGCGGCATCGGTCATTTCGTCATTCTGGATAAGGACATCATCGCGCCCAGCAATATCAACCGTCAGGCCATCGCCTTTCACAGCACCATCGGCAAGCGCAAGGTTGACGTGATGGAAGCCATGATCCACGATATCAATCCTGCCGCCACCGTCATCAAACGTACCGAATACCTGCTGAGCGACAACATCGATGATTTCTTCGCGAGCGTTTTGGAGCAGACGGACGGCAAGCTCGGCTACGTCGTCGACGCCATCGACACCATCTCGGCCAAGCTCACCATTGCCAAATATGCTCAGGACCACGACATTCGTTTGGTTAGTTCCATGGGCGGGGCCAACAAGCTCCATCCCGAGTGCCTCCGCTTTGCCGACATCTTCGATACGGTACGTGACCCCATGAGCCGCATCATGCGCAAAGAATGCAAGAAGCGCGGCATCAAGAGCCTGCACGTACTGTTTAGCTGCGAGGAATCGGTTAAGACACAGCCCCGCGACCCTTCCAACGTCCACGAGCGCACCGAGCTGGGAACCGCCAGCTTTATGCCGCCCATCATGGGCCAGATGATCGCCGGCGAGGTTATCCGCCAGATCAGCGGTCGCGGCATCGAGCGCGTGCGCGCCGATGGCCAGCGCCTAGACTAGCGGAGCGCACCGAGATGGAGCCCCGGTTATTTGATGCACACTGCCATCTTGATTTAATGGCCCACCCGGACGCCGTTGCCGATGAGGCAACGGCGCTGGGCTTGGGTCTATTTGATTGCGGCGTCGATCCACGCGACTTTTCGGCCGCAAACGAGCGCGCTCGTCGCCACCCGGGCATCATCGCCGGCGTTGGGCTTCACCCCTGGTGGCTCGCCGATGGCCACTGCGGTTTTGCCGAAGTCAATCTGCTTTGCGAAGTTGCTGCCCAAGAACGCTACATCGGCGAAGTCGGACTCGACTTTTCCGCGCGCTTTGCTGGAAGTGAGCCGCTACAAATACAGGCACTTAACCGGCTCTGCGATGCGCTCGTGCAGCATCCTCTTACCGGGCGCGTGATATCAATTCACGCCGTTCGTTCGGCAGGAGCCGTACTGGACGTCCTCGAATCGCATGGACTACTCATCCCAAACCCCGACTCCCCCGCTATCATCTTCCACTGGTTTAGCGGCACTTCGGACGAACTCACCCGCGCGCGTAATGCGGGCTGCTATTTTTCCGTCAACGAACGCATGCTCGCGACCAAGCGCTGTCGCGAATACGCACGACAGATTCCACTCGACCGCCTACTGCTCGAGACCGATGCGCCGGCCGAGCCAAACACAGAAACAAGCACGCAGTCGCTCATCAGGTCGCTCACAAGGACCTCAGAACGCATCACCTCGCTCAAAAACTGCGACGCAAAGCGCATCGAGTCGATAGTTTTAACAAATGCGCGCTCTGTTTTTGACCTTCGCTAACCCCTGGTGTGCAAAAAATGCCAAATATGAGTACTGCTACCGGAATGGATACATTTCTTTTAACTTTCCAACCGCCAGAATAATCCTCGGTTGTCCGCTAATTAAAGCTTTTACAGTCATTCATCCTGCGTTTTCACAAATCTTAAACCCCCCCAGACGCTCAAATCACGTCTGAAGGGGTTGATTTTGCTGCGACTAAATTAGTCACAGTACTCATATTTGGCATTTTTTGCACACCGGGTCCCGAGGAGGCGCCTGTACCTCCCCGGGACCGCTCGGCTATTCGACGATTGGTGCTCCGTGGCCCCAAGAACCTTCCATGCCGCACACGGTCGAGGCAAACCCGGCAGCAAAGTCGAGCGCGCGCTCGATGGCCTCGGCGCCATCTTCACCACGCTTGGCGGAATCGAGATAGCACATCAAAAACGAGGTAAGGAACGAGTCGCCCGCCCCCATGGTGTCCTTCATGTCCGTTACCGGTTTAGCCAGCTGGCGGTAATAACGATCGCCGTCGTAAGCAATGCAGCCCTCGGCGCCCGCCGTAGCCGACACAAAACGCGGACCCAGGCCCTTCACCCATGCCAGACGCTCGCGAACCTCATCCTCACTCGCAGCATCCACCGCACTAAAGAAAGCGAAATCGACGTAGGGCGCAATCTGCTCGTAGTACTCGTCGGTAGAGTCGTCCGAAAAGTCAAAAGAGACCGTGACGCCCGCAGCCTTCAACTTGGGCAGCTCGCGCTCGGTAAAGCAATAGTTGCCCGAATGAACCACATCGAACTGCTTCATGTACGAAAGGTCAAAGCGATCGAGGACATAGCGCGCATCGCCACGGATACCGCCCTCGTTGGAGCCAAGGAAGACACGGTCACCGTCAACGACGGTCACGCGAGCCGCTCCGTTCTCGCCAATCATCTGCTCGCACTTGTCAAGCTCGATATCCTCATCCTCGAGGCTTGCAATGACATGCTCGGCAGCGGCGTCATTGCCAAAAATGCCCATGTATGCACAGCGTGCGGCACCGCATTTCTTGGCATAAACGGCGAAGTTCACCGCATTGCCGCCGGGATACATGGTGTGGATATGCTCGTAGCGATCGACGACGTTGTCGCCAAATCCGAGCGCGTTAACGTTAAATGCCATGGCCTTTGCTCCTTCTAGTACTCGACAACACCCATATAGCGACGGAAATCGGGATCGTGATCAAACACCTTGCCGCGTGCAGCACGCAGCTCGCAGTTCATGGCGTAGAACAGCACCGGGTCCAGATAGGCACGGACGCTCGCCGGCACGGCTTCCATACCGTACTCCTTGGCATCGAGCACCATCAGCGTATCGGTATGCGTCTTAAGGAACGCCAGGGCGCGCTCGTCCATAGCACGGCACTCGCTGGAGCCCATCTGCAGGAAGTAAAAAACGCCATCCTGAGTAGCCTCGAAGGGGCCATGGAAGTACTCGGCAGAGTGGATGTAGCTGCAGTGCTGCCACTGCATCTCCATAAGAGAGCAGATAGCGAAACCGTAGGTCTGGCTAAAGTTGGGACCGCTGCCCAGAATATAGAAGAACTCGTGCTCCTGGCAAAGCTTGGCAAAACGATCGCCCAGCTCGGCATTTACCTTCTCACGTGCCGGGGGAAGAATCTTATCCATCTCGGCGATACCGGCATACATATCGGCAAGATCGGCGTAGCCCTCCTGCTGATCGAGCAGCTCGGCCGCAAGCGACAGCGAAATGCCAGCGGGGACCTCGGCCTGCGGCACGCCCTCGCCCCACGGGTAGACCCACGTGGTCCACTTGCCGGAGTCGATCTTAGATCCAGCGTTGTCGGTCTGGGCGATCACCGTAGCGCCGGCAGCAAGGGCAATCTCACAGCCCTCGACGACCTCGGGAGTGTTGCCACTATGGCTACAAGCGATGACCAGGGACTTCTCGCCCAGACGACGCGGACGCATGATATCGAACTCGCGAGCCGTATAGATATACGAAGTGAAGGTGGTTGCCTCGCGCTGCAGAAGCTCATGAGCCGGGATCAAATCGATCATGGAGCCGCCGCAAGCAATCCAGTAGACGCTGTCGAACTTGCCCTTCTCGGCAATTGCCTCTTTGATCAGATCGTGTGCGTTCATATCCAGTTCCTTTCTTGTTTGGCCGCAATCAATGACGTTGGTTGCGTGGCCGATAGTTGTTTTAGTCAATCAGATATTTCTCGAATGCGGCCATGTTCTTGGCATCTGCCGCCGCCGGGTCATCGTAGTAACGACCGTCCGTGATCTCCTGGCCCAGCATGCCGTCGAAACCATGGGCGTTGAGTGTGGCAACGAAGGCGTCCATATCGTGCTTGCCATCGCCCCACACCAGATGGCCATACGGGTCACCGTCGATAAAGTGCATCTCGTGAATTGCCCCATCACCAAAGGTGGCAAACCAGTCCTCGAGCGTCTCGCCAGCAACGCCCATCGCGGTTGTATCAACCATGGGCTGTAAGTACGGGCTCGCGACCTCGTCAATCATGCGCTTCGCATCGGAAACCGTCGTCACAAGGTTGCTCTCCTCGGGACGCAGGCTTTCCATCGTAAGCACCAGACCGTGCTCGCCGGCATACTCCGCCAGAATGGACAAGTGCTCGCGGCTGCGCTTCCAGGCTTCCTCGCGGTCCTCGTCCCAGTCGCCCCAGCCCGAGTTGACGGACATACGGTCGCACCCAAGTACCTCGGCAAGCTCAATGCCGTGCTTAAAGTACGCCAGGCTGCGCTGTTCATGCAGCGGTTTGCGTGCGCAGTACTGCCAAGGATAGACAACGTTCTCGGGGCACAGAGTACGATACCTAAGCCCACGGTCTGCAGCCTTTTTCGCCAGGACCTCAGCCTCAAAGTAGCCCGTGTGGTCGAGCGTCACATGCGGCTCTGCGCACCACAGCTCAATGGACTCAAAGCCCAAACGCTGCTGCACATCAAGGAAGTAATCGAGCGACCACATGATGTAGTGGATATTCATGCCCGCAATCTGCTCGCGGCGCAGCGTCGGTTTGGATTCAGACATCTTATGCCTCCTTATTTCGATCGAACACGATTTGTCCGTCCGACATCGTCATATCAACCGCAAGATCGCGTGCGTCGCGATAATCGAGGTCAAACACATCCCGATCGAGCACGCAGATATCGGCAAGCTTGCCGACCTCGAGCGTACCCAGCTCGTCTTCGCGCATCAGATCGTACGCGCCCCCGGCAGTCCAAGCGCGCAAGAGCTCGACAAGCGTCAGCGTGTTGACCTCATTCACAGGCAGTCCGTCGGCGAAGAATCCGCCGCACGCGCTGTAGATTGACTCGCCCAGGCTCGGAATCAGCAGCGGCAAATCCGTTCCACAGCACACTGTGCATCCGGAATCTTCCATGCCGCGGCGATTCCAGCTGTGCAAAAGTCGCGTCTCGCCAATTTGTCGACGCATCATCGACAGGCAATCCTCGCGTCGGTCCAGCGTCAGAATCTGCGGATAGACCTCGCAAATTCCACCTAACTTGCCAAACTCGACAAGATCGGTCGGGTCAGAGTTCTCGAGATCGGTAATCGCATGGCGGCGAAGCATCCGTCCATGCTCGTCTCGAGGCAGCGAGGCATAGAGCGCCACGGTGCGACGAACGGCGCCATCGCCCTGGCAATGCAAGGAATATCGGAATCCGTCAGCATCAATTGCACGCAGCTCGTTCTCAATCAGATCCCACTCTGGCTCCTCGACGACCGTCTTGCCGGCAGCGCCCGCATCGGCCGAGTCCTCATAGGGTTCTATCATCTCGGCAAGCCCCGCCCATACGCCGCGATCGGTCATACGGTTGAAGCCAGAAAAACGAACGAACGGTCCCCGGAAGCGCTCTCGTGCCTCGCGGGCATATGCAAGATTTGCACCGGCACCCACCGGCTGCGACATCATAGAGACGCGAACCGTCAGCTCACCAGATTCCTCACGGCGAGCCATTTCGTCGGCAAAGCCGTAGTAGTCATCAAACGCCATCTCCTTGATGGCGGTAACGCCGCGTTCGTTAAGCATGCTCATGTAGTCCGAATACCCTGCACGCACCTCGGGCAGCGCGAGGAAATCGCTCATCATGCGCCAGATCTTCTCGGCATAGCACGCCTGGGGTGTGAAGCCGTATCGCGCACTGGCGGCAGCATTGAGAACACAGGTATCCGCGCCCGGTGTAAAGCAGACGACGGGGATATCGCCAAAACACTCGTCAAACACAGCTGCTGTATTTGCGTTCTCGGCATCCGATGCCAACGTTTCGGGTAGGTTGTGGCCAAAAGCCGCCGCGCAATCCGGACGATCTTCTTTCCATGCACGCAAGAGCGACACGGCCTCTTTGGCATCAGCGATGCCGGACAGATCAGGCCCCAACGTCCGCAGCGCCCAGCCTGTATAGAAGGTATGCACATCGATCAGGCCAGGCATGACGGTGCGGTCGCCCAGGTCAACTACCTCGTCCGCCTGGGTCAAATACGAAGCTAGCTCACACTTGGTGCCAACAGCCTCAATTCGATTGCCACGGACCGCTACGAAACCTTCAAACGGCAGGTCCCCCGTACCGGTAAAGACGCTCTTAGACGTCAGGACCGTCAAACGATCAGACATCACAACCACCTACGCCGGAAGCATGCCGGAAATGGCAGTAATGACCAAGCCAAACACGACCATGAAGATGAAGAACTTCCAAATGGTCTTCCACCATTGGCCAAACGAAATCTTAGCCACGGCAAGCCCGGCGACCGTCATACCCGCCACGGGGCTGATGGTGTTGATGGTCTGGTTGGCAAACTGGAGCGCGGTGACGGCCGCCTCGGGATTGAGGCCCATGAGCTCGGTCAGGGGGCCCATAACGGGCATGGTGAGCGCCGCCAGGCCAGAACTCGAGGGAACCAGCAAAGAGAGCAGGCCAAGGACGACATACATAAACGTGGTGTAGACGGCGGCGGGTGCACCGGCGAGCGCGGTAGCGAGCGCCTGGAGGATGGTGTCGATGATCATGCCGCCCTCGGCGATGACCAGAATACCGCGCGCGATACCGATAACGACGGCAGCGTACGCAAAGTCGGCGAGACCCTTAACGAACTCCTCTGCGATCGTCTGCTGGTCAAGGCCGCCCAGGATACCGGCAAGCAAGCCCATGCCAAGGAACACGGCGGAAATCTGATTCATGTACCAGCCCTGGGTAACAAGACCCCAGACGATAATGCCCATACCGCAAGCAAAATCGATAAGCACGAGCTTCTGACGGATCGTGAACTCTTCCTCGATGGAGGCATCGGTCACGGAAAACTCAATACGCTTGAGCTTATCGTCCTCGTACACAATGGACGACTCGGGGTTTTTCTTGACGCGCATGGCGTAGCGCATGGCCCATGCGATACCGACGGCAGTGAAGATGACCCAAGAAACGGCGCGCAGCCACAGTTGCGGATTACCCTCGATGCCAATGATGCCTTGGGCGATCAAAACATTAAACGGGTCGATGGTCGAAGCACAATATCCCAGGTTAGGACCAAGGAAGCAGATGATGAATGCCGTCATCGAGTCATAACCGATACCCATCATGATGGGAATGAAGATGGCATAGAACGGCAGGGCTTCCTCAGACATACCAAACGTAGTGCCGCAAATGGACAGCAACGTCATCGTGATGGGAATGATGAGGATGTCCTTGTTCTTGAGCTTTTTAATCACACGGCTCATGCCGGCATTCAAAGCGTTGGTCTTGGTGATGATCGCGAACGATCCGCCAATCAATAAGACGAACGCAACGACGTCGGCAGCCTCTTGGATACCCTTGGTGGGCGCTTGCAGAACCGCGAAGATATCCTGGCCCAGATTGATGGTCTCGCCGGTCTCGGAATCGGTGTAGTTCTTATCGACCTGTTCATAGGTTCCAGCAACGGCGACTTCACGCTCGCCCGCCGCTGTCGAAATCGTCTTGCGCTGATACTGACCAGAGGGAACGATCCAAGTCAGGACCGCAAAGACAACGATCAGCAAGAACATGATCGTATAGACATGCGGTAATTTGAACTTAAAACGTCTGTTTGTCTTCTTCGCCTTCGTATCTGACATAGATACCTCCAAAGAACTCGAGACTGCATCGCATCTCGCTTCAACGCCTGCGCAAGGCAAACGTTCTATGACGTTCCATAGATTACCAGCAGCTTTTCCCATCATCAAGATAATTTCAAACTGATTGCCGCGACGCGGTTGAACGGTTGCGTTCGCGCCGTGAACGGTATGGAGACGCCCGGTGAGATGATCAACCGGGCGTCTCCATTCGCAATGTCCTAGATGTCAAAGACGTAGCGAGACCCAACGATCCGCTGACGACCGATGATAAACGGCCGCCGCTGCTCATCGAAAAAGAAGGCTTCCATATAAAACAAGGGTTCGCCAACGGGAACTGCCAACAGTCGAGCTACCTCGGGCGACGCGCACGCGATCTCGAGCGTGCACGGGTCGGTAAACGCGGGCGTGCGGCCCGTCCGGTTGCGCACGAACTCAAAAATGGATTGGTTAGATAGAGGTGCCGTTGATAGATAGGCGTTGTCCTCGTAAACATATATGTTGTTCTCGAGCATGACAGGGACGCCATCGGCAGTGCGCACGCGCTCAACGCAAATCAAGTCAGTTCCAACGGGAACACCAAAGAACTGCGCTTCGGTAGAATCCGCCGGCAGTATCTTTCTCGAAATGACGCACGCCCCCGGCTCCATTCCGTTAACGCGGCATGCGTCCGAAAAACTCTGGACGTCATCCTTCTGGCGAATCTTGCGCTTAAGCTTGGGGGCATTGACAAACGTGCCTTTCCCCTGCCGCTTCGTTAGATAGCCCTGCTGGACGAGCTCCTCAATAGCGCGTCGCACGGTAACGCGGCCAACTTTATAGCTCTCAGCCAATTCGAATTCGTTGGGTATCCGCGCGCCCGCCTTGTAGGCACCGGAGTTAATTTCGTTTTTAATGATATCGATAACCTGTTGGTACAGCGGTATCGCTGCTTTACCGTCAGTTAGCCCTTCAGTCGGTGGCATATACCCTCTCCCAGCACAATTAAGTCTAAAGCGGGCTTAAGGGCATTCAACAAGCCCTTAAGCCCGCATTAGCTTAAAGTATGCTAGGTGTCGCACCAAAATGTTGGCTATTTACTCATCAGACCCGAAAAACGCGCAACTACCGCGCTCCTAAGAAAGCGTGAGCAGCTCCGGCAGCTGGTCGATAATCTTGTCCGCGGCATCCTGGCTAAAGCCAAAGCGCTCCTCGCGCTTGGCAATGACCGTCAGGCCGGCTCGCTTACCCGCGGTAATGCCCGGAACGGAATCCTCAACGCAGCAGCAGCGATTCGCGGGCAGCCCCAGCAGGTCCAGCGCATGCAGGTAGATGTCGGGCTCGGGCTTGCTCTCCTTAAACTGCTCGCCGCTCACCACATACTCAAAGGCATCCGACAGCCCGCATGCGTTGAGCACTTCCTCGATGCTAACCATGGGCGACGAGCTGGCAAGCGCCACGCGAACGCCACGGCGCGGCAGCTCTCGAATCGTATCCACGGCGCCTGGGTTAATCAAAGCCTGATAGTCGCGCGGACGCTTATGAGCCCATTCGTCCCAACGGGCCAACGCTTCCTCGCCAGTGAAATGCCCCTTACCGGCACGCTCAAACCAATCGACCAGCATATGCAGGAAGAACTGATGCGAGGTACCGACCTGCCCATTCAACTCCTCTTGAGTCAGATTAAGCCCAAGCTCCTTGGCAAACGCGGCAGTCTCGCCCAGGTAGTAATACTCGGTATCGACAATGACGCCGTCCATGTCAAAGATAACGGCATCGAACGGAAATGCGGACACGGCACCCTCCCTAACAAAAGGACGCCCGCGAGCAGGCGCCCGAACCATGCATTAATCGGCGATTCTAACCCAGCAGCTTATCCAGCGCCACTGCAATACCATCTTCGTTGTTATTGGCGGTCACCATCTGGGCCACGGCCTTAACCTCATCGACGGCGTTGTCCATGGCAACACCGGTGCCGGCCCACTCAATCATGGACTTGTCGTTCTGGCCGTCGCCAAACGATACGACCTCGCTGGCATCGATGCCGAGCTTGGGCAGGGCACCCTCGAGCGCATGGGCTTTGTCGATACCGGGCGCCGTGTACTCAAAGTACCAGTCGGCCGTAAACATGCCCGAAAGCGTCTGGGTAAAGGGCGCATACATCTCCTCGTAATGCGCCTGCAGGTAGGCCGGATCGCCCGCAGTGAGTAGCTTGTCCACGGGATAAGCATCAGCGACCTCATGCAGGCTCTCCACCTCGCGAATCTTAAGATCGCACGCGTCGCGCTCATACTTGACGATATTCTTCTGCGAGCCGTCAGGCAGCGTGATCATGCAATGGTACGAGTCCTCGACATGCAAATCACGACCGAGCGAAATCATAGGGATCACGTCAAAATTACGCAGGTGATCAATCAGGCGATGCAATTCGTCGGCAGGCATAGCCTGGTCAAAAAGAACCTCATCGGTCTGAGCGTCGACCACATGCGCGCCATTAAAGGCAACTAGCAGACCGTCATGGTTTTGAAGGTCGAGCTCCTGCGCCAAGGCGTGCAGCCCCCATGCGGGACGACCCGAAGCCAAGATGAGCTTAATGCCCGACTCCTGCGCCGCGAGCAGCTTCTCGCGCGTACGCGGGCTAATGACCTTTTGATCGTTGGTGAGCGTACCGTCGACATCCATTGCGATGGCTTTGATTGCCATATGTGCCTCCTTGCATCGTTTTTATCGCGCACTATCTTATCCGAGCCGGGCACGTTCGCACAGCGCGCGTATGACGGTTGCAAAACCACCCCATTTGAAACAAAGGCAAAAAAGTACTTGCAAAGACGCGTTCCGACATATAAGTTGATAAAAGACCGCCGTTGCGGTTTTAAGTAGATCGAGCATATGAAGTTTGAGTTTTAGCGTGTAAGAGAAGGAAGATCGGCAAAGTACAACCCCAAACGCAATGACAACTTAATGAGGTAACTGCCACATGTGAGGCACCCAGGGCATTGCTGTCTCGATTTTGAGCACGATGCCTTCCGCCTTGCATGGGCCGTTCCATCCCGCCCCTGCAGCAACTGCCTCACGGGCTCATTGAAAACCGCATAGCACCCCAACGTCAGCACATCACCCACGGCAAGCACATCACTCACGACAACCAACACATCAACAAACAGCACGAACATCAACCGATTGGAGAAGCTATGACAAACCACCACGCTGAAGACGGCGATAAGAAAAGCATTCTGGATGCCCGAATTGAGCGAGCATATGCAAACGAATATGACGCCGCCTTTGCCGCCGCGACCATCAAGAACTACGCGTCGCTACCGCTCGCGACGATCTTGGCCGACCACCCTCAACTGCTGAAGCGCTGCACAAAGATCATGGGCGACCCCGACATTCGCAAGCTGACAGACCCCTATGCCCCAAAACGCGGCAACGATTCGTGCGTTCTTACCGTAGGCTGCCTAGCCCATATGCTTACGGCGCTCGACACGAAACTCAAGCTCGCATGGGAAC
Organism: Collinsella sp.; assembly: GCA_037237765.1. GTDB lineage: Bacteria > Actinomycetota > Coriobacteriia > Coriobacteriales > Coriobacteriaceae > Collinsella. Next base: position 47,583 of record JAXXEN010000049.1, on the reverse strand, counting down.
CCGACGAGCGTCATGAACTCGAAAGCAAGCGGAACACCCTGCGCACCGCACTGTTCCTTCCGCTGGACGGCCTCAAGCGCTGCAACGTCGAGCTCAATACACAGGCGCGGCAAAAGCCCGGGACCACGGGGCAGAAAACTCCAAGACCCCATGCGGCCATCGTCGACCGCAACCGATATAACCGCATGACCGCGCACTTTTCCGCCGAGGGAGCAGCCATAAGGACGCTGATCGATCTGCTGTGCCTCCTGAGCATCAACGAGCTATTTGAGGGCTATCTCGCCCTTGTTCCCGCGACGGCACCCAAGTCGGTAGCAAAGATCATCGAGACCTGCAGACTCCAGTTTGAGCGCCATCGCAATGGCAGCGAGATGAACGCCAGCATCGCGCAGTACTACGCGGCTCATTACAAAAATGACGGATGTGCCCCTGTCGAGCATCAGCTGCGGCTCGCCTACACCACGCCCGCCGCAACGCTCCATCGCTTTGGAGCCTTTGGTGCTTGCGAGCCGCACGAACAGGCAGCCTGCCCCACAACCGAGCTCGATCTCAGGCTCGGACGAGCCCTGTAGCCCGCCAGCCCCTCCGCGGGCAACAATCCTATTCCACAACACAACCAACAGAAAGGAGTCCTCATGGACACCAATCATTCCCCCATCATCAGTCCCCTCACCATGCGTGAATCCGCCCGAGGTATCACGCTCACCAGCATTTACGATGAGATGCTCGCCCGTCGCGAGCTCTCCGTCATGGGAAACATCGAAACCCCGATGGCCCACGACCTATGCCAGCAGATCCGCCTGCTCGATGCCACCGACCCCAGCCGCCCCATCACCATATTTGTCGCCAGCGCCGGCGGAAGCGTGCGATCGGGCCTTGCGATCTATGACGCCATGCGCCTCGCATCGTGCCCCATCCGCACCGTCTGCCTGGAATTCGCCGCGTCCATGGGCGCCGTGATCTTTATGGGCGGCGACGATCGCCGTATGGCGCCCCATGCAGAGCTCATGATTCACGACCCGCTGATCCCCCAGGGGGCAGGCGGCTCGGCACTTGCGCTGCAGGAAACCAGCCGGCGTCTCATGCAGACCCGCAAGATCCTCACGCAAATCCTCTCGGACCGCAGCGGCCTCACGCCCAAGCGCATCCAGTCCCTCACTGCAAAAGACACCTACCTTTCGGCCGAGCGCGCCGTCGAGCTCGGCTTTGCCAACGAAATCCTCTCGGCCACCAAGGAGGTCGCCCATGTCTAACCTCGCCAGCCGCCTCGCCGCATCTGAGTCCGCATCGTCCACCATCCTTGCCAAGGATCGAACGCTTTCCTGCAACACCCGCCAAACGGGACTCAACAACAACGCACTTGTGATCGGCCCCTCGGGAGCCGGCAAGACCCGAAACGTCCTCAAGCCCAACCTGCTGCAAATGAACGCAAGCTACATCGTGCTCGACACCAAAGGCACGCTCTGTCACGAAGTGGGACCCGTGCTGGCAGCCCACGGCTACCGCGTGCAATGTCTCAACTTCGCCGACCTCAACACCGTCCCGGCCCTTGCGTCCGGCATCGAGCGCTGCGGCTACAACCCCCTGAGGCACATTCGCCGCAAGGCGGACGGCAGGCCCAACCAGCAGGACATCCTCTCGGTGGCAAAGGCCATCTGCCCCATCGAGGACAACAACCAGCCTTTTTGGGATCATGCCGCGGCAAACCTGCTGTCGTGTCTTATCGCCTACGTCACCGAACAGCTACCCGCCGGCGAGCAGACGATCAGCTCGGTCATCAAGCTGATCGAGCACCTGCAAGACGGTGCCACGAGTCGATTGTTTGACGACCTGATCACGACCGACCCCCAAAGCTATGCCCTCTCGCTATGGCGGCGCTACGCCATTACGCAAAATGCCGAGCGCATGCACGCGAGCATCGTCGGCATCCTTGCCGAAAAGGTCATGTGTCTGGGATTCGACGGTGTGGCACAGCTCTATCGTGAGTGCCATCAGGTGGACTTCGCTTCCATGGGACACACCCCCTGCGCCCTGTTTGTAACCGTAAGCGATATTGACCGCAATCTCGATCCGCTGGCCGGCCTCTTTATTACGCAGGCGTTTATGGGCCTCATTCGTGAGGCCGATAGGCAGCCCGACGGCAGCCTGCCCGTGCCCGTGCGCTTTATGCTCGATGACTTCGCAAATCTGCAGATCCCCCAGATCGACAACGTGCTCTCGATTATCCGAAGCCGCAACATCTGGGCAACCCTATTGCTGCAGTCGACCAACCAGCTCGATGCGCTCTATGGCGAGGCACGCGCACGCTCCATCATGGGCAACTGCGACACGCATCTGGTGCTGGCGTTCCAGGATCCCGAGAGTGCCCGGGTGTTTTCCGACCGCGCCGACGCGCTGCCCAGCACGCTCATGGCGACGCCGATCGATCGCTCGTGGCTCTTTGTACGCGGTCGCACTCCCGAACAGGTCGAGCGCTTTAGGCTCGAAGACCATCCGCTCTACGGGGAGCTGCCCGAGGCGCAGCGAGGCCATGCGGAGGCCGAGATCTAGGCGCAGGGTTCTCGCAGCGCGCGGCGCCCCGGCGATGTTCCACAAAGGCCGTGCGCCCCGGGACCACGGCAAAGCAAAGGGGCCCGCATCCGATGGGATACGGGCCCCTGGCTATAAGGCGCAATGCGTTAACAGCAGCGACTACTTGCGGTGAGCGCGATAGAACTCGATGAGCGCCTGGGTCGAAGCGTCCTGCTCGGCCTTGGCGGCGTCGTCGTGGAAGGCCGGGGTGATCTGCTTGGCAAGCTGCTTGCCCAGCTCGACGCCCCACTGGTCGTAGGAGTCGATGCCCCAGACCGTGCCCTCGACAAACGTGATGTGCTCGTACAGGGCGATGAGCTCGCCGAGCGCAAACGGGGTCAGCGTGTCGCCGAAGATCGAGGTCGTCGGGCGGTTGCCCTCAAAGCAACGGGCCGGGACGATCTGCTCGGACGTGCCCTCGGCACGAACCTCGTCGGCCGTCTTGCCAAAGGCGAGCGCCTTGGTCTGGGCCAGGAAGTTGCCCAGGAACAGCTCATGCACGTCCTGGCCGCTATCGGTCGCAGGGTTGGCGGTATTGGCGAAGGCGATGAAATCGGCCGGAACCACCACGGTGCCCTGGTGCAGCAGCTGGTAGAAGGCATGCTGGCCGTTGGTGCCGGGCTCGCCCCAGAAGATCTCACCGGTGTCGGAGGTCACGGCGCTGCCGTCCCAGCGGACATGCTTGCCGTTGGACTCCATGGTGAGCTGCTGCAGGTAGGCCGGGAAGCGGTGCAGATACTGGCAGTACGGAAGCACGGCGTGGCTCTTGGAACCGAAGAAGTTGACGTACCAGACGTTGAGCAGACCCATCAGCGCGACGGCATTGTTCTCGAGCGGCGTGTTGCAGAAGTACTCGTCGATGGCGTGGAAGCCCTCGAGGAACTGCTGGAAGCGCTCGGGGCCGAGCACGACGATCAGCGACAGGCCCACGGCGGAGTCGACAGAATAGCGGCCGCCGACCCAGTTCCAGAAACCGAAGGCGTTTGCGGGGTCGATACCGAAGGCCTCAACCTTCTCGAGTGCGGTGGAAACGGCGACAAAGTGCTTTGCCACGGCCTCGGCGTTCTGCTCATCGGAACCGTCGATGGCACCCTGAGCCTTGAGCTGCTCGAGCATCCAGGTCTTGACCTCGCGAGCGTTGGTGAGGGTCTCGAGCGTGGTGAAAGTCTTGGAAACGATGATCACGAGCGTGGTCTCGGGATCGAGGCCCTTGAGCTTCTCTGCCTGATCGTTGGGGTCAATGTTGGAGATGTAACGGCAGTCGATACCGGCGTCGGCGTAGGGGCGCAGAGCCTCGTAAGCCATGACCGGGCCCAGGTCGGAGCCGCCGATGCCGATGGACACCAGATGCTCGATCTTCTTGCCGGTAACGCCCTTCCACTCACCGGAGCGCACGCGCTCGGCGAAGGCATACATGCGGTCGAGGACCTCGTGCACGTCGGCGACGACGTCCTGGCCGTCGACGATGAGCTGGCCCTTCTCGCTTGCCGGGCGGCGCAGCGCGGTGTGCAGGACGGCGCGGTCCTCGGTGGTGTTGATGTGCTCGCCGGAGAACATGGCGTCGCGGCGCTCCTCGAGCTTCACCTCGCGGGCAAGATCGCACAGCAGCTTGACGGTCTCATCGGTCACCAGGTTCTTCGACAGATCGAAGTGCAGGTCACCGGCGTCAAAGCTCAGCTTGTTCACGCGCTCGGCGTCAGCAGCGAACCAGGCCTTGAGGTCGATACCTTCGGCCTCGAGCTTCTCCTGATGAGCCTCGAGCGCCTTCCAAGCGGCAGTCGACGTAGCATCGATAGGTGCGGCAACAGTTGCCATAAAGTCCTCCTCAGCATACGGGCGCACGCCTCCATGCGCCCGGACATTCAGATGCCACTATTCTAGCGCAGGTCAAGACTACAATCAGCGAGCGTTGCCAATCCGCCCTCAAACGGCGACCGACCAAAAAGGGACAGGTTTTGACGATGTCCGCGCAAGCCGGTATTATCGAACATGTATTCGATAAGAACATGTGTTTGATGGGAGGACGCGTGGGGCACGAGCGTCACACCTACATCTGCATCGACCTTAAGACGTTCTACGCTAGCGTCGAGTGCGTTGACCGCGGGCTCAACCCGCTCACCACCAACCTGGTCGTTGCCGACGAATCGCGCGGACGAACGACCATCTGTCTCGCCATCACGCAGGCTATGAAGGACCTCGGAATACACAACCGCTGCCGTCTGTTCGAGATTCCCGACGGCATCGACTACATCAAGGCCGTACCGCGTATGCAGCACTACATGGAGGTGTCGGCGCAAATCTACGGCATCTATCTGGAATACGTCAGCCCCCAGGACGTGCACGTCTACTCAATTGACGAGTGCTTTATCGACGTGACGCCCTATCTGGACCTCTATCACACCGATGCGGAAGGGTTCGCCTGCATGTTGCGCGATGAGGTCTTGACGCGCACCGGCATCACGGCGACGGTCGGCATCGGCCCCAACCTATTCCAGGCCAAGGTTGCACTTGATATCACCGCCAAGCACGTGCCCAGTCGCATCGGCAAACTCGACGATGAGGTCTTTCGCAAGGAGATCTGGCCCCATCGCCCCATCACCGACATCTGGGGCATCGGCCCCGGCGTGGCGGCCCGTCTCGAGAAATACGGTGTCTATGACCTGATGGGCGTCGCCGCACTCGACGAGAACCTGCTCTACGACGAACTCGGCGTTAATGCCGAATATCTCATCGACCACGCCTTCGGGCGCGAGCCGACAACCATCGCCGATATCCAAGCCTATCGCCCGCAGGCAACTTCGACCACCACAGGACAGGTGCTCTCGAAGGGTTATGCCTACGAGCAGGCCTACACCGTCTTGCGCGAGATGGTCGACAACGCCGTGTTGGACTTAGTCGATAAGCACGTGGTGTGCGACAGCATCTCGCTCTTTGTAGGCTACGCGAGCGAGCGCGCCGACATACGCCGCCTCGACGCCAGCGGCACAGCGCAATATGTAGACGGATGCGGGCATTTGCGTTCGAGCACGTCGAGCATCGAACCCGCCGCAACCGCCGGCCCCGAGCTCGCGCCCCGTGCGCCCAAGCCCGTCCAGCGAGATGACGAACGGCGCCGCCTGGTGCGCGAGGCTCAGGCAATCGATGGCATCTTTGTGGGAGAGCATGGCGGCAAACCGCGCGGTGGCTATGCCGCACTCTTTGCGCACTCCAACGCTTCGCGAAAGCTGCCCGAGCGCACCAATTCGTTTAAGAAGATCATGGGCTATTTCGATGAGCTCTGGGCGCAGACCGTCGATCCCAAACGACCGGTCAAACGCATCAACCTAGGATTTGGCAATCTGGTGCCCGAGGAATTTGCCACCATCGATCTATTTAGCGATGTTAAGGCCGATGAGCGCGAGCGCGACCTGGCGCGCGCCGTCCTGGCCGTGAAGGGCAAGTACGGCAAGAACGCACTCGTCAAGGGATTAAGCTTTACCGCCGGCGCTACCGCACGCGAACGCAACAATCAGGTAGGAGGACATCGTGCCTAAGTCCCAACAACAGCCGATGCGGCCACCGACACCTTTTGAACGCCTAGCGGACCCCGAGGGAAGACGTCGCTCCGCCGACCCAAAGCTCACCGCAAACGGCGCCATCCGCGCCGGCCGTGCCGCACAGTTTATGCCCTTTGCCGCCCTCACGGGATACTACGAACTCGTGCGCAAGCAGGAAATCACCGTCGAACCCAAATGCGAGCTCACGGAAGAAAAAGCCCTCGAGCTTTCGAAAAAGCTCGAGGGCCTCAAACGCGGCGACCTGGTGCGCGTCACCTATTACGATACGTACGGCTATCGTAGCCGCACGGGCATCCTCGACGAGGTGCTACCCGCGTTCAAGCTGCTCAAACTCAGGGATATCGCCATCGACTTCGACGATATCCAAAACATCGAGCTGCGCGGACGCGCCTAGCGACAAGAACGCTTGCGCAAGACGAGGGCAATGCCAAGCACTGCGGCAGCTGCAACCAGCAATCCCAAGACCAGCGTGAGGGTCGAGTCGCCAGCGTGAGGCAGCGAGCCGTCCTTCGGAGTCTTCTTAGTGGCTGTCGTGACGGTGGTCGTGGTGCTGCTCGACTGGTCGTTGCCGCCCGTCTGGCTGCCACCAGGCTGCTCGCCGCCACCCGGCTGCGAAGGATTGGTGGGTTCCGTCGGATCCGGAGTACCGGGATCAATCGGATTCTCCGAATTCTCCTTGCGCTGGATCCAAACCTGGCAACCATAGAACGGGTTGGCGGTACCAAGGCACAGACCCTGGTTGGTCACCGCAAAGGTGCGCAGACCATGGTTATACGGATCGTTAAAGCCGTTAGTCGTCAGCGTCGTAAAGTTCACGCCGTCCTCGGTCACATACATATCAAAGCCGCGCTCGGCATCGCGCAGGTAGTACATGCACGTAAGGACACTCTGCAACTTCTTGAGGTTCTCCGCACTCAGCAGCTTATCGAGCACATCCTGAATATCACCCGGCAGCTCGGTGCCATAGGCATCCTCGTACTGCTGCTTCAGGCTCTCATAGCTATCGAGCATGTCCTGATACTGATCGGCAAAGGACTTGAAGTACGCAATCTCGCTATCGATTTTCTGAACATAAGCAGCGTCGTCTTCAACGTCCTGGGACATCGTCGCGGCCTGATCGCAAAGGTCGCCCGCAGCCTCATCCAATGCATCGCTCAGATCGCCAAAGCCCTTAGCAACCTCGGTCTTCTCGTCATCGACCTCGACGGCCTCAGCCTTCTCGTCATCGACCTCGACGGCCTCGTTTGAATCATCGTCCGCAAGCGTGTTCACGGGAACGATGGGCTTGTCAGGAGATTTCTTGTCGAGCAGGTGATCGAGCAGGTCCCTAAGACGCTGAACCTGAGAGTTCCACTCCTCGGGCGTCATATCGATAATGTCGCCATTGGAGAACTGGCCGATCGGCTCAAGCAGGCTCGCGGTATCAAAGGTACCGATATACAGCTTGCCGTCGAACTTCTGCATGCGCCAAATGTACTGGTTCTCGTTTCGGCCAAAGCCCGAAGCCAGGCCGGAAATACCGCCCTCGGGGAACATCTCGGTGGGATCGCCAACGACGAGCTTTATGTCCTCGTTCTTGTCCATGCGATAGATGTTGACCGACTGCTCAAGATTGGCATTCACAAACGAGCAGTCAACGCCGCCCATGCTGCTCTTGCCGCCCTCTTCGGTGTTGGATTTGTTGAACAGGATGCGCTCGAGAGCAATCTCCTCGTCGTTGTATTCACCGATATAGAGGTAGTCGTTGTAGACGATGAGGTTGGCAGCACCAGAACGGGTACGGGCAGAATCGATGCCAAAGCAGTACCTCGCACCGTCCGCCTTGTCGCCGACAATCGGAGTCCACGAATAGCTGCCATCGGCGTTCTTGTCGCCACGGACCATGGCAAACGACTGCATGGAATTATCATCGGGAGCGTTATCGGGCGTACCGGTGCAGATGGTCGCATAGAGATGGCCATTGTACGAGACCATATCCCAAATGGCGCCGCCGTAGATGCTGTCCTTATAGTGAATCGCCGGATAGTTAAACAGCGTGCCCGAGTTGGCAATCTCGGTGAAGCTGCCCGGGCCCTTCGAGGGGTCAGACGACGTCAGGATTGTCGACACAAAATTACCGTACGCGTCTTTACCCACATTACTGATGACGAGCTGTCCATCATGGACGCACATGCCGCGGATACCGGTAGAAATGCCCTGCTGGTAGGCATCGCGGTAATCGTCCGCGCTCGAAAGGCCCTGATAGACAACTTTCCAATCATCCGTCTTAGGATCGATCTCATATACAGCAGGCAGGCCGCTTTTGCCGCCATTGGTCCTGACGCTACCGCAGAAATAGAGCTTGCCCTTATAGCTCACGGCATTGCGGAACAAAGGACCGACGCCGTTGAGCGATTCAGAGAGTAGCAGCTTGGTCTCACCGGTCTTGGTATTGATCTTGACCAAGATACCGCCGCTGTCCTTGTCGGCCGTGCCGTCCTCCTTCTTCTGTCCATAGAAGAAGGTGCCGTTAAACATGGCCTCCAGCGTCAGGCGCATGGTCTCGGCATCAAAGGAATCGCCCAGCGTGCCGTTCATGAGCGTCAGCGTGTTGCCCATCGCCGCATAGCAGGTGCCCACATAAAGCCAGTCACCATAGCTCGCAGCCGCCCAAGTGTAGCTCTGGCCGCGATCGCCTTCGTTGTTGGCCGTATTACCATCGGCGCCCGGAACGGCAACGGCACCGTTACCCTGGTAGTCGACGATGCCATCCGGCTGCGACGTTCCTACCGTAGGATGCGAGAGCTTCTCAAAGGAATACCCATTTCCCGCATTGTAGGTAACGGCACCCGAAGCGTCTTCGGCATGCGCCGGCAGCGGCGATACCAAGATAGCGGCAAGCGCTGCCACCAAGCCAAGTGTTCCCACTCGCCTCATAAGGCTATAACCTCCCCTGTCCTTAAGCCCAGTTTTAGCATTTCTCATCTCTGTCCACGTTTAATTGCGATCTGGGCACAGCAATAATTAGAGCGAAATTATACACGCGTAATTTTTTGGACGGATTAATAGATGCTCGATTGGTGGCGAATTCCGCGCAAACCGTCACCAAACTCCACTTCCGCCGCATCTAAAGATTATTTTTTGCGCAAATTTTTGGATGCCGATAGTCACAATGGGCAGGAGGCCGGTACCCACCGGAGAGGGCGATGCCTACATTTTCATAACGTAATAGCCCGCGCCCCTCACCGCCGTCTCGAGTGCGTCGCGATCAACCGGGCGCTTCGAGCGTACGCGTGCCGTGTGGTCCGCATACGTCACCGTAGCCCATACGCCATCAAGCGTATTGAGGGCATTGGCTACGTTCTGAGCGCAGCCGTCACAGCTCATGCCGCCGATGAGCAGCTCGTCGCTATAGGGATAGTGCGATGCATCGGTATCCACCACAACAACCTTTTTGGCCCTCTTGCCGCTCGCGCCATCGCTGCAACAACTCTTCCCGTGTGTCGAAGCGGCAATGCGCCGCAGTCCAAAAAACATGCCGACGGCAATGACGGCCAGCACGATGAGATTCGCAGGGTTGAGCAAGTCACTCATGCGTTCCCCTTTCAAGTAGCACTATCTAGATACCCCCATGGGGTGTCCCCATCTTAACCCAAAATCATGTCCGTTCGGTCAATTAGTTTCCCTCTTCAAACTTTTTTTTGACCATGGCTTACTTTCGTGTATAAGTTTTCCTAGGCTAACAAGTCAGGGATCGAAAGGGGCAACGTGACTCGAACCATCGACATCCCAACATACCAAACGGCTGTCGTGCGCAACTGCTCCCCTACGCTCGCAGGTATCAAGCCGGCTTCGCTCTTTACCTATCCCGGCGTTTACGCCAACCAAAACGGAAAACTCGGCATCGCTCAAATCGAAGAGCGACGCTCTCGCCTGCTCGCCGTCATAGCCCAATGCAACCGCGAGCTCCAGCCGCTCGGGATCCATATGAGCGTTTTGGTCTGGCGCCCCTGCGGAGCGCTCGTCTATGTGTACCGACCTGCGGACCTTATGCGATATCTCTCCGACCCCCGCGCCGCGACGGCTCTTGTCGCCGAAGGATACGATGTCCACAACCTGCCCGCATCCCTGGTGCATCTCGCCGCGCGCATCACGCTGGCAAGCAGCAATGCCGCAGAAAGCGCCTATGACAGCAGTGTCTGCGCACTCGCGCGAAATAGGCACTGCGATACGGGGTACACGTGCGAGTTCCCCCACGAAATTGGCTATTTTTTGGGCTATCCCTACGAAGATGTCCATCAGTTTATCGTCCAACACGGCGAAAACTATAAGGTCTTTGGCGCCTGGAAGGTATACACGAACGTCGAACAGGCGCTTACGACCTTTGACTCCTATCGCGCATGCACGCAATACCTTACCCATATCTATCAGCAGGGCCACAGCCTGGCAAAACTTGCCCAGGCAGCCCGATAGAACATACAAACCGCGGCCGCACGCCGCACAACCGAAAGGACTCAATATGAGCAAGATCGCCGTCGTCTACTGGAGTGGCACGGGCAACACCGAGGCCATGGCAAACTTCGTTACCGAAGGTGCAACCGATGCCGGCGCCGAGGCAGATGTCATCTCCTGCACCGATTTCTCTGCAGACAAGGCCGCCAGCTATGACGCCATTGCCTTCGGCTGCCCCGCCATGGGTTCCGAGGAGCTTGAGTATGACGAGTTCCAGCCTATGTGGGACGAGGTCAAGGAGACCCTCGGCGATAAGAAGGTCGTCCTCTTTGGCTCCTACTCGTGGGCCGAGGGCGAGTGGATGGACAACTGGAAGGCCGATGCCGACGAGGCGGGCGTCAACGTCGTCGATTCCGTCATTTGCTACGATGCGCCCGACGATGAGGGCGAGGCGGCCTGCCGCGCCCTTGGAGCTGAGCTCGCCTAGCGGCAATGAGCTCCGCCCGTGCGCTCGCACCAAAACACATTCGCGTCCCAACAAAAACGGGAGCCGGATCACATCCGGCTCCCGTTTTCTGCTATGTCAGTCATATAAAGCGGCTACGAGATATTGCCCAAAAACGCCTTGGTGCGTTCGCTCTTAGGATGGTCGAAGACCTCGCTCGGCGTGCCATCCTCCACGATAACGCCGCCGTCCATAAAGACGACGCGGTCGGCGACGTCGCGGGCAAAGCCCATCTCGTGCGTCACCACGATCATGGTCATACCGTCATGCGCAAGATCGCGCATGACGCCCAATACATCGCGGACAAGCTCAGGATCGAGCGCCGACGTGGCCTCGTCAAAGAGCATCACGTGCGGATTCATCGACAGGGCGCGGGCGATGGCCACGCGCTGCTGCTGACCGCCCGAAAGCTGACTCGGCATAAAATCGATGCGCTCGGCCAGGCCGACCTTGGTCAGCTCCTCGATGGCAATCTTCTCGGCCTCTTCCTTGCTGCGCTTGAGCACCTTTTGCTGCGCAAGCATGACGTTCTTTTTGACCGACAGATGCGGGAACAGGTTGAACTGCTGAAACACCATGCCCAGGTGCGTGCGCACCTTATTGAGGTCAACGCCCTTGGCGCACACATCCACACCCTCGACGACAATCGAACCACTCGTGGGCTCCTCAAGACGGTTAATGCAGCGAAGCATCGTCGACTTGCCCGAACCCGAGGGGCCCAAGACCACAACGACCTCACCCTTGTGCACATCCAGATCGATGTCGCGCAGGACCACGTTATCGCCAAAGGCCTTCTGGAGATTCTTGATGCTGACGACGACCTCGTTCGAGTTATTGGTTTCGCTCATAATAGAACCTCCTTACAGACCAGCGATATGGTCGGCGGGCGTTGCGACGACCTGTCCGGCGCTCTTGGTGGGACGCTTCTTTTTGGTTTCGGCCGTACCCAGCAGCCTCGCCTCAAGACCGCTCACCAAGCGCGCAAGCGGCAGGGTAATGACCAGATAGAACAGGGCGGCAACCACATACGGCGTAATGGAGCCCGTCGTTGCCACGATGGTGCGGGCGTTCATGACGATCTCGACCACGCCCACAGCGGCAAGCAGCGACGTATCCTTGTAAAGCAGGATAAACTCGCTGGTCAGCGTAGGCAGGACATTGCGGAACGTCTGCGGAATCATAACGTAGAGCAGCGTCTGGAAGGCATTCATGCCCAGCGAGCGAGCAGCCTCGTTTTGGCCCTTGGGGATCGACTGAATACCGGCGCGGAAGATCTCGCACAGGTAGGCGGACGAGTTCATGGCCATGACGATAACGCCCAAGACATAGTCGTCCACCTTGACGCCGGCAAGCGGCAGGCCAAAGAATGCAATATAGATCTGCAGGAACGCCGGCGTACCGCGGATGACATTCACGTAGATGCCGGCAAGGCAACGCAGAATGCGCGATTTGGATATGCGCATAAGCGACAGGGCAAAGCCAAAGGGGATCGCCAGCGGAAACGCCACGAGCACGATCGAGAGCGACATAAGGAAGCCCTTGAAGACGATCGGCAGGCTCTGGACCAAAATGACCGGGTTCAGGAACAGGCGCAGGAACATATTGGAGTTCCATGCCTCGACCCACGGCTGTTCCTTAAGGTCGGCCAGGAAGTTATCGAACGCCGTCACGCCCTTAATCTCGACGGAAGGAATCTTGGAAATCTTCTTGGTCGAACCGTCGGCGAGCGTATAGGTTCCGCTAAAGGCCTCATCGCCGCCCTCGACGGGAAACGTCACGCCGTAAACCTCGACACGGAAAAAGCCGCCGGCAGGCGCCGTCTCGCCAAAGTCAATCTTGAGCGTCTGGCCGTCAGCCTTGCACGTGGGCTTCATGGGCGTACGATCCATGAGGTCCTCGCCCGAGAGCATCGTCAATCGCGTGTCATCGATACCAAACGTTGTGCCGTCGACAAACGTCAGAGAAAGACCGCTCAGCTCCTCGTCGGCATCGGCCTGAACTTCCCAGGTAATGCGCGTCTCGGTGCCGCCGACCACAGCGCTGCCCGAACCGGTGTTGGGTCGGGCGGTAATCTTTGCGGTCTCAAGCGCCTGGGCGGTCGAAGGCGCGGCTGTCCCCGCGCACAACAAAGCGAGCGCCACAGCTAGGGCGCAGGCTAGTTTTTGGAGCATCGAGGGCAGCGGAAAACGCCGACCCATGGCCCCTTCGTTCAATCGAGACAAGGTGGCTCCTATCGTAGAAGTTGCCGGCAAAACGAGACGGAAACGCTCTCCGTCGAGAGAAGCGCAAAGGCCCTCTCCGCAAAACGGAAAGGGCCTACGCGCAATCAAGCATCTATTTACTTGATGTTGTACTTAGCCATGAGGGCGTCAACGGTACCGTCGTCAGTCAGGTCCTTGATGGCCTGGTTGATGTCGTCCTTGAGCTTGGTGTTGCCCTGGTTGATGGCGATGGCGTACTCCTCGCCGGTGCTGATCTGCTTGATGGTCTGGCAGGTGTTGAACTGCTCGGCGGTCAGCTGGCTGGCAACGGAGCGGTTGGTGACTACGGCGTCGCCCTTATCGGACTGCAGGGCGCTGAAGCACTCGGTGGCGTCCTTGTAGGGGACAATCTTGGCCTTGGGGAAGTTTTCCTGGGCAAAGGCCTCGGCGGTCGAGCCAGACTGGACGATGATGGTAGCGTCGGCGTTGTTGAGCTTCTCGCTGAAGTTGTCGGCCGTGATGTCGGTGTTATCGACCTTGGTCACGATAGCCTGATCGTCCATGTAGTAGGAATCGGAGAAAGTGACTTCCTTCTCACGCTCGGGCGTGTCGGTGATAGCCGCGATGGAGACGTCATATTTGGCGCCCGAAGCGACGCCCGGAACCAGCGTGTCAAAGTCATTGTTGACATACTCGACATCCAGGCCCAGCTTGTCGCCGATAGCCTTGATGAGCTCAAGGTCAAAGCCCTGATAATCGCCGTTGTCATCCTTGTACTCAAACGGAGCGTACTCGGCAGAGGTGCCGACGGTCAGCGTACCGTCCTTGACGAGCGCGTACTCCTTGGAACCGTCGACCTTCTCGACCTTAGCGTCGTCAGAGCTGCTGGAACTGGCATCAGAACCAGAGGTGGCGTTGGACGAGCCGCAGCCCGTCAGAGCGAGGGCGAGCGCCATAGCACCCGTGGCGGCAAATGCGCCAAGCTTCTTCAGCTTCATAATCAGTCTCCTTCCAAAGACCCCACGTGATTCAGGGGTCTGCAAAAACTGAGGGTTATTATGCACCCGCTTGGAAGAATCCGCAATTAGAAAACTGATTGAAACAAACCCATAACGTGAATGGAGCACTCCACTTTATGACAGTCATCACTGCTGCAATGACCTTAACAATTTGATTTCAGCCGCATAACCTGCAAGTTCGTTCGGTGTCTCCAAAATGAATGGCAATGCGCGCAAGCGGCCATTCGATACAATATTCTGCATAACCTGCATACCGCCGCCAAACTCTTCACTACCCAGGTAGCCCTTGCCGATACACTCGTGGCGATCCTTATGGGCGCCGCAGGGATTCTTGGAGTCATTGATATGCACGGCGCGCAGGCGTTCGATACCCACCACACGATCGAACTCGTCAAGCACACCGTCAAGATCGTGGACGATGTCATAGCCGGCGTCATTCACATGGCAGGTGTCCAGGCAAACGCCCAACTTGGCCGACAGCTCGGGGCGCTTGTCGGCAACGCCCTCGATGATGAGCGCCAGCTCCTCAAAGCTGCGGCCCACCTCGGTGCCCTTGCCGGCCATGGTCTCGAGCAGCACCGTCGTCTGCTGCCCCTCAAACATCACCTGGCACAGGGTGTCGACGATCATCTGAATGCCGGCGTCGGAGCCCTGCCCCACATGCGCACCGGGATGGAAGTTGTAGTAGTTGCCGGGCAGCGCCTCCATGCGCCGCAGGTCCTCTGCCATGGCCTCCAGGGCAAACTCGCGCGCCCGCTCTTTGGCTGAGCAGGGGTTATAGGTATACGGGGCATGAGCCACGAGTGGGCCAAAATCATTTTGCGCCATAAGCTCGCGCAGGGCGGCCACGTCATCCATGTCAAGATCTTTCGCCTTGCCGCCGCGCGGGTTGCGCGTAAAGAATGCAAAGGTATTGGCGCCAATTGACAACGCCGTCTCTCCCATCGCCCGATAGCCCTTCGTCGTGGATAGATGACACCCGATCGTCAGCATCCCCAGCTCCCCCTCATCAGTTGCGGTGAAATAGTTCCTGTCGATGCCTTATTCTGCCGCAAACAGGAACTATTCCACCGCAAGTTATAAAAGGGGCATCAGAGATGCGGGGCACCAAGCACTACGGCTACGGGCGCCGGCGTCATGATCCCTCACGCGTCAGCGCCAGGTCCTAGAGGGCTAGACGGATTGCTTCGATAATACGCGCGCAGCGCTGTGTGGCGGCAAGGGGCATGACGGGACTCTCGAGTTTCCCCGCCCGGATGAGCTGGGTCGCATGCTGGATTTCGCCGTAGAAATCATCGACCTCAAACGGGGCATTTATTTCGAGCATTCGTCCGTCGGAGCACTTCACATGGGCGAGTTCGGGGCGATGAAGGCGCTCGATTTCCAACGAGCCCCGCTCGCAGGCAATCGTTAAGCGGCTTTCATATGCTGCTTTGCCGTCGACCACCATATGAATGGGTATACCGCCGACACTCATATGGATCTCATCGGCCCAATCCACGCGGCCGCCCGATACGTCACGCCAGCGAACTTCACGGGACGAAACCTCGCACGCGCCCGCGAGCAAATCCTCAAACCAACCGACCGCATAGCAGCCCATGTCATATAGACAGCCACCCTGCAACGGGTCGAGCAGATAACTCGAAGGAGGCTCACCATAATCGAGTTTTTGCACGCTTTCAATCGAGACAATACGGCCGAGCTCGCCCGACGCAAGCAAGACCTTCACGCGAGTATGCATCGGACAAAACCGATTTTTCATCGCCTCCATAAACGGCACACCGCACTCACGGGAAACGGAGGCGATCGCATGGGCCTCTTCTTCATTCAAAACGGCCGGCTTTTCGCACAGCACGGCCTTTCCCGCGCGCAGTGCCCGACAGACCCAATGCGCATGCATGCCATGTGGAAGAGCCAAGTAGATTGCGTCGACATCGGGGTCGGCAATCAGCGCATCATAAGCCGCATCGCCGCTATCGTCAGCCGTGGCATAACTGTGCGCGGCATCAATCGAAAACGCCCTGCAAAACTCCTCAACATGCGAAGGAGTGCGGCCGGCGGCAGCCACAAGCCGTACCCCGTCCACCTCCTTGAGCGACGATGCAAATCGATGCGAAATGTGTCCAGCGCCCAAAACGCCCCAACGAACCTCACGCAAATCATCACATGAATCCCGATGGCCCACGACAGCCCCCTTCAGTTGCGGTGAAATAGTTCCTGTCGATGCCTTATTCTGCCGCAAACAGGAACTATTCCACCGCAAGTTATAAAAGGGTCATGAGGAGCGCGTTTTGCCGAAGGCCTTAAGCACCGCCGTCACGGGGCCAGGCTGAAAACGGCGGCGTACGTCGTCCAAGCGTCCGGGAATATCGATGTGCTGCGGACAGTGCCGCGCGCATTTGCCGCACTTGACGCAATTGCTCACCAACTTAGGCTCGCTTGTGCGCACCGCGCTCGCCGTAAAGTACTGCGATAGACCCGTAAACCAGCTATGCGCATAGCTTGCGTTGTAGGCGGCAAAACACCCAGGGATATTGATGCCTTTAGGACACGGCATGCAATAGCCACATCCCGTGCAGGGAACGCGATTCGATTTTTCAAACTCTCTCAGCACGCGCGCGATGGCATCGAGCTGAGTAGCTGTCATCGAATCCGGCAGGGCCCGATCGGCCAGCGCCGCGTTCTCATCCACCTGCGCGGTATCGGTCATACCCGAAAGCAGCATCGTCACCTGAGGATGGTTCCACACCCACGAAAGCCCCCAGGCGGCCGGAGTGCGCAAATGCGGGTCACGGGCGCCATCGAGCACAGCGCGTGCCCGCGGCGGAAGTTTGCCCGCTAGACGACCGCCCAGCAGTGGCTCCATCACAAACACCGCAAGACCGCGCTCCGCAGCCGCCATGAGTCCTGCCGTTCCCGCTTGGTAACGCTCGCCGGCATAGTTGTACTGGATCTGGCAAAAATCCCAGTCATATGCGTCAAGCACCGTCAGGAAATCCGCCGCGCTGCCGTGATACGAAAAACCAATCTGGCGAATGCGCCCCGCCGCCTTTTGACGCGCGATCCAGTCCTCGATGCCCAACGCCACCACACGTTCCCACTGGGCGGGCGAGGTAATGTTGTGCATGAGGTAATAGTCGATATGGTCGGTCCGCAGGCGGCGCAGTTGCTCGTCGAAGAACCGGTCGAAATCCTCCGCGCATTTGCACGAAGCATGCGGCAGCTTGGTCGCGAGCAAAACCTGGTCGCGTAGGCCTAGGCGCTCAAGCGAAGCGCCCACGCAAGCCTCGTTGCCGGGATAGAGATAGGCCGTGTCCAGGTAGTTAATCCCCTGCTCCACCGCACGGGAGATGATGGCGTCGGCTGTCTTCGCATCCGGGCGTCCCGGCGCACCGGGAAACCTCATGCAGCCCAGCCCCAACGCCGAGATACGGTTACCGCTTTTGGGGTCAACGCGATATTGCACGGCCCCTCCTCCCCCATCGAAGCCCTGATAAGGCGAAACAAACCTGTCACGTCATCGAAGCACATCGGAATCGCAATCGAGAACGTATCGTAACGCAGTAGAAATCAGGCCGTCACGGCACCGCTTTAACATCAGCAAAAAGCCCGACGAAAGGAGACGAGCGTGACCACACGAGAGGATGCCTGCCCCTACCCCGGCGAACAATACATTCTCTCGGTCGACCGTTACCAGACCGAGGTCATGGACCATCTGGACGAGCTTCCCGCCACAGGCGCCGTCATCTTCTGCACCTTCCCCAAGGTGCGCGATGGCGTTGGATATCCCGCACGCGTTTTTGCCATCTGCCCCGCGGCATAAGTTCCCATGCGTTTGTTCTTCTAAATTCAGCCTCCGGTGCACGCTACACGCCCCAGCGGCATACAATCCATCAGGCGCCCCGCACGCGGGCGCCTTTTTGTGAGGAGATGATCCACATGCAGATCAACAAGGTCGCCTTTATCGGCAAGGGCGGCGTCGGGCTACTCTACGGCAGCATGATCGCCCAGGCACTCGGCGACGATGCCGTCGAATACGTCATGGACGACGCCCGTTTCGAGCGTCACGCAGGCGACGCCCTTACGGTCAACGGCGAGCCCTGCGCACTCAAGTCCGTGCGCGCCAGCGAGGCGACGCCCGCCGATCTGGTCATTCTCACGGTCAAGACGACTGGACTCGACCAGGCGCTCAAGACTATGGAACATATCGTGGGCCCCAATACGCTCATTGCCTCGCTGTGCAACGGCATTACGAGCGAGCAGAAGATTGCCGAGCGCTTTGACTGGGAGCACACCGTCCTGGGCATCTGCCAAGGCATGGATGCCGTGTTCCTCGACGGAGAGCTCACCTTTACCAATGCGGGCGAGATTCGCTTTGGCGCGGCAGCGGGCACCGAGCCCGCAACCGTCACCGCCATCGACGAGCTCTACACACGCTGCGGCATCGCCCATACCGTCGAGAGCGACATTGCGCACCGCATGTGGGCCAAACTCATGCTCAACGATGGTATCAACCAGACGTGCATGGCCTACGGCGGAACGTATGGAAGCGCCACAGAGGCCGGCTCCGAGCAGCGCCGCTGCTTTGTCTCCGCCATGCGAGAGACACTTGCGGTCGCCAATGCCGAGGGCATTGAGCTGACCGAGGCAGACCTGACGCAGATGGTGCACCTCATCGAGGGAATCGACCCCACCGGTATGCCCTCGATGGCGCAGGACCGCATCGCACAACGAAAGACCGAAGTCGAGGAGTTCGCGGGCACCATTTGCCACCTGGCCGCCAAACACGATATCCAAGTGCCGCAAAACGATTGGCTCTACCAGAGGATTCGCGAAATAGAAGGCAGCTGGTAGCCTCGGCCGCATCGCGACGTGCGCAATACAAGCAGACAGGCCTTCGCGAGGATTCCGTCATTCGCGAAGGCCTGTTGCATTTAGCTCGAGGCTAAAACTGAGGCTTATTTTGCGATTCCGGAACCTCGTCCTCGTCATCGCGGCAAAGTAGCACGCCGGCGCTTCCCAGCAACGCCGCTGCAATCAAGGCGCCCACAATCACAGGAGCGGCGCCCGTAGCGGACTGCAAGCCGGCAGTTAACGCCGCCGTCGGACCAAGGCATCCGATCAAAAGGGCAACGACGGCAATAGCGACATCTCGAGCGTTCATGGAACCACTTCCTCCACGAGAAAGACTTTGTTTCTCGTGACTTAGTGTGCCCCGCGCCCATATGCGCGGCGTACTGCCACGGTAAGCGCTCTGTTAACTCAAATGCATACATAGAACGGGCGCCCTTACGTTGCCCTAAAGCTCGGTAAAGACGCCCGTCCGCCAAATATCCGTGATGCAGAAAAATTACCAGCCAGTGTAGTAGTCGGTGGTTCCGGCTGCGCAGCCGGAGTCATAGACCTTGCACTCGCCCTTGGAACCGGTAAACGTGGAGCCTTGGGCCTTATCACCCGCGGCCACGACGTAGTAACCATCGGAATCGCGCCAAAAGCCCTCGGAATCCTGCGTCCATTCGCCCGTGCGGTGGTGATACAACACGTTGCTGCTGTAATAAGTCTCGCGGCGGCCGTTATAGTTATTGACGCCGCTCGAGCGCGTCAGACCCGAGCCGTTCGCGTAATACGCAGCAGTCACGTAAGACGAGCCGGAGCCGACGCTGTAATACGAAGCCTGAACGGCCTCAGCGGCCTCGGCTTCGGCTGCGGCGGCCTCGAGCGCCTCGCGCCTGGCATCCTCGAGCGTGGACCGAAGCTCGTCGAGCTCGGTCGACTTGGCGTCGACCTCCTCCATCGTCAAAAGACTGCCCGCACCATCGATACAACCTTGCAGTACAGCGCGCTCGTCATCGGTAGCATAGTCGCCATACATATTCATAATGATCTGAGCGCGCATCTCCAGGGAATCGCGCTTTGCCCCCATCGAGGCGTTCCACTCCTGCATAGAGCCATAACCGTCGCCGCGGTAGTCGACAGGCTGCATCAGCGTCGCCTCGGACGGCGTGGATCCGACCGTATCGGATAGTGTTGCCGCGTGGGCATCAGTTGCGCCGGCGCCCGTCAAAAGTGCCACGGTCAGAGCGGCGGAAAGGGCGGCGGCTTTCGGTTTTCGTGAATCAATCCTCATGTAGCTGGAAACCTCCGTAGTGCGTTTTTGCTGCGTTTGAGCTGCGTGTGATTCGATCGCGCTGCATAGTACCCCGAGCAAATCGCGACCTGCGGTTTTTCTCAAAAGGCGCACGTCATTTGCGTAAAACTCACATCCTCTCAACAGGAGTTTTCCACATCTCGATTGCATAAAGCGTGCCAAAAACCCTGTTTTTGCACCCTCTCTATGCAAAAAAGGCGCCGGTGCGACCATTGTTCGCACAGGCACCTTGAGCAGGCATTTAATGCAGTTATACCATCGAGTCGCAAGGGGTCCTTGCACAAGTCGCCCTACTCGTCCAGTGCGGCAAAGGCCTGCTTCAGATCCCAAATGATGTCCTCGGCGTTCTCGGTACCGATGGAAAGTCGAATCGTGGAGGGCGTGATGTTCTGCTCGGCAAGCTCCTCGGCAGAGAGCTGGGAGTGCGTGGTGGTAGCCGGGTGCACGACGAGCGACTTGACGTCGGCCACGTTAGCGAGCAGCGAGAAGACCTGCAGGTGGTCGATGAACTTCCAGGCAGCCTCCTGACCACCCTTGATCTCGAAGGTGAAGATCGAAGCGCCGCCGCGGGGGAAGTACTTCTGATAGAGCTCATGGTCAGGGTGCTCGGGCAGGCTCGGGTGGTTCACCTTGGCGACGTGGCTGTCACCAGCCAGGAACTCAACGACCTTCTTGGTGTTCTCGACATGGCGGTCAACGCGCAGCGACAGAGTCTCGGTGCCCTGGAGCAGGACCCAGGCGTTGAACGGGCTGATGCAAGCGCCCTCGTCACGCAGCAGGATAGCGCGGACATAGGTTGCGAAGGCGGCGGGACCGGCAGCCTCGGCAAACGAGACACCGTGGTAGGAGGGGTTGGGCTCAGCAATCTGGGCGTACTTTCCGCTCGCCTTCCAGTCGAAGTTACCGCCGTCGACGATCACACCGCCCAGCGAGGTGCCGTGGCCGCCGATAAACTTGGTTGCGGAGTGGACGACGATGTTGGCACCATGCTCCAGCGGACGGAACAGATACGGGGTGCCGAAGGTGTTGTCGACGACAACCGGCAGACCGTGCTTCTTGGCGATCTCGGAGATGGCGTCGATGTTGGGGATGTCGGAGTTGGGGTTGCCGAGCGTCTCGAGATAGATGACCGTGGTGTTGTCCTTGATGGCACCCTCGACCTCGTCCAGGTTGTGGGCGTCGATAAAGGTGGTCTCGACACCAAACTGGGAGAGCGTATGTTCCAGCAGGTTGTAGGAGCCACCGTAGATGGTCTTCTGAGCCACCACGTGGTCACCGGCCTGGGCAAGAGCCTGCAGGGTATAGGTGATGGCAGCAGCGCCGGAGGCGACGGCAAGACCTGCCACGCCACCCTCGAGGGCGGCGATACGGTCCTCGAAGACGCCCTGGGTGGAGTTGGTCAGACGGCCGTAGATGTTACCAGCATCGGCAAGACCAAAGCGGTCGGCGGCGTGCTGGGAGTTGCGGAACACATAGCTCGTGGTCTGGTAGATAGGCACGGCACGGGAGTCGGATGCAGGATCGGCGCTCTCCTGGCCAACGTGCAGCTGCAGGGTATCGAAACCAAAAGTATGCTCGGGGTTGTTGATGAACTGGCTCATGATGATCTCCTTGATCGAACAAAAGTAATAAGCGTAAGAGAAGTAAGTCGCTGTCTCCTGATCACGCCGACGGGCGCAAGCAGGAGCCCGGCATTCGTCTTGGTAAGCAATTCATATGCGGGCCTCCTTTCGCATCCCGGTTCCGTGGTTGGCTTAATTACCTACCGCCTTTGTGTGTTTTGAATAGTACGAGCATTGTTTCCCTCGGTCAATCACTTAAAAGCGCTAACCTGTTATCGGTTTTATAGATAACACTCGAAAGGATGGCGCCGATGACCCTCCAGCAGCTTCGTTTCCTGATCGCCGTAGCAGAGTCCGGCTCAATCAATGCCGCAGCTCAGCGCCTCTATACCGCTCAGTCCAACATCTCAAACGCCGTCAAAAGCCTGGAACAGGAGCTCCATCTGGAGATCTTTACGCGCTCCAGCCGCGGCGTCACGCTCACCAACGACGGCACCGAGCTTTTGGGTTATGCACGCCAGGTCGTAGAGCAGGCCGACATGCTCGAGGCGCGCTACGAGGACGGCGGCACCCCGCAAGCCCGCCTCGCCATTTCCGCCCAGCACTACGCCTTTTCGGTCGAGGCCTTTGTCAACGTGGTCGAGCGCTGCCGCGACAGCAAGTTCGAGTTCATCATGCGCGAGACCACCACATCGCAGATCATCGATGACGTCCGCGCGTTTCGCAGCGACATCGGCATCCTGTATCTGGACGACTTTAACGCCCGCGTTCTGCAGAAGGCCTTCGCCGATGCCCGCGCAAGCTTCCATCCCCTCTTCGACGCGACGGTCCACGTCTTCGTTAGCGAGCGCCACCCGCTCGCACGCCGCCCCCAGCTGTCCCTTGCCGACCTTACACCCTATACGCGCTACAGCTTTGAGCAAGGCACCTCGAACTCCTTCTATTACGCCGAGGAGCCGTTTAGCTACATCCCCTGCGATCGCAACATTCGAGTCTCTGACCGCGGCACGCTCACCAACCTGCTGATCACCTCGAACGGCTACACGCTCTCCACCGGCGTGCTCTCAAACGAAATGCAATGGGGCATGGCATCGATTCCGCTGGCAGATGCCCCGACGATGCACGTAGGCTATATCATGCACGATGAACGCAAGGCCTCTCCCCTGTTGCAGCAATACCTCGACGAGCTCGACCGCATCATCCAAGAAAACCAGCCATCAGAGGACGGGGTAGATATGGTAGATTGCTAGCCCTCGGCGAACGCGGCGCTACAATGGTCACTCACACGAAACGTACCCAACGAAAGGAACCATGTGAAGGTCATCATCTATACCGACGGCTCGGCCCGATCAAATCCGGGACGCGGCGGCTACGGCGCCGTGCTCAAATACACCAACCCCGCCGGCAAGACCTTTACCTCCGAGCTTTCGCGCGGTTACGCCAAGACCACCAACAACCGCATGGAGCTCATGGCCGTTATCGTGGCGCTCGAGGCACTCAACCGCCCTTGCGAGGTCGAAGTCCATTCCGACTCGCAGTACGTCGTCAACGCTTTCAATAAACATTGGATCGACGGCTGGAAAAAACGCGGATGGAAAACTGCCAACAAGCAGCCCGTCAAGAACCGCGACTTGTGGGAACGCCTGCTCAACGCCAAGAGTAAGCACAAGGTTGAGTTCATCTGGGTTAAGGGACATGCCGGCCACGAGCTCAACGAGCGCTGCGACGAGCTCGCCACCACGGCGGCCGACGGCAGCAACCTCGATATCGACACCGGCTTTAACGAGAGCGACCTGTAACGGCGTTTTCGCACGCTTTTGTGTCCTCCCGCGCTACACTCGTCCTGTAGGCCAAACAACGCAAGGGGGACACATGCTGCGTATAGCGACCATCGGCACATCCATGATTACCGACGACTTTATCCAAGTCGTCAACGCCAACGACCAAGCCGCGTTTGTGGGCACGCTCTCGCGCGATGCCAATCGCGGTGCTGCCTTTACCGCCGAGCGCGGTGGCGAGCGTAACTTCACCGCACTTGACGAGCTCGCGTCCGCCGCCGACGTCGACGCCGTCTATATCGGCAGCCCTAACGCACTTCACTACGAGCAGGCCCTTGCCTGCATCGCCGGTGGCAAGCACGTCATCGTCGAGAAACCCTTCTGCGCCACCGAAGCGCAGGCGCTGGAAGTCTTCCGCGCTGCCGAGGCAGCAGGTGTCGTGGCCCTCGAGGCCATGCGTCCCCTCCACGATCACGCCTTCCACGCCATCGAGGACGCCCTGGGCGAGATCGCCCCCATCCGCCGTGCCTCATTGCGCTTTGGCAAGTATTCCTCGCGCTACAACGAGATTCTCGCGGGACGCGCCACCAATATCTTCGACTGCAATATGGCATCGGGTTCCCTCATGGACATTGGCGTCTACGCCGTCGAGCCCATGGTCGAGATTTTCGGCATGCCCTCCGGCCTTACGAGCATGACTACTCTGCTCGACCCCACCACGCGACAGCTCACGCACGGCCCCATCGACGGCTGCGGTTCCATCCTCGCCAGCTATGGCGGAGGCCGCATCTCCGTCGAGCTCGCGCACTCCAAAATTACGAATGACCTACTGCCCTCGCAGATCGAAGGCGAGCGTGGCACTATCCAGATTGACCATCTGTCAACGCCCCGCAACGTCCGCATCGACTATCGCGGCGACGTCGTACGCGGCTCGGCGACCGAGGCGCCGCGCGAACAGGGCGACAACGGCCGCGTGCTCGACCTGCCCAAATCGAGCAACACCATGGAATACGAACTCACAGACTTTATCACCGCCATCGGCGGCATCGATAACGTCAAGGAAGAGATTTGGGAGACCCCGGCGGGACGCCACGAGCTTGGCCACTACCGCGATGTCACGCTCGTCTCACTACGCATCATGGATGCCGTGCGTCAGCAGGCCGGCATAACCTTCCCGGCCGACGCAGGCAAGCAGGCATAGCGATGGGCCTCTTCGATACGTTCTTCTCCAGCGTCACCGGCGGCAGTCGAGAGCCTCAAAAACCGTCAAACGTCGAGCTCGAGCTGCGCCGCAGGCTTACCGTGCTTGCAAGCGACGAGGCCACTCAAGACACTCCCCTGCGTTATTTCCTGCGCTGGGCGGGGCAAGTCCAAGGCGTTGGTTTTCGCTTTACCAACACCAACCTCGCGCAGGCACGCGCACTCACCGGCTGGGTGCGTAACATGGAAGACGGCTCAGTCGAGATGGAGATACAGGGAGCTCCGGCAGACATCCTATCTCATCTCGAGGCACTTCATGCCTCCTACGAGCGCATGGGAACGCGTTTTCGCCTTGTAGATGCCCAGGCCCGAGCCCCACTTGCCAATGAAGACGGTTTCACTCCTCATTATTAGTATTGTGTGCTAAATACGGTATCATTTACCTACGACCGTTAGTAGAAAAGAGGCGAGGCGCATGGCGGTGCAAAGAAGGAATACCAGGCAGCGAAAGCTGGTTCTTGACGCCGTGCGCCAAAGCTATAACCATCCCACCGCCGACGAAATCTACAACGTCGTGCGCGCGCAGGATGACAAAATCAGCCGCGGTACGGTCTACCGCAATCTTAATCTCTTGGCAGATGCCGGAGAAATCCTCTCGATCAAGACGCCGGGCGGGAGTCGCTTCGATCGCACCATCGAGCCGCATGCGCATATCATCTGCACCTCGTGCAGCCGCGTCATCGACGTACCGCTCCCCTTCGATGCCCAGCTCGACGCCAAGGCGTCCGAGCAAATCGGCTGGCACGTCACGTCACACTACACCATCTTCGAGGGTCTCTGCCCCGACTGCCGGTAGATGTTTGGAACATGCCTTAAAATCCACCTTTCCGCACTTTGCAGCAAAAAGTAGATTTCTAGACATGTCCCAAATGTCTACTCAGCAAGTAGACGACGCAGCTCTTCTTCGACCGTGCGCACGTAGCGGACGCGGTCGTTGATACCACGCATGCTGGGATTGCAGCTCTCCATCAGATAGGGATGGCCCACGACGTTAAGCATGTCGCGATCGTTCTCATTGTCGCCAAACGCCATCATCTCATCGGGCGAAATCCCCAGGGCACGACCGTAATCGGCAAGCGCGGAGCCCTTGCCCGAACCGAAACCGATAAAGTCCGTCCATTCGGTTCCCGACGTCATCACGTCGACACGGTCGCTAAAGAGGCGCTCGAAATACTCCAGGGCCGCCGGTTGATCCACCTCGGGCGTCTGGAAGGCAATCTTAATGACGTCCTCGTCGATGTCCTCGGGACGGTCGACCACCGCCACATCGCAGTGGACCTCATAGCGCAAATGGTCGACGAACGCATCGTTGCCGCTCATGGTGTAGAGGTGCCCCTCACACGAAAGTGTCACGTCGGCATGGGGATACGCAACCACAGCATTCGCGATATCCATAGCAAGGCCACGCTCCATGGAACGCTTGACAACGGCACGCCCCTCGCTCATGACCAGGGCTCCGTTTTCGCATACATAGGCGAGCTCATCGGCCACCGGGGCAAACAGGTGGCGCAAGCTCGCATATTGACGGCCGCTCGCTGGCATAAACACGATACCGCGACGATGCAGCTCATAAATGAGCTCAAAGGCCTCGGAACGCGGCTCGCGCTCCCCCGGATGCAGCAACGTGCCGTCCAAATCGCATGCAATCAGCTTGATTCCCTCAAGGCCCATATGCTTCCCCCAAAGCCTCTCATCAACAGCAAGACGGACTTTGAATGGCAATCCCTCAAAACCCGTCTTGCGCATACGCGCGCTTAGCCGCGCGTCTTTTTTACGATGGTAAAGTCCGGAGCCATGCTAACGACGACCTCCGCCGCACTCGACGCAAAGCGCCGGTCCGCATCGAGTTCACGGGTAACCACCGTGAGCCGAACACCCTCGACACCCCGGAGCATGCGGCCCAAAACAGGCTGCACCGGCGTATACATGCGCACGGTATGCTCGTCCGAGTCGCCCCGGAAGAGCGGCGCATGCATGTTGCCGATCTCCCAGCACGCATGCGCGAGCGCAATCGGATCCATGCGGTCGACTTCGACCAAATAAACCTCGGCGCTGCGCAGGCGCACGACAACCGCCACGGGCACCACGCCCGAACGGTCAATGGCGAGCACGTCGCCGTCGGCAAGACGACCACCGTCGGTAGCATCCAGCCGAACATCGATCGTGCGCCCCAGCTCCGTCACGCCCACAAACGCGCATACACCAGCCTGGTCCCAATCGAGCAGTAGCTCATCGACCTCAAAGACACCGCCCAGCTCCCGGCGAAGCAAAAGCTCATAGGACGGGTCGTTGAGATTTCCCAAACATGTCGTCGAAACCAAGCGTTCAGGCATGCTCTAGCCCTCGACCTCGACGAGCTCGATATCAAAGTTGAGGTCCTTGCCGGCCAACTCGTGGTTGGCGTCGAGCGTCACGGCCTCGGGCGTCACGTCGATGACCACGGCGGGGACGGGCATGCCGCTCGGCGTGGACAGGAAAAGCTTCATGCCCTTCTCGATCTGCTCGATATTGGGAACCTGCTCGGCCGGGAAGGTAATAACCATCTCAGGATTGTGCTCGCCGTAGGCATCGGCAGCAGGAATGTGCACGGTCTTCTTCTCGCCCACCTGCATGTCGACAACAGCGGCGTCGAAGCCCTTGATCATCTGGCCGGCGCCGCAGGTGAACTCCAGCGGCTCGCCGCGATCGTAGGAGCTATCGAACTGCGTGCCGTCATCGAGCGTGCCGCGATAATGGGTCTTGACCTTCTTGCCCTGGTTGGACATGGTAACCTCCGTAATAAGGGCGGCGCACAACGCGGGCCGCCATGAACATATGGCGCTAACTATACCCTAGTCATACAATTCAATGACAGTTTGCAAAGAAACGCTGCAACCGGAGGAACCATGGCATATCCCGTATTTGACCTACACTGCGACACCGCCGACCGCATCGGCTGGGCCACGCTCGATCTCGACCTGCGCTTTACCGCCGGCACCGACGGTTATTTCCCCGGCGACGAAACGCATCCGCAAGATTTCGATCTCATCGAGGGCAACGCCTGCGCCATCTCGCTCGCAAAGATCGGCAACACGCCGTGGGCACAGTGCTTCGCCACGTTTGTCCCCGACGAGATTCCCACCGCCCACGCCGCGCGCTTCCAAGCGCAAATCATGGCGCATATGAGCGGCCAGGCAATGCTCAACCACGACCGCATGGTCAACGTACGCAGCGCCGCAGACATTCGCCCTGCGCTCAAAGACGGCAAGGTCGCTTGCATCCACACCATCGAAAACGCCACGTTCTTTGCCGAGGACCCCGCGCTGATCGAGGTGCTCAAGAGCTTGGGCGTGCTTATGTCGTCACTCAGCTGGAACGCGCAGGGACCGCTCGCGAGCGGGCACGATACCCACGCCGGCCTCACCGCCGCCGGCATCGAGGCACTTACGCAGATGGAGCACGCCGGCATGGTACTCGACGTCTCCCACCTCAACGATGAGTGCTTTGACGAGGTTGTCGCCCACGCCACGCGCCCCTTCGTCGCCAGCCACTCCAACTCCCGTGCGGTTTGCGGCGTCAAACGCAACCTTACCGACGACCAGTTCCGCACCATTCGCGACATGGGTGGCATCGTTGGCCTCAACTACTGCAGCGAGTTCCTTTCCAACGACGCAACCGACAAGACCGCCGCAGACGTCACCTTCGACCAGCTGGCGGCACATATCGAGCACTGGCTCGACCTGGGCGGCGAGGACGTCATCGCGCTCGGCGGCGACTGGGACGGTGCCACGGTGCCCGCTTTCCTCTCCGATGCCAGCAAGATGCCCGAGTTCCAGAACATGCTCTCCAAGCATTTTGGCAAGACCGTGATGCAAAAGCTCTGCAGCGATAACGCGCTTGCCTTCTTTGAGCGTTATTAATTTCACATCCCTTGAGCGGGCCGGCATACCGAACGGTCGACATGCCGGCCCGTCCCCAATCTGAAGGACCGCTTTTGACGCAGCAATTTACGACTACCGTATCCCGACCGGATGGCACATCCATCCCCGTCGTCGTTACCAAAAAGCGCGTCAAGAACTTGAACCTACGCGTCACATCGAGCGGTGAGGTCCACGCCAGCGCACCGCTCGGCGCCAGCCGCGAGCGTATCGAAGCGTTTGTGAAGCGCAACAGCACCTGGATTATCGGTCGACTTGCCCAGCGCGGGCAACGTCAGGCGACGGCACGAGAGCCGCTCAGCCCCTCGTCCATCATTGCACTTTGGGGCAAGCCCATCACGGTACAAGATGCGCTCGATCACAACTTTACATCACCCGCACCGCGGCCCAAGCAGGCCACCTTCGCAAGTTTTATGGGCGCCGACAAATCGAACGAACGCCCACAGGCCGAGCGGCGTGCAACCCTCGACGGCCTGACGTCCGATGAGCTCCAGACCCGCATCGACCAGCTCTATACGTCCGAAGTCACATCGGCGCTGCGCGATATGGTGCACGCATACGAAATCTCAATGGGTGTCACCGTGGCCCGCGTCTCCGTGCGCAGCATGAAAACGCGCTGGGGCTCATGCACACCCAAAACCGGCGCCATTCGCATCGCGCGCGAGCTCGCCGCCTACCCTGTCGAATGCCTCGACATGGTTGTCGCCCACGAGCTCGTTCACTTGCTCGAGCCAAGCCACAATCAGCGGTTTCACGCCCTGCTCGACACGTACTGCCCCAACAATAGGGCTCTGTCGCAGCGGCTCAAGCGGCCACCCCTCAACAAGCTCTAGCGTCGACTAGCGCACGCGCTCGATCTCGACGCCGCAGCTTGCCAGGGGAAGACCGACGGGAGCCCAAGGCTTATCGAGCTTAACACGCACGCCAAGCAGCAGGGGGTAACGACGCAGCAGCATCGAGGCCACACCCTCGGCTGCAGCCTCGATGAGCTTAAACGTATGCTCGCGCAGATATCCGTCGACATCGTGACACACCGAGCCGTAATCAATCGAGGCATCCAGGTTGTCGTGCTCCCCTGCTGCACGCAGGTCGGCATAGAGCACCAAGGACACGATGAACTTCTGGCCCAGCGCGTTCTCTTCGGGATACACACCGTGGTTGGCAAAGACCTCGAGACCGTCGATAGTAATGCGGTCAGCATGGCGCAGGTCGTCATAGCTCACGTGGGGCACCGCCGCTGCGGTGGATATTTCGCCCCTTCCACGGCGGGCGAGCTCGGCGCCTTCAGTCTTGGTTGCATTCTCGGGCAGTTTCTTGTTACTCATCGCGATCGTCTCCTTCGTTTAGAACCCCGACCGCGCAAACTAACTACACGCGAATCGACAGGTTCTTTTTATCATCGCTCCAATTGCAAGCATTGCGCGCGGGGCATGCAAAGCAGGCGCGCGACGCTTTGTCGGCTGCATAGAGCAGACGCTCGAGCGGTTGGCTGTTCACGCGCAGCTTTCGATGGCCCAGAATGGCCGTCTTAATGGCCGCAGCATCGGCCGGCTCAAACGCTACGTCATCGGGCATGCCGCCGAGAATCGCATCAGCGACACGTTCGCTTGCAACATCATGGGATATACCCGATTCATACTGTTCATCTTTGCCGATATCGTGAAGAAGTGCCGTGGCGTAGATGACCTCGCGGTCAAATTCGAGCTGTTCCTCGAGATTCTTGATCCACATAATGCGAGCGACATCGAGCAGATGGTCAATACCGTGGCGGCAGAAGATACGCCCCGATTCCAACTGTGCAATGTTGCCCAGGTGCCGCCGGAACAGGCCGTTGGCACAGATGTAATCGATACGAGGCATGGCACCAAAGGGGGCTAGGCCCGAAGCCATAAAACCGCGACGCGGCGTTCCCTCATCGGTCTTCGATGCAAAGTCGTTAACGGCTCTCATGGTTAGCGGTCCAGCATCCTAAAGAATCGCTCCTCGAGCGACGGATCGGTCTCAAAGATGCCGCGGCGAGCGAGCGTCACGGTCTTGGTGCCGGGCTTTTGCACGCCACGCATGGTCATGCACATATGCTCAGCTTCCATGAGCACAATCGCTCCCTGGGGAGCGAGATACTCCATGAGAGCATCGGCAACCTGCGCACACAGCTGCTCCTGCAGCTGCAGACGGCGGGCATAGACCTCAACCGTGCGGGCGAGCTTGGAAAGTCCAGCCACCCGACCGTTAGGGATATAACCAATGGCGGCCTTGCCATAAAACGGCAGCAGATGATGCTCGCACAGCGAGTAGAACGTAATGTCGCGCTCGATAACCAAATCGTTCGAAGCGACGGCAAAAGTTTTGGACAGGTGCTCCTCGGCACTCTGGTCCATACCGCCGGCAATCTCGCCATACATACGGGCGACGCGTGCCGGAGTCTCCAGCAGGCCCTCACGAGTTGGGTCCTCGCCTATACCTTCAAGCAGCAGCTTAATGGCAGTCTCGACTTTTTCCTGATCGACCATCTGGGCCTCACTTTTTTCGATTTCGCGTTCGCGCTATGGTACCACGCCGGCACGCAACCTCTGCCAGCTACATAGTATGGGTCGAATAGACCGGATCGTCCCGCCAAAGCTCCACAGCATCGCAAAGCGCAACGCCCTCACGTGCAGCACGAGCGCGCGTGGCGTTCATGTCGATCACGCGCTGATTGCTCGAGCCCCTAAAGCGCAACGAGATATCGTACAGATCCTGAACGAACGGGCCGTCCACCAACATGTCGAGGCAGGCCAGGATACGGTCCGTCACCTCGGTATGATGACGGCCACCCGGCATAAGCTCCTCGAGCACGTCACCGGTAAAGCACCAAATGGTCTTGCCCGACCCAGCAGGATAGGCCGCACGCACGCGCTCGATAAAGTCAACAAGCCCCGCCTGATTCTCGGGCTCCATAGGCTCGCCACCCAGAATCGTCAGGCCATCGATAAAGGGATGATCGAGACTCTCGATAATCTTATCCTCGACGGCGCGATCGAACGGCTCGCCCGCAGCAAAGTCCCACGCGACAGAGTTAAAGCAATTCTTGCACCCACGACGGCACCCACTCACAAACAGAGAAGTACGAACGCCTTCCCCATCAGCAATATCGAAATACTTAATGTTCGCGTAGTTCATAGGTAACTCTCCCGGGAGGCCGGGACATATCATCCCGTCCTCAAACATTCTCGGCCTTCGGCCTGCGAAACTGCGGGCGGGACGATATGTCCCGGCCTCATGCAAAGGGTAACTCAATGAACGAAGCGAACATCGAGCATAGGGTTCGAGGTCCAATAAAAACTGGGTTGCGGCTCAACCGCCATCGCAAGTAAATCGCAGCTGCAGCTCGAATTATTTCCGCTAAGAACTTCGAGGAGTGAGCAGACCGCATGCTGCATCTCAGCTACATCAACTTGGCTGCCCCGTAGCGAGGCCCCGGACCTTTGCTCGTTATGAGTTCCGCACGAACAGGAGGCACCAGTGGCGCCTCCGTCGTGAGCCAGGACTGTCCGAAATAGCGAGTAAAGGTCCGGGGCCTCGCTACGGGGCAGCCTGGGATGGTTATTAGAGATGCAGCACGCGGTCGCGGATCTCCTCGGTTCGACCCTGGTTCCAGAACTGGGTACCGATGTAGCCGCACGTACGACGAGCGACGTTCATCTTCTCCTGGTCGCGGTTGCCGCAGTTGGGGCACTCCCACACCAGCTTGCCATCATCCTCGACAATCTTGATCTCGCCATCGTAGCCGCACACCTGGCAGTAGTCGCTCTTGGTGTTGAGCTCGGCGTACATGATGTTGTCGTAGATGTACTGCATCACGCGAATGACAGCCTTGAGGTTGTCCTGCATGTTGGGAACCTCGACGTAGGAGATGGCACCGCCCGGCGAAAGCTGCTGGAACATACCCTCGAACTTGAGCTTGTCGAATGCGTCGATCTCCTCGGACACATGGACGTGATAGCTGTTGGTAATGTAGCCCTTGTCCGTCACGCCCGGGATAATGCCAAAACGGCGCTGCAGGCACTTGGCAAACTTGTAGGTCGTCGACTCCAACGGTGTGCCGTACAGCGAGAAGTCGATATCGCTTTCGGCCTTCCACTCGGCGCACTTGTCGTTCATGTGCTGCATGACGGCCATGGCAAACGGCGTGCCCTCCTTCTCGGTGTGGCTGTGACCCGTCATGTACTTAACGCACTCATACAGGCCGGCATAGCCCAGGCTGATCGTAGAGTATCCGCCCACGAGCAGCTTGTCGATCGTCTCGCCCTTCTTCAGACGCGCCAGGGCGCCGTATTGCCAAAGAATCGGCGCGGCGTCAGAAAGTGTACCCATCAGGCGCTCATGACGGCACAGCAGGGCACGGTGGCACAGCTCAAGGCGCTCATCGAAGATCTTCCAGAACTTGTCCATATCCTGGTGCGAGCTCAGTGCGACATCAGGCAGGTTGATGGTCACAACGCCCTGGTTAAAGCGACCATAGTACTTGGGCTTGTTCGGGTCGTAGTTCAGCGCGTTGGCAACGTTGTTAAAACCGTTGCCCGAACGGTCGGGCGTCAGGAAACTGCGGCAACCCATGCAGGTGTAGCAATCGCCGTTGCCGGCGGTCTCGCCCTTAGACAGCTTGAGCTCGCGCATCTTCTTCTCGGAGATGTAATCGGGCACCATGCGCTTGGCGGTGCACTTGGCAGCCAGCTGGGTCAGGTAGAAGTACGGGGAATCCTCGTGAACGTTATCGTCCTCGAGTACATAGATAAGCTTGGGGAATGCCGGGGTAATCCACACGCCGGCCTCGTTCTTAACGCCCTCGTAGCGCTGGCGAAGCGTCTCCTCCACAATCATGGCAAGGTCGTGCTTCTCCTGAGGCGTACGGGCCTCGTTAAGATACATAAAGACCGTCACGAACGGCGCCTGGCCATTGGTGGTCATAAGGGTCACGACCTGATACTGAATCGTCTGGACGCCGCGACGGATCTCGTCACGCAGGCGATCCTCAACGACCTCGCGAACCTTTTCGGGAGATGCGGAAACGCCGAGCTCCTCGAGCTCGCGGGCGACCTCGCCACGAATCTTTTGACGGCTCACCTCAACAAAGGGGGCAAGATGGGTCAGCGAGATGGACTGGCCGCCGTACTGGGAGGAAGCAACCTGGGCGATAATCTGCGTCGCAATATTGCAGGCGGTCGAGAAGCTGTGCGG
The DNA here is from genome assembly GCA_037237765.1 of Collinsella sp. Taxonomy (GTDB): domain Bacteria; phylum Actinomycetota; class Coriobacteriia; order Coriobacteriales; family Coriobacteriaceae; genus Collinsella. The sequence goes on along the minus strand of JAXXEN010000049.1, from coordinate 13,417 downwards.
CTTCTCAATCAGCGTGCCCGAAATAACAGTGCCGTTCTGGAGCATGTCCTCCAGGTTCACCAGATCGCAGTTGTGCATATGCTGGGCAAAGTAATCCGAATCGTGGAAATGGATCAGGCCCTCATTATGGGCATCCACGATCTCCTGGGGCAGCAGCACGCGCTGGGTCAGGTCCTTGGAGATCTCGCCGGCCATATAGTCGCGCTGAACGGAGTTGACGGTCGGGTTCTTGTTGGAGTTCTCCTGCTTGACCTCTTCGTTATTGCACTCGATCAGCGACAGGATCTTGTCGTCGGTCGTGTTCTTCTGGCGCTTCAGGCTCTGGACATAGCGATAGATGATGTAGTGGCGGGCAACCTCGTAGCAGTCGAGACGCATGATCTCGTCCTCGACCAAATCCTGGATCTCCTCGACCGAAACGGTGTGGCCCGCGTTCTCGCATGCCTCGGCGACGTTTTGCGCCGCATAAACCACCTGGCGGTCGGTTAGACGAGAGCTCTCCTCGACCTCCAAGTTGGCGGCGCGGATGGCATTGACGATCTTATCGATGTCAAAGACAACCTCGGTGCCGCTGCGCTTGATGATCTTCATCCTCTTGCCTCTTTCGCGTCGTAGCCTCATTGCGCTTCAGAGCCAAACGATGCCCGGCAGGGCTTGCCCCTGCCTTGCGGCGCCGTCGCGCAATCTGTGTTCTCGATAAACCATAAGTCCTCATGCGGACAATCCTCGCGGCCGATCAAGCGGCTCAAAGGCGTGTCCGAAGGGGACGAACAAGGTCTTCGTTCTCTGTCCGCCATCTATCATACGACAAAGATGCATCTATATCCTGTATTCTTTTTTTAGGTCAAACACAACATATAGTGTTTCAGCAGGTCAAAGCAATTAGTCATTTTGCAGACGCATTATAAATGAGGGGTATTTGACAAATCGGTAAAACGTTACCAACACGGCTACCTGCATGGCAGTTATAAAACCCCCTTAGTCAAGCCGCTGACAAATCCTACTAAAACCAAGCCACTCACGCCAAAAGAATCCAAAAGATTATGCTTGACCAACATGTTGCGGTCGAATGCCGGCGGACGGGGTGCCGGGACTGCAAACGCTCGGAAGACTGCAGCCCCGTCACCCCGTCCGCCGGCATTCGATAGGCGAGGAGCTATTACTTCTCTTCGCGAGCTATCAAGCCATTGATAGAAAGAGGGCCGCCGGCATATGTCGGCGGCCCCGATAAAACATGATGGGCGGCAAAGCAACTACTCGAGCGGTTACTCCGCCTCGCCGCTGGCCGCCATCTTCTCGGCCTCGGCAAGCTGGGCCGAAGTGAGCTTGCGATACTTAATGGCGCCAAAGACGACACAAGCCGCACAGACGATCATGCCGGCGATGAACTTCTGGTCAATCGTTGCACCAAACGGCGACGTCACGGCCTCAAACACAATGGGAGACAGTGCCATGCCAAAGTTGATGCCCGCCATGCCAATGGCGAGGTTAAACGCACGTCCCTCGGGAGCAGAGTTGCCGGCGGCAAAATTGCCCTCCAGCGGCACGTAGGTCTCCTTGCCCAGCGCAACGACAAAGCCCGCAACGCACAGCACCATAAAGGCGGGCGCAACCAGCGTCAGGCCCAGGCCAACGAGCGTCACGCCCCACGCGATCGGCATCGACAGGTTCTTGAACTTGGCAAACAGCGGGCCCACTAAAAGGCCAGCCGCAATGCCGGCGACCGTCATGACGGTCGAAGCGAGGCCAGCCTCAACAGTGCCGCCAAAGCCGCGACCCACGACAAGCAGCGAGACATTGGAGCTAAAGAGCTGAAACGTGAGTACGAACACAAAGCTCATGACCGTGATAATTGCGACCTCTTTGGGCATGTTGGCAAACACGTTGACCTTACGCTTGGGCTCAAGATGACCCTCGGGCAGGCAGACGGCCTCAATGACGATAAACACGATCATGATGAAGTACGCCGCATAGCTGTGGAACCACTCGGCAGAACCCAAGATGCCGGAAACCATCGTCCAGATAATGCCACCCAGTGCAACAAAGGTTGAGTAGATGCCCATGACAAACGAACGCTGCTTGCCACCGAAATAGTCGGCGATCAGAGCGTCGGTCGAGTTCTGCACGGCGCCAAGGCCAAGACCCATCACGGCAGAGGCCGCAAGAACCTGGGCAAGCGAATCGTGGAACACCAGCACCGAGGCGCCGGCGAGCATCACGATAACGTGGCCGACAAGCGTCGTCTTCTTCTTGGATACACGCGAGGCGAGCTGGGAAGACACGAGCATGGCGGACACAGCCATCATGAGCGGAATGATGCCGATGATCATCTGGACGGCAGCGATGTTCTCATTGGGAAACGCCGCCGCAACAGAGGCCACGATGGGAACGGGCACCAACATGCCCATAATGCACATGGCGGCAGCATAAATGCCCACCAGGTACTTGATCTTGGTTTTATCCATGATCCATCCTTACACTTAGAAAAAAGGGTCGGAGCGGCCGGACGTCACCATCGGCCGCCCCAAACACAGCACTATCAGTCGTTAAAACCAGTGAACACGGGCTCTCCGCTGTACACGAGCGCTTCCTCGACACCATCGAGCACGCGGCAGGCGCCAGACGCCATCGCCTCGAGCTCAAACTCGCCGGGATAAGCCGACACGGGGGCGATCCAAGAGCAGCATTCCTCAATCGAGGCAACGAGCTCCTTGCTGTGGACCATGCCGCCTCCGAGCAAGATACCGTCGACATCGCCCTTCAGCACACATGCCATCTCGCCAATCCACTTGCAGATTTGGTAGACCATTGCATCCCAGGCGCGAGCTGCGGCCTTATCTCCCGCTGCAGCACGTTCGCACACCTCGATGGCATCGGAGGTACCCAAAAGGTCAACGAAGCCGCCAGTCTTCATGCAATGGGCGCGGGCGACATCAAGACCGTGCTCCACGGTGTACTTTGCAACCTCAATCGCGGGAACCGATCCGCAGCGCGTCGGCGCCATGGGGCCCTCGCCGCCGACGATGTCGTTGCCGTCGACCATCTTGCCCTTAAGGTGGGCAGAAATCGAAATGCCGCCGCCGATATGGCAAACGATGAAGTTGCACTCATCATAGGGGCGACCGAGCTTTGCCGCATGGCGGATGGCGGTCTCTTTGAGATTAAGGGCGTGCAGGTGCACGTTTCGATACACGCCCTTAATGCCCGTCATACGTGCGAGGTCGCACAGCTCGTCGGTATCGGGAGGATTCACCACAAAGGCGGGCTTGCCACATTTCACGGCAAATTCGTGGGCAATCTGGGGTCCCAGCTGCGCCGGGTGCCGAACGCCATTCGCACCGATGCGGGCATGCTCGAGCATAACCTCGTTGATGGCATACGTACCACCGGGCAGCGAAAGCAAGCCACCGCCGCGACCGACAAAGGCATCAAAGTCCTCGAGCTTTAGGCCCGCCTCCCCCAGCGCTCCAAGAATCAGATCGCAGCGATACGGCATCTGAGCCGAAACCCCGTCGAACTGGGCAAGGTCCTTCGCATCGTGCGCAACGTTCTTACTGAGCTTGCACTCATCACCCTCAAAAACGCCCACCTTCGTGGAAGTGGAACCAGGGTTGATTACCAGGACGCGCCAGGGAGTCTTTTTATCGGACATACCTTAAGCCTCCTTAAGCGCCTGGGCGCGCACGCAGCTCATCACCACGTTGCCGACGATCTCGTCAACGGGCGCAGAACGTGAGCAATCGCACACGATCTTCTTGAAGCCCTGAAGCATGGGGCCGTAAGCATTGGCGCCGGTCAGATTCTGGATGATCTTGACGCCGATGTTGCCCACGTTGATATCGGGCCAGATGACCACGTTGGCTTTGCCCGCAACAGCAGACTCACGACGTACCTTCTTGGCCGCAACCTTGGGGTTAATCGCCGAATCAAACTGGAACTCGCCGTCGATGGCCAGGTCGGGACGGCGATCGTTGGCAATCTCGCGAGCACGACGCACTTTTTCGACAAGTTCATTGTCCATCGAACCGTCAGTTGAATGCGAAAGCAGTGCACAACGGATATCCCATCCGGTCAGTGAGCGCACCGTTTCGCTCGACGAAATCGCGATCGAGGCAAGCTCCTCGCTCGTGGGGTCAACGCACACGGCAGAATCGCCAAAAGCCAAAAGGCCACCTTCGCCGCCATTCCAGTTGGGGATGTCGGCGATACCGCACGAGCTCACGGTGTCCACCCCGTCGGCAAGGCCGACGATGGTCTGGCCAGCCAGGATGATATCGCCCGTGGCGTTATCGATACCGGCGAACATAACGTCGACATCGCCGAGCACCTGCAAAATCAGGGCGCGCTCAAGCGGACGCGTCATACGGCGCGCAGCGCCCTTGGGCTTAAACTTGCAATCCGGATGAGAAAGGTAGCGCTCACAGCAGGCGGCGTTCGCCTCCTCGTCGGTCACATCGACAATCTCGATGCCGTCAAGGGAGATGCCGCGCTCATTGGCAAGCTCCTTAAGCTTGCCCCCGTCGCCGACAAGCACGCAATCGGCAAGATGCTCGGCGGCGATCTTTGCGACCGCCTGCATCATGGTCTCGTTTTCGCCCTCGGGAAAAGCAACGCGCATAGGCTTGGCGGCAGCCTGCTCGCGCAGGGTCTGCATCAGGTCCATGGCTGTTACTCCATCTCTTCGGCAGTGCGCTCAATAAGCTCACCGATGGTCTTCATGACCATGACCTCGCGAACGGGAACCTCGGCATCGAGTTCGTTCTCGATCATGGAGGTCAGAGCGATCATCTTCATCGAGCCCTTGCCCAGGGTCTCAAACGTCGTCTCGGGGGTCACATCGCCGTCATAGTTGTAGGCGGACTTGGCAAAATCGCAGATCTGCTGAGTGAGTTCTTCGTTCATGATGGTGCCTTTCAATCGAAAAAGAGGGGCGACCACGGCGGGCTGGAGACATGGGTCCCGCCGTGGCCTAAGAGAGGAATCGAATTGTTACAGGGGTGAAAACCTAGTCGTCAAGCTCGAACGTAAGCTCTTTGTAGCCCGGACGGTCGATAACCTTGGCATGGACGCCAACGGTCTCGCCCGCCATGAGCTTGGCGCGAATCTCGGGGGCCTTCTTCTTGGTAATGCCGTAGATGACGTAGGTGTACTGAGAACCCTCGTCGATATCGACGGCGCCGTAGGCGTACTTGCCATACTCCTTGAGGTAGGGCTTGTCGTTCTGCGGACCAGGCAAGGTAAAATCGATCAGATGCCCGTGACCAGAAACCTGGACCCAATCGGTCTTGTGATAGCCGCAGGCATTGCAGGCAAGGTGGGGCGGAAACTCGACGGCTCCGCACTCGGGGCACTGGCGCGCCCAATAGATGCCCTCTTCAAGACCCGTGTAGAACTTCTTGACCACGGGCTCCATATCTTTGAGTTGCATGAGAATACTCCTTATGGGAAATCGAAAACCGCGGTCGCTTAGGCGACGGTACGAAGAATCTGGCAGCGCACGTTCTGAGAACCGCCAAAACCGCGCAGGAACGCCGTCTCGGGGATCTTCTTCATCTGGGTAGCACCGGCGACGCCACGCATCTGCTTGACGGCCTCGACGATATCGGCGATGCCGGATGCGCCATGGGCGTGACCGAAGTTGCAACGGCCACCGTGCGGGTTGATGGGCTTATCGCCGTCAAAAGCGGTGCGACCATCAATCGCGTACTTCCAAGCCTCGCCGCGCGGAATATAGCCGCACTCCTCGGCCGAAACGATCTCAGAGGCCAGGAAGAAGTCATTGCACATGAACAGGTCGATCTCATCGGGGCTCACGCCGGTAAGGTCATAAACCTGTTTGGCGGCAAGCTCAGTAGCCCAGTGCTCGTTGTGGAGCAGACCGGCCTCGACAGCAGAGGCACCCGTACCCATAACCTCGATAGGTGCATATGGGACACCCATGGCCTTGGCCTTCTCCGTGGGCATTACGACAACAGCGGCGGCACCGTCGCACTTCTTCTCAAAGCCGGTAACGCGCAGGTACTGCGTAACGCGCGGGTTGTACATGCTCTTGAGATACTCGTCGGCGGTATCGAACCCAGCTGCCTTCGCGTCCTCCTCGACCGTGGTCTCGTACCAGGCAAGGGGATTCAGGACGGCACCGCGGCGAAGGCTCTTGGTAAGGCCGTTCAGGGCATCATCGATCTGATCGGCGGTAAGGTCGTACTGCATCGAATACTCGTTGATCCAGTTGTCGAACGACACGCCAAAGGCGCCATCGAGCGGGCGACCATAAGCGCGGTCATAGATCTTATCGAGCGAGGGAATCATAACGTCGAGCGTAAAGTCCTGACGAATATGGGAGGGCATATGCTCAACGGGAAGCGTCGAAGCCAAATCGCAGGCACCCGTAAGGACAACATCGTAGGCACCGGAGGCGACTGCCATCACGGCCTGCTCAAGGGCGACGTAGCCCGTGCAGCAAGCCTCGGAATGATGGACAGACCCCTTGGCACGAACGCCAAACCAATCGGCAACCTGCATGTTTGGGGTAATGCAATCGCCAACGAGATACGGATTGGCGCTGCCGTGATAGAAAAAGTCGATATCGCGGGGCTCAAGACCGGCATCGGCAATTGCCTCGAGAGCCGCATAGCCAAACGCCTCGCCCTCGCCAATACCCTGGGTCTCGGGATGCTCCTCAAAATCCTTGAACGGGGTGCAGCCTACGCCTACAATCGAGACGCCGCGCATGTTCTTTCCGAGCGTAACCACTGAATATCACATCCTAATCATGTGAAGGTGTACGGAATGATGGCGCAGTCCAGCCGCGAGCGAAGGTGAGAGAGCGCTCGCGGCTTTTCCGTGCCGTCACACGTTGAACTACTGCAGTGGTTCTTTTGAACGTAGCTTTAGTTTACGAGGGGTTAAACGAGACGCGTGAGACAAAAAGCCCCGATGTGTCCCATCATATGGGACACATCGGGGCTAGGCGTTCCAAATAGCAGATAAATGGCCATACTTAAATCGATTCATAGGGCCGGATTGCTCTGAATCCGCAACCTATGCAACCGTTCATCCCTAAAAATCAGCCGTTCACCCGAGCGGCTTTTCAAAATCGGGAATACATGGGTGCCAATGGCGCGAGGCGTCGTCGACAAAGAGCGGTGCGTAGAACATGCGATTGAGGGCGGCGGCAACGGTGCGCGCCTCAAGGTCGGGCCGGGCCTCGAGCCAATACTGAATGAGGTTATGGTGACCCGCAAGCGCAAAGGCTAGATACAGGTCGAGGTCCGTTTCATCGGAAAATGTCGAGCGAAGCCGATTGCGAAAATAGTCATGCATAAAGATCGTTGCCTTGTGAGCAAACACGGGATCGCCGTTATCGCTGTTAAGCGCCAAAACTTTCGAGCGATTAGCCTGGAGAATCTCCATGCGCTTGATCATCGTGGGCGTAGGGTCCAGCTGCGCATCGCCAAAACGAGCCTCCAGCGCAACATCATTGATGTCCTGCATATTCTGGAGCAGCTCATCTTCAAAACGTTTAACCACATCATCGACAGAGCGATAACAGCGATAGAACGTCGATTTGGATGTATGGGCAAGGCGAAGTACCTCGGCCACCTTAATCGACTGCACCGGAGTTGTCGCCATAAGTTCAAAGACGGCATCCTCGATCCGTGAAGCGATATCGTTTTGAGCGTTCAGCGGCATAGCGGCCTCCCCTATTGGCGATTGGCTCCTATGCTACCCGAAAGGTATGCTCCTTGAGGACGATACGAGGCATAGAGCGCGCCGCACAAGAGATGACGCAGCGACCGTATGTCACCGACGAAGTATTCCATCCACCGGGCATGCCATCTTTGCGAGGATCAATCGAAAACCCGACGCCTTCAGCCTTGAGGATGGCCTCGATACGCGTCCACGTCTGACTCAGGCGAAGATTGCGTTCTTGCAAATTGGGGGCAGCGTTAATCCACACGCGCTCGTCGTCGTTTGCCATACGCCCAACCGCAACGGGGGCAATCTCATCGATCGCCTCGATATCCACGCCAATAGGTCCTCCGACCGACCGAGCAACATCGGAAACAGCGAGGACGGCCACGCTTCCGCCATGTGAAATGGAAATAGAGGGGGCCTCCCCATCCGCAAGCTCGATCTTGCCGAAAGCAGAACACGCAAGCTGGGTGTCGTCGAAGACACCCAGGGCGTCGCGAAGAAGCAGACCCACGCCTGCAGCTTCTCTCCGAGACGCAATTGGGAGATCCCCATTGGAGGCACGTAAGGCATAGCGTCCCGCGATTGATGCCATATCAACGGTCTCACCGGGATCGATCGCAGAAACGTCAACGAGATGCACGGTTATGTTCAAAATGGTCAACCCCCACTCGATTGAGATGACAAGGCTAAACAGACGCTCAGAACCGCTCTTTCATGAATCGAGATACCTTTTGCCGGCGATTTGGCGACCCATTTGGTGACCAAAACAAAAAACAGCTCAGAGGCTAAGCCCCTGAGCTGCGAACATTTGGTGGGCGTTAGAAGATTTGAACTTCTGACCTCTTCCGTGTCAGGGAAGCGCTCTCCCCCTGAGCTAAACGCCCAAATGGAGCGGACAACGGGGCTCGAACCCGCGACCCCAACCTTGGCAAGGTTGTGCTCTACCAACTGAGCCATGTCCGCCTGCGAGGATTTAATATACGGGATAATCCACCCGAATGCAAGAACTATTTTCGAATAATTTGAAAAAAGTTCGAGCCCCCTGGGACGGATTGACCAATTAGTGAAAAGAACGGAAGATCCACTCCCCCGGCCACGACAGCGAGCGGGCTCCGGGTGCCCCAGGTTGCCACGAAAGAGGAGGGAAGCGTACTTTATGTACGCGACCGACGATTGAGGGGCAAGATGGGGTGCCCGGGGCTCGCGCAGCGTCAACAAAAAACGCGGTTCGTTAGAACCGCGTAAGATAGTTGGAGCGGACAACGGGGCGTCCGCGTATCCGCTTCGCGGATCCGCACCGGCTTCGGCCGCCTGCCGGCGTCCTCGCCAGCTCGCTACAAACGCTCCGCGTTTGCTTAACGCTCGCTCCCTCTCGGGTTCGAGCCCAGGCGATGGGTACGAAAAAGCCCGGCTACCGTAGTAGTCGGGCTGTTGCGCTTGGAGCGGACAACGGGGCTCGAACCCGCGACCCCAACCTTGGCAAGGTTGTGCTCTACCAACTGAGCCATGTCCGCATATGTAAAACAAAACGGGCGCCGGAGCGCCCGGATGTTGCCTGGAGGCGAAGCCCGGATTCGAACCGGGGGTAAAGGCTTTGCAGGCCTCTGCCTTACCACTTGGCCACTTCGCCGAAAAAGGACCGCTTGAGACGGTCCGGAAATGCAATGGAGCGGACAACGGGGCTCGAACCCGCGACCCCAACCTTGGCAAGGTTGTGCTCTACCAACTGAGCCATGTCCGCTTGCGGGTTATTAATTTACGCGAGTTGTCCTAAAGACGCAAGTACTTTTTTCAAAAAAGTTGCCCAAAGCAAGTTCATGCAGGTAAATAACGCCAAGTCAAGGCGCTATGCGCACGATTCCAATGCCGAGCTAAACAGCTTCACCATCCGAACGCGTGTGCCAGCGCCATCCGTGCGACGGGCAACCTCCACGTTATCGACGAGCATGCGCATAAGCTTGATACCGCGTCCGCGTTCCTCGGATGCCACCGGCTCGCTCGCCCCATCGATAGAATAGCCAGCGCCCCGATCAAGCACCTCGAGCACAACACGGTCCCCATAGGCCTGAACCGTCAGGATGCAGCCAACACCGCCCGCATGGTCATATGCGTTACCCAATGCCTCCCCCAACGCCAATGCGACGTCATAGCGCTCATCACGCCTCAGGGGAAGCGATTCGAGGAGCTCGGCCACACGGTGCCGATAATACGGGAGATTCTCGATGCCTCGCTGCACTTCGACGCTCTTGCTCCATCGCGGCAACTCCCCCACCGGAATGGCGGGAATCGACTCCCGCGCCGGGCCCGCGACATGCAGGATGTCGACAAGTCGGGCAATTTCCAAAAAGCGAACGACCCCATCGGAGGCGTTAACGAGCGAAAGCAGTCCCTCATGCCTCATAAGCTCTCTAGCACGTGTAAGCAAAAACGCCAAACCCGTCGAGTCGATAAAGCCCACGGCCTGGCAATTGATGACAACACGACGCACGCCCCGGTCGATCAAATTATCCAACCGTCGGCGCAGTGCGGGCACCGAGGCGATGTCGATATCGCCCGGTGGCGTCAAAACCGCTATGTCATTCCACTCATTCATACGACCATGGTTCCCCAAAAGAGCTCGCTCGATGCACACGTATCTGCAACCGCGCAGATTTCGCCCGTCAGGCGTCGTGACCTACGATCGACCCCGTAAAAACTCAAGGGAGACCAGCGCGATGTCATCGTCCAGCGCCGACTCGGTAAAGCGATCAAGCTCGCCCAAGACCTTACCGCAGATTCCCGATACGCCCTCACCCGAGACAGAGAGCAGAAGGTCACGAAGGCGCTGCTCGCCAAAGAAAGCACCCGAGCGATCACGTGCTTCGATTGTTCCGTCGGTATACATAAATAGCATGTCACCAGGAGCGAATGTAAACACGCCCGTCTCGTAGACCATGCTCTCAAAGGCACCGATCACGCCCGATTGGCACCCAAGGAGCTCCACTTCTCCCCCGCAGGTCTCGCCGCCGCCACGCGGCGTCGACGACGGCCTAATGACCATAGTGGGAGGATGTCCCGCAGAGCAATAAGTAGCGCGGCCCGCTTTAAGATCGATCTTGGCGATAAACGCCGTCACAAACGTCTCGACCCTCGAAAAGCCCATGAGCATGCTATTGAGCGAGCGTGCCATACGGGCAGGCCCTGCACCCTCCCAGGCATAGGCCGTCAGCGCCGTCTTGACGAGTGCCGACATCGACGCCGCCTCAATCCCCTTGCCGGATACATCGCCCAAAATCATTACGGCACAATCGTCGGGAAGACGGACAAGCGTATAGAAGTCGCCGCCGACCAACGCAGAATTCGTTGCCGATAGGTATACCGAATCGGTTGCAATGCCCGGAACGTCACCAAGCGAATTTCTCATGCCAATCTGAAGCGTCTGAGCGATATGACGCTCTTCGCGCTTTTGAGATTCGCCCTCATAGATCAGCTCAAAGTCATGCGCCAGATGCACCAGGTAGTCGTATTCAAGGTCGTCAATTGGTTCTTGGCTGCCATCGCGGAGCAGCAAAGCGCGCCTCGTCGGCCCCTTGGCGATATCAGCGGGAACGATCGCATCGTTGCTTCGTTTGCCATCCGCGTCCGAGTGGTAGCGCCCCGCTTCGATGCCGGAGTCGACATAAAGCCCCTGACACGGTAGGCCGTGGGCCCTCAACCATGAACCCATAGACGTGGATTCGTCCACACGTGTAAGGCGCACGTGCTTGAGGTCGTCAGCGCTCGTCCCGCCCAACACCGATGTCTCAAACCCGTCGGGGGCTGCCCCCAGGCGCGCTGCTGGCGCCGTGACAGAAAAGAAGAGTGACTCCGGATCGTCCGGCAGCGCCACACGACTGCCGCCCTCAAAATCGATGACATAGGCGTCAAGACTCGCGTCATATTCCACGGGGCAGAAATGACAATTGAGCACCGCGCAGATTTCCGTCGACACCGCTCGCGAAGCGGCAACAGGATCATCGAGATAGTTAAACAGTTCGTCGCGCAGCAAATTGAGTGAGCGACCGAGCTCCGCCGTGCGGCGCGAACGTAAGCTCGACGCCATGCCGACCAGCTGAATAGACAGGTAATCGCAAATGACCTCGAGCACGTTAACGTCATAGGCAAGTGGCGCCTGGGGGCGTTTCCAGCCAACTTCCAACACGCCAAGGACCTGCGTGCCGTAAAACACGGGAAGACAGATCTCGCTGCGATACGGGGGCATATCCTGCACGCGCAGCAAGTGCTTGGAACGATTGTCCAAATCCATGAACATACCCGAAGCAACCCGGTCGCCCTCAAGGTCCTGCTGAATCGACAGGCGGCAGGCACGCGACTCGCGAAGCACGTAGGTCGGAATGCCCGCGCCGTACGGCAAAAATTCGGGCAGATAGCTGTCCTCAAGCTCCTTAGAAACACCGCGGAGCTTAAAGCCGCCGCTCTCGGAAAAATAGATAGCCGCACCGGAGGCATCGAGCGTTCCAACGAGCTGATTCAAAACGGTATCGAGCAAGCTGGGGAGCTCATCGGAGCCCACGGTACTCATAATGACCGAAAGGGTACCCGAAAGGCGTTTATTCGCCACCCTAAGCTCCGATAGCGCACGTTTGAGCTGACGATCGTGGGAATACTGCTCTTCGATGCTGTGAAGCGCCACCAGGACACACGGTGCACGACGTCCAAAGATACGCGGAGGCGTAACGGAACCTGCGCGAACCAAGACGGGAATAAAAGACCCGTCGCTCAGCTTGAGCATCAGCTCGCTCTCGGAGCCATCGGTCTCAAACGGCAGACGATGTTCGGTCGCGCGCTCAAAGGCAGACGAGTACAGAACGTCTTTGACATCACCGCTGATGACGTCAGCGCGTTCCTCGCACATCAGGTCGAGCAAACGATTATTCACATGCAGAATGGTTCCGTCGAGCTCACAGATGATGACAGCATCGCTCGTGATCTCGACCAGTTGGGCAACGTCTGCCCACTCGTTGCGCTCAAGCGTTTCCATCGTGGACCTCACCGTCTATCGGTAACAAAAAAGCCTCCGAAGAGGCTTCTCAAATGCGATGGTGTCGGAGGCGGGACTTGAACCCGCATGACCAAAAAGCGGTCACTAGCACCTCAAGCTAGCGCGTCTGCCAATTCCGCCACTCCGACATGCTATGTTGTTGATTCGCAGTTCGTTCTGTTGGACCCGCGCGTTCAACGAGGAAGATAATAACCTATGATTCGAGAACTGTGCAAGCATTTTTTTGAAAAAAGTTTACGAATTTGTAAATGCGCAGGTAGATCTGTATGTCCGGCCCCGTATCGGTGTTGCCTCCCGGCGCGTCCTCGGGCATGAGCGATATTTTGCTACGCACTTCGTGCTGCAAAATATCGCTCCCCCTGCGGAATGCGCCGGGAGGCAACACCGATACGGGGCCTGCAAATACGTACTTCAGGCACAGTTCTCAAACATGTTCTGGGGGCTGATGCAAATTTGGTGGCTCGGCTTTGCCGAGCCCTTATATGGGGAGGCCGGAGCTAAAGCTCCGGCCTCGCTCAATTTCTTATTAAACTAAGTGAGCGATCAAGGAATCGCACTCCCCCTGCCGAGTTACCGCAGGGCCCGTGCTGGACTTTGTTTTCAGAACATTCCGCACTGATATCTTCTGTATTGAAGACGTCGATGATGCACCCGTATACCATTGACGTCGACACCATC
>JAXXEN010000018.1:0-58979 GCA_037237765.1 Collinsella sp. | reverse complement strand
ACGTTCTCTCCCAACACTACGTCCCTGACCCGAAGGTCCTCCTTGGTTTGAGCGGCAATCGCCAGCAGCTAGGCGATCGCCTTTTTGAGGCTTCGCATGGCACGTTGCTCGTTTGAAAGCACGGCAAGGCCAACGCGCGTAGTCACACGTCGACCGCACAGGTCGAGCTCCAAATAAGCAGTGCTCTTGCGTCTGTTAATGGTTTTGATAAGGCCTTCGTGGCCCAACAGTGGACCTGCCGTCACTATGACCTGGTCACCGTCTTTTAGGGCCTCGCTCATGGGCACTACGCGGTCTCCCCTGTGCGTAAAGCCGCCAATAAGCTGGACCTCTTCTTTTGCCAGCGACACAAACTGACCGTCCTGGGAAAGCACCCGGGCAAAGTCATCCATGCGCAGTAAATACTGTTGCACAGTGCGGGGGTCTGCCGTATCGCAGATGAGATAACCGGGGAACAACGGCTTGGTTGTGTTAACCCATTCGCCGTGTACCTTGATTTCGGTCTGATATTGGGGATAAAAGAGCTCCTGCATGGCACCAGTCGGCACCACGCGCTCGATGCGCTCGCGCATTACATCTTCGCGACCGTTAATGACCTGGATCACATACCACACGAGCGTCACCCCCTTGCTGTCTTACGTGTGGCTCACGGGGTTTGGGTATGGCTTCGCCAGGGCGCTTGTGCGCGAAGGCGCTCCATATTCAAACCCTGAGCCCAGTTAGACAAGCACGTGGCTCTGCCCCACCGTGAACGGTATGTACAAATGCAGTTGCTAGAGACGCGGACGTGTATCGCAAAATGACCGCATCCCCAGCTGGCTGCGTGCGAGCCAGTCAAGCGGGAACAAAACTGGACCGCACGCAAACAGCTGTAGGACTGCTACGATTTGGCATGCAGGCTTTTAATTGCATCAAGGAATAACCGAATGCAAATAAAAAACGTCGCATGACTTCTTTATTGGAGCTCGTGGTGTTTCTGGCACCGCCGTTACGGCCGGATGCTGATCGACCCTGCGCTTTGTGACTTGCAGAAGCCGTGAGCACAGTTGAACTCATGTAACGTTAAGTATCCTAGCACAAGCTGGTAGCAAAGCTGATTTGGGCTGCGTTGGACAACATATCGTTCATTTGACGTCCTCAAGGGGGTTGTTTTGGGATGTTGTTCACGTTGACGCAGGTTATTGAGATACTGGCGGTAATTGGGGGCGTTCCTGAAGCCTAAATTAAGCAGCGAGCTGCGCCGATAATCGCGTTTGTCTAACAAACTACGTACAGACATGGGAAATAAATTGTGCAACTTTTTGTTGGCGTAGGAGGGGTTTGCGGCGCGAGGTATTTTGGCATGAAAAAAAACCTTCGGAATACCGAAGGTCTTTAAATTCACGATGGTGGAGACGAGGGGAATCGAACCCCTGACCTCTTGACTGCCAGTCAAGCGCTCTCCCAGCTGAGCTACGCCCCCGTGACGAGCAGATACTATAGGGGAAGATGACGCGACATGCAAGGACTTTTTTTGGGTCAGATTCTAAATGCCTATTAATATAGGTAAGCGATGGCGGTGCCAGTGTGGACTTGGATCGTGGCTGTTGACCTG
This sequence comes from Collinsella sp., assembly GCA_037237765.1. Lineage (GTDB taxonomy): Bacteria > Actinomycetota > Coriobacteriia > Coriobacteriales > Coriobacteriaceae > Collinsella. The sequence goes on along the minus strand of JAXXEN010000018.1, from coordinate 57,385 downwards.
ACGACGTTGCTAATGCCGGTGTCGGCCAGCAAGCTCAGAGAGGTTTGATCTAGTTCCCACTCTAAGCCGTGTTCGCTTACCGCCGTCCCAGGGGCTATGGCGATGATGGAGAAGGTGCTGCCCTCGTGGCCTTCGATGATCCAGGATTCGCCTGCGCGAAGGATGCGGGAGACTACCTTGTCCTCGGCAATCCAGACTGGGGCGTCATCGTAGCCCGCGAGCAGGCCCAGTACGGAAAGCGCCATGTCCGGACGTCCGCCTGTAGCGCAAGTCGCAACCAATTCGGCACCCGGCCAGCGACGGCGGACGGAATCGAGCGCCAGTGCCAGATCGGTATAGTCCTTGTACGGGTTGTGGCGTTCAACTTCAAAGTCGGTGGCGGCATCGACCAACGCACGACCCGCATCGCTCACCGTGTCGGCATCCCCCACATACACGTCGCAGCCCAGGCCGGCACTCAGTAGCGCGTCGAGTCCACGGTCCACGGCGACAACGTAATCGCACTCCCCCGCTAGCCTACGCAACAGATCAGCGCTCGCCACCACGGGCGAGCCGCAGACTACAAGTACTTTGCAAGCCACAGCCCTCGCCTATCCCTCAAACGAAAGAACGCGGGCCAGATCCAGCTCCTCGTAACTGTCGATAAAGATATCGCAGTTAGCGCGTACGTCGTCGCGCTTCATGCGGCCGTGCGGGTCATAGATGCCCACGCGCTTAAAGCCTGCGGTGCCAGAGCTCTTTAGGCCAAAGACCGCGTCCTCAAACACCCACGCACGCTCAAACTTGTGCCCGTGGCGCTCCTCCAGACGGCGCAGCGCAAGTTCATACACATCCGGGAACTGCTTGGAGCGTCCTGCCTCACCCGTCGTGGTAACAAACTCCATGTAAGCGTCGAGCCCGGCACCAGCGAGCGCGGACTGCACCAGCTCGGCCGGCGTGGACGTGGCAACGCACATGGCAATGCCCGCCGCCTTCGCCTGCTCCAAAAATGCCAGGAGCCCCTCGCGTGGCGGCACCTTGGAGTAGCCATCAATCAAAATCTCGCCCAGCTCGCGATACAGCTCCTCGCCATTCGCGCCAATGCCCCACGTGTCGTGGTAGGCCTGGCACTCGTCCTCCAGTGACAGGTGCTCAAATTGGGCAAAGTCATCCACGGTCACGTCAATCCCGTGACGGCGCAATAACTCGGGCTGCGCATAGCCCCAAACGGGGGTGCTATTTACCAGCGTGCCATCGCAATCGAAAATAAAAGCAACCTTGGGAGCGGCGGAATGGGACATAAACGAGCCTTTCGATGTCAAAGGGTAAACAACCTGCTAAAAACGTTTTACCAAACGTCAGCCAGACAATTTTGAAACCCAAATTGGTAAAACTGTCAAGAGTTTTACCACGGCAATTCTGCCAGTGGTCTAAACATGTCGCTTACCGATTAAACGTCCCCGCAAATCCGCTTTCGTTCATAAAACTAACGTACAGGTGTTATCGTAGTTTTTGCCGAAAGTTCCACCGAGCACGCGAGGTGGAACGAATCACAGAAACTTCGCCGTCCCTTCGATTCGTGCAGCCTTGGACCTTTCGCATCTAGTCACCAAGGCAATACGCTGCCGCGTCATGATGGGATCAAACGTGAGCGATACAAAGCTAAAGCCAGCAACCAAAAAGCCCGCTACCCGTAAAGCCGCCCCGCACGCACCGGAGCTCACCAAAGACGATGTCTATCTGTTTGGCATTGGTACGTGGGAGCGCAGCTGGGAAAAGATGGGCGCGCATCCCGACACGCAGAACCGTACGCGCGGCTGGCGTTTTTGCGTTTGGGCTCCCGACGTAAAGAGCGTTCACGTCATTGGCGAATTTAACGACTGGGATGAACAAGCCAACCCGCTGGTGCCCGTGCATACGAGCGCTATTTGGGAAGGCTTTATTCCTGGCGCAGAGCAGGGCCAGCTCTATAAATACCTTATCGAGACCAACGAGGGCGAAAAGCTCTACAAGGCCGATCCGTATGCCTTTAAGGCCGAGTGCCCTCCGGGTACCGCCAGCATGCTGTGGACCCTCGATGGCTACAAGTGGAACGACGCCGCGTGGCTCAAGCGCCGCGCTGGCCACAACCACATGTCGCAGCCGCTCAACATCTACGAGGTGCATATTGGCTCGTGGAAGCGCCACGGCGACGCACCGCAGGGCGAGCCGGACGAGTACGGCAATTACCCCGGACCCATGGACCCCTTCCCCGCGCAGCGCGGTGAGTTTTACACCTACGACGACCTGTCGGTGGAGCTCGTGGACTACGTGCGCGACATGGGCTATACGCATATCGAGGTCATGCCGCTTATGGAGCATCCCTTCGATGGCTCCTGGGGCTACCAGACGACCGGCTACTATGCCGCCACGTCGCGCTACGGCAATCCGCAGCAGCTCATGCACTTTATCGATGCGTGCCACGAGGTGGGCATCGGCGTGATTATGGACTGGGTGCCTGGCGGCTTTTGCGCCGACTCCCACGGCCTTGCCACCTTTAACGGCCACATGCTGTTTGAGCACGAGATTCACCCCAACTGGGGCACGCACAAGTTTGACTTCGCCCGCGGCGAGGTCCGCTCCTTCCTGGTCTCCAACGTGCTGTATTGGCTCGAGAACTTCCACGTTGACGGCATTCGCATGGACGGCGTGTCCAGCATGCTGTACCTCAACTTTGGCATCGACGATCCGGGCCAAAAGAAGTTCAACAAGTACGGCACCGAGGAGGACCTGGACGCTAGCGCGTTTATCCGCCAGGTCAACTGCGCCGTGGAGGCCCACTTCCCCGACGTGATGATGATGGCCGAGGAATCCACCGCGTGGCCGCTCGTGACCTATCCGCCGCAGGACGGCGGCCTGGGCTTCCACTACAAGTGGGACATGGGCTGGATGAACGACACCCTGCACTACATGCAGACCGATTTTCCGTGGCGTCCCGGCAACCACGGCCTGCTCACGTTCTCTATCATGTACGCCTTTACCGAGAACTTTATTTGCCCGCTGAGCCACGACGAGGTCGTGCACGGCAAGTGCTCGCTCATCGGACGCATGCCGGGCGACTGGTGGCGCCAGTTTGCCGGCCTGCGCACGCTGGCTTTCTACCAGATGACGCACCCCGGTGCCAAGCTCAACTTTATGGGCAACGAGATCGGCCAGTTTATTGAGTGGCGCTACTACGAGTCCATCCAGTGGTTCCTGACCGAGGAGTACGAGACCCACCGTCATCATCAGGCGTTTATCAAGGCGCTCAACCACCTGTACACCGCCGAGCCCGCCCTCTACGAGCGCGGCTACACCGACGACGGCTTTACCTGGATCGACGCGGACAACTCCAAGCAGTCCATCGTGAGCTTTGTGCGTCAGGGCGAGGACGTCGATGACGACCTGGTGATCCTGATCAACTTTGACCCGGCGAGCTATGAGAGCTTCCGCGTGGGCGTACCGCGTGAGGGCGACTGGGAGGTCATCTTTGATTCCGACCGTCCCGAGTTCGGTGGCAGCGGATACGCCGGTGAGGAGCCCTACACCTGCTCGAGCGAGCCCTATCCCTGGAACGGGCAGATGGACTCCATCGAGATAAAGGTGCCCGGCCTGGCAGGCGTGGTGCTTAAGCGCCGCGGTCCCAGCAGCTATAAGCCGCCCGTGGTCGAGAAGCCCAAGAAGGCGACGCGCAAGCGCACGTCCTCGGTGAAGCCCAAGCCCGCGGCTGCCAAGAAGGCTCCGGTCAAGGCGAAGGCTGCCAAGCCCGCCGCCAAGGCTTCGGCCAAGTCAACCACGGCCAAAAAGGCAGCCGCCAAAAAGGCTGCTCCCAAGGCCAAGACAGCTGCCGTTAAGGCTCCTGCTAAGAAAGCGTAACAAAGGCGTTACCACTGTAATTACCCGCCCCGCCGGGGCGTAGGATACAAGTCATAACCGTTTCGGGGAACAATTCCCGGGGAAAGGAACGTATGAATAAGATCTTCGACAACAAGCAGGAGTTTACCGAGCTCTATCGCGATGCCGTCATGAGCATTAGCGGCAAGAGCATCGAGGCCGCCAGCGACCTCGACCGCTTTAATGCCCTGGCCAAGCTCGTGGCCGAGAAGGCACGCACCGTTGCCACCAAGAGTGACGCCCGTGTGACCGCCGAGGGCAAGAAGCGCGTGTACTACTTCTCGATCGAGTTTTTGATCGGCCGCCTGCTTGACAACTACCTGCTTAACTTTGGCGTGCGCGATATGGTCGCCGAGGCGCTCGACGACATGGGCTTTGACCTGTCCGTCATCGAGAACCAGGAGCCCGATCCGGCTCTGGGCAACGGTGGCCTGGGCCGTCTGGCCGCATGCTTCCTGGATTCCATGGCAGCCGAGGGCATTGCCGGCTACGGCAACGGCATGCGCTACCGCTACGGCCTGTTTAAGCAGGAGATCGTCAACGGCAGCCAGGTAGAGGCCACCGACGAGTGGCTCACCCACGGCTATCCCTGGGAGGTCCGCCGTCAAGACAAGGCCGTGACCATTAAGTTTGGTGGCCATGTTGAGGGCTTTGAGGAGAACGGCCGCACGTTCTACCGCACGGTGGACACGCAGGACATCCTGGCTGTCCCCTATGACATCCCCGTGGTGGGCTATGCCGGCGAGACCGTCAACAAGCTGCGCGTCTGGGCCGCCGAGCCGGTCGAGGAGCACTTTGACCTGGAAGCCTTTAACCGTGGCGATTATGCCCTGGCCGACGCCGAGCGCGCCGAGGCCGAGGCCATCAGCGCCATCCTCTACCCCAACGACGCCGGCGAGCACGGCCGTCTGCTGCGCCTGAAGCAGGAGTACCTGTTTGTATCGGCCGGCATCTACAGCCTGCTCGACACCTTTGAGAAGGAGCACGGCGCGAACTGGGAGCTGCTGCCGCAGTTTGTGGCCATCCACACCAACGATACCCACCCCGCCATGTGCGGCCCCGAGCTCATGCGAATCCTCATCGACGAGAAGAAGCTCGAGTGGGACGACGCCTGGAACATCGTGACGCAGGTCGTGAGCTACACCAACCACACCATCCTGCCCGAGGCTCTGGAGAAGTGGCCCATCGGCACGTTCTCCAAGCTCCTCCCCCGCGTGTACCAGATCATCGACGAGATCAGCCGTCGTTGGCACGAGTCGTTCGACACCACGCAGGAGGGCTGGCAGGAGCGTCTGCGCCAGACCGCCATTCTGTGGGACGGCGAGATTCGCATGGCCAACCTGTCTGTAATCTGCAGCCATAGCGTCAACGGCGTGGCAAAGATCCACTCCGACATCATCAAGAACATCGTGCTCAAGGACTTCTATGCCCTGACGCCCGAGAAGTTCAACAACAAGACCAACGGCATCTCGCACCGTCGCTTCTTTGCCGAGTCCAACCCAACCTATGCCAAGCTCGTGACCGAGGCCATTGGCGATGGCTGGCTGAAGGACGCCTTTGAGCTGGAGAAGCTCAAAGAGTTCCAGAACGACACCGAGTTCCTGAAGGCCGTGGGTGCCTCCAAGCGCGCCAACAAGGAGCGTCTGGCCGCCTACGTTAAGGCCGAGACCGGTCTGGTTATTGACCCCAACACCGTCTTCGATGTCCAGGTGAAGCGCTTCCATGCCTACAAGCGCCAGCTCATGAACATCATGAAGGTGATGGACATCTACAACCGTCGCATCGCCGATCCCAACTTCCACGTGACGCCGACGACCTTCATCTTTAGCGGCAAGGCTGCCTCGAGCTACACCTTTGCCAAGGAGACCATCCGCCTCATTAACTCCGTGGCCGACGTCATCAACAACGACCCCCGCGTCAACGAGGTCATGAAGGTCTGCTTTATCCCCAACTTCCGCGTGAGCAACGCCCAGCTCATCTACCCCGCCGCCGAGATCTCGGAGCAGATCTCCACGGCCGGCAAGGAGGCGTCGGGCACGTCCAACATGAAGCTCATGATGAACGGTGCCATTACGCTGGGCACCCTCGACGGCGCCAACATCGAGATCGCCGACCTGGCCGGCCGCGAGAACGAGGCCATCTTTGGCCTGACCGCCCCCGAGGTCGAGCAGCTCTGGGCATCGAACAGCTACTTTGCGTGGGATACCCTCAACGGCGACCGTGAGCGCCTGGGCCGCGTGATGGACGAGCTCAAGGACAATACCTTTGCGGGTCTTTCGGGCAACTTCGAGAGCATCTACAACGAGCTCATGAACAACAACGACCCCGACCTGGTCATGGCCGACTTCCGCAGCTACGTGGATGCATGGGAAAAGCTCACGGGCAGCTACGGCGACCAGGAGACCTGGAACCGCAAGGCCCTGCTCAACACCGCCTCGAGCGGCTGGTTCTCGAGCGACCGCACCATTCGCGAGTACCGCGACGAAATCTGGCACGCTTAAAGGCCGCGAGCTCCCCTTTGCCAGCACGGCATTACCCGACGGGCGCGACCGAGCGCCGCGCCCGTCGCTAATGGGTTTAGGAACATCGATGACAGAAGGAGAAATCGATGAGTAAGAAAGAATGCATCGCGATGCTCCTCGCAGGAGGACAGGGCAGCCGATTGGGGGCACTCACCCAAAAGATCGCTAAGCCGGCGGTTAGCTTTGGTGGCAAGTTCCGCATTATCGACTTTTCGCTCTCCAACTGCTCCAACTCGGGCATCGACACGGTGGGCGTTCTGACGCAGTATCGCCCCTACCTGCTGCATGCCTACGTGGGCTCCGGCGAGGCGTGGGATCTGGACAGCCGCGACGGCGGCGTGTCGATCCTGCCGCCGTACGAGACACAGACCGGTGGCGCCTGGTATGCGGGCACGGCCGACGCCATTACGCAGAACCTCGACTACATCAAGGCCAACGACCCCAAGTACGTCCTGATTCTTTCGGGCGATCACCTGTATCGCATGGACTACCGCAAGATGCTCAAGACGCACATTGAGAACAACGCCGACCTCACGGTGAGCGTTATGCCCGTGCCGTGGGAGGAGGCCAGCCGTTTTGGCATCCTGACCACCGACCCCGAGGACGGCCGCATCACCAAGTTCACCGAGAAGCCCGATAAGCCCGATTCGAACCTCGCGTCCATGGGCATCTACATCTTCTCGGCCGACGTGCTGATCGAGGCGCTCGAGGAGGACGCTCTGGACCAGCGCTCGAGCCACGACTTTGGCAAGGACATCATCCCCAAGCTGCTCGGCGAGGGCAAGCGCCTGTACAGCTACGAGTTCCACGGCTTTTGGAAGGACGTCGGCACCATCGCCAGCTTCCACGAGACCTCGATGGACCTGCTGGGCAACAACCCCGAGTTCGATCTGTTCGACAAGCACTTCCCCATCATGTCCAACATCACCACGCGTCCGCCGCACTACATTGGGCCGGACGGCCGCCTAGACGACTGCTTGGTCTCCAATGGCTGCAAGATCTACGGCACCGCTCGCCACTCAATCCTTTCGACCGATGTCATCATCGAGGAGCGCGCTGTGGTCGAGGACTCCGTGCTGCTGCCGGGTGCGCACGTTAAGAGCGGCGCGCACATCTGCCGCGCTATTTTGGGCGAGAACTCCACGGTCGAAGAGGGCGTGAAGCTCGGCTCTGTCGATACCACCAAGGATACGGCCGTCGTTGGAAATGACGTCGTTATCGGGAAGGGGGAATGATCCGATGATCAATCGCAAGGCCATCGGTTATATCACCGCTAACTACTCTTCGACCTACGGCAGCGTGCTGCTCAAGGACCGCCCCATTGCGTCCGTTCCGTTTTTGGGCCGCTACCGCCTGATCGACTTTCCGCTGTCCAACATGATGAATGCCGGCATTAAGACCGTCGGCGTCGTCATGCCGGGCAACTACCGCTCGCTGATCGACCACGTGGGCTCGGGCAAGGACTGGGGCCTGGACCGCAAGAAGGGCGGCCTGTTCATGGTGCCCGGTAACGCGTATGGCACCACCAAGGGCGGCATGCGTTTCTTGCTGCGCGACATCATCTCCAACAAGACGCTGTTCCAGCGTTCAGACAAGCCCTATGTTGTGATGATGGGCACCAACATCATCTTTAACATGGACCTCAACACCATCATCGACGCGCACGAGAACTCCGGTGCCCAGATGACCGTGGTGTACTGCAAGGCCACGCACAACGTCGATGACGAGACCAAACTCGAAATTAACGAGAACGGCCGCCTGACGGGCGTGAGCGCCGGCGTCGTGTACGGCGACAACGCCTCTATGGACTGCTGCATCGTCAACCGTGAGACGCTACTCGAGATCATCGACCACTACCAGGCCGCCGACTATCTGGACCTGCTCGAGGCACTCCAGGGCGACTTTGGCAACATCGACGTGTGCAGCTACGAGTACAAGGGCGAGGTCGTGGGCGTGTTTAGCGAGAAGTCGCTGTATCGCCGCAGCATGGACCTGCTCGACCAGACCGTGGCCGACCAGCTCTTTGACCCCGAGCGCCCGATCCTGACCAAGGCTCATGACGTGCCGCCTTCGCGCTATGCGACCGGCAGCCACGCGTGCAACTCGATCATCTCGGCCGGCTGCATCATCAAGGGCACCGTGCGCAACTCGATCCTGTCGCGCGGCGTCGTGGTCGAGGAAGGCGCCTCGGTGACCAACTCGATCATCAACCAGAGCTGCGTCATCAAGAGCGGCGCCCGTGTTGAGAATGCCATTCTGGACAAGAACAACGTGGTTCCCACCAACACCGAGCTTCGCGGCACGCCCGAGAACATCCTGGTGCTGGGCAAGGCTCCGTTAACTTCTGACACCACCATCGTACGTTAACGTTGGCACCGCAACATCGCTCGTAACATGTAGAATAGCCGCCCGGTTAGCGCCAGGCGGCTATTCTCGAATAACAACATGGGAGACAATATGGCTGATTCCAGCAAAAAGATGCAGATCGTGTTTGCCTCGGCCGAGTGCGCACCGTTTGTTAAGACCGGTGGCCTGGGTGACGTGGCGGGCTCGCTGCCTGCGGCGCTCGTGCGCGCCGGCGCCGAAGTCATTGTGATGATGCCCAAGTACGCCACCATCAAGGACGAATACAAGGCGCAGATGGAGCACTTCTCCGATTTTTACGTGAGCCTGGGCTGGCGCAACGAGTACTGCGGTCTCGAGAAGCTCGAGCGCGACGGCGTCACCTATATGTTCATCGACAACGAGCGCTACTTTGCGCGCGACTATCCGTACGGCTTTTTTGACGACGGCGAGCGCTTTGCGTTCTTCTCCAAGGCCATCACCGAGAGCCTGCAGCACCTGCCGGCCGGTTTTGAGTGCGACATCCTGCACTGCAACGACTGGCAGACGGCACTGGCGCCCGTGTTTTTGCGCGAGTTTTACCAGGGCCTGCCGCTGTACGACCGCGTCAAGACCGTGTTCTCGATCCACAACGTGGCGTTCCAGGGCCAATTTAGCGACACCGTGATGGAGGACATCCTGGGTGTGGCGCATATTCCCGCCGCCGCCTCGCAGCTTCGTTGCGACGCCTGCAGCGTCAACTACATGCTGGGCGCGCTGCGCTATGCCGACGCCATCACCACGGTGAGCCCCACCTATGCCAACGAAATCCAGACGCCTGAGTTTGGCGAGGGCCTGGACGGCGTGCTGCGCGAGCGTTCGTACGCGCTGCAGGGCATCCTCAACGGCATTGACGTGGCGGGCTTTGACCCGGCGACCGACAAGCGCATTGCCGCCAACTACACCATGGAGGACCGTTCCGGCAAGGCCGTGTGCAAGGCCAAGCTGCAGGAAGAGCTGGGGCTCGAGGTTCGCGACGACCGACCGCTTATGGTGATGGTCACGCGCCTGACGCGCCAGAAGGGCATGGACCTGGTCATGTACGCGCTTGACCGCATTCTGGCCGGCGGCGTGCAGGTGGCCGTACTGGGCACCGGCGACCGCGACTACGAGGACGGACTGCGCTACTTCCAGGACAAGTACCCCGGCACTATGGCCGCGCGCATCGAGTTTGACCCGGCGCTGTCGCAGCGCATGTACGCCGCCGCCGATATGTTCCTGATGCCTTCGAAGTTTGAGCCCTGCGGCCTGTCGCAGATCATCGCCATGCGCTACGGTACCCTGCCCATCGTGCGCGAGACCGGCGGCCTGAAGGACACCGTGATCCCGTACAACGAGTTTACCGGCGAGGGCACGGGTTTCTCGTTTAGCAACTTTAACGGCGACGAGATGGGCGATGCCGTATTCCGCGCGGCGCGTCTGTTCTGGGATAACCGCGAGGCCTGGAACCAGCTGGTCACGCAGGCCATGAGCCAGGACTTTAGCTGGACGCGCTCGGCCGATAAGTATCTGGACCTGTACTTCTTTATGCATCCGGAGATTGAGAGGCCGGCGACTGTTGTCGACGAGCCAGAGGCTGTTGCTGAGCCGGTGGCCGCTGAGGAGCCCAAGGCCGAGGAGAAGCCGGTTGAGGCTGAGCCCACAAAGGCCGAGCCTGAGGTGAAGGCTGAGGCAGCTCCCGAGGTTGAGGTTAAGCCGGCTGCGAAGCCTGCCGCCAAGAAGACCACGACTCGCAAGACGACCGTTAAGAAGGTTGCGACGACCAAGGCTGCCGCTACTAAAACAACGGCTGCCAAGGCAACGACCACGCGCAAGCGCACGACCGCCGCTGCCAAGAAGGCCGCCGAAGCCGAGGCTGCTCCCGAGGTAAAGGCCGAAGTCGTTGAGACCAAGCCTGCCGTCAAGGCTCCGGCAAAGACCGCTGCCAAGAAGACGACCACGGCTGCCAAGAAGACGACCACGGCCGCCAAGAAGGCAACGGCAGCCAAGAAGACCACGGCTACGAAGTCGACGACCACGAAGGCCGCCACGACCAAGGCAGCCGCAAAGCCAGCCGTCAAGGTCGAGGAGACGCCCGCCGAGTCCAAGGCGGAGGCAACCGTCGAGGCCAAGCCCGCTGCCAAGACCACCACGCGCAAGCGCGCTACGACGACGGCCAAAAAGACCACGACCAAGGCTGCTGCCCCAAAGGCGGAGGCTAAGGCCGAGGCCAAGCCCGCTGCCGCCAAAGAGCAGCCTAAGGCCGAGGTAAAGGCCAAGCCCGAGCCCGCCAAGGAGACTCCGGTCTCCCCCGCCGCTCCGGCAGAGAAAAAGGCCCCGTCCAAGAAGACGTCCGTCCGCAAGGCAACGGCCACCCGCAAGCGCCGCTAGCCCACAGACGATTTAAAACCTAATCAAACCCTACGTAAGGGGCGCTCCAACCGGGCGCCCCTTCTCTGTAGGTAGTTGGTAAAACGATTTTCTAGGACAACCGTTCGCCGATGGTAAACGGATGTTGTTTATACAGCCTGTGTCCAACAGATATACTTACAGACTGTGCGTAAAGCCCATGGCCAGCATGCCATGATTCTATTGAACTGGACCGTACTATGAGATTGATACACAACAGCCGTCTGCCGCAGTTTCGCACTCCGTTTGGCGCTGTGACCACAGGAACTACCCTTTCGCTCTCCGTGATTCTGGAGGATGCCGATCCCGCGCAGGCAACGCTTACGCTCCGCACCTGGGTCGATGAGATCGGTGAGTCTCGGTATCCCATGACGCACGAGGGCGACGGCATATTTACCGTAGAGCTTGAGTGCACCGAGCCCTGTCTTATCTGGTACAGCTTTATATGCAATATTGAGGGCCAGCCCGAGGTTCGCCTGGGCGCACCACAGGGCCGCACCGGCGGCGAAGGCGTAACCTACGATTACGCCGAGGTGCCGTCATTCCAGGTCACCGTCTACAAGCACCGCGAAGTTCGACCCGAGTGGTACGAGCGCGGTATGGTTTACCAGATCTTCCCCGATCGTTATGCCCGCGACGAGCACTGGCGCGAGCGCACGCTGGCCGAGGTCGAAAAACCGCGTAAGGGCATTCAGCGCCGCATGGTCGAGGACTGGAACGAGCCGCCTGTGTACGAGCGCGCCGAGGACGGCTCCATCAAGACTTGGGACTTCTACGGCGGCTCGCTCAAGGGCATCCAGGAAGACCTGCCTCGCATCGCCGAGCTGGGCTTTACAGCCATCTACCTCAACCCCATTTTTGAAGCCGCGAGCAACCACCGCTACGACACCGCCGATTACACCAAGATCGATCCGATTCTGGGCACCGAGCAGGACTTTACCGAGCTGTGCGAGGCGGCCGAGAAGCTCGGCATTTCCATCATTCTGGACGGTGTGTTCAACCACACGGGCGACGATTCGATCTACTTCAACCGCTACGGCAACTACCCCGGCGTGGGCGCGTGGCAGAGCGAGGATTCGCCGTGGCGCGATGCGTTTTATTTCCACGAGGACGGCTCGTACGACTGTTGGTGGGGCGTGGGCAATATGCCCGCCATCAATGAGAGCTCCGAACTGGTACGCGAGCGGCTCCTGGGCAAGGACGGCGTCATTCGTAAATGGCTGCGCGCCGGCGCTCACGGCTGGCGTCTGGATGTGGCCGACGAGCTTTCCGATGACTTCCTGACCGAGATCAAAAAGGCCGTGCTCGCCGAGAAGCCCGACGCGCTGCTGCTCGGCGAGGTATGGGAAGACGCCTCCAACAAGATCAGCTACGGCCATCTGCGTCGCTATCTGCAAGGCTCCGAGCTCGACTCGGCCATGGACTACCCCTTCCGCGACATGGTCATCGGCTTTTTGATGGGCTACAAAAACGCCTACCAAGCTGCCGAGGATATCGAGACCCTACGCGAGAACTACCCGCGCGAGGCATTATCCTGCGCGCTCAATCTGCTGTCGAGCCACGACCGCCCGCGCATTATCTCGGTGCTCGGCGGTGGCCCCGACGAGTCGCAGCTGCCCGAGAGCGAGCGCAGCAAATGGCGCCTGGACGAGAACTCCATGGGCCTGGCCAAGAGCCGCTTTTGGCTGGCGACGCTCATGCAGATGACGTTCCCGGGCGTTCCCTCAATCTATTACGGTGACGAGTACGGCTTGGAGGGTCTCACCGATCCGGGCAATCGCCGCACCATGCCGACCAAGGAAAACCTGCACGACTTCGATACGTTCGCGATCGTCAAGAATGCCTCGGCCGTGCGCCGCGCGCTACCGTTTATGATCGATGGCGAGATCAAGGCCTTCGCGCTCAATGACGAAGTACTCGCTTATACGCGCACCGGTAAAGACGGCGAGTCCGCGACCGTCATCATCAACCGCAGCCTCCGCAATTCACACCGCGTGACGATTCCGGCGCTCGACGAATGTGCGAGTGACGTGATCAGCGGTCATGAGTGCGAGATCCACAACGGTACGGTCACGCTCGATCTGTATCCGCTGGGCTCGTCGATCATCTATCACCATGCCGAGCAGCGCCTGCAGGAACCGCTCGATCACGGTGCGGGTGTTGTGTGCCACATCACATCGGTGCCGACCGACGACGGCAAGCCCGGTACGATCGGCGCGCCCACGCGTCGCTTTATCGACCATCTGGCCGCCATGGGCATGCGCTACTGGCAGGTTCTCCCCGTCAATCCCACGGACTTCTTCCGCTCCCCTTACGCCGGTCCTTCGGCCTTTGCAGGCAATATCGACCTGCTACCCGAGAGCCACGAGGAGCTGGCCGTCGACTTTGAGACCTGGATGGCCCGCGGCGGCGAGGATGCCGACCCACTGTACACCGCGTTTAAACATCTCAATGCCGATTGGCTCGAGAAATACTGCGTCTACATGGCCGTTAAGAAGTACTTTGAGGGCGAGTCGCGCCATGATTGGCCGGCAGATGTCGCGCGCTACAACGAGCATTTGATCGACGACAAGCGCTTCCACGACGAGGCCGAGCTTCAGGCGTACATGCAGTACCGCTTTGACCTAGCTTGGTGCGAGCTCATGAACTATGCGCACAAGAAGGGCATCGAGGTTATCGGGGATATTCCTATGTACGTGTCCGACGATTCGGCAGACGCGTGGAGCGAGCCCGAGAACTTCTGGCTGTCCGATACCGGAAAGGCGATTGAGATTTCCGGTGCGCCGCCCGACAACTTTGCACCCAAGGGCCAGATGTGGGGCAACCCGACGTTCCGCTGGGACTACATGAAGCAGAACGGCTATAGATGGTGGATGGATCGCCTACGTCGTGCGTTCTCGCTCTACGACCGCGTGCGTCTGGATCACTTCCTGGGCTTCCACAGCTACTTTAGTATCCCCGCGGGCAAGGCTTGCGCCGACGGCCGCTGGCTGGCAGGACCGGGCAAAGACCTGTTCCAGACCGCCTATGACGAGCTGGGTCCTCTCAACTTTATCGCCGAGGACCTGGGCTATTTGACGCCCGGTGTTCGCGCCATGGCTTCGACCTGCGGCTTCCCCGGCATGGACGTGCTGGAGTTTAGCGACTACGACGTTCGTTGCGGTGTGCACCCCACGCCAGGAAAGATCCTGTACACCTCAACGCACGATACGTCGACGCTCGCAGGCTGGTGTACGCGTTCCTTTGCCGGCGGCGACGAGCCGAGCGGTGTTGAGCTGGCGGCTAAGCTGATGAGCGACGCGCTGGCAAGCGACGCTCCCCTGGTGATGATGCCGCTGCAGGATGTCCTGGGGCTTGGCGACGACGCGCGCATGAACGTACCGGGCGTAGCCACGGGCAACTGGACCTGGCAGGCTGACGAGGCCGACGTTGCGGCCGCCGAGGGCAAAACTGCGCAGCTCCTGCGCAACACCCATAGATTCTGGGGCGAGGCGTGATAAAACGCCCGATATAGGGTACAGTTACAGACGTTTGAATTTTTGCGGGCAGAGCGATCTGCCCGCTTTGTGCTGAAAAGGAAGTATTATGGCACGCTATGATTACAAGTGCTCGAGCTGCGGCAACGTGTTTGAGGTTGAGCACCCCATGTCCGAGAGTCCCGAGGTCGTGTGCCCGAGCTGCGGTGCCCCGGCATCCAAGACGTTTTCGGCCAGCGGTATTAAGTTCGAAGGCAGCGGTTTCTACAACACCGACCAGCGCAGTGGCGGCTCCAGCACCAGCGCCACCAGCGGCTGCTGCGCCAACTGCCCGCACAGTCACTAGGAACAACGCGGCCCCGCGATTGAAACCGATCGCGGGGCTGTTTCTTTAGCTACCCAGGTTTCCTTATGAGTTGCGGTGAAATAAGGACTGTTTGGTGGGTAGAAGCCGCTATTCAATCCTTATTTCACCGCAACTTAGTCGTTACTTGTGGACCAGTCTGGCGCAGAAGTGGCCGTCGTAGGAATCGGCGTTTACCGGTACGCTTTGGAAGAGGCCTCGATCGTTCTGGCGTACGGATACGAGCTTCTTGGCCTGATCGAACTCGGGGAGTTGCAGAATCTGCGCCTCGGAGAGGGGTGCCAGGCTAAAGTCCGTGCCCTCGGGCGAAGCCAAAAACGCATCCACCACCTGCGTGTTCTCCTCGTCGAAGACCGAGCACGTCGCATAGATGAGCTCGCCGCCGGTAGCCACGCGCGCAGCAGCCTCCTTGAGCATCGTCAGCTGCAGCTTGGGTAACTCAGTCGTCACATCATTCTCGGTTAGGCGCCACGGAATCTCGGGATGACGGCGCATGGTGCCGGTGCCCGAGCACGGCGCATCGATAAAGACCGTGTCGAACTTGACCCGCTCACCGCGCATAGCATCAAACGATGTGAGCACCTCATCAAGCTCACAGGCATCACCCGAAACCGTACGAACGCCCTGAATACCGGCCTTATGCAGGCGAGCGAGATTCAGATCGCACTTGCGATCATGCAGATCGAGCGCCGTATGCTGACGCTCATAGCCCGCACGCTTGGCCTGACACATCATCACATAGGTCTTGGTACCGCGACCGGCACCAATCTCAAGGCAGCTTCCAGGGCGCGTGGCAGCTGTGGCGATAAGCTGCGCGTTGAGATCAGACGCCACCGCGGCAGCACGCTCAAACACACCCGAAGCAACGGTAACCTGGGCATCAACCGGGGCATGGCAGCCCGGGAAGACAGGCGCGACGAGCTGCGAGATATACGGATCGGGCTTGGTCTCAAAGGCGTTCTCATGCAGGGCCAGCGGCGCGGGGGCCAGATTACCGGCAAAGCTAAGCGCGCCCTCCGGTGTGTCAAACGAAGCAATAATACGAGCGCACAGCCAACGCGGCAGACCCATCAGGCGCGACAGACGAACCAAGCGTCGCTCAGACTCGTCTACATCGGACGCAGTGGCAAAGTCCTCAACGTTGTCCGCGACCTTATGCAGCACGGCATTGGCCAAACCGGCGGCAGACTTAGCTCCGCTGCGCACCAGCTCAACGCCCTGACTCACCGCAACACGGCCAGGCGTATGCAGATAGAGCATCTCGAAGGCCGAGATACGAAGTGCCATGCGAACACGCGGCGCAACCTTTTTAGGCTTATCGAGAAACTGATCGAGCAGCTCGTCCAAAATACCCTGCGTAGCGGCCACACCCAGCGCCAAGCGGGCGGCAAAAGCGGAATCGCGCTGGTCAATAGCCTTGGCCGATGCGGGAGAGGACAGCACGTCGCGCGCATACATGCCGCGGCGATCGGCCTCCATCAGCACATCGAGTGCAAGCTTGCGCGCGGGAGACAGCTTGCTCATGACAAAACACCCCAGATAAGATCGGCGCCTTGCAGCCCAGCAGCCCAAGCAGAAGCGGCCATGGCACGCTTGCCATCGGGCTTAACCTCGAGCAGTTCAACCGCACCATCGGAAAGGCCAAGGAAAACACGCTTATTCTTAACGTCAACGCCGCCCTTGACAAGCGAAACATCGGCCAGCGCAGCATCGAGCACACGCACGGTCTTGCCGGCAATCACGCAACGAGCAGGCGCGGTATCGGACGAAGCGAGCACATGACGCACGCAATCGAGCGCAGCCATCTGCGGATCCAGACGCATCTCCAGCTTGGAAATCTTGGCAGCATGAGTGACGAGCGACTCATCCTGCTCAGTCCACACGGCGGTGCCATCGGCAAGAGAAGGAAGCATATCGGCAAGCAGTTTGCCGCCAAGCTCACCAAGCTCCATGGTCAGCGCCTCAGCATGCTTACCGGCAACCGACGTGGAAGCCTGAGCACAATAAGCACCAGTATCCACGCCATGTCCAATGCGCATAATGGAAACGCCAGCAACCTCATCACCAGCAAGAATCGCACGCTGAATAGGAGCGGCGCCACGCCAACGAGGCAGCAAAGACGCATGAACATTCACAATACCAAGCGGCGCCATGTGAAGAACCTCATCGGGCAAAATGCAACCATAAGCAGCCACACAGAAAATATCGGCTTGCGCAGCTTGGAGAGCCTCAACAACCTCGGCCGTCATACGATTAGCCTCAATAACCGGCAACTCTAGCTCAAGCGCCTTAGCCTTAACAGGAGACGGCTCCAACTTTTTACCACGCCCACGAACAGCATCGGGACGAGTAACAACAAGCGCAATCTCGTTTCCAGCCTCGACAAGCGAAACCAGCGAAGGCACAGCAAAATCAGGCGTACCCATAAAAACAATACGCATAAAGAACGTCTCCCCTCAACCAAAGCCGAGACGGCTACAAATTAACAGCGGAAAGCCGAGTCACCAGCCCATCCGCAATAACAATTCAACAAGAACAAATATACCCAAAACCAAAGAAAGAGCCGCAATAAAAGCAGCTCTTTCAGCAAAGCAATTATCAGCGAAGACGCCCCTCCCTGGCCCAACGGCACCCGGGCGAACCGAGCCAGAACAACGCAGTCCCCGGTGCTGAGCGCCCACATATCGTCCCGCGCGCAGTTTCGCAGCGCAGCGAGAATGTTTGAGCACGGGATGATATAGGCGGGCGCCCCGGTGACGGACAAACCTACTCCGTCTCGCCCGGTCGAGCGCCGCGGGCCAGGGCGTCCTGGTACTCCTTGACTGCCTTGAGCCTCTGCATCGGCTTCAGTCGCTCGAACATGGTGTTACCGTGCAGGTGATCGATCTCGTGCTGCAGGCACACGCAGAACAGGTCGCCCGAAGCCTCATAGCGAATCAGGTTGGCGTCCAAGTCGTACGCCTCGACGACGACATGGTCAGGACGCTCAATCTCGCAGCTAATGCCAGGAATGGAAAGGCAGCCCTCGCTAAAGGGCACAAGATGGTCACTCTGCTCAACAATGACAGGGTTGATGAGCACGTAGGGGTCGTAGTCGTTCTTGTCGCTGTAGTCGCAGTCGATGGTGACGAGCTGAATGAGCTCGCCGATCTGCGGGGCAGCCAGGCCGCAACCGCCGTTCTCGAACATCATCTTCTTCATCTTCTCGGCAAGCGCCTCGATCGCCGGGGTGATCTCCTCGATGACGGCGCACTCCTGGCGCAGACGAGGGTCGGGCGACAGTACGATTCCGTTGGCTTCCATGGCCATCCTTTCGGGTTGTTACATCAAATCATAGGCGTCGACGTCAACGCTCACGCTCACGCCGCGCACAGAGCCCACCTCTTTGAGGCAGGCGTCGATATCATCAGAGACATGGTACCCTACCGGCGACTTTACAAGCAGATGGAAGCGGTAACGGTCCTTGGCTCTCTCGATTACACATGAAGCCGGGCCCAGCACCTGAGGCACGGCGCTCCCCGCCCGCAAAAAGTCGGGCGCGGCGGCATGCCAGCGGCGCTTGAGGAGCTTCGCGATGCGGCCGATGTAGTCCTGCGCGTCGTCTCGGTTCGCCGACCATACCAAGATGTTGACCAGGCGAACAAGCGGCGGGTACAGCGCGTCGCGGCGCTGGTCCAGGTCGTAGTCGGTAAAAATCGAGCGGTCGTGCTCGGCGACGGCGCGGATGACCGGGTCCTCGGGCAGGTAGGTCTGGATGATAACCTCGCCGGGGCGATCGCCGCGGCCGGCGCGGCCCGCAACCTGCTCCAGCAGATCGTAGGCGCGCTCCCCTGCGCGAAAGTCGGGCAGCTTGAGGGCGAAGTCGGCATTGACCACGCCTACGAGCGTGACCTCGGGAAAATCGAGACCCTTTGCGATCATTTGGGTGCCCAGCAACACGGCACAATCCGCCGCATCGAACTGCTCGAGCAGCTTTTTGTGCGCATCCTTGCCGCGCGTGGAATCGGCATCCATGCGAATAATGGCGACATCCTCGGGAAGCATCTGATGCAGTGCGTCCTCGATCTGCTGCGTTCCCAGACCCATTTTTGCCAGGTAGCGACTGCCACATTTGGGGCATCGGCTCGTGGGCGCGGGATACGGCTGCACGCGCCAAGACGAACCGCAGGTGTGACATTGCAGCGTGTGCGTGCGCTCGTGATATGTAAGCGCGGTGGAGCAGTGATTGCAGGTGGGGACGCATCCGCACTCGCGGCACATCAAGAACGGCGCAAAGCCACGGCGGTTGTGCAACAGCACGGCCTTCTCGCGGCGCTCGACCACACGCTCCAAGCCCTCCATCAAGGGTTTTGAGAACATGCAGCGGCTGCCATGCGAGAACTCGCGGCGCAGGTCGGCAATGCGGACAGTCGGCAGCACGGCGTGTCCCGGGCGCTCGGGCATCTCGACGCGCGTCCAGGTGGCACCGTTATACATGCCACGGCGGCAGCGGTCGAGGGCCTCAGCAGAAGGCGTGGCGGAGCCCAACACAAGCGGGCAGCGATAGCGCTGCGCCATCTCGGCCGCCACCTCGCGCGCGTGGTAGCGCGGACTGGAGCCCTGCTTATAGCTGGTCTCGTGCTCCTCGTCGATGATGATGAGGCCCAGGTCGCTGAGCGGGCAAAAGAGCGCCGAACGCGCGCCGACGACAACGCGGGCGGCACCGCTGGCAACCATGTCCCACTGGTCCAGGCGCTCGCCGGCCGAAAGGCGCGAGTGGAAGACCGCGACCGTCTCACCGAAGCGCGAGCGGAAGCGACCGACGGTTTGGGCCGTCAGCGAGATCTCGGGCACCAGCACGCACGCCGAGCGGCCGGCCATCAGCACGCGCTCGATGGCGGAGAGGTACACCTCGGTTTTGCCGGAGCCGGTGACGCCGTCAACCAGCACCACGTCGCCATGAGCGTCCAGACGGGCGCGCTCAATCTGCGCGAGCGCCTGCTGCTGACCGTTGGTGAGTGCGACCGGTGCCTTGCCGCTTGCCGAGGACAGCGTAGTCTGCTCGCTGCAACCGCGCCAGGCACGGCGCTCCTCCACCACCACGACGCCGCGTTTTTCGAGCGCCTTAATGGTCGCCGACATACTGTTATAGAGAAGGTTGAGGTCGCGCGTCGTGACCGGGCCGCACTGCAGTGCCTCGATGAGCTGACGCTGGCGGACCGCGGTCTTGGGCGGCGTGTAGTCGAAACCCTCGGGCGTGAGCATGACCCAGCGATTTTGGATAGGCTTGACGGCGGGGCGCTCAACCGTCCACACGCCGTCATCGCCCCTGACCACGCGCGGACTTCCACCCGGGGGCAAGAACAGGCGCAGGCACTCGGAAAGCGTCGCGACATACTCGCGGCTCATCCAGCGTGCGATACGGGCGGCCTCTGCGGTAAAGAGCGGCTTGCTGAGGATAGCCTCGATAGGCTTGATACGCGCGGGATCGAGGGCATTGTTACCTTGCAGGTCGCCAAGCTCGGACGCAATGTCGACGATATAGCCCGCGGCGGCACGGTTGCCAAAGTGGACCAGGACCGTAGACCCAATCTGAGCCTCGTTGGCAAGGGACTGTGGAATGCCGTAGGCAAACGGCTCGGACAGTGCACGGGTGGGAATGTCGAGAACCACGCTCGCGTAGGCGGCAATGGGCTCTGGCGCAGGCTCGGGCTTGGCCTGCTCGGCCGGGCGGGCATGCTTCACGGGAGCCTCCTCCGGTTCCGGCGAACCAAACAGCGACAGTTGCTCGGCCATGGCCCCAGCACCTCCTATCCCATACGTCTACAGAAACAAGAGCCCCGCTCGGGGTGAACGGGGCTCGGATACAAACGTTTGCGCAGCGATTACAGCGCCATCGTGTGGGCGCGGTCGATGCGCGCCAGGCAGTCGTCGCGGCCGATGAGCGCCATGGTCTCGCCCAGCGGGGGGCTCACCATGTTGCCGCAGACGGCGACGCGCACGGCCTGGAACACCACGCGCTTCTTGAGTTCCATCTGCTCGGGCAGCGGCTCAAGCGCGGCGTCGATGTTGGCAGCCGTCCACTCGTTCACACCCTCGAGCGCGGCCTTGGCGGCATCAAGAATGGCACCCATGCCCTCCTTGGCCAGGCCCTTGTTGACGGATTTCTCGTCATACTCGAGCGTCTCGGCCGTAGCGAAGATGGGAGCGGCGACGGTCACGGCGTCGGCCGGCATCTTGGTGCGCGGCTTGACAATGGCGGCAAGCGCGTCGATCCAATCCTCGCCGTACTCGACATTACCCTCGATGAGACCCGCCTCGTGCAGCTCGGGGACCATGATCTCGTCGGCAAACTGAGCATCGGACATGCCATTGATGTACTCGGCATTGACCCAGTCGAGCTTCTTGGGGTCGAAGGTCGCCGGGTTCTTGGAGATGCGGTCGAGCGAGAACTTGCTGGCCAGGACATCGCGCGGGATGATCGTGGTCTCGCCGTCGAGCGACCAGCCGAGCAGCGCCAAGTAGTTGACGAAGGCGTCGGACAGGTAACCGGCGTCGCGGTACTCCTCCACCGAGGTGGCGCCGTGGCGCTTGGAGAGCTTCTTGCCGTCGGCACCCAAGATCATGGAGATGTGGGCGAACGTAGGCACGGGCGCGCCGAGGGCCTCGTAGACCATGACCTGACGCGGGGTGTTGGACAAGTGGTCGTCGCCGCGGATGACATGAGTGATCTTCATCATGGCGTCGTCGACGACGGTCGCAAAGTTGTACGTGGGCGTGCCATCGGAGCGGAAGATGACAAAGTCGTCGAGCTCCTTGGCGTCGAAGGTCACCTCGCCGTGGACGGCGTCGTGGATAACGACGTCGCCGCGGTCCTCGGGCACCTTGATGCGCAGGACGTAGGACTCGCCGGCCTCGATGCGACGGCGGGCCTCCTCGGGATCAAGATCGCGGCAACGGCGCTGATATCCCTGGAAGGCGTCCTTGCGCTCCTGCGCGGCCTTGCGATCGGCATCCAGCTGCTCCTTGGTGCAGAAGCAGGGATAGGCCTTGCCCTCGTCCCAAAGCTTCTGGGCGGCCTGCTTGTACAGGTCCAGGCGCTCGGTCTGGGCGTAGGGGCCAAAATCGCCGCCCACCTCGGGACCCTCGTCCCAGTCCAGGCCCAGCCAACGCATGGCGCGCAGGATGATCTGCGTGTTCTCGTCGGTGGAGCGGGTGGGGTCGGTGTCGTCGATGCGCAGGATGAAGGTGCCGCCGTTTGCGCGGGCGAAAGCCCAGTTATAGATAGCGGTGCGGGCGCCGCCGATGTGCAGCTTGCCCGTCGGTGAGGGTGCAAAGCGGACGCGAACGTCTGATGCCATGGAAATCTCCTCGATTGCAGGATGGATGTCTAACCGCACCAGTATAAAGCATCAAAGCAACCTCCGCACAAAGGGCACCGACCCATTCATTGGGGACAGTCTTAAATGACCAGTCGTTGGGAACATTCTTAGTTTAAAGCTGGTCATTTATGTCTGTCCCCAATGAGTAGGTGCGGAAAGGGTGTGAATGTTTGAATTACGCGCTATGATGTGCCCTTGCATAGAGAGCCCGGCGGAATGGTAACGGTCGCCGGGACACGTTTTTGAAAGGACTATCATGTCAGAAGAACTTCGTTCCATCCCGCCCCAACACGGGTCCTTTGTTTTTACGTCGGAGTCGGTGACCGAAGGTCATCCCGATAAGATCGCTGACCAGATCAGCGACGCCGTCCTCGACGCAATCCTCGCCAAAGAAATAGAGCTGCAGGAGCAGGGCTACATCGCCCCCAACGGCGTGCCTGCCAACGTGGAGAACGTCCGCTGCGCCTGCGAGACCCTCGTGACCACCGGCACCGTCATCGTCGCCGGCGAGATTCGCACTCAGGCCTATGTCGACGTACAGGAAATCGCCCGCGGCGTTATCCGCCGCATTGGCTACAACCGTGCCAAGTTCGGTTTTGACTGCGACACCTGCGGCGTTATGAGCCTCATCCACGAGCAGTCGCCCGATATCGCCCAGGGCGTCGACGAGTCCTTCGAGACCCAGACCGGCGCTACCACCGACCCGATCGACCTGATCGGTGCCGGCGACCAGGGCATGATGTTTGGTTATGCCTCCAACGAGACCAAGACCCTCATGCCCATGCCGCACTACCTGGCAAGCCGCCTGGCCGAGCGCCTGGCCACGGTGCGTCACGACGGTACCCTCGCCTATCTGCGCCCCGACGGCAAGACCCAGGTCACCGTGCGCTACGAGGACGGAAAGCCCGTCGAGGTCACGACCATCGTCATCTCCACGCAGCACGCCGCCGAGATCGAGGACATGGGTAAGATCAAGGCCGACCTCATCGAGCACGTCATCACCCCGGTCATGGCCGCCGAGAACATGCCGTGGGATAATGCCGACATCTATGTGAACCCCACCGGTCGCTTTGTCGTGGGCGGCCCCATGGGCGACACGGGCCTCACCGGCCGCAAGATCATCGTCGACACCTACGGCGGCTATGGCCGTCACGGCGGCGGTGCCTTTAGCGGCAAGGACTGCACCAAGGTCGACCGCTCCGCCGCGTATGCCGCGCGCTGGGTCGCCAAGAACGTGGTCGCCGCCGGTCTGGCCGACCGCTGCGAAGTCGAGCTTGCCTACGCCATCGGCGTTTCCAAGCCCCTCTCAATCATGGTCGACACCTTCGGTACCGCGCATGTTGCCGAGGACAAGATCGTTGAAGCCGTAGAGAAGACCTTCGACCTGCGCCCGGGCGCCATCATCCGCGACCTAGACCTGCGTCGCCCCATCTACGAAAAGACGGCAGCCTACGGTCACTTCGGCCGCGAAGACGCCGACTTCACCTGGGAGAAAACCGATCGAGTCGAAGAACTCAAAGCAGCCTGCGGCCTGTAATTAAGAACCGCCAAGGTCACAACACGCACACGCTTTCAAAAGAAGTACCGGTCCGAACCGGTACTTCTTTTTTATTAATCCGGTGATGAAGATGTTTCGATATGAGCCTACGCTGCGTCACCAGCTAATGAATTTTGGAGCACACGCGCCTCTACCATGTATCCTTAGTCCCGAGGGGCGGGGCATAAGGTCGATCGCGAGTTCCGCACGAGCCGGAGGCCACTTAATGTGGCCTCCGTGCGAGCAGGACTGTCCGAGCAGGCGACCTTATGCCCCGCCCCTCGGGACGACGGGATAGATAAGGAGCATCCATGGCAGGCAAGCCGCAAACACTAGCTACGACCTCGGCATTCGAGATCTTGGGCCCCGTCATGGTCGGCCCCAGCTCATCGCACACCGCCGGCGCCCTGCGCTGCGCCCAAGTTGCCGCCAGCCTGCTGGAAGGCCGCATCACCAAAGTCACCTTTGGCCTGTGGAACTCCTTCGCCCACACCTACCGCGGCCACGGCACCGACCGTGCGCTCGTCGCGGGCATCCTGGGCCTCGACACCGATGACGAGAACATCAAGCAGGCCTTCGACCTCGCGCGCGAGCAGGGCCTCGAATATCACTTTAACATCAAGGGCGACGACGCCTCCATCCACCCCAACACCGTCGACATCGACATGGTCGACGACACGGGCGCCACGGCACAGGTCCGCGGCGAGAGCCTGGGCGGCGGCAAGATGCGTATCAGCCGCATTAACGGCGTCGGCGTCGACATCTCGGGCATGTACTCCACGCTCTTCGTGGCACACAAGGACGTCCCCGGTGTACTCGCCGCGCTCACCAACCTGCTCGCCTACGCACACGTGAACATCGCCTTCTGCCGCACCTACCGCACCGAGGTGGGCGGCCAGGCCTACTCCGTCTTTGAGACCGACGGCGCGCCCGACGACACCGTCGTCCCCATGCTGCGCAAGCTCGACAATGTCGATTACGCAACGTTTATCGAGCTCCCTGGTTCTGCCTCGTCGCTCTCCCCCGGCGTCTCGGCCAAGGAAATCTTCGACGACGGTGAGCAGCTGCTCGATGCGTGCGAGGAACTGGGGCTCAGCATCGGCGCCGTTATGGCCGTGCGCGAGGCGCGCCTGACCGGCGAGGCCCACGCCGTCGCCGCCATGCGCCGCGTGCTCGACGTCATGCGCGAGGAGACCACGGCCCCCATCGCCAATCCGCAGCGTTCGCTCGGCGGGCTTATCGGCGGCGAGGCCAAGCTCGTCGAAGCCACCGGCCGCAACGATTTGAGTGCAAGCCTGATGGGCCCCGTTCAGACCGACGCCGTGGCCCGCGCGATGGCCGTGCTCGAACGCTCCGCCACCATGGGCGTAATCGTCGCAGCTCCGACGGCAGGATCCGCGGGTGTTGTGCCCGGCTGCGTGCTGGCGCTCGCCGATCGCCTGCAGCTCGACGACGAGCAGGTCATGGACGCGCTATACTGCGCAGCCGCCATCGGCCTCAACCTCACCACGAGCGCCTGCGTCGCCGGCGCCGAGGGCGGATGCCAGGCCGAGGTGGGAAGCGCCGCCGCCATGGCAGCCGCCGCGCTGGTGCAGATGCTCGGCGGCACGCCCGAGCAGGCGCTCGACGCCAGTTCCATCGCGCTGAGTAACCTGCTGGGCCTCGTTTGTGACCCCGTCGGTGGCCTCGTGGAGGTGCCCTGCCAAAACCGCAATGCCATCGGCGTGGCAGCGGCCTTTAGCTCGGCACAACTCGCCCTCGCAGGCATTAAGAGCCTGGTGCCGTTTGACCAGATGGCACATGTCATGCTCTCGGTAGGCCACGCGTTGCCAGCCACGCTGCGCGAGACGGCAAAGGGCGGCATCGCGCAGGCTCCGGCCGCACTTTCGGCCTGTGCAAAATGCGGTGTGTGCGGATAGCGACTAAGAACGACTCAAAGGTGGGACATTTGTCCCAGCTCTTTCGAATGCCACCGTTTCCGTACCACAAACAGCAGGGCAATCGCTATAATGCAAGCCCAGTAAAAACACGATGAACCGCAAGGCGAAAATCGAAGGATATGCATACGATGTCGCAAAACGATCGAACTCAACTGATTCCCGATCCGCAGCAGCCGAGCAGGCACACCGGCGGCGTTCAGTCGCCGCGTCCTATCGCGCCGAGCCACGGTCAGCAGCGTAGTGCAGCAAACGCTTCCCAACGCCCGAACCAACAGCGACAGCAGCGTCAACAACGTCAGCAGCGCCAGGCAAACGGCAATGCGCCCAAGCAGCCCCCCACGCACGCTCGAGGCGATCGTGGCCCCGCGCGCAAGTCCGCCGGCAACAATAAGTCGGGCAAAAAGACGACGCTCTTTGTCGTCCTGGGTCTAATCGTCATTGTCTATATCG
The DNA here is from genome assembly GCA_037237765.1 of Collinsella sp. GTDB lineage: Bacteria > Actinomycetota > Coriobacteriia > Coriobacteriales > Coriobacteriaceae > Collinsella. The sequence continues at coordinate 31,074 of JAXXEN010000018.1, read as the reverse complement.
TAGGCGTCGTAGCGTTTTCGCAGGTAGCCTACCCCAACACCACCATCGCCGGCGTCGACGTCTCGTTCTCCAACGCTTCGTCTGCCGCCACCAAGGTCAACTCGGCATGGAAGCACTATAAGCTCACCGTGACAGGCGATGACTTTAGCTGGACCTATCAGCCCGAGTCCGATGAGCCCATTGTCGACGGAGAAGCCGCCTCAAAAGAGATCATCAGCCACAACGAGGCCTTTGTATGGCCGGTCCGCCTTGTGGAATCCTTAAGCGACAAGACCAAAACAACCGCTACCTCCAACGAAGTCGATCTTGATCAAGACGTCGACCTGTCCATGCTCTCCGACACCTTTGACCAAAAGAAGTTTGAGAAAGATCTGGGCGCCGCCATCGACGAGTTTAACGAGGGGCGTTCGGGCACGTTCGAGGCCAATAGCTCCTATGACGAGCAAGCGGGCAAGTTTACCGTCGAGAAGGCGCGCTCCAACGAAAAACTCAAGCTCGAGCATGTCATTAAGTATGCCGAGCTCGAGCTTGCCTCGCTGGCCGAGACCGTAGATCTTTCCAAGCTCGGCAACGATGCCTATGAGCCACTCAATGGAACGCTGACCGATGATCAGATTCAGGCCGCATGCGATGCCGCCAACAACTTCCTGGGCGTCAACGTGACCCTCAAGCTCAACGGCGAGGATGCCGGCAAAGTTGATGGCAGCTCCGTATTGCAGTGGATCAGCTTTGCCGATCCGGCCAACCCCACGCTCGATACGTCGCAGATCAGCAGCTGGGCAGCCGAGCTCGCCAACGGCTTTAATACCGTGGGCTCCACTCGCTGGTGGACGCGCGCCGATGGCAAGCAGTGCGCCGTCGAAGGCGGTGACTTTGGTTGGTCCATCGACAGCAGCTCGCTCGCCAAGCAGGTTGAGGACGCCATTAACAACAAGCAGTCCGGCGAGATCGAGATCAAGTACTCCCAGAAGGCCGACACCTTTACCGCAAAGGGAGAGCCCGACTGGAAGGCGTATATCGACGTCGACCTGTCCGAGCAGCACGCGCGCTACTATGACGAGAGCGGCAATATCGTGTGGGAGGCCAACTTTATTTCCGGCAAACCGGGCGAAGACGCCACCCCCGAGGGCGTGTGGCAGATCAACAGCAACAACGGCGGCAGCACCCTGATCGGAGCCAAGGACCCCGAGACCGGTAAGCCCAAATACGAGAGCCCGGTGAGCTACTGGATGCCGTTCGAGGGCAATATGATCGGCTTCCACGACGCCACCTGGCAAAACGACAAGAGCTTCGATAATGCCGAATCGTACAAGTGGTGCGGCAGCCACGGTTGCATCAACCTGCGCCTGGCAGACGCCAAGGCACTTCACGACTGCATCAAAGTCGGCCTGTGCGTGGTTGTCCACTCGTAGTGCAACGCGTGCATTCCTACAACGTGGAACCGCTTCGACCAATCTAACAGTTCCGAAAGAAACCGTCCTATGCGCCCGCCCCAACCGGTGGGCGCATATAATTATCGAGGTTCTTTCTATAAAGGAGACGCCATGCCGAATGTCCCCACGATCACCCCGGGCCCGGATGATACCGAACACACGCCCGAAGGTGCCACCGAAACGATTCCTCTGAGTACAAACGTACATGCCGACAAGCAGAGCGGACGCGGGAACGATGCGACCGAGATTTCCGATGAAGAGGCATATGCCAAGCTCAAGGCAAAACGTGCCGAACGTCGACGCAAAAAGCTGATTCGACGCGGTATTGCCGCCGGCGTCGTAGGTGCCATCGCGCTCATTGCCATTGTCGCAACCCTGGTTATCAATGCGCAGCCTCAGAGCGCTAGCGGGCCTGTGACCGACATGGTGACCGAGGGCACGTTTACCACAACGGTCGAGGCGAAAGGCCAGCTCAAACCCATTTCGTCCTCAGTGGTCTCCCCTTCTGTCGACGGCACGGTCGATTCTATCAACGTGCAGGCAGGCCAATCCGTCAACGAGGGCGACGTGCTTCTGACCATTAAAAACGACGAGCTCAATCGCAACGTTGCCGAGGCGCAGCGTGCAGTTGCAGCCGCTCAGGAAGACCTCGCCAACGCACAGAAAGCCGCAGCTGCCGCACAGGCCACCCCAACGACGGACGTCGATGGAGCTTCCGCTGCGGCTGGCATCACCGCCGCATCAGCGGACATAAACGCCGTATCGGCCGCGCAGCGCAGCCTCGCTTCGGCCCAGGCAAACCTCGATCAGGCGAACGCCAAGGCAGCCAGCCGTACGGTCACGGCCCCGAGCTCGGGCAGCATCGTGGAGCTCAACGCCAAGGTGGGCGCCACGGTAACAGGCGGCATGATCATGGGCGAAAGCGATACGAGCGGCGGCAAGCAGTGCATGCAGATCGCCGACCTATCCAAAATGAAAGTGACCGTGCAGGTGGGCGAAAAGGACATCGCCAAGATCGCCGTTGGGCAGAGCGCCAACGTCACGTATCCCGCGTTTCCCGATATCGTGAGCCAGGGCACCGTCACGGCTATCGCGTCGGTGGCAAACTCCGACGCCGCCAACGGTGGCGGCGGCAGCGTAACCTTTAACGTCGACATTCTCATAGAGGCGCCCGACGCGCGCCTGAAGCCGGGCATGACGGCCGAGGTATCGGTGGTGACCGAGCAGCTCGACGACGTGGTGATGGTGCCGACGATGGCGCTCATGACCGAAGACGGCGAACACTATTACGTCAACGTGGCGACTGATGACGAGGGCAAGCAAACCCGTCGCGTGAAGGTGACCGTCGTGACGCAAAACGACAACGAAGCCGTAGTCGGCAAGACACAGGTCAAGCGCGACGACCAGGGCAACGAGATCAACCCCAACGTGCCGGTTACCAAGCTGCGCGATGGCGACACCCTCGTCATGGACACCGGAGCTGACGCAACAGCTGACGGCGGCCACAACGCGGATTCGGGCAGTATGTCTGACGATGAGGGCATGTAATGCGTCCCGTTATCGACATCCGCAACGTGCACCGCATCTTTGAGAGCGAGGCGGGGTGCGCCCACATCCTGCACAACGTGAGCCTGGCGGTAAATCCCGGCGAATTCGTCGCTATCACTGGCCCCTCGGGCTCGGGCAAATCAACGCTCATGAACATCCTAGGCTGCCTGGATAAGCCAACGGCAGGCGACTACTACCTGCAAGGGCTCAACGTGGCCGAGCTCGATGATGACGAGCTCACCGAAGTCCGCGCCCTGAGCATTGGCTTTGTCTTTCAGAGCTTCAACCTGCTGCCGCGCCTGTCGGTTATCGAAAACGTGATGCTGCCGCTGGCCTACACCAATGTGCCCCGTAGCCAGCGCGAGATGCGCGCCGTGCACGCGCTGCAGGCCGTCACGCTACCGGTCGACCACTGGGACCACCGCATATCCGAGCTCTCGGGCGGCCAGATGCAGCGCGTCGCAATCGCGCGCGCCCTCGTCAATGACCCGCCCATCATCCTGGCCGATGAGCCGACGGGAAACCTGGACTCCGCTACCGGAGCGCTTGTAATGGAGACCTTCCATAGACTTCAGGAGCGCGGCAAAACCATCGTGCTCATCACACACGACCCCGGCATCGCCGCCGAGGCCGACCGTGCCGTGACCATCCGCGACGGTCGCATTCACGACGGCGCGTATATTCCACATGCACCGAAGACCCTGCGCAGCGCCGTAGATAGCCTGCCCATGATTTCCGCCTCCGCCAACCCGCCGAAAGGAGTGGTGGCATGAGCGCCCGCGATCTTATCCAGGAAGCCCTTCACTCGCTCGAGGCCAACAAGGGGCGCAGCATGCTCACCATCCTGGGCATTGTCATCGGCATCGCCTCGGTTATCGCCATGACGTCGCTCATCGGCGGCATCCAAAACAGCCTGGTCAACAGTCTGGGCCTCAATGCGGCACGCATGGTGCAAATCTATTCGTCGCAAGAACTCACCGAGTCGGACATCGAGAAGCTTCAAAAACTGGTGCCGCAGATAGAGCAGATCGGCATTGTCGACAGCGCGTACACCGAGTACAAGACCGGCGATAAAAGCTATACCGTCATGGCGCAGGGCGTCGATAGCGACATGCTCGACGCCGTGGGGGCCAGCAAGCTCGTTGCGGGGCGCACCTATTCCCAGGCCGAGTCCCAATCAGGCTCGCGCGTGGTGCTCATCAGCCGCAACGGCGCCGATCAGCTTTACGGCAACGAACAGGATGCGCTGGGGAAAACCATCAAGGTGTCCAACGGCGAGGTGCAGATTGTAGGCGTGATTGATGGCGGCAGCGACTCCATGGGCTCGCTCACGCTGTATATGCCACGCGAAACCATCTCCGGGCTGTTTGGCGACGAGAATCCTTCATTCCCCAGCGTGACGGCACTTGCCGCCGAGGGCACGGACATGGATGAGCTTTGTAAGACCATCGAGTCCAAGGTGCGCGCGATGAAGGGCATCGCGGAGGAGGATGAGTACGACAGTGTATCGGTGACATCCATGAAAAGCGCCATCGATGCACTCAACTCCTTTATGGGCGCGTTCTCGCTCATCATGGGTGCTGTCGCCAGCATCTCGCTGCTTGTCGGCGGTATCGGCATTATGAATATGATGCTCACCAACGTGACTGAGCGCATTCGCGAGATCGGCATCCGCCGCGCTCTGGGCGCCAGTCGTCGCGATATCACCGCCCAGTTTTTGGCCGAGTCCTCGGCGCTGTGCGTCACCGGCGGACTATTGGGTGTCCTGATTGGTTATCTGCTGGCATGGGCTCTTGCGATGTTTGCCGCAGGATCAGGGGTTCTCGGCGAGCTCGGTGCCAGCGGGCAAATCACACCGAGCTTTTCAATCGCCACGGTGCTGCTGGCCTTCGCCGTCTCCGTCGGCATCGGCGTAATCTTTGGCTTCTACCCCGCTCGCCGCGCCGCAAAGCTCGACCCGGTGGAGTGCCTACGCTACCAGTAAGCCACCACCAACAAGTTGCGGTGAATTAGGGACTGAATATACTATCAAGCAGCAAAAACAGACACTATTTCACCGCAACTTATTGAAGGGCTGCTTGCGCCGGTTCCGGGCTTCGTCCTCGAGCTATTGGCGGATGACGGGCTTGTACGGGTCGAGCTTGCTCGGGGCGCTCCTCCTCGCGGGCGAGAGGGCGCGCAGGCGTGGCGAGCGCCTAGCGCGCGAGCTCCCGTAAGAGCGCGTCTTCCACTTCCCGAAGCGAAAGGGCCCCGCCTCCCTCGGCGGGACGGGTGACCACGATGCAGCGCGCTCCCGCGTCGCGCGCGGCGGCGAGCTTCTCGGCCGTGCCGCCTACGGTTCCCGAGTCCTTGGTCACAAGCCACTGGGCGCCCACCTGCCGAAGCATCGCCTCGTTGAGCTCGCGGGTGAAGGGCCCCTGCATGCCGATGATGTGCGATGGCGAAAACCCCGCGTCGATGCACTTCGTTATAGCACCGGGCAGCGGGAGCACACGCACGAAGAAGCGCTCCGCGTAATCGGCGACGCGCGTGTAGGGAGCAACCTCCTTGCTCCCCGTCGTGAGAAGCGCGCGACCCGGGTTCTCGGAGAGAAAGCGCGCCGCGCAGGCGATTGACGCGACCGGCACGACGCCTTTGGGCAGCGTCTCGACCGGGCGCGCAAGGCGCAGACATCGTGCACCCACGGCGAGCGAAGCGGCCCGGATGTTGCCGCTTGCGAGCGTAGCGAAGGGGTGCGTGGCGTCGACGACGATGCGCACGCCGGAAAGCTCGCGCTCCATGTCGGCCTCGTCGAGCCTGCCCGCATGCACCTCGATGCCCGGAAGCTCGCCCAAAAGCTCGCCTCCGTACTCGGTTGCCGCGTAGGCACGGGCGGGGATGCCCGCCCCGCTCGCCCATTCGCACAGAAGGCGGCCCTCGGTGGTGCCGGCGAAGATGCGCAGCGCCGGCGCGGATGCGGGGGCCGTCACTTCGGGCCGCCTGGGCGCGTGATCTGGTAGAGCAGCGCGTTCATAATGGCGGCCGCCACGGTCGAGCCGCCCTTGCGACCCCTCGCGACGATGGCCGGCACGCGTCGCGCGAGTAGCTCCTCTTTCGCCTCGACCACGTTCACAAACCCAACCGGCACCCCAACGACGAGCGCGGGCGCGATCTTCCCCGCGTCCATGAGCTCGGCGAGGCGCAGAAGTGCTGTGGGAGCGTTGCCGACGGCCACGATGAGCGGACCCTCGATGCCGCAAGCTTTGTCCATGCTCGCAACGGCGCGAGTCGTGCCCGCGGCGCGCGCCGTTGCGGCGACATCAGGGTCGGCCATATAGCACACGGCCTTGCAGCCGATCTTCGCGAGCGCGGGCTTGCTTATGCCTGCGAGCGCCATGTTCGTGTCGGTGAGCACCGTGGCCCCTGCGCGCAGTGCGTCGAGCGCACAGTGCGCGGCGTCATGGGTGAACACGAGGGAATCGGCGTACGAGAAGTCGGCAGTGGTGTGGATGACGCGCTTCACGACGGGCTCTTCGAGCGGCGGGAACGTGCGGCCGCCGAGCTCTTCGGTGATGATCTCGAAGCTGCGCCGCTCGATGTCGCCGGGCGCCATCTCCTTGGAATCCATCTAGTACTCCACTCCTTCCCTTGCACATATCCCCTGCTCGTAGGGGTGTTTCTCGCACCGCATCTCGGTTATGTAGCCGGCCTTCTCCACGATCTTGCGGGAAGGCGCGCGCCCGGTGAGCGCTACTTCGACGCCGCACGCGGACATATCGAGCGCGCGGTCCACGAGCGCCTCGTCGACAAGCCCCTTCGAAAGCGCGTCGAGCGCCTCGTCGAGCACGAGCAGCCCCTCCTGCGCGCCCTCGAGCTCGGCGAGCGCGGAAGCGAGGTTCCCATCGTGCAGCTCGCGCGTCGCGGCAAGTTCTTCCGACGTCATCGACCAGGTAAACTTGTCAGACACCTTCCCCGCGAACACGGGCACGCCGAAATGCTCGGCGAGCAGGCGCGCCTCCCCGCTTTCGCCGTCTTTCAGGAACTGCACGACGACGACGCGGCGGCCTGCGGCGAGCATGCGAAGGGCGAGGCCCATCGCCGCCGTGGTCTTGCCTTTGCCGTCGCCATGATACACGTGGATCATACGCCCTCCTCGATAATGCGGTAGACATACTCCATGTCGAGCGCCCCGCGCACGGAGTCGGCCAGGCGGTCGAACTCGCGCGCACGGTGATCGGCCGCGGACACCGCGCCCTCAGCACCCACGACGCTCTCGGGCAGGCCGCGCGTGCGCGCGAGCGAGCGTGCGAGGGCGAGCGCCACCCCCGGTTCGTCGAACAGGCCGTGGAGATAGGTTCCGAACACGTTTCCGCAGGCCGCGCCTTCTGGTTTGCCGCCAATCGTGCCCGCAGGGGCGCAGAAGACGGTCGTTACGCCGTCGTGAATCTCGTACCCGCGCGCCGTCATGCCGTTCCACACCGAGAACGCGCCTTGGGCGCCCGTGATGCGCAGCTCCGACTGGGCGAGGCGCTTTTCCTCCTTGAACACCGTACTTGCAGGGATGAGCCCGAGCCCGCGCGCGGTGCCAGCGCCTTCCCTGCCGTGCGGGTCGGAAAGCTCGTCTCCCAAAAGCTGGTAGCCTCCACATATGCCGAGCACCGGCGTGCCCGCGCCCGAAAGCGCGCGTACACAGGCTCCGATGCCGCTAGCCGCAAGCCAGCGTGCGTCGTCGAGCGTGGTCTTCGAGCCGGGGAGCACCACCAGGTCGGGTCGGCCCAGATCGGTCGTCGAGGAAACGTAGCGCACGCCCACGCCGGGCACGCGCGAAAGCGGGTCGAAGTCGGTGAAGTTCGACAGATGCGGAAGGCGCACGACGGCGACGTCGATGACGCCGCGCGCCTCGCGGGCAGATAGGCGCGGCGCGAGCGAGTCCTCGTCGTCCAGGTCGAGCGTAAGATACGGCACGACCCCCACGACGGGAACCCCGCACATCTTCTCGAGCGGGACCAAACCCGGGCGCAGGATTTCCACATCGCCGCGGAACTTGTTCACAACAAGCCCCCGCAAAAGCGCGCGGTCCTCGGGCGCAAGGAGCGCGACCGTGCCGTAGAGCTGGGCAAACACCCCGCCTGGATCGATGTCGCCCGCGAGCAGCACGGGGGAGGACACGGCGCGCGCGAGCCCCATGTTGACGATGTCGTTTTCGGCAAGGTTGATTTCGACGGGACTGCCGGCGCCCTCGATGACGATGACGTCGTTTTCCTCCGCGAGCGAATCGAACGCCTCCAAAATCTGCGGCATGAGCGCCTTCTTTCGCGCGAAGTAGTCCCTCGCAGCGAAGGCTCCCTGCGCCTTGCCGGCCACGATGAGCTGGCTTCGGTGGTCGCTTTCGGGCTTGAGCAGGATGGGGTTCATGCGCACGTCGGGCGCGATGCCGCACGCTTCGGCCTGCATGATCTGGGCGCGCCCCATCTCGAGACCGTCGGCCGTGACACCGCTGTTGAGCGCCATGTTCTGACTCTTGAAGGGAGCCACGCGCAGGCCGTCCTGCGAAAGAACGCGGCACAGCCCCGCCGCAAGCAGGCTCTTCCCCGCGTTCGACATGGTGCCCTGGATCATGATGGGCTTCGCCCTACCCACGGGTATCGACCTCCTTCGCCGAGCCTCGGCCATCCGCGCCCGCCATAGCACCGCTGCAAGAAGCGCCGCCCCGTTCGTCGGGTTCGCCTTCGCCTGATGTACCTTCCGCCCGAAGCGCGCGGCTGAACGCCATCGCAAGCCGGGCGTTCTCCTTGCGCGTGCGCACCGCGACGCGGCACCAGAAACGGGACAGTACCGAAAACGAGTCGCACGTGCGGACCAAAACCCCCTGTTTATACAGGCGTTCGGGAATGTCTTTCGTCGGCGTGCGGACTAAAAGGAAGTTCGCATCCGACGGCACGACGGAAAGCCCGAGCGAGGAGAGCTCGTGGGAAAGCCACGCTCGCTCGCCCGCCAATACATCGCGCGTGCGCGAGACGTATTCGACGTCTTCCAGGGCGGCGATGCCCGCGGCCTCGGCGACCGAGGAGACGGGCCACGCCTGCCCCGCCCGGCGAATTCCATCGATGAGTTGGGCGTTTCCGCTGATCAGATATCCCAGCCGTAACCCCGCCATTCCGTAGAGCTTGGTGAACGCAGAGAGCACGGCCACATGGCGCGAACACGCGGCGCGTGCGGCCACGCTCCTATCGCGGGCGTCGGGCGCAAATCCGAGGAAGCACTCGTCCACGACGAGCAGCGCGCCCACCTGCTCGCAGCGGCAAGCCGCGGCATCGATCACGCGGGGGTCGACGAGGCGCCCCGTCGGGTTGTTCGGATTGCAGAGGTACGCCACGTCTCCCGGCCCCTCGATCGCGCGGGCGAAGGAGGCGGGCACGTCGAAGTCGTCCGCTTCGGAGAGCGGGAACTCCTGCACGCATGCGCCGTAGTACGATGCCGCCTCCGCATATTCAGAGAACGTCGGCGCGCACACGACGATGCGTTTCGGGCGCACCGCCGCAGCGAGCCGCCAGATGATGTCGGACGCGCCCGCGCCGCAGACGATAGTATCTTCGGGAATGCCCTGGGCGCGCCCTAGGGCGCGAACGAGTGCGAGGCTTTCCCTATCGGGGTAGGCGTCGATTCGAGAGAGCGCCTTGCAAGCTGCGGCGACGGCGCGCGGCGAGGGGCCTGCCGGATTCACGTTCACCGAGAAGTCAATGAGGTCGGAGGCGCCCCCTTCGTAAGCGATGCCGAGCGATTGCGAGCTGCCCCCATGCGTACGGGCGCGCAGGATTCCCCCAGCAGCCCGGGGCGCGGCGTGGTCTTCCCTCATGCCATCGCCCCCACGGCGAGCACGACCGCCGCGCGCGCGGCGCCGAAGACGACGAGCGCGCATACGGACGCGGCGAGCATGAGCCTTGTCGCCCGGGCGATGTCGCCCCACTCGATTTCGCGGGACGCGTCGCCTATCGTCGGTTTCTCAACGAGCTTGCCGAAATACACCGCGGGTCCCGCCAGGCGCAGCCCGAGCGCGCCCGCGCACGCTGACTCGGTCTGCGCCGAGTTGGGGCTCGCATGGCGAAGCCTGTCGCGGCGCCAGATGCGCGCCGCCCCGCGCGCGTCGAGCCCAACAATCGGGCACACGGCGATCATGAGCAGAGCCGATAAGCGCGAGGGAATCCAGTTCACCGCATCGTCGAGGCGCGCCGAGGCGCAGCCGAAGTCGATGTAGCGCTCGTTTTTGTAGCCCACCATGCTGTCGAGCGTGTTCACCGCCTTGTACGCCATGCCCAAGGGCGCACCCCCGATCAAAAGGTAGAAAAGCGGCGCGATGACGCCGTCGCTCGCGTTCTCCGCCACCGTTTCCACAGCGGCGCGCGCGACGCCCTGCTCGTCGAGAACAGACGTGTCGCGTCCCACGATGAGCCCGACGGCTTCGCGCGCCGCGACAAGGCCGCCCTTCGAGAACGCGCTGGCCACGGCCAGGCTCTGGCGGCGCAGCTCGCATGCCGCGAGAATCTGATAGCTCGCCCATGCCTCGACCACGAAGCGCAAGCCGGGGTGAACCATGCCGCAAAGATGCAGGATTCCCCAGGTCAAAAGCCCACACGCAAGCGGAAGCGCCACGGCGAGCACAAGCCCTGCGGCGCGCGTGCCCGCGGACGTTTGCGGGAATGCGCGCCGCAGGCGGCATTCGGCCCACGTGATCGCGCGCCCCATGGCAACGACGGGATGGGGAAGCCAGCGCGGGTCGCCGAAGGCAAGGTCGGCCGCGAACCCGGCGGCGACGGCAAGAATCGTCATCACCGGGCATCGCCCCCCGAAGCGGGGCGAACGTCGCGAAGGCAGCGCCCATCCCAGGTGGCGGCCCATGCGCCGCCCGGCTCGGTATGCACGTCGAAATATCCCATTTTCGGGACAGCTAGCTCGGAGAGCAGCGCTTTCACGGTACCCGCGTGAACGACGAAGACGGCGCGCCCACTCCCCTGGGCGCGCTCCGATTCGCACGCCTCCCGAAACGCCGCGACGACGCGGCGGGTGAAATCGCTCTTGCTCTCGCCATGCGGGCAGCGCGTCTCGCACCAGGAGTCTACCCAGGCGCGGTAGCGCACATCCTCTTTAAGCTCGGCGGCGCTTCGCCCCTCGAAGTCACCGAAATCAATCTCGCGCAGACCGGGGCACGCCATAAGCTCCGCGTTCGGGAAGAGGATGCGCGCCGTCTGGTCGGTGCGGGCCATACCGCTCGTGATAACACGGAACACGTCACGATCGCATGCGAGACCGCGCAAAGCGCGCTCGCCTGCGCTCGACAGGGACTCGTCGGTGCCCGCCCCGCTGTAGCGATGGTCTTCCGTGCCCGCCGTGGCACCATGGCGCACGAAGACGACTTCCAAAGGCGCTCCCGCGCTCTGCGTCCCTCGAGGCGCATCGGCAAGGTTTCCTTTGATGACCTGGGGAATCCCGCACGTCATGCGCACGACGACGTCGGCGCGCGCAGCGAGAGCGCATCCCAGGCGCCCCGCGCGCTCGCGCCATTGGGCGTCTTCCGCACGCATGGGGACGACCCCCGAGCCGACCAAGGACAGAATCACTGCGTCGAAGCCGATCAGCCGCTCGAGCGCCCGGTCAGCGTCGAGCGCGCGTACGAGTTCCTCAGCACGGTACGCGACGCGGCCGGCAAAAGCCGCGGGCACGCCGCCCTCCGCAAGCTGCGCCACGTCGACGAAATCGTCCGCCGCGAACCCGAGCTTTTCGCGCACGAAGGTCCTCTTCCCCGAATGCACGCCACCTACCACGAGCATCATAGGAGCATGCCCCCCGCCACCAGCATGGCAAGCATCGCGAGCTCGGCCCATTGCAGAAACCATCCGGCCAAATCCCCCGTCACCCCGCCGAAGCGGGACAGGGCAACATGGCGATACCACGCGAGCGCCAAAAGCCCCGCCACCGCCATAAGGGCGCCGACGGCCTGAGCGCACGCGACCATCCCTGCAGCCGAAGCCGCAGCGAAAGCGCAAAGCGGCACGGCGATCGCCGCGCGCTTCTTCGAAGGCGAGAGCCCCGCGGCCATGCCGTCCGCCCGCGCGGCAGGCCAGCATTCAACGGCGAGCCCCGAAAGCGCGCGGGAGAACACGAGCGAGCACAGAAGCGCGAGGAACGCCCCCGCCGTAAGCGGCAGCGCGGTGAACAGGGAAAACTGCAGAATAAGGTACACGACAACACCGATGACCCCGAAGGCGCCCGCCCGCGGGTCGTGCATGATCTCGAGCTTTCGCTCGCGCGGGGCCCAACTTGCAAGCGCATCGGAGGTGTCGCAGAGCCCGTCTAGGTGGATGCCTCCCGTCACCGCCACAGGCAGCGCCACGAGCACGGCCGCGACGATGGTCGCGGGCACGCCGAGCAGGTTCGCCACGTGCCCCCACGCCGTCATGAGGAAGCCTTCCGCAAGGCCCACCAGGGGAAACGCGGCAAGCGCATGGGTTGATCCGAAATCGGTCCAGGCCGATTTCGGGACGGGGATGCGCGAGAACGTTCCGAACGCCGCGCCGATTGCCTCAGCTATCTTCACCTTGTAGGTCCTTCGCCTTTCATCCACACGGGAATCCCGCATACCACTTCGACTGCGCGGTCGGCCAGCGCCGCCACGCCCGCGTTCACGCGCGCGAGCGCGCGCCTCCATGCCTCGGTCCCCTCATCGTAGCGCATCCCATCGGCGAACACGTCGACGGTGACCACCACCGTATACGCAGCGGCCTGAGCGAGCCGTTCAATGCCTCCGAGCACCTCGCGCGCCACAGCGTCGGGGTCACGTGGGGACAAGCCGCCTTCCGCGAAAAGCTCGTTCGCAACCAGGTTGCCCACGTCCTCCAAAAGAAGCGTGCAGCCGCGCGGAAGCCCGGGCACTGCGGCGCCCACGTCACGCGTGCGCTCGAGGGTGGAAAACCCCTTGCCCTCGCGCAGCGACCGATGGCGCGCGATGCGGCGGGCTCCCTCTTCCCCGAAGGGCTCCATCGTTGCCAGGTAAACGCGGGGGCCGTCGTGCCCGAGGCACAGGGACTCGGCGTAGGCGCTCTTACCGCTCGCGGCGGCGCCGATGACGAGCGTCACCGCCATTTCCCGGCCTCGAAATGCTCGTAAGCAGCCATGCCAGTCGCCGTGAACGTCTTCCCATCCCGGTACACGCGCAGCGCCGAATCCAGAAGGGGCAGATACGCCATGGCGCCCGCGCCCTCGCCCAAGTGCATGCCTGCGTCGAGGGGTGCCTTTATGCCGAGCTCGCGAAGGAGCTCCTGGCTTGCGGGTTCGCTTGATGCGTGGGTGCCCACGAGGTAGCCCAAGGCGTTGGGGCACAGGCGCGCCGCGCACAGGGCCGCCGTGCAGGATATGACCCCGTCGAGGAGCGCCGGCGCCTTCGAGGCCGCGGCCCCCAGGTAGAAGCCGCACATCGCCGCGAGGTCGAAGCCGCCCACCTTCGAAAGCACGTCGATCGGGTCGGCGGAATCGGGCGAGTTCGCGTCGATAGCGCGCTCGACCACGTCGCGCTTGCGCGCGAGCGCGACGTCCGAAAGCCCCGCGCCGCGCCCGACGAGACTCCGCGCGTCCGCCTGGATGAGCACTGCGGCCACCGCCGCCGAGGTGGTCGTGTTGCCGATGCCCATCTCGCCCGCGGCGAGAAGGCGCACGCCGGCGCGGGCAAGCCCGCACGCGACGGCGATTCCGACCTCGATCGCGCGCACGGCCCCATCGCGAGACATAGCGGAGCCGAGCGCGATGTTACCGCTCCCGCGCTGCACGTTCGCGCGCACCATGCGCGCGTCTTCTATGCCCCGGGCCATACCCACGTCGACGGGCACGACCTCGGCACCCGCGAACGCTGCCATGCGGCAGGCGCTCGTGGCCCCCTCGCACATGTTGCGCGCGACGGCTCGCGTCACGTCTTGCCCGCTTTGCGACACGCCTTCGGCAACAACCCCGTTGTCGGAGAAGAATACCGCGAGCGCACGGGGAAACTCGGCCACCTCGGCGCTCCCCTGAGCTGCGGCGATACAAGCGACGGCGTCTTCAAAGTCGCCCAATCCCCCCAAGGGGTGCGCGATGGAGTCCCACGCGGCGTACGCGGCGGCGCGGGCGCACTCGTCTGCGGGCGCGATCCGGGAGAGCGCGGCTTCGAGCACGGCGCCCGGCGCCGACGAGAACGCGCGCTCGACTTCCTCGCGGATGCAGGCAAGCGCGGTTTCAGTTGCTTCAGCCATGCCGTCTCCTCTCTGCGAACGACGCTGCGGCAGACGCGAACGCGCGCGCAACGTCGGGGTTCGCAGGAAAGTACACATGCGGGAAGCCCGCAACCAGGGACGGGGTGGTCGTCATGCACGGCCAGCCCTTGTCGCGCCGGGGCTTCTGCGCCCAGAAGTCGCCGCCCGGGCAGGTGGACTGCCAGTAGTGGAACTCGTGCGCGCGGATGCGTGTGCCGCGCGGCCCGTAGAGCCCGTCGCGTTGGGAAGTGAGATCCACGTACCCGAAATGGAACAGCCTTCCCCCGTTCTCGCTTGCGCCCTCAAGGGCGCCCGCAACAGGCCAGCGCCGCCCCTCGCTATCGGCGATTTCGCGCTGCAGGTATAGAAACCCACCGCATTCGGCGACCGTCGGCATGCCGGATTCCACCGCACGCCGCACCGCCTCGCGCATCGGCGCGTTCTCGGAGAGCTGCCGCGCATGGAGCTCCGGGTAGCCGCCTCCCAGATAGAGGGCGCTTGTCCCCCGGGGCAACTCGCTATCACACAGGGGGCTGAAAAAGGCCAGCTCGCAACCCAGGTCCTCGAGCGCGCGCAGGTTCTCCTCGTAGTAGAACGAGAACGCCTCGTCACGCGCGACGGCGATGATGGGCCGCGCTCCCGCGATCGGCTCCAACCGGTAAGGTTCCTCGCGGATATCGGGTGCCGTCGCCGCTATTTCGAGCAAGCGGTCGACGTCGACGCTCTTTTCCACCAGCTCGGCCATCTTATCGATGCGCGCGGAGAGCTGCTCCACCTCGTCGGCGGTCACAAGCCCCAGATGCCGGCTTTCGAGCGAGAACGCCTCGTCGGCGGGGATATTCCCCAAAACCGCGACGCCCGTGTGCTTCTCGATCGTAGGCGCCGCATAGGCGCAGGCAGCGGCGCTCGTCTTGTTCAGCACGACGCCGCGCACGTTCGCACAAGGCAGGAACTCGGCGATGCCGCGGATTACGGCGGCGAGCGATAAAGACGCCCCGCGCCCGTTCACCACTAAAACGACCGGCGTTTCCGTGTCGCGCGCAACCTGGTAGCTGCTCGCATCGGCCACGCCGGGCGCCATGCCGTCGTAGAAGCCCATGACCCCCTCGAGCACCGCGATATCCGCGCCCGCGGCGCCGCGTGCGAGCAGGGCACGCAGCGTCGGGGCGTCGGTGAAGAAGCCGTCTAAGTTGCCCGAGCGCGCACCCACGACGCGGCGATGAAAGAGCGGGTCAATGTAGTCGGGGCCGCATTTGAAGGCCGCGCATGCAAGGCCGCGGCGCGCGAGCGCGCGCAGGAGCGCGCACGTTACGACCGTCTTGCCGCTCCCGCTCGAGGGCGCAGCGACCATGAAGCGCGGAATGGACGTGCTCACCGGGCACCGCCTTCCCCACCTGCACCACGCGCGCTGACGAGGAACACGGGGTTTTGAGCCTTCATAAGATGGTGCGAGCCTACAGCCTCGGCGCGGGCGGCCGACACCTGGCACGCCTCGAACCCCTTAAAGCGCGAACCCGAGAGGAGCGCGCACGCCTCGGTGAGCGTCTCAACGGTGACGCATGGCACGCACAGGCGAACCTGCGAGTTCTTCTCGAGCGCCGCCTCCAAGATGGAGGGAAGCTCGCCCGCGCTCCCGCCGACGAACACGGCGTCGGGGACGGGCAGTTTCGCGAGCGCTTCGGGGGCGACGCCGGGGACCGCATGCACGTTGCCGCACCCGAATGCATCCGCGTTCTCTCGGATGAGCCGCACGCCGGTCGCGTTGCGCTCGACCGCCCATACCGACCCCGCTCGCGCGACGAGCGCCGCCTCGATCGATACGCTCCCCGTGCCGGCGCCGACGTCCCACACGGTGTCGGTCGCGGTAAGGCGCAGCTTCGCGAGCGCGACGGCGCGCACCTCCTGCTTGGTCATGGGAACGTCGCCGCGAATGAAGAGCTCGTCGGGAATGCCCGAGGAAGCGTACGGCCAGCGGGAGCTCGCGGCGCGGGATGCGCCCGCAAAGTCCGCCGCGGAAGAAGCCGCCGTGGGCGCAGACGCGCCGGCCGGCGCCTCGGAGGCTACGCTAGAGCCCACAGGCGACCCGGCGCCGCCTGCGAACTCGATAAGCATCACGTTCAAGTCGTCGAAC
Organism: Collinsella sp.; assembly: GCA_037237765.1. Lineage (GTDB taxonomy): Bacteria > Actinomycetota > Coriobacteriia > Coriobacteriales > Coriobacteriaceae > Collinsella. The sequence goes on along the minus strand of JAXXEN010000018.1, from coordinate 14,707 downwards.
GTCTGACCTGCGATTTCACTTGCGGTCGCGCAGGTGATGCGCTCGTTGGGGTACGACAGGCGCTCGGCCACCGTCACGCGCGCGTCCCCGAAGCCCGCCTGCACAAGCTCGCCGGAAAGCCGCGAGGGGTCTTCCCCGCCCGACGTGACGAGGAAGAGCTCACCTGCGCGCTCGGCCTCGGCCACGATGTCGCACGCCACGCCGTGAGCGCTCGCAAAGCGCCAATCCTGCCATGGACGCGCGAGGCGCGCGGCGAGATACGACGCTGAGCTTATGCCGGAAATGACGCGCACGTCCACCTGCGCGTTGCCGGAGAGCGCCTCCACCAGGCGGCGCGCGCCGCTGAACAGCCCCACATCGCCCGTCATCACGACCACGGCGCGCTGCCACGACGCCGCATCGGTGAGCGCGGCGACGATGTCCGCCGTCTTCACGAGCTCGCATCTCACCACGTCGGGCGGCACGTCGATGCCGGCAAGCGCGCGATGAGCGCCGATGACCACGTCGGCGATGTCGATCGCGTCGAGCGCCGCGCGCGAGAGCAAGTCGGGGTTTCCGGGCCCCGCCCCGATGATCGTTACCTTTCGCATGGAATCTCCCGATACCCGCGCGGCGTGACCATACGGCCGTCTACGAGCTTCGTGTCCGCGTTGCCGACGAACACGGTGGTGAACATGTCGGCGTCGATCTCCCCCAGCTCGGAGAGCCTGCACATGCCCGACTGCTGCCCCTCGCGCCCGATGTTGCGTACCCAGCCGCAGAGCGTGTCGGGGGCCTTCCATTCGAGCATAATCTTCGCCGCGCGTGAGAGCCTGTCGGCGCGCTTTCTGCTGCGCGGGTTGTACAAACAGATGCAGAAGTCGGCGCTCGCCACGGCGGCGAGCCTGCGCTCAATGACCTCCCATGGCGTGAGCAGGTCGGAGAGCGACACGACCGCGAAGTCGTGGGCAAGCGGGGCGCCGAGCACCGCCGACCCGCTCTGAGCCGCGGTGGCCCCGGCGATAACTTCCACGTCTACATCGGGGTAATCCTCCGCAAGCTCCAGCACGGGACTCGCCATGCCGTACACGCCCGCGTCACCGCTGCACACGAGCGCCACGGCTTCTCCGCTCTGCGCGCGCGAAAGCGCCAGGCGGCACCGTTCGACCTCGTGCATCATCGGCGTCGCGAGATGCGCCGCGTCGGGCACGGCGGCGAGCGCGAGCTCCACGTATTTCGTGTACCCCACAACGATGTCGGCCGCCTCGAGCGCGCGCCGAGCCGCAATCGTCATGCCGTCGGGGCCGCCCGGGCCGATCCCCACCATGAAGAGCTTTCCCATCACCGCTCCTTAAACGAAAGTTCGATAGTTACCTTGGAAAACGCGACAGTCACGCCGCCGTGAGCGAGCTTCGGGAAGATAAGTTTGCCCCCGTCCACGAGCGCCGCGCGCTCGCACACGTTGTCGACCCCCACCATCGCGCGCACGAAATCAGATGGCGAAACGCTGCCTTCGACCTGCGACAACTCCTCTGCGGAATACGTCGCAAGCGGGATATTGCGCGAGCGGCAGAAGGCGAGCAGACCCTCCTCGTGCGCCTTCACGTCGATCGTCGCCGCCTCGCGCACGGCCGAAGGCGAGATGCCCGCCTGCCCGCACGCGAGAAGAAACGCCTCCCCGATCGCTTCGGCGCACGCACCGCGACGACACCCTATGCCCGCAACGATGCAGGGCACGACAAGGCGAAGCGGCTCGGGCGCAGACACCTGCGCCCGCACACCCGCCGGCTTCCCCGTCTCACCGGCGGGCACGACCTCGCCCGTTGTCTCCGCCGCGAGAACGGACGCACCTGCATTCGCGCCAGCGAACGGTGACACGACGATATCGGCCCGAGCGCGGTCGGACGCAATGTCAACCCCCTCAGGCGGCTGTCCCGAAATCGGCATGTCGGAATAGAGCGCCACGCGCCCGCCCGAAAGCAGCCGCGCCGACACTCGCTTGATGGCCTCGGGATTCGAAACGGCGAGCCCCGCACGGCGCGCCCACGTATCCACCGCCCACACGCCGCGGACGTCGGTCGCCGTGGTGATGACGGGGATGGCCCCTGCCGCGCGTGCCACAGTTTGCGCAAGCTCGTTCGCACCGCCCAAATGCCCCGACAAAAGCGGGACGGCAAAGCGCCCCACCTCGTCAATCACCACAACCGCAGAATCGGTTGCCTTCGAGGCGACATGCGGCGCGATCGCCCGCACGGCGATGCCCGCCGCGCCCACGAACAGAAGCGCGTCCGACGCTTCCCACGCGAGCGCCGTCCATGCGCGCAGGTCGGCCTTCCCCTCGCCGAACCCGCGCGAAACGGAAACGTCCCAGCCAGGGTCATCTTCACCTGTCTGCGCGCAATCGGAAAGCGCACGTGCGGTGCGCTCCGCCAACGCATACCCCCTCTCAGTGAACGCTATGCAGGAAACCCTCATCTAGCGCACCACCATTGTCGAGAAGTAGCTGCCCCGATCGGGTACATCGTCGAGCAAGCGGTACACGCGCTCGCCCGGAAGCCCACAGTCCTCTACGAGCTCGGCACCGTCGAAGGTGCCCTCCTCGCGAAGGATGCGCTTCGTGTCCGCAAGCGAGCGGCGCACCTTCATGACCACCTTCGTCCCCGGCCAGCCGATTGCGCGGCGCACTCCGTACAGAACACCTTTATTCATACGTCGCCCCCAATTCCCCGATAACTGCATCGGCGCCCGACGTGCGGAAAAGCTCGCGGCGCTCGGCGTCGAACACGACCGCGGCGATGTCGCATGCGCCCGCCGCGCGGCGGCGCAACCTGTCCTCGATTGCCGCAGCGAGCGAGGCGCGCGCAGCGTCCCCCACGCCGGCGGCCTCGATTACCTCGAGCGCCGCCGTGGTCGTGACCGACGACATGATCTCGCGCACGGTCTTCGCGCCCGCGCCGGCCAAGGCCGCGTGGGCGGCCAGAATCTCCGCGCGGCAGTCGGCGGTACGCGAATGGGTGTCCATGATGCCGCCAGCGACCTTCACCAGCTTGCCGATGTGTCCCACAAGAAGGACATTGGTGAATCCCTCGCGAACGCAGCAATCAATCGCATCGCCCACAAAGTTGGAGATGAAGACCACCGGCGCACCGTTTAGATGAAAATGCCCCGAGATGAACTGCGCGCCGTAGTTGCCGGGCGTGAGCACGACTCCGCGCCGCCCCATAGCCGCATGTTGCCGGATCTCGAGTTCGATACTGTCGCGCAAGGCAGCGAGGCTGCGCGGCTCGACGATGCCCGTCGTGCCCAGGATGGAGATGCCGTCCTTTATCCCCAGGTGCGGGTTGAAGGTCTTTTCGGCAAGGGCAACACCCTCGGGTACCGAAATCGTCACAGCAATATTTCCAGAAAAGCCGTGCGCGGCGCACACCTCGCGCACCGCCGAAGTGATCATCGCGCGCGGCGTCGCGTTGATGGCGGCCGCCCCCACCGGCTGCTCGAGCCCGGGCAACGTCACGCGCCCCACGCCCACGCCGCCATCGACGGAAACTTCCGATTCGCGCGCGGGCACGTCCTTGCCGCCCGCAGCACCCGTGCCCGACCCCGCATGTTCCACGCGCGCGTACACGAGCACGCCGTCGGTCACATCGGCATCGTCGCCTGCGTCCTTTCGCACGGCGCACTGGGCGCACCCCTCGCCGATGTATGCGTCGACCACGTTAGCCTCGACGGGCAGCCCGCCGGGGGTGACGATCGACACGAGGCCGACGGGCTTTCGTGACAAGAGCATCTCGCAGGCTGCCTTCGCCGCGAGCGCGGCGCAGCTCCCCGTGGTGTAGCCGCAGCGCAGGCGGGTCGTCCCGGTATATATGTAATGCTCGAAGGCCACGCTAGCTGCTCGCCTTCCGATACCCCGTGGCAAACGAAGGGTCGTAAAGCTTGCTGCGCTCGTACGACTCCGCTTGCGCGCCGTTGTGCGCAAGCCCGCCGCGAGCTCCGAGCACGCGGCCCACCACCACGAGCGCCGTGCGGTCGATGCCCTCTCGCGCGCCCGCATCGGCGAGCGTGCCCACTGTGCATCGCACCACGCGCTCCTCAGGCCAGGTCGCCTTGTACACGAGCGCCGCCGGCTCGTCGGAGCTGCGGCCCGCGGCCAAAAGCTCGGCGGAAAGCTCGGCGAGCATACCCGAGCTCAGGAAGATGACCATAGTCGAGCCACTTTCCGCCATGGTGCGCATGCCCTCGCCCGCGGGCATGGGGGTACGTCCGGAAAGCCGCGTGATCACGACCGACTGGCTGATTCCCGGCAGCGTGTATTCCTGGCGAAGCGCCGCCGCGGCACCGCAAAAGCTCGACACGCCGGGCACCACCTCGTAGTCCACGCCGCGCGCGTCGAGCGCGTCCATCTGCTCCTGGATGGCGCCGTACAGGCACGGGTCACCCGTGTGCAGGCGCACCACTTCCTCGCCCCGCGCATCTGCCGGGCACATCACGTCGAGCACTTCCTCCAAGGTCATGTGCGCGCTGTCGTAGACGATGCAGGATTCCTTGCACTCAGCGAGCAGCTCAGGGTTCACAAGGCTTCCCGCCCAAACGACCACGTCGGCTGCGCGCAGAAGGCGCGCCCCGCGCAGCGTGATAAGGTCGGCGGCGCCCGAGCCTGCGCCAACGATATGAATCATCCGAGCCTTCCCTTCCCGTTTCTCATCGCAACCGTTTACGCCGCCATTCGCGCAGCGGGCAAAACACGGCGCCTGCGGCGGCAATCGGCGCAAATACGCAGGCAGGAGGCGCAATGCCGCCCGCCCTGGCTTTGACACGTTCACAAGTGCCCACTATCATAGTAAAAGATACGGCAACGAGCATATGACAATCGGATAAAAGGAAATGACCGGCGCGGCGCCCGCACAGCCCGCGCTGGCTTGCGGAGGGAACCAGGTGGGAATCCTGGGCAAGGGACATTACTGTATAGGACGCGCGGGCGAACCGCCTCGCGCCCCAAGCCAGACTGCTTCGCCTTTTCCTCACGGCATCGCCGTGGCGTTAGCTCCTTGTGAACCCCGAGGGGCGCGCTTTTCTTTCGCTTGTGCCGACAAGCAACTGTCGCCGGGGGACCGGCAAACCGAGGAAAGGAAAAACCATGTCCGACCAGATGTCACGCCGCGGCTTCATGGGCGCCGCAGCAACCGGAGCCTTCGCGCTCGCCGGAGTCGCGCTCGCGGGCTGCTCCAACACCTCCGCGAGTTCCGAGAAATCGAGTGAAAAGGAGAAGGCCGTAAAGCCGGTCATCCTCGTCACGAGCTTCGGCACGAGCTACAACGACTCGCGCCACATCACCATCGGCGCCATCGAAGACGCTATCCGCGAGAAGTACTGGCAGGACTACGACATCCGCCGCGCCTTCACCGCGCAGATCATCATCGACAAGCTGAAGAAGCGCGACGGCATCACGATCGACAACATGACCGAGGCGCTCGACCGCTGCGTGGAAGACGGCGTGAAGGAAATCGTCGTGCAGCCGACGCATCTCATGGGTGGCCTGGAATACACCGACGTGAAAGACGAGCTCGACAAGTACGCCGACAAGTTCGACAAGATCTCGCTCGGCGACCCGCTGCTCACCTCCGACGACGACTACAAGAAGGTGGCCGCAGCCATTAAGGAGAACATGGCGTCCTTCGACGACGGCAAGACGGCGCTGTGCCTCATGGGTCACGGCACCGAAGCCGATTCCAACGCCGACTATGCCAAGATGCAGGAAGTGTTCAAGAACGAGGGCTTGACGCAGTTCTTCGTCGGCACCGTCGAGGCTGAACCGACCTGCGAGGATGTTATCGCCGCCGCGAGCGCCGCAGGCTACAAGAAGGCCGTGCTCGCGCCGTTCATGGTGGTCGCGGGCGACCACGCGAACAACGACATGGCAGACGAGACCGACCCCGACAGCTGGGCTGCGAAGTTCGTGGCCGCCGGCTTCGAAGTGACGTGCCTGCTCCAGGGTCTGGGACAGAACGTCGCGGTCGACGACATCTACGTCTCGCACGTGGACGACGCCATCGCCAAGCTGTAAACTCGCCGCGCACGGGGGCGCCGGTCGCGTCCCCGTGCAACGGGCATGCGCCTTCCCCGACCGACGGCGCATGCCCGTTGCACTCGCGTCCCGCCCGCCTACCGCACGGCGCGGGAAGTCGAACCGATTGAAAGGAACCCCTCCTTGTTGAAGAAAACCCTCGTCTTCGCCCTGTCGGCGGCGCTTCTCGCGTTCTCGCTCGCCGGCTGCGCCGGAAATTCAAGCGACAGCGCAAAGGCAAGCGATGCCGATTCCCAGGAAAAGACCGAACAGGTGGCCGATGCACCCGAGGGCGCAAGCGCTGCCCCCATCACCGCCGACAAGGTGGCCGACGGCACCTATCCGATCACCGTAGATTCCAGCTCAAGCATGTTCAGGATTGTGGACGCCCAGCTCATCGTGGAAAACGGCTCCATGCACTGCGTGATGACGCTTTCCGGCACGGGCTACGGCAAGCTCTTCATGGGCACGGGCGACGAGGCTGCCGCCGCGAGCGAGGCCGACTTCATCCCCTATGTGGAAAACGCGGAAGGCAAGTACACCTACGACGTGCCCGTTGAAGCGCTCGACGAGGACACCGACTGCGCCGCGTGGAGCATTAAAAGGGAGCGGTGGTACGACCGCACGCTCGTGTTCGAATCCGTCGGCGTCGATCTGCGCGCCGACGCACTGAAGTAACGCCATGCGGTCGATTCTTCCCAAGGGGGAAAGCAGGAAGCGCCGCAGCATCGCGGCGCGCGCGATCGCCTGCGTTCTCGTCGCCCTGCTCGCGCTTCCCTTCGCGGGGTGCAGTGCGAGCCCGAACGCGACCGGTGATATGGCAGGCTCTCAGGAATACACTGTGAGTGTCTCGCTTTCCGGCGGGTCAGGGCGCGCAAGTATCGCCTCACCCACCAAAATTGTGAAGGCTGGCGACACCTACACCGCGACCATCACCTGGTCGAGTTCGAACTACGACAAGATGACCGTCGACGGCGTGGACTACGCGCCCGTAAACGACGGCGGCAACTCCACGTTCGAGATACCCGTCACGCTCGACGAGGACATCGCCGTGTCGGCCGAGACCGTCGCCATGTCGACGCCGCACACCATCGAATACACGCTCCACTTCGACTCATCCACCATGAAGGAGAAAACGGGCGACGATGCAAGCGGCGGCTCCCCTGCGGGAACGGCTTCAAGCGCCGCGGCTGACTTCCACAACGCCGATTTGGGCTGCGGCTGGGAGCCGACGGGGGCGCTTCAGCTTGAATACGCCAAGCACTTCACTGTCGACGAGTTCGAAGGCGGCCTGCGGCTTATCTGCGTTTCGAACGGGGAGCGCTTCCTCGTGGTGCCGCAAGATGCGAAGGTACCTGATGGGTTGAGCTCCGACATCGCGGTCATAAGGCGCCCCGCCGACAAGGTGTACCTCGTGTCGTCGGCGACGATGTGTCTGGTCGACGCGCTCGATGCAAACGACAATATCATCATGTCGGGCACGAAGGCTAACGATTGCTCGGTCGCGGGCTTCAAAAGCGCGCTCGAAAGTGGGGCGATCGCCTACGGCGGCAAGTACAGCGCGCCCGACTACGAGCGAATATCGGCCTCGGGCTGCACGCTCGCCATCGAGAACACCATGATCAACCACACGCCCGATGTGAAGGAAAAGCTGCAGAAGCTCGGGCTCGTCGTGCTCACCGAACAGTCGTCGAGCGAGCCCGAAGCACTCGGGCGCGTCGAGTGGATTAAGCTTTTCGGCGTCCTGTTCGACAAGGAAGACGAAGCCGCGCACCTGTTCAACGAGCAGAAGGCCCGCGTCGAGCAAACGTCGAGGCTCGCGTCGTCAGGTAAAACCGTGGCGTATTTCTACATTAACTCGAACGGGGCCGCCGTCACGCGGCGGGCGGGCGACTACGTGGCGCAGATGATCGAGCTTGCAGGCGGCAACTACGCGCTCGATGACGCGCAGACGGCGTCGACGTCAGGTTCGTCAGTAACGCTCGAAATGGAGCGCTTCTACGCGACGACGAAGGATGCCGACATCATCGTCTACAACGGCACCATCGACGAATCGGTTGCCACCTTGAAAGACTTCGTAGGCAAAAACGCGCTATTGTCGCAGTTCAAAGCTGTAAAGAACGGCAACGTCTGGGTCACAAGCGCCGACATGTACCAGCAGATGACTTCTACCGCCGACATTATCGACGAGCTGCACGGGGCGTTCACCGGCGATGACGCGAGCGACTTCCATTATCTGAGGAAGCTTGGCTAGCGTCATGAGAAACCGGCTTTCCATGACATACGACGAATCGGGACGCGCCGCGCGGTGTCGCGTCGTGACGGCGCTGCTCGCTGTTGTCCTCATCGTGCTCGTCGGGGCCAACCTGTGCATCGGGAGCGTGCTCGTGCCCGCAGACCACATCCCCGGCATCCTTTCGGGCGGCGCGGCCAATTCCATGGAAAGCCAAGTCATCTGGGAGATTCGCCTGCCGCGCGTGCTTTCAGCCGTGCTTCTCGGCGGGGCACTTTCGCTCTCCGGGTTCCTGCTGCAGACGTTTTTCAACAACCCCATCGCCGACCCGTTCATCTTGGGCGTCTCCTCGGGCGCAAAGTTCGTCGTCGCGCTTACGATGATCGTGCTTTTGGGCGCAAACCAGGCCATGTCCTCGCCGGCCATAGTGGCCGCAGCGTTTCTGGGCTCGCTTATCACCATCGGCTTCGTGCTCCTCATCGCACGGCGCATAAGTTCCATGGCCATGCTCATCGTGGCGGGCGTCATGGTGGGATACATCTGCTCGGCGGCGACGAACTTCCTCATCGCCTTCGCCGACGACCAGTCCATCGTGAACCTGCACAACTGGTCTTTGGGTAGCTTCTCGGGTTCGAGCTGGGACGACGTCGCGGTCATCGCGGTCGTGGTGATCACCGTGAGCGCATGCGTATTCGCGATATCGAAGCCCCTTTCCGCCTTCCAGCTGGGAGAAGCCTACGCAAAAAGCGTCGGCGTGAACGTCGCACGCTTCTGCGTGGTGCTCGTCCTTCTAGCGAGCATGCTCTCCGCCTGCGTGACCGCGTTCGCTGGTCCGGTGTCGTTCGTAGGCATCGCGGTTCCGCATCTCGTTAAGTCGGCGCTGAAGTCATCGAAGCCCATCCGCGTGATTCCTGCGTGCTTCTTGGGAGGCGCCATCTTCTGCGCGGGCTGCGATTTGATCGCGCGCACGCTGTTCTCCCCCGTCGAGCTTTCCATCAGCGCCGTCACCGCCATCTTCGGCGCGCCGGTGGTTATCGCACTCATGTTGAAGAAGCGGGTGAGGTAGATGGGGAAATTCGTGCCGCAGCCCAAAACGCTCGGAGGGGAGTCGAACCTCGAAACCCCGGTCGAAACGCAGGCTGACGGAGCGCCGCTTTTCCGCATAAGCGACCTGTCGGCGGGCTACGACAAGAAGGTCGTAGTCGAAGGCGTCGATCTGGAGGTTCGCGCGGGCGACGTCGTGGCGCTCATCGGGCCGAACGGCTCGGGCAAGTCGACCATCTTGAAAACCATCACGCGCCATCTGGCACCGCTTGCCGGCGCGGTCGAGCTCGACGGGCGAGAGATTTCCCGATGGAAGACGGCGGAGTTCGCAAGGAACCTTGCCGTTATGCTGACAGATCGCCCCCGGACCGAGCTCCTCACCTGCCGCGATATCGTAGAGGCGGGAAGGCATCCCTACACCGGGCGAATGGGCACACTCTCGCCTGACGACCACAGTCGGGTCGACGAGGCCATGAAAACCGCACATGTGGAAGAGCTCGCCGAGCGCGATTTCATGCAGATAAGCGACGGGCAACGCCAGCGCGTCATGCTCGCACGCGCCATCGCGCAGGATCCGCGTGTGCTCGTGCTCGACGAGCCCACGTCGTATCTCGATATCCGCTACCAGATCGACCTGCTGCGAATACTTCGTCACCTTGCGAAATCGCGGAATGTGGCTGTCATCATGTCCATCCACGAACTCGAGCTCGCGCAGAAAAGCGCCGACAAGGTGATTTGCGTGAAGGATGGTCGGGTCTTCCGCTCCGGCGCACCCGAGGACATATTCACGCGCGAGACGATTGGCGAGCTGTACGGCCTTCAACATGGCACCTTCAACGAACGCTTCGGCAGCGTGGAAATTGGGCGCCCACACGGCGATGCGCACACGTTCGTCATCGCCGGCGCAGGTACGGGATCAGCTGTGTTTCGCCAGCTAATCCGGCAGGGCAAGGCGTTCTACGCGGGCGTTCTGCACGAAGGGGACATCGACTGCGAGCTTGCGCGCGACCTGGCGACGGAATGCGTGGCCGAGCGCGCCTTCGAGCCGATCGGGGATAAAACCATAGCCCGCGCCAAAGAGCTCCTCGTCCACTGCGCGCGTCTTATCGTGTGCCCCGCCGCCTTCGGCACCATAAACGCCCGCAACGCAGAGCTCGTCGAGTTCGCACGATCGCATGGTATCGAGGTCATGCGAGCGTGCGAAGGCGCATCGGAGGATTCCATTGGATACGCCTAGGCGCGGCCCAAGAAATCGTCCGCATCCCCATCTGACACTATTTCACCGCAACTTAGAAGGTGTCGGCGTATAACGCTTCACCCCAAATTAAATTGATTCGTTGAATAGACACATTCCAAATCTTTAGACTTCGTTTAATCTACAAGTGGGTATTATCACACATTAAGCACACGTGAAAGGATATACCCATGTCGCTTACACAGTCAGCAGAGCGTGCAGCGCTTAACAAGCTCATCGATTATCTCGACGACAACCCGCAAGAAAACATCGACAAAATCATGGACCTCGTGAACAAGCTGGTCCCCAATCGCGTATTTCCTGTACAGCGAGAGGCATTCACCAATGTCATCAAGAGCCGCGGCAATTGGTATGACCTGATCATGCATGTGTTCAGCCTTAATCCCCAGATGCGAACCAAACTGCTTAAGACCCTCATTGTCGACGCCAACCTGCTTGCTTGGCCAGAGCAGGAAAAGAACCGCGAAAAGTACCAGTGCAACGTTCCGTGGGCCATCCTGCTCGATCCCACGAGCGCCTGCAACCTGCATTGCACGGGCTGCTGGGCCGCCGAGTACGGCTACAAGCAGAATCTCTCGTTCGAAGACATCGACTCTATCGTTACGCAGGGCAAAGAGCTCGGTACGCATATCTACATCTATACCGGCGGCGAGCCGCTCGTCCGCAAGCACGACCTGATCAGAATTTGCGAAAAACATCAGGACTGCGTGTTTCTCTGCTTTACCAACTCCACGCTGATCGACGAGGCCTTCTGCGACGATATGATTCGCGTAGGTAATTTTGTCCCCGCCATCAGCGCCGAGGGCAATGAGCACACCACCGACGCCCGTCGCGGCGAGGGTACCTACGCAAAGATCGAGCACGCCATGAAACTCCTGCGCGAGCGCGACTTGCCGTTTGGTATCTCCACCTGTTGGACCAGCGCCAATGCCGATACGGTAGCAACCGAGGAGAACATGGACTGGATGATCGGCGAGGGAGCACTCTTCTGCTGGTACTTCCACTTTATGCCGGTTGGCCGCAACGCAACCCCCGAGCTCATGCCCACGCCCGAGCAGCGCGAGCACATGTATCACTTTATCCGCGAAATGCGTGAGAAGAAGCCGTTGTTTACGCTCGACTTCCAAAACGACGGCGAGTTTGTAGGCGGATGTATCGCCGGCGGCCGCCGCTACCTGCACATCAACGCCGCCGGAGACGTGGAGCCGTGCGTGTTCATCCACTACTCAAACGCCAACATCCACGATGTGAGCTTACTCGACGCGCTGCGCTCTCCCCTCTTTATGAAGTACTACGAGAACATGCCGTTTAACGACAACTACCTCAAACCATGCCCCATGCTCGAGAATCCCGACGTGCTGCCCAAACTGGTCGCCGAGAGTGGCGCAATGAGCACCGATCTCATCGAGAAGGAGTCACCCGAGCAGCTGCGCGAAAAGACCCAGGCTGCCGCCGAGGCATGGTCACCTGTCGCCGACCGCATCTGGAACGACTCCGACGATCCGTTATACGCCAAGCGTCACGAGGACAAGTCGCAGGGCATGGCCGATAGCGACATGCACAAGTTCGAAAAACAGGGCCGCATACTCAAAAACGGCGATTAATGCTGCCCTACACGACAAACGCTCAGAAATGAAGCGGAGCAGTCTCGAGGCTCATCTTCGAGGCTGCTCCGCCTTACCATCAAAACAGTTTTACTAAGTTGCGGTGAAATAGGGACCAGAACGGCCTACCAATAGCCAAAACGATCCCTATTCCACCGCAACTTCTTTAAGTTGTTGAATTATCAATGCTATTCCAAGCGAGATTCCAGACTCGACAGGCCATTAAGAGTCAGGTCGTTGGCGACCTCAGAGACGCGCTCGATAGGAACCGAGCCGTCAGACAGTGCCCACGTGCGATAGATACCGATAATACCCGACAGCAAAAACGCCAGATAATAGTCGAACATCTCGTCCTTGAGACCTTGGGGCAGCAGATCGCGCTCGGCAATCTCATGTTCGAGCGGCGCACGAAGACGAGCCATGAAATCATCGAGCGGAATATTCTCGATCAGCTGACGATTGAGCACTAAGTTGTTGCACAGCGCCTCATTAACGGTTTTAAAGAAGGTCGCCGCCGCGCCAAGGGCGCGCTCATTGGTGTCGCCGTCCATGGAAGCAAGCGTTTTCTCGACCGAGTCGACAATCATCTCCACCACATCGACGGCAATGGCATCGAGCAGGCCGTCAACCGTACCAAAGTGAACGTAAAAGGTCTTGCGGTCGACATTGGCCTCGCGCGCGATGGCACTCACCGTAATGTCTGCCAGCGGCTTTTCCATGAGCAGGCGCTCGAAAGCGGAAAGGATGGCATTACGGCTGCGAACGATGCGGCGGTCAAGACGCGGTTTGCTGGTTGCCATGGGCATGTCCCTTCGATATGCGAGCATTCATCAACAGATGAGAGATAATCTACGTAAGAGGATTATCCCCCATACAGCACAAATATGCCCCGCATCATGAAGAACGCACGACTGCCCTACTGCGACTTAGGGTGCTTCTTCTTATTGAGTGCCGACGGAGATACGCGAATACCGTCGCCTGTCTGGCGCACATAGGCTTTATGAGCCGGCTTAGCGGTCCCAGAAGCCTTCTGAGCCTGCTTCTTGGGATCAACGGTAACAGCATTCGCGGGGTGCGGCTTAGTGGGCGCAGAGGGCGTCTGAGACGCGCGGCCGAGCTTGCGCATCACACGATCCCAGCGCGCATGGATGCTCTCGTTGTGAGCGCTCTTAAGCCCCAGCAGGGGCGCAGCCAAAATGGTCGGTGCAATAAACGTAATGAGGCGCCACAGCAGATAGCCGGCGGTCGATGCCGAACCGAAGAAATGACCCAAGAACAATGCAAAGCCGCCCTCAGCGCCACCAGTTCCACCGGGCAAGGGAACCGCAGAGCTCAGCAGCTGGACAAAGGCGCTCGCGGCCATGACCGAGAAAAAGTCGACCTCGTGGTGGCCAAAGGCAAGCATCAGGAAATACGGCACCAGATAGAAAAACGCGAGCTGCAGCATGGTGATAAACACGGTGAGCAGCATGGAAGAAAAATGTCCGGCTGAAAGCTTGAACTTCTCGGAGAAGGAGTAGATCTCGCCATCGACAAACGTGCGCCATCCCTCGATCTTAGTGGCCGAGACACCAATGCGCTCAAGCCAATTGATGATGCAATGGGCGACGCGCGTGACGGTCTTAGGCATGAGCGCGACGGCGAAGATGCCCAGCAAGATGCAGCAGTGCCCACCAAAGCTAAAGACACACAGCAGCGTCATGTCGCCATAGTGCTCGGCAAAAAACGGCATGCGAGCAAGCAGTAGGATAGCGCCCCAGGCAACGAGGCCAAACTGATACACGATAAAGCGCGTGAACTGCGTGGCACCAGCCTCGCCGACATTTTGGCCCGCCTTGGTCAGGCGGTAGATCTGGGCGGGAGTCGAGCCCATCATCATGGGCGTCAGGTTGCCAAAGAAGATGCCGCTCGCCTCGACCGAAATCAGGTCGCGGATGCCGACGGGTGAATATGGGTCGAGCCAGACGGCGATCGCATAGGCCACAATGCCAAAGAACAGATACATGAACATGCAAAGACACGCGACAACGAGCCATGGCGCCTGGACGCTCGACATTGCGGCCCAGAACTGCCCCATCTGCCCGGTTACCACCAGATAGACGATATAACCCACCAGCACGACGCCGATAAAGATGGCGCCGCGGCGTGCGCTCTTATTGTCATCTCCGCCCGAGGCCTCAACCTCGACCTGGGGCTTAGACGTATGCTGAGAGGACTCCGTCATGAGACTCCTTCTAACAGTCAAAATTTCTTGGATATTGTACCCGCAAGGACCATAGACAGAACGCAAAGCTCTGGTTCAAACGGGAATTGCAGACGGTTGTTTGAAAATAAAAAACCCGGCCTTCCATGGGAAGCCCGGGTATCAAATGCGTGGTAGCCCGTACCAGATTCGAACTGGTGATCTCCGCCTTGAGAGGGCGGCGTCCTAAACCGCTAGACGAACGGGCCATAAGCCTCAGCAGAAAAGAAGTGGTAGCCCGTACCAGATTCGAACTGGTGATCTCCGCCTTGAGAGGGCGGCGTCC
>JAXXEN010000029.1:0-7895 GCA_037237765.1 Collinsella sp. | reverse complement strand
AGGCCCTCGCGGCCTAGTCGCTATTTAGGGCGTCCAAGATTTGGGACGCAGTTCACACGGAGGTCGGGCTTTTTGCAAACGCCGACGTATTGACGAATTTGGAACTGCTGGAAATACGAAACTATGCCGGTTTACTACGATGAATTGAGATATTCCAAACACGCCGGCTTTTCGCTAAAAAGTGCAAGGCATCTACCTGCGGTTTTAGTTCAACAAGTTTCGGAGTGGTCGCGGTTGAGCGATTCATCGTAGTAAACCGCCATAGTTTTAGCGGAGGCAGTCAGATTTGTGGGTGTTAAACCAAAGAGTGTCCCTTTTGACTAGTCGTTTAAGAACGTCCTCAATGACTAAGTTGCAGGTGGCGGCGGTTGTGTTACACTAACGCTGCGTATATGACGCAATCATCTCGATACAGATCAATGATGTCCGTCGTTTTGAACGGAACTAGACTGTTTAGCCGCCCTGAAGGTTTATGCAGGGAGCATGTGATCACAGGGCTTGAAAAGAAAGTTGAGCAAACACTGTGTCTGATCAACAGCAAGAAAACGAAATAACGACGACGCAAGCCGCTCCCGCTGCACCGGTTGCGTCGGACCAGGTCGCGGCGCCCGCGCAAACCTCGGCTCCTGAGACGCCTAAGGCTGCAACGGCTGAGAAGGCCGTGCCTGCAACTGGTGAGGAGGCTGCTCCGGCAAAGCCCAAGCGTACGCGCCGCACGGCCAAGCCTGCTGCTGACGGCGAGGAGGTCACCAAGCCCAAGCGCCGTACTACTCGCACGACGCGCGCCAAGCGCACCGTTGCAGCTGACTCCTCGGCGCCGATTTCCGATGAGGTCGCGCAGGCACGTGCGTTGGCGCAGATTAGCGAGGCTCAGGTGGTGCGCGCCCGCCGTCGTGCTGCCGAGCGCGAGGCCGCGGCTCTGACCGAGCTTGCAGCTCCGTCTGTGCCCGAGACGCCTGCCGCCACCGAGACCCCTGTCGCCGACCAGCCGACCGAGAAGCCGGCACCGCGCACACGCCGTCGCACGGCTGCTAAGGCCGAGCAGGTTGCCGATCAGGTAACCCCCGAGCTCACTGAGGCTTCGGTCCGTTCCGCGGCAGGGGAGGGCACATCGCCTGTTGAGCCCGCTGCGCCTGTCGAGGCCAGCGAAGTTCCCGTTGTCGATCCGGCTTTGCGCCCGCACCGTCGCGGTCGCAAGCCCAAGGCCTTCGTCGAGGCAGAGAAGGCCGCAGCCGCAGCTGCAGCCGCTCGGGATGCTGCGGCGACCGCCGAGTCTGCAACCGCCGCCGACGCGCCCGTCCAGGATGCTACGACTTCCGAGGCCGCTCCCGCCGATGTCGAGTCCGCCGACGTCCGTCCTGGTCGCAGCCATCGTACTGCTGCTAAGCGCACGTCCAAGGCCAAGGCTGCCAAGGAGGGTGCGTCCGAGAATTCCGCCGAGACGACCGCCGATGCATCGACTGATGCCGCCGAGCCCCAGGACGTCGAACAGTCTGCGTCCGAGAAGCCCAAGCGCGGTCGTAAGAAGTCCGCTAAGGCCAAGGCGTCCGAGCAGCAGGCTGATGTCAAAGCACAGGTCGATTCCGGCGCCGAGGCCAATGGCGCCGCTGCGGCCAATGCCGACGCCGCCGCAACCGATGGCGCCGCGCCCGCCGAGGCCGAAGACGGCGCTCGCCCCAACCGTCGCCAGCACAAGCGTAACGACGAGCGCAACGAGCGCAAGGACGAGCGCAACAACGACCGCCGCAACCGTCAGCGCGATCGCAAGCAGCGCAACAAGGAGCGTAATGCCGCTCCCACCGAGCCCACGCTTTCACGCGAGGAGCTCGCGGCCATGAAGGTCGCCGAGCTGCGCGAGAAGGCCAAGGAGTTCGAGATCGAGACGACCGGCAAGAAGAAAGCCGAGCTCGTCGAGGAGATCTACGTCACCGCCGCGAAGGCCGAGGGCTTCCGCGACATCAAGGGCATCCTGCAGATTCGTCCGGACAGCTCCGGTATCATCCATGCCCATGGCTACATGAAGTCCAACGACGACGCCTTCGTGCCCGCCTACCTCATCCGCTCCGCGCGCCTGCGCACGGGCGACGTCATCGAGGGCTCGCTGCGTCCTTCGCGCGGCGGCGACAAGCGCGCCGGCCTCGCCAAAATCACGACCGTCAACGGTCTAGACCCCGAGCAGATTCGCAACCGCCCCAAGTTTGGTGACCTCACCCCGGTCTATCCCAACGAGCCGCTGCGCATGGAGCACGGCAAGGACTCCATTACCGGTCGCGCCATCGACATCGTGTCGCCGATCGGCAAGGGTCAGCGTGGCCTGATCGTGTCCCCGCCCAAGGCCGGCAAGACCACGATCCTCAAGAAGATCTGCCAGTCTATCTCGATTAACAACCCCGAGGTGCACCTCATCTGCCTGCTCGTCGACGAGCGCCCCGAAGAGGTCACCGATATGCAGCGCTCCATTAAGGGCGAGGTCGTGGCCTCGACCTTCGATATGCCCGCCGACAACCACACCCGCGTGGCCGAGCTCGTCATCGAGCGCGCCAAGCGCATCGTGGAGCTGGGCGGCGATGTCGTGGTGGTGCTCGACTCCATCACGCGTCTTGCCCGCGCCTACAACTTGGCGGCGCCCGCCTCAGGCCGCATCCTTTCGGGCGGCGTCGATTCGGCGGCACTGTATCCGCCCAAGCGCTTCCTGGGCGCAGCCCGCAATATCGAGAACGGTGGCTCGCTCACCATCCTGGCCTCTGCCCTCATCGACACCGGCTCCAAGATGGACGAGGTCATCTTTGAGGAGTTCAAGGGCACCGGCAACATGGAGCTCAAGCTCGACCGCGACCTGGCCGACCGCCGCATCTTCCCGGCTATCGACCCCGTTGCCTCCGGTACGCGTAACGAGGACCTGTTGGTTGACGAGCAGATGCGTCCGTTTGTCTTTGGCCTGCGTCGCATTCTTGCCGGCATGAACAACACCGAGCGCGCAACTGCGTCGTTTATCAAGGGTCTTAAGGGCACCAACACCAACCAGGAGTTCCTGGTGCGTTCGGCCAAAAAGCACAGCGACTACGAGCAGACGTTCTAGGTTGTCATCCACACGCAGCGATAGTCATCAATGCAATAAAGGGTCGGGGCTTTGAGCCTCGGCCCTTTTCTATATCGCCGCTCCGCGCTTTTTTGACCATAAGACTGGCAAGCAGCAGGTTTCCCGTTTCAATCCGACATCGTCGCTTGCAATCGACAGGGCGGTTTCGCATAATAGCTTTAAAGCTTCGCGACGGAAAACGCAGATGAAACGAACCATATACCGTTGCTTTGGGGCATAGCCCCGCTTCATCTTCTCTCGCGCAGCCAACTGAATGATGCGATTTGGGTGCTGGAAGATGGGGAGAGCTCATGGCTTCTTCTGATGCAACACAACGAGCAGTCCTTGCCGGACTTTCGTGCGGGATCGGCCTTGCCGCTCCCGTGGTTATGTATGCCGCGACGCTGCCGTTTTCGTCTGTGAACGAGACGGTCGTGGCGGGTGCGGTTCCCTTCGCCGTGGGCGCGGTGGCGGGCGTGGGTATCTATGCCGCCTCGCTGGGTATCTCCGAGTATCGTGCGCAGCGTGAAGAGCGTCTGTTCCAGCCCGATGTCATGGGCGGTGCCGCCAATCTCAATCAGCATCAAAGCGAGTTCAAGACCGCCTCGATTCCAGCTCAGCAGCAGGATGCGACTCCTTACGCTGCGGCTTCTGCTTCTCAGGCTCAGGCGGAGCAGTCTACCTCGGCATTCCTTTCCGGCCTGACTGGTGCGTTCCAGCGCCGTCATGCCGATGATGGTGTCCCTACCATCGCTCGAGCCGCAGACGCTATGGACGAGGACGAGGCTTGGTCCATGATCGACAGTATGCTCGACGACGATTCGCCGGTGAGCTGCGACCCTGCACACTCGCGCGACGTCTATCAAGTCGCCATCGACGAGCTCACCAACGGCGGGCAGACCGGCTCCTTCAATCGCGACGACATCGCCGCCGCGGCACGCGCCGTGTCTGGCTCCCAGGCCGCCCCTGCGGGCAGCACGGCGGCTTTCGTGGCACTCGTCGCCAACGCGGCAGCCAATAACGCCTACAGCGCTACCTCGGCGGACGCGAACGCTTCTGCCGACAATTCGTACGTTGATGAAGCCATGACTGCGGACGAGGAGGCCGTTGCCGCCCGCCGTGCCGCCGAAAGCTCGCTGTGGGGCGCTCCTGCCCAGCAGCAGGCGGCTGAGGCTGCGCCGTACAATGCAAACCTCGCCAGCATGCCTATCATCTCCGGTGCCGCGGACATCGATCTCGATGACCTCGATGAGCCTGCAGCCATCACCGCATCGATTGATGCCCAAGATCGCATCGACACCGGCGACCTTCCGGATGCCTCACTCGAGGTTGATGTCCCCATGGCTGATTACTCGGGCCACGAGGACATGTGGGCCGCCGCCACCGCGATTCTGGATGAGATTGACGAGCCTGCTCCTGTTGCAGCCCCCGCTCCCGTCGCTGCCCCTCAGCCTGCTGCCCCCGCCTATGTCGGCCGTCACAGCGCTGTGTTCCCCGAGGATACTGCCCGTATCTCGCGCGAGAGCATCGAGCGGGCCGAGGCTATTGCCGCCGGCATTATGGAAAACCGTCGTCACGAGCGCGTCAATCAGATCCTCGAGGAGGAGATCGAGCGCCTGCAGTCCTCTACCGCCAAGCGTACGGGCCGTGCCTACCTGAGCGTTATCGAGGGCGGTACCGCCAGCTTCGCGCCGCTCCGCGCGGAGGCATAACTTCTGCATGGTTAAGATCAATCGAAAATGGGCGGTCGTGACCTGCCTGATGGCGCTCTTGATCTGGGGCAATTCGCTGGTTCCCGGCTCGGGGTCGGGCTCGCTGAGCCTAACGGTCATGGAAGCTATCCGCGGTTTCCTGCACGGCGTGGGACTTCCATATGAATGGGTGACCAACTTTGTTGTTCGCAAGTGCGCGCATTTTACCGAGTATATGGTGCTCGGCATCTTGGCAACGCACGCCTTTGATTTTGAGGGCCGGCGCACCTTTGACGTGCTGCTGCCCACGGCGGTGTTCCTGCTGCTGATTCCTTCGATCGACGAGACGATTCAGCTCTTTGTGCCGGGACGCGCCGGCATGATCACCGATGTGATGATCGACTGCTGTGGAGCGGCAACGGGCGTTGTGCTCCGATATCTACTACGATCGCTCATATGTGCCAAAAAGGCCGCCTAGGACGTATGCTTGGTGCTAGGCGGCCTTTTTTATTAGAGGGCTTATATAGGGCGTGGTGGCGTCGTTCCGTAGGTTGGATTTGCCGGGCGCGCCACGCCCTGTGGGTGCGTCTGTTACTGAAGCGCCTGCGCGCCCAGGGCCAGGCAGCCCATGATGCCCTGCTTGCCCTCAAGGCTGTTGTTGACAATATAGGTATCGATGTCGTTGACCTCGGGCGTGACGATATAACCGTTGAGCATCTCGGCGCACTTCTTGCGCGCGAGCGGCACGATGGGGGTGTGGTCGGCCACGCCGCCACCGATGATGATCTTTTGCGGCGCGTAGCACAGCGTGTAGGTCATGAGCGCCTGTGCCAGATAGCCTGCGAGCAGGTCCATGGCCTCCGGGTCATCGGCCATGTCTCCGGCGCTCTTGCCATCCCAGCGCTTTTTAACGCCGGGGCCGGCGATGAGACCCTCGAGGCAATTGTCGTGGAAGGGGCAGGCGCTGTGCTCGCCAATGGTGTCGCGCGGGTCGCGCGTGACCAGGATGTGGCCGGCCTCGGGATGCATCATGCCGTGTACGAGCTTACCGCCCGAGAGCACGCCGGCGCCCACGCCGGTGCCGATGGTCAGATACACAACGTCAGTGAGGCCCTGGGCGCAACCAAAGGTGACCTCGCCCAGGCAGGCGACGTTGACGTCGGTGTCGTAGCCGCAGGGGATATTGAGCTCGTTTTGGATAGTGCCCAGCAGGTCAAAGTAGCGCCATGCCGTTTTGGGCGTCTCCAGGATCTTGCCGTATTGGGGCGAGGCAGGGTTGACTGCGGTGGGGCCAAAGGCGCCGATGCCCAGCGCGGCGATGCCCTTGTCGGCAAACCATGCATTGACGGCCTCAACGGTCTCCTGCGGGGTCGTGGTCGCGATCTGCTCACGCTCCAGGACCGTACCGTCTGCATAGCCCGTGGCGCAGACCATCTTGGTGCCGCCGGCCTCGAGCGCTCCGATAAGCTGCTGTTCTGCCATAGTATTCCTCTCTCTGGGACGAGTTGCTCCGTGACTAAAGTATAGGGCTCTAAACCATTTAAGAAAGCGCTATAAAAAGAAGCCTCGCAACGTGGCGGGCGGTGCGGGGCTTCTTTGGTTGCTTTAGTTGCCGGGCCGTCCTTACCCGCGCGGCTTGATTTTATCACGTAGCGACTTGAGGTTCTCCAGTGCCGCGTTAAGCGTCTCGTCCCGCTTGGCAAAGTGGAAACGAATCAGATGGTTGACGGGCTCGCGGAAGAAGCTCGAGCCGGGCACGGCGCCCACGCCCACCTTGGATGCGAGGTCCTCGCAGAATTCGAGGTCGCTGTCATAGCCAAACTCAGAGATGTCCATCATGACGTAGTAGGCGCCCTGCGGCACGTTATGCTCAAGACCGATGCTATCGAGCCCCTGGCAGAACAGGTCGCGTTTGGCGGTGTAGAGGTCGAGGACCTCATCGTAATAGCTGTCGTCGAAGTTGAGGGCGGTGACAACGGCTTCCTGCAGGGGAGCGGCGGCACCCACGGTGAGAAAGTCGTGGACCTTCTTGATGCGCTCGGTGATCTGGGCCGGGGCGATGGTGTAGCCCAGACGCCAGCCGGTGATGGAGTACGTCTTAGACAGCGAGCTGCAGCTGATGGTTCGCTCGAACATGCCGGGCAGCGTGGCCATGTAGACGTGCTCATGGGGCGCGTAGACGATGTGCTCGTAGACTTCGTCGGTGATGCAGTACGCGTCGTACTTTTTGCACAGGTCGGCGATAAAGGTGAGCTCTTCGCGCGTAAAGACCTTGCCGCAGGGGTTGGAAGGGTTGCACAGGACGATGGCCTTGGGGTCGTTGTCGCGGAAGGCAGCCTCGAGCGCCTCGCGGTCAAAGTCGAATGTGGGCGGGTTGAGCGGTACATAGATGGGCTCGGCACCCGAGAGAATGGTGTCAGCGCCGTAGTTCTCGTAGAACGGCGAGAAGATGACGACCTTGTCTCCGGGGTTCGTAACCGTCATCATGGCGGCCATCATGGCCTCGGTGGAGCCGCAGGTGACCACGATATTCTGGTTGGGGTCGATCGGCATGCCCATAAAGTGCTCCTGTTTGGCGGCGAGCGCCTCGCGCATGGCCTGGGAGCCCCAGGTAATGGAGTACTGGTGGTAGAGCGGCTTGGGGTCGGCGGCGATGGTGCTCAGGCTGTTGAGCAGCTGCGCCGGAGGATCGAAGTCGGGGAAGCCCTGCGAGAGATTGACGGCATCGTACTTATTGGAGATGCGTGTCATGCGGCGGATGACCGAATCGGTAAATGTTGCCGTGCGGTTGGAGAGTTCTTTCATGCCGGTCCTTTCGAGGATTTGCAGTGGGGCAAGTTTACTCCTATGGAACCGGTGGGAATTGCTCGAAACGCGCTCGAAAAACTCTTTTCAAAATTCTTGAAAATTGGGGCTTGCATCGCGTGGCGTTCCTTGCAATAATAGTCGAGCGCGAAGCGCACAGGACACGGTGGGTGTAGCTCAGTTGGCTAGAGCGACGGGTTGTGGTCCCGTAGGTCGAGGGTTCGAGTCCCTTTACCCACCCCAGTTCTTGCTTCGTGTTGATATCGGGTCGTTAGCTCAGTTGGTAGAGCAGGGGACTCTTAATCCCAAGGTCCAGGGTT